>CAVVEP010000055.1:0-86399 GCA_963747015.1 uncultured delta proteobacterium
GGATTGCCCGTTGAATGGAAAGAAAAAGATTACCGTGCAGTTTTTTATACAAAGGAATCCTCTGTTTCAATCGGTTTTATTGTTCTATTTTTGCTCCTTGCGAATCCTTTATGAACGAATGCTTCTTCAATTTCCTTTAAGATGGCCGGATCATCAATGGTTGCCGGGATATTGAAGAGTTCATTATCCGCGATTTTTCGCATCGTCCCCCTTAGATATTTTTCCGGATCTCGTTTTGGGCAGGCGTTTTACGATGGTGGCGATCTTAAATGATGCCACGGGGCCGATGCGCTGGCGGACCATCCGAACGACCTCCTTTTCTATTTCCGCCGGATCGCGCGTTACGCCGGCATTGAGAACCAGGAAACCGATGGGGATCTGCCCTTTGAGTTTGTCCCCGACTCCCAGCACCGCGCATTCAGCCACGTCCGGATGGTCGGCAAGGACCTCCTCCATACCGCCCGTGGACAAACGATGACCGGCCACGTTGATGATGTCGTCTGTTCGCGACATGACAAACACGTAGCCATCCTCGTCGATATATCCGGCATCCGCTGTTTTATAGTAACCGGGAAATTCTTCAAGATAGGACTGGATAAATCCTTTGTCGTTGTTCCAGAGGGTTGGCAATGTGCCAGGAGGCAAGGGCAGTTTTACCACCAGGGCGCCAATCTTCCCCGGTTCCACCTGTTCACAGTTGGGGTCGACCGCTTGAACATTCCAGCCGGGCGCCGCTTTTGTCGGGGACCCCTGCTTTATGGGAAACTGTTCGATGCCGAGGCAGTTGGCGGCGATAGCCCAACCGGTTTCCGTCTGCCACCAATGATCAATGACCGGGACTTTCAGCTTCTTTTCGGCCCAATGCAACGTATCGGGATCCAGCCTTTCCCCAGCCATGAAGAGGGCTTCGAAGCGGGTCAAGTCATACTTCCCCACAAACCGGCCCTCAGGGTCCTCCCGTTTGATGGCGCGAAAGGCGGTGGGGGCCGTAAACATGGTCCTGACCTTGTGTTCGTGTATTACGCGCCAGAACACGCCCGCATCGGGAGTGCCCACGGGTTTGCCTTCAAAAAGGATAGTGGTGCATCCTTTGAGCAGTGGACCGTAGACGATGTAGGAGTGCCCGACGACCCAGCCCACATCCGAGGCGGTCCAGAAAACGTCGCCCTGCCGCAGGTTGTAAATAGCGCCCATGGTCCATTTCAAGGCAACCATGTGCCCGCCGTTATCCCGGACAACGCCCTTAGGAATGCCGGTGGTCCCCGATGTGTACAGAATGTACAAGGGGTCCGTGGCCGCGACGGGAACGCAATCCGCGGGTGTTGCCTTTTTCATCTCCTCATGCCAATCGTAGTCCATCCCCGCTGTCATGGAGGCGGTCTCCTGGGGCCTCTGCAGGATAATACAGGCCTCCGGTTTGGCCGCCGCAATATTCAGGGCCTCTTCAAGGAGCGGTTTGTAGGGGATAACCCTTTTCACTTCTATTCCGCACGAAGCGGAAACAATCACTTTCGGTTTTGCGTCATTGATCCGGATGGCCAGTTCCTTTGGGGCAAATCCGCCGAAAACCACCGAATGGACCGCACCAAGCCGGGCACAGGCCAGCATGGCAATAGCCGCCTCGGGCACCATGGGCATGTAGAGAAGGACGCGATCCCCCTTTTGAACGCCTTTTGACGAAAGAACCCCGGCGAATCGGGCAACCTCCTCTCGAAGTTGAAGGTACGTGAATTTTTTTATGGTGTCGGTAACCGGGCTGTCATAGATCAGGGCGGTCTGATCCCCGATGCCGTTTTCCACATGTAGGTCGAGGGCATTGTAGCAGGTATTGACCATGCCCCCTGTAAACCATCTGTAAAATGGCTTGTTGGTATCGTCTAAAACCTTGTCCCATTTTTTATACCAATGGCAATCCTCTGCCGGTACGCTCCAGAAGCCATTGGGATCTTCAATGGACTGCTTATATTGCGTAAGATATCCGTTGGTCATAGGCCCCTTCCTTTATACCCTTTCGCAGGTTCTGACATATTTCCGATTGGTTGCGTCAGCCTGCCCGCCGCAAATGGTCTGGACAGGTTGACGACAGGCCTTAGGCGACAATCACTTTTTTTTCATCATCTCCTGGATTTCCGTCACGATCTCTGGATTTGCAAGGGTGGTGACATCGCCCACGTCTCTGTCATTGGAAATGGAAGCAAGAACCCTTCGCATGATCTTTCCCGAACGGGTCTTCGGCATATCCTTCACCAGCCAGACGCATCGCGGCTTCGCGATCTTCCCGATTTGCTCGCAAATCATATCGGAAATTTTTTTGGCCAATGCATCGGATGGTTCAATACCGGGTTTCAAGGCGATATACAGATCCGGTTCCTTGCCCTTGATGTCATGGGCTACGGGAACCACCGCGGCCTCCGCCACTTCCGGGACAACCATTGCCGCGGATTCAATCTCTTTTGTGCCCAAGCGATGACCGGACACATTGATCACGTCATCGATTCTTCCCAAGATTCGATAATATCCGTCCTCCGCCTGGACGGCCGCGTCGCCGGTAAGGTAAGGCCAGTCGCGCCAGTCTTTGCTTTTGGGATCTTTGCAGTACCTCGCGTAATAGGTGCTTACAAACCTATCCCGGTCACCCCAGATGGTCTGAAAAGCGCCCGGCCAGGGGTTTTGAATACAGATATTCCCCGCTTTTCCGGAACCTGCTTCGAGGATATCCCCTTCCTCATCGTAAATCACGGGATGAATGCCCGGCAGCGCAGGGCCCGCACTACCCGGTTTCATAGGCGTTATGGCCGGCATGGTGCTGCAGAGAAATCCGCCTGTTTCCGTCTGCCACCAGGTATCGACGATGATCGCCTCTCCTTTGCCCACCTCCTTGTGGTACCACTTCCACACTTCGGGTTCGATCGGCTCCCCGACGGTCGTCATGTGTTTGAAATGATATTTATATTTGGCCGGCTCATCAGGCCCGACTTTTCGAAGGGCCCGGATGGCGGTAGGTGCCGTATGGAAGATGTTGACGTCCAGATCTTGCGCGATCCGCCAAGCCCTGCCCGCATCGGGATAGGTGGGAACGCCCTCATAGATAATGGTCGAGGCGCCTAACGAAAGGGGCCCGTAAACGATATAGGAATGACCGGTAATCCAGCCGATGTCGGCCATACACCAGTACACATCCTCGGGGTGAATATCCAGAATATATTTAGAGGTCCCGGTTACGTATGCAAGATACCCGCCCGTACTGTGCTGACAGCCCTTTGGTTTTCCCGTGGTCCCGCTTGTATACATCAAAAACAGGGGATCTTCCGCGGGGATCGGAACCGGCGCTACCCTTGCGCCATAATAGTCTTTCAGCAGATCATTGATGAAATAGTCGCGGTTTTTTACCATCGGGGTCGGGGTTGAATTCTTTCCGGGATAACGTTGCCATACCAGGACCTTGTCCACGATCTGGCCATCCTTCTCCGCCAGTTTGAGGGCGATATCGGCGTTCTGTTTATGGTCCAGAAGCTTGCCGCCGCGATAATAGCCGTCGATGGTGATCAGAACATTGCTCTGGGAATCAACTATTCTATCGGCGCAGGCGCGGCCGCTGAATCCACCGAACACCTCCGAATGAATAATGCCCAGCCTGGCACAGGCCAGCATGGTGATGGGAAGCTCGGCGCACATGGGCATGTGAAGCGTTACCCTGTCGCCTTTTTTCAACCCTGCGAAGTCTCTTAGAATGGCGGCAAACTCATTCACCCGAACATAGAGTTCCTGGTAGGTGATGTGTTCGACTTTCTCATTTTCCAATTCCGGAACAAAGTGGATGGCAGTCTTGTTCTTGTGATTCTTGAGGTGTCGGTCGATGCAGTTGTAACTGGCGTTTATCTTGCCGCCAACAAACCATTTCCAACAGGGAGCATCACTGGTATCAAGGATGGTATGCCAGTATTCATTCCATTCCAGAAGGTCTGCATATTCCTTATAACAGTTGGGGAAATTCTCCAGGCTGAATCTTTCATAAATTGTTTCGTCCGTCATGTTGGCCTGGGCGATGAATTTCGTTGAAGGATAATAATAACCCTCTTCCTGCCAGTGAACAGCAATCTGCGATTCAGAAGTTTCCACACTTTCTTTTTCCGCCATGCTTGCTTCCTCCTTGTTCAAGTAAAACAGGTTTGGTTGCGAAAAGAAGCTGTTTTCAAATGGACCGATCACTTAAAGCAACAGCTTTGATCCACAACATTTCTCAGAGACTTCTCTAGGCCGCTAACTTTTTAAATTGCTTCGAGGCAATTTGTCAATGAAAAATTTACAGGTGAAGGGGGACGATTCTTTATGCAGATTCGTCGAACCGGCAGCTCAGTACGACCATATCGTCCTCAAACACACTCCTGACCTTGTACGGCAAGGTCTTAAACAGTCGAATCATTCCCAGGTTGCTGGGCGAAGTGATAGCAAACAAACCGGAGATGCCGTTTTCGAGGGCGGCCTGGGCCAGTTTGCGCAGAAGGATTTTGCCAATCTTTTTGCCCTGATATTCCCTGCTCACCGAAAAAGCAACTTCCGCCATGTTTTTTGAAGGAACCAGCAGGTACTCGCCAAGGCCGATGACCTTCCCGAACCCGACCTCCCCCACTACGGCCAGCATGGTCATGTCGTTGACATAATCAATCTGAAGCATGCCCGCAAGGTCGTCCTTGAAAAAGCTGTGCTTCTTGTGGAAAAACCTGGCGACCACATCATCATGGCTCAGAGAATAGAAATGTTCCTGGATTCGTCTTTCATCCACGGGTTTTGCGGGCCGAAAAACGACCTCTTCTCCGTCGATTTTCCGTATTTCCTCCAGCCTTGCGGGGTAAATCCCTTGAATGGACTCGGACAGTGTTCTGTCCTGGCCCAACAGGCCCATTTCTTTTGCCCGGAGAAACAGCTCCTCCCTGAAATCGGGGTGCGCGATGCTGATCATGGCCATGGCGCGTTCCTGAAAGCTTTTTCCGAAAAGGTTTACGACCCCGTATTCGGTCACCACATAATGGACATCTCCCCTCGGTACCACCACCGCTGTGTTTTCGAGCATGGGCACAATTCTGCTCTGCCTTCCCTTCGCGAAGGTCGAGGTCAGCAAAACGATCGATTTGCCTCCCGGAGAACGGGAGGCGCCTCTCATGAAATCCAGTATACCGGTTACGCCGGAATAGTAATTGTGAGAAAGCGCATCCGCGGCCAGTTGTCCCGTAAGGTCCATCGACATGCCCACATTGATGCATACCATTTTGTTGTGTCGCGCGATGATTCCGGGATCATTTACATAATCGGAAGGGTAAAAATCAATGGACGGGTTGTCATGGATGTACTCGTAAAGCAACGGACTGCCAATTGCGCTGCTTGCAACCAGTTTACCTTCGTTAAACCCTTTTTTCCTGTTCGTGATAGCGCCCCGTGCTACGAGATGCATGACGTCATCCGTGATATACTGGCTGTGAACACCCAAATCATTTTTATTGGAGAGGGCCAGCAGGGTGGCCTGGGAAGTCACACCCGGTCCAATCTGTATGGTTGAACCATCATCGATCAATCGGGCCACAAGCTGTCCGATGGCATTGGCCGTTTCCAACTCCGGCATTTGGGTGATAGTCAGAAGCTCCTCATCATGTTCGACAATCACATCCACGTCGTCTACATGGATAAAACTCTGGCCCAGGACGCGCGGCATCCTGGCATTGACCTGGGCAATGACCATATCCGCGGACAGGGCGGCGGCCTGTGTGATATCCACGGAAACACCCAAGCTCATCCAACCGAAGTCATCCGGAACGGACACCTGGATCAGGGCCACGTGAATAGGCAACTGCCTGCTCTTAAAAAGACGGGGGATTTCGGAAAGGTTGATGGGCGTGATAAACCGCATATTCTGGCGGATACCGCTTGTTCTCGCGGAACCAAGGTAGAAAGACCGGATATTCATGGCCTTGGACATAGTCTTATCCGCGATGAGACTCAAGGGGGTACTCTCCAGCGCCATCAATCGGACAATTTCGATATCGGAAAACAAATTGGATGTTTCCGAGAGGGCTTTGACCAGGTGCTGCGGTTCGCCGCAAGTAGAGCCGATAAAAACCCGCTGGCCTCCCCTGATGATCTTCATCGCGTCGAAAGCGCTTTTTTTCTTCTCAACATATTGATCGGCCCAGTGAGTTCTTTTCGCCATGTTTTCACCTGTATTTTGATGGGCTGTTCGAGTTTCAGCTCAGGGCTTAAATAGGTCGGCAAGTGGCCTGCACGAGTGCATTGTGTTTGATTCGGGTGAGCGTGAGGACCGCATGCCGAAGACTACGATCAGGTTCATGTTTATCAGAAAAAGAAGAAAAGTTGTACTTTTTTATTCTACTATGATATTTCTCCTCGTCAAGTGGAAGAATAGGATCAACAAGAGGAGTCCTGTGCCTGAAGACAAAATAGCTTTAAATAGCAATAATTTATGAGCCATTTCGGATAATTCCATGAAAGATGAACTGAACGATCAAGTGGATTTGCTGCTTTCAGAAGGCAAGGATAGATTTCAGATCTGGAAACGGCTCAAGGACAATGAAAATAGATTTAAACTGCGAAATTTTCTGAATAGTAAGGCGCTGTTAAAGGATAAGAAGGCCTACAGGTATCTCAACATTTTCCTGTCTCTGATCCTTCTGTTTGTCACAACAGGTAAAATCCTGGGGGTGGTTTATGGCGTCAAAGGGATTGAAGCGCTCATCCTCCTCGTTGTTCCCGTGATCAATATGTACGTACTGAAAGAGATCCTCTTCTTCAGGCGCAACGGCTACCTGTTCCTGTGCGTACTGTCGGTCCTGTCGTTCGTCTCCCCGGAGAATTGGCAATTTCCCGAATTTCTTTTTGTGCTTGCGATGATCGCAATTTCCGCGTTTCTCTATCTCAAAATGTTTCCAAAAGATACTCTTATTCCGGCGCTTGCAGACAAGAAAGACGGATAGTCAGCGAAAAACCTCATTTTCACGCGACATTCATCCTCCTGCTTTTTGCTTTGGGCGGTTTCATGGACACAAATGCTGTCTCCCATGCGGTTGTTCTGGAATTCTTAAGCAACAAATTTCCCTTCAGTGAGCTGGACCGAACCGCTCTCAGGAAGTTCGCCCAAAGGGCCACCATTGATTTCTTTCCAAATGGAACCCTTATTTTTCGACAGGGCGAAACGGAAGTGACCCACTTTTACATCATCCAGAAGGGGGGGGTGCGCAGTTACCGGCTGGATCCCCTCGGGAACATGACCTTAAAGGACTTCCGGGGGGAAGGAGAGCATTTCGGGGCTCTTCCAATCATTCAAAATACAAGGGCAAATCTCAATATTGAGACCTTGGAGGACACCTTCTGTTTTCTCTTTGACAAAAGGGATTTTCTGAACCTCTTAGATACGAACCGCAAAGTAAAACAGCATTACCTCAGTACCATGTCGGAGAAGATGGTCCAGCCGGTATATTCCGAACTTCGGCAGCAGAAAATTTCTCCCCGTACCGAAGGGCGGCTGTTTCTCTTTAACGTCAGGGTCGGGGAATTCTCCAAGGATACGCTTTTTACCGCACCGCTGCACACCTCTGTCCAGCAGGTATCCCGGTTGATGTCAGAGAAAAGGATCGGCTCTCTTTTATTGACGGATGACCGGGGAGAAATCGTCGGCATTGTTACGGACAAGGATATTCGCGGCAAGGTTGTAGCCAAGGGGCTGGATTATCATACCAGGGCGTCGGAAATCATGGTGACGCCGGTTCAGACTATTTCCGGTAATGCCGTCTGTTTTGACGCCCTGCTTACCATGATTGAAAACCGAATTCACCATCTTGCCGTTGAAGAGGATGGGAAGATCACCAGGATGCTCACCACCCACGACATCATGGTGGCCCAGGGCAGTTCCCCCTATTTTCTTTTCCGGGAAATTCAGGCGCAACAACAGATCAGCGGTCTGTATGAACTCAGTAAAAAGATTCCCATGATCGTACGCCCGCTCATTGAAGAAGGGGCAAAGGCCTGCAATGTAACCAGAATGATTTCGGTGTTGAACGACCATGTCCTGGACCGGTTGCTCACGCTGCTTCGGGAAGAAATCGGGAAAAGCCCCCTGCCCTTTTCATGGTTGCTAATCGGCAGCGAGGGACGTCAGGAACAGGTTTTCAGAGGGAACCAGACCAATGCCGTTGTTTATGAAGATTGCCAGGAAGAGAATACAAACAGGGAAGCCGCCGAATATTTCAGGATGTTATCCGAGCAGGCCGTCAGGCATCTCGTTGCTTGCGGGTATTCATCGGACCCGGGCGAACCCACGGCCGCGGACCCGAAATGGCGACAGCCGCAATCCGTGTGGGACAGATACTTTCGGGATTGGTGCAGATTTCCGGACCGGGAAAGGAATTTTGATCCTGCCCTGTTTTTCGATTTCAGGTCCGGGGCCGGAAATGCTTCTCTCGCGAAGAAGCTAAGAGAGCAAGTGCTTGCCTTGACCAGGGGAGAAACTCCATTCCTGCACTTTCTGATCCGGAATTGCATCTCTTCGCAACCGCCCCTCTCTTTTTATGGAAATTTCGTGGTCGAGAAGGACGGCCAATACAGCGATGCCCTCGATGTAGAGGGGAAGGCCCTGGTTTTTTTTGTGGTTTTTGCAAGGGCCATGGCCTTGAAACACGGGATCGGCAAAACCAATACGCTGGAAAGGCTCCGCTTGCTTCTGGAGAGGCAGCACATCCCTGGCGACCTGGGATCCGAACTGGTGGAGGCGTATGAACTGCTGATGCATTTAAGGCTGGTCCATCAACTCCATTTGATAGAGGACGGACATATGCCGAACAACTGGATCAATCCAGGCGATCTCTCCGATCTGGAAAAGCAGGCACTCAAAGAGGCCTTTGAGGTCATCAGGCGTTTACAGGCGTTTGCGCGACATGAGTTCGGGCTCTTGGATAAACGCTGATTTTTTGTGCACAAATTGCCATGGACACGAATATCCGGCTGAGGCACTCACTTCCCGCTTTTGCCGCTCACAACGTATATGAAAAATCTTTTCTCATCTAAAAAACCGACGCATCCCTCCATCGTTGCCAATAACCTGATCAGCGCCGCCGTCGACAGACATGTCCCGATCCGGAATTGTGAATTTGTGGTTTTTGACACCGAGTTAACCGGCTTGAATCCGCGCAAGGATGAGATTATCGCCATCGGCGCCGTGCGCATAAGAAATTTGCGGATCTGTTGCGGGGACACCTTTTATGCGCTGATCAAGCCACGGGGAAAACTCTATACTGCCAGTACCCTCATCCATCGCATTACTCCTCGCGAATTATCAGGGGCCGAGAGCATTGTGGACGTCCTGCCCCGTTTTGTGGATTATTGCGGGGGTGCTTTTCTAATAGGGCATCACGTGCTTCTGGATCTGGGCTTTGTTAATCGTGCATGTCAGAATTATCTAAGCGGAATGATGAAAAGTTCAAGCCTGGATACCATGCGGCTTGCCATGGCGTACAAGGAATCATTGAACGGCCCTCATGTGGATCATCGCGAGAAGCCCAATGCTTACAGGCTTTCGTCGTTGAGTGAAGAGTTTCATCTGCCAAGATTCGGCGAACACAATGCCTTCCAGGATGCGATGCAGACCGCCTATCTCTTTATATATCTTATCCATAAGATGCGGCTCGGCGCTACGGGAACCATGAATGATTATTTGAAGATCGGTGGAAAATAGAAATGGAGAATCTTTTTGCCTATGGTACGTTGATGTGTGAGGACATCATGGGAGACGTATCGGGTTGCCATCCGCCATCCCCGTCACCCGGAACCTTGAAAGGGTATAGTCGGTGGTCCGTCAAAGGCGAGCCTTATCCGGCGCTCGTGCGGGATGAAAAAAAGCTTGTCGAGGGAATGGTTTACCGGAACGTGCCCGATTCGGCGTGGGACCGCTTGGACGCTTTCGAGGGCGAGATGTATGAACGCAGACTCGTGCGGATCGATCTGGAGGACGGAACGACTTTGCTTGCTATGACCTACGTAGTACGACCGGAGTTCCTGGATCATCTGGAAAAGCCTGAGTGGGACTTCGCCCATTTCCTCAGGAACGGAAAAGCAGGTTTTCAAAACGATTACAAAGGGTAACGGTCGCTGCAATCATGATGTCGGGCCGTACTATTTGCATCTTCAAAAAGGAGGGAGTGTGTGAATCAGATACTTATCGGCAAGGGCGAACAGCCCGTTCACCTGCTTGCCAAATACGGCAACCGCCACGGGCTGATCGCGGGAGCTACCGGTACGGGCAAGACGATTTCTCTCATGGTGTTGGCGGAAGGTTTCTCACGTATGGGCGTTCCCGTGTTCATGAGCGACGTGAAAGGCGATGTGGCCGGTCTGGCGATGGCCGGCATCCCCAACGAGAAGATCCGGCAGCGCGTGGCCCAAATCGGCATGGACGGGTACGTGAATGAGGCGAATCCGGTGCTTTTCTGGGACCTGTACGGCCGTGCGGGTCATCCGGTACGGACCACCATGAGCGAGATCGGGCCGACCCTGTTAGGGCGTATCCTCGAACTCAACGACACCCAGACCGGGGTACTCGAAATCGTCTTCAAGTTGGCCGACGATCGAGGCCTCTTGCTGCTGGACATGGATGATCTGCGCGCCCTTTTGGGGTTTGTCGCCGACAACCGCAAGGAGATTTCCACACGAGTACGGCCTGGTCAACACGCAGTCGGTGGCCGCCATTCAGCGCGCTCTTCTGTCTCTGGAACGCGAGGGGGGCGAAACATTTTTCGGCGAGCCTGCGCTGGAACTGGCCGATCTGATGCGCACCGATCTCAGCGGCCGCGGGATCATCAACATCCTTGCCGCGGACCAACTCATCTTGAAGCCACGATTGTATTCGAGCTTTCTCCTGTGGCTGCTCTCAGAGCTCTTTGAAAACCTGCCCGAGGTGGGGGATCTTGACAAGCCGAAACTGGTTTTCTTTTTTGATGAGGCCCATTTACTCTTCGATGACGCGCCCCCCATGCTGCGTCAAAGGGTGGAGCAGGTCATACGAATCATCCGTTCAAAAGGCGTCGGGGTGTACTTCTGCTCGCAATTCCCCGACGACGTGCCGAACGAGATCCTCGGCCAACTGGGAAACCGCATCCAGCACGCCCTGCGCGCTTACACCCCGCGTGACCAGAAGGCGGTGCGAACCGCCGCCGAAACGTTCGTAGGCCAATCCCGGGCTCAACGTCGCCGAGGTCATATCCCAGCTCGAGGTTGGCGAGGCCCTGGTTTCCACTCTCCAGGAAAAGGGCGTACCCATGCCGGTGGAGCGCACGCTGATCTGTCCCCCGCGCTGCCGGATGGGGGCGGTCACGCCGGAAGAGCGCGCAACGGTGCGGGCACGAAGCCCGGTAGGCGGCAAGTACGACTCGCCGATCAACCGCGAGTCAGCCTACGAGATCCTGAAACAGCGGACACTGGAGAAGGAAGGAACCGGATCTTTGCCCCATCAAGCCGAGGAAGAAACAACCTTCGAAATGGGGGTGGTTAGGCGATTGGTTGTGGGGCACCAAACGCAGGCAGGGAGTTTTGGAAACCATGGCCAAGCAGACCGCACGCACCATAGGAAACCAGATCGGCCGGCAGATCCTACGAGGCCTACTGGGCGGCATATTGGGCGGTTCGCGCCGCCGTTAGGGTTCCCTCAGAATGAATCCCACTTACAAGCGGGAGATCTCAGCTCCAGGCCGTCTGAGTAAAAAATGCCTTGACATCCCTGAAATATTTTTGTAGTCATAACACATTATCGACAGAATTATTAAATGATATCTATTTAAGGAAGACTCCAGTGACGCACCGGTTTACGGACAGATTTCTCTATTATTGGTTGTATTTTTATACCACCTGTCTGCCTGTGCACTGCTGAAAGTTTCCACATTCAACCCACTAAAAAGTCGCCGGCAGACAAGCCCGCGGCTTTTTTTTGTTTCAAGGGCCGCGTGAAGCACCGCTTCTCCCGGCCCTTTTACTTCCAGGAAGAGGAACATTCGCCATGAGAAAGACTTACGATGTCCATATCGCCTCATTCAACCCCTTGATCGCCCCCGATGCCTTAAAGGAAGAATTTCCCGTCTCGGAGCGCGCCGGTGAAACGATATTGAAGAGCAGGGAAGAGATCCAGCGTATCTTGAAGAAAGAAGACAAGAGATTGCTGGTGGTGGCGGGACCGTGTTCCATCCATGATGAAGCCGCCGCCCTGGATTATGCGGAGCGGTTGAATCGGCTGAGAAAGGAAGTGGCGGACACCCTGATGGTGGTCATGCGCGTCTATTTCGAAAAACCGAGGACCAGCATCGGCTGGAAAGGCCTGATCAATGATCCCCACCTGGACGACACCTATGATATCATGACCGGTATCCGAAAGGCCCGCAAGCTTCTGCTCGATATTACGGAAATGGGGCTTCCCGCGGGGACGGAGATGCTGGACCCCATTACGCCGCAATATATTGCCGGATTGATCTCCTGGGCCGCCGTCGGCGCCCGGACCACCGAATCCCAGATACATCGCGAAATGGCCTCGGGCCTCTCCATGCCGGTGGGGTTCAAAAACTGCACGGACGGCGGCCTGAGCAACGCCGTCAATGCCATGATCGCGGCCGGATCTTCCCAGAGTTTTTTAGGCATTGATCCCAACGGGCGGGCCAGCATCGTCAATACCACCGGAAATCCCCATGCCCACATCGTATTACGGGGAGGAGACCGACCCAATTACGATTCCGTCAGCATTCGCCAGGCGATCGATCAACTGCAAAAAAAGGGCTTGTCCGACGCCATCGTGGTGGATTGCTCCCACGCCAATTCCTGGAAAAATCATGAAAACCAGGCCATTGTCTGGCAGGATGTCATCAATCAGAAGATGGACGGCAACGATGCCATCGTGGGAATGATGCTCGAAAGCAATATTCATGAAGGCAACCAGAAGAATACCGGCGATTTGAAGACCATGACATACGGGGTGTCGATCACGGATCAGTGCATTTCCTGGGAAACCACCCAAACCTTATGCGAACGGCCCATCAGCAGTTGATGCGAAACGGCCTTGCCCGGTCGGGGGCGCCGGTCCGGACCGGAAACGGAAGGTATTCCGTGTCGGCGGGGTTTGATCCCTTTGTAGATGATCCAAAACAGACCTTATTCGGAGCAACAGACGGATGAAGACCCTTGAGATTCAGGAAGTACCGGCAAAACCACCCTCCTTGTGGGTGAAAAGCTTAAAAATCTCGGCGCTTATTTACCGCCGTCGCCTACGGTCGTCATCACCGACGAGAATGTCCGCCGTCTTTACGGAGATCTATTCCCCGAAGCCCTGATCATTGAGATCGGCATGGGTGAAGGTATCAAGACCCTTGAGACGGTCAACGAGATTTTCCGGAAACTGGTGGATCAACGAAATCGATCGAACCGCTTTTATTGTGGGAATCGGTGGCGGCATCGTATGCGATATCACCGGGTTCGTAGCCTCCACCTACCTGCGGGGTGTCCGATTCGGGTTTGCGGCAACCACATTGCTGGCCCAGGTGGATGCCAGTGCGGGCGGGAAAAACGGCGTTAATTTTTCCGGCTACAAGAACATGGTGGGTATGTTCAATCAACCCGAGTTTGTCATTTGCGATCCCGAGGTCCTGCAAACACTCTCGGAGCGGGATCGGGGATGCGGTCTGGCGGAAATCGTCAAACATGCCGCCATCGCGGATGATGGCCTTTTTTGTTATCTCGAAGAAAACGTCGGAGAAGTATTGGCCCTGTCGCCGCCGACCGTTCGGAGAATGGTATATGACTCGGTGGTGATCAAATCGGAAATCGTGAACCGGGACGAAAAGGAAACCGGAGAGCGTCGCAAGCTCAATTTCGGGCATACCTTCGGCCATGCCGTGGAAAAGATCACCGGCGCGCCCCATGGGGAAGCAGTCAGCATCGGAATGATGGTGGCTGCAAGACTTTCCGCCCGGAGAGGTTACCTAGCGAAGCCCAGGTCGCTCGCCTGGAGGGTCTGCTCCAGGCGCTCAGGCTTCCGACGCAAATGACATTTGACAAAAAAAGGCCATTGACGCCCTGCGCCACGATAAGAAGCGGGAGAACGATACGGTTCATTTCGTTCTCCTTCGCCGCATGGGCGAAGCCGTGGTGGAGCCGATCCCGTCAGTGGAGTTGGAAGCGGTGATCCGCGAACAGTGGTTTTAAGAAATGCGGGGATGAATAAACCATGAAACAGCTCTCAGAGCGTATTCGGCAGGTATCGTCATCAAGAACCGTCCGCCTGAGCGGCGTGATTGACGGCCTTCGAAGAAAGGGGCACGATATTATCAATCTGGGTATCGGCGAACCGGACGAATCCCCTTCCCCCGATGTCCTTTCCCAAACCGCCGCAGCCCTCATGGGGGGCGAAACCCGTTACGGCCCCGTGTCGGGGATTCCGGAGCTTCGCAAAGCGATCGGTGGGCGGTTCGGCGGGTATGGAGAGGAGAACGTCGTCGTAACCAACGGATCCAAGCAGGCGCTCTACATGGCGCTGCAGGTGCTTTGTAATCCGGGAGACGAGGTGATCATCCCCCGGCCTTGCTGGGTCAGTTTCTGCGAACAGATCAAATTGGCGGGCGCCCTGCCGGTTCTGGTGGATACGGCGGCCCATCAGCTTGATTGCGATGCCATCGAACGGGCCATTAATGCCCGTACCAAGGCCATCATCATCAACAGCCCCAACAACCCTACCGGTGCGGTTTACCCCCGGGAAGATCTGAGAAAAATCGCCGATCTGGCCTGGGCCCATGACCTGTATCTCATATCGGATGAGGCCTACGAGGCGTTTGTCTATGACGGATGGACCCATGCCAGCCTCTTTGAGTTTCCCCATATTCGGGAACCGCCTGATCGTGGCCGGAAGCTTCTCAAAGACTTTTTGCATGACCGGATTCAGGATCGGCTACGGTGTTGCGCCTGAAAATATCATCTCCGCCATGTCGAGCCTGCAGAGTCATTTAACAGGCAATGTGTGTACCTTTGTGCAGCACGGCGCACTGGCCAGCCGCCCGGCTGCGACCCATCCGATTTTGATTCGCTGGCGGGAGGCGCTGCAGAAAAGCGGGATATCACCCTGAAGATGCTCAAGGAATTGCCGTGCCACACCCCCCGAGGCGCTTTTTACGTGTTTCCCGACGTCACCCGCTTTCTGAAAAACGGTGAAGGCGCAGAGGACCTGGCAGCGGAGATATTGCAGCGTGTCCATGTGGCCGTGACGCCGGGCGAGGCATTCGGAGGAAACGGGCATATCCGCATCTGTTACGCCATAGAGGAAGACCGGCTGATTCCGGGGCTTGAGCGAATTGAGCAAGTGATCCATGAAAGGATAGGCGAAAACCAGCAGACTTTGAGCAACCATCATGATCGGAATTATCGGTTTCGGCAGATTCGGGCGGCTAATGGCCGGATATCTGGCGGAGGATTACCCTGTTAAGGTCTTTAACCGGAGTGACAAATCGGCGGAGATAAAAGGGGCGGGGGCAATACCCGCGACTCTGGAGGAGGCATGCGGTCAAAAAATCGTTATCCTGAGCGTTCCCATTTCCACCATGCGGGAGATCCTTAACCAGATAGCCCCATTGTTGCGTCCGGATGCCGTCGTGGTGGATGTCTGCTCCGTAAAGGTCTATCCCGGTGGAGTGGATGACAGCGGCGCTTCCGCCGTCGGTCTCCCTGTTGGCCACACACCCCATGTTCGGCCCCGACAGTGCGGCGGCGTCTCTCCATGATCGGAAGATCGTTCTCTGCAACGTTCGGATCAATGATGCCCGGTATCAAAAAGTGAAAGATTACCTGACCGGAAAGGGGCTCAACGTGATCGAAACCACACCCGAAGAACATGACCGCCAGATCGCCGTCAGCCTCTCCCTGACCCATTTCATCGGCCGTTCGTTGGAGGAATTCGGCGCACGGGAACTCATTATCGATACGGAAGGGTACAAACGTCTGCTCCATATCCTGGGGGTGGTGACCCACGATACCTGGCAGCTTTTCATGGACATGCATCAATACAACCCCTATGCTAGGGAGAATCGGCATGCATTTATAGCGGCCATGGCGCGATTGGAGCAGAAACTGGAAAAATGAAAGCCTAAACCCTAAAGATCCGGCCAACTATCCCGGAATTGAAACTTCAAAGCGGGTAGGCACTGAAACTACCATCTCTGCAGATGCCAATTTGTTAGAATTGATAATTTTCGTGCATCCGAATTTTTCATACTGAAATCACTCGCTGTCATATAAGATAAACAGTTCTTGGAATTCTATTCCGTAAAGGAGGGCTTCGTAACGCATCTTCATCGATTTGAGGGCGAAGTCTCTGAACAAGGATCTCATACGATCCCACAGCTCTCTTTTGCTGCCGAGTTTATGCCATGTGGCTCGAAATAACGGACAACAGAGCTGCTGTGTTTGGTCAACCAAGAAAGCCAACATCATGAGCATCACAAAAACTACATTGAGATTCTTCTTCCCGAATCCATAGTTATGTCCGAAAAGAAACTTGAATCGATTCAGGTGGTGGGATTGGGGCAGGTTTGTGTGGATTATGTGGGCCGCGTGCCGACCTATCCGCCCGAAGACACCAAAATGGAAATGGATGGTCTCTTTTCCAGTTGCGGAGGTCCGGCCGCCACGGCCCTCGTGACCTTGACACGGTCGGGGGTTCCCTGTTCTTTCCTGGGGAGTATTTCAGACGACCCGTTCGGAGTTCAAATTGTCCGTACGCTGAAGAAAGAGGGCGTGAACACATCCTTTCTAAAAATTGCACCGGGCCTCAACTCACAATTCGCCTTCATCGTCGTCAGCGGAAGTGAAGGGAAGCGAACCATCTTCTGGAATCGGAGCAGTGCCCCCGAACTCTCGCCGATGGAGTTTTCATTGCATTCGTTCCCCAAGGCTCGCGTTCTGCATTTGGACGGGCTGATGCTGGATGCCGGCAAAGAAGCGGCGCGACAGGCCAGATCGCTCGGTATGACCGTGGTCATGGATGCAGGAACAGTGAGAGACGGCACACTGGACATGATCCCCGGGGTGGATATCCTCATTGCATCGCAAGCATTTGCCGATGCCTTCACCGGGCCCGACGTGCCCCGTCAAAAGGCCGTGGAATGCCTGAGAGAGCTGGGCCCCAAACAAGTGGTGATTACCCTGGGGGCGAAGGGCTCCATCGGCCTTGATCGGGGCGGGATCGTTCGCCAGGAGGCCTTTCCCGTGGCCTCAATAGACACCACCGGGGCGGGAGATGTCTATCACGGCGCGTACATCTTTGGATTTTTGAAGGGCTGGAACATGGGTCGGTGTATGGCGTTTGCTTCCGCCGCGGCAGCGCTCAAGTGCAGAAATGGCGGAGGATGGGACGGCATTCCGGATCTTCGGGCCATTCAAAACCTGATGAAGGAATCTCCTGGAAAATGTCGACCGGTGCAGTGAGCCAAACAGTCGGTACACGGAGTAAGCACAGGCCAAGCTATTTACTCACCCAGGAGTTGTCGTGGGCGCATTGCTGAACGTACGCGCCATCCTCTTCTGTCAGATATCCCGGAATTCCCTCCGATCAAGGCCACATTGCATCCGTACTATTTTCCACCCTTGTAAATACCTGATTCACCCCATTGTATTTTGCTGAAAATGTGGTGAATGTAGAGGGAAAAGAAGAAGGGAAGCAGTGAGAATTAACCGTTTTGAATTTTGCAAGGAGAAATGATCATGAAAGATGACCGTCCTAAACCCACAACAAACGATGCCGGAATCCCCGTAGCCAGCGATGAGTTCTCCTTCACTGTTGGACCCGACGGCCCCATCCTGCTGCAAGACTACTACCTCATCGAGCAGATGGCCAACTTCAACCGGGAACGGATTCCGGAGCGTCAGCCCCATGCGAAAGGTTCCGGAGCCTTCGGATACTTTGAGGTGACCAAGGATGTCAGCAAATACACCAAGGCCGCGGTTTTCCAGCCGGGCGCGAAAACGGATACGTTGATCCGATTTTCCACCGTGGCCGGCGAGCGCGGCAGCCCGGACACCTGGCGGGACCCACGCGGTTTTGCCCTGAAGTTCTACACCAGCGAGGGCAATTACGACATGGTGGGGAACAACACTCCGGTGTTTTTCGTGCGTGATCCCATGAAATTTCAGCATTTCATCCGTTCCCAAAAGCGCCGTGCGGACAACGGCCTGCGCGACAACGACATGCAATGGGATTTCTGGACCCTGTCGCCCGAGTCGGCGCACCAGGTCACGTGGCTGATGGGGGATCGCGGGATTCCCAAGAACTGGCGGCATATGAACGGCTACTCGAGCCACACGTATATGTGGGTCAATGCCAAAGGAGAGCGCTTCTGGGTGAAGTACCACTTCAAAACCGACCAGGGCATCGATTTCCTCACGCAAGAGGAGGCGGATCGGCTGGCCGGTGTTGACGCCGATTACCACAGGCGTGATCTGTTCGAGGCAATCAAGAGGGGGGATTACCCCAGCTGGACGCTGAAGGTGCAGATCATGCCCTTCAAGGAGGCCGAGACCTATCGGTTCAACCCCTTTGATCTCACAAAGGTATGGCCGCACAGTGATTATCCGACGCACGAGGTCGGCCGGCTGACACTGAACCGAAACCCGACCGACTTCCACACCGAAATCGAGCAGGCCGCGTTCGAACCGAACAGCCTCGTGCCCGGGATCGGCGCCAGCCCGGACAAGATGTTGCTTGCCCGCCTCTTCTCTTACGCCGACGCCCACCGTGCCCGCCTGGGAGTCAACTATAAACAGATCCCGGTCAACCGGCCAAAGGTACCGGTGCACAGTTACAGCAAGGACGGCGCCATGCGGGTTATAAACGTATCCGACCCGGTGTACGCGCCGAACTCGAAGGGCGGCCCAAAGGCTGACAGTGAGCGGTATCGGGAGGCAGCCACCTGGAACGCCTCCGGCGAGTTCATCCGCGCCGCCTATACGCTACGTAAGGATGATGATGACTTTGGTCAGCCCGGCACCCTGGTTCGGAAAGTCATGGACGACGCCCAGCGCGACCGGCTGGTGTCCAACGTGGTCGGACACCTCAAAAAAGGCGTGTCCGAGCCGGTGCTGAAGCGAGCGTTCGAATATTGGCGCAACATTGACAAGGAGATCGGCGACCGCATCGCCAAAGGCGTAAACGGTAGCTGATCGCTACTGATGCCCCCCTGGCCCGCCATTCGAGAAGTCGGCGGGTCAGGAAGGGTTTTTGCTTCTGAAAAACTAATATGTTCTTAACAATTCATCCTTAGCTTAACGAGGAAATAAAGAGAAATTGAAGATGGACATTCCAACACTCCGGCACATCACAGATAGCCGGGAAAAGAGAACATCATGGAAAATAAGAGATACACCAATCGTCTGCACGGGGTATTTGATCTCCCCCGGCAGCAGGGCTGACCTCCGAGGGAAAGGACCCTGCCCGGGTCATGATGATCTATGAAAGGGCAACGGATGTAATGCATTTTGAAATCTTGGACAAAGAACTTTCAGCCGATACCCGAAAGAATATCTCATCCTGGCTGCACAAAAACATCCCATCCGGCGATGTCCTGAGCGGAACGGTCTGATATATCCCCCCCGATCGTCCAACCTTTTCAGGGATTCAAATTTGATGTGGTGACCTTGGCATTCTGATTTATCTGTTTAGGGTTGTGATTTCACCGGCTCTTGCACCGAAATCACGGAACAGATGGAGCAGCGTATCATCCCTGAAATTTTTTTCCTTTTTGGAGATGGGAGACAGGAAAAAAATGCCTACTGAGAAATCCTGAAATGACCGGCATGGGTCAATAAGCCCGACGGATAGTGGCATTATGATGCATGATCAAGAAATGACCCTCTTGCCAAAATTGGTATAACGCACCGGTATTATTACATATGATAAAATAATTGCTTAAAATGAATGTATTGTGCACGTTTCTTGCTATTGCAAATCATCAAATCCTCATGAGGGCTAGCGAATGGTCCGAGCAGGCAATTCTTAGGCGGTCCGGCCAGACGGCTGAAGATGTTTTGAGGACTCTAAAAAAAACCTGTTTTTCATTTTATTAAGTGCCAACGATCAACTTTTTTCGTGAACTGTGAAGGAGAATAAGCATGATTTCAGCAATTAACGACTCTCCGGATTTCGGACCATGGCCGGAGATTTCACAGTCTGAGGCTGTGGATTCCGCACCTAATGCATTTACGGCATTTCTGGACCAAATCATATCAAAAGATACAGGCGCGTCACCGGAAGATGCAGGCAAGAAGGTTCAAGACTTAATGGCATGGATATCGAGCCCTCCGCCTACTCCAAAAGTGGCGCCGCAACCAGCGGCGCCAGGGGTGTTTGGGGTGAATGAGGAGTATCAGAAAAATGTGAAATTCTCGATGGAGCCTATGGAAGAAGCGCTGCTGGGTTAATGGGTGAAAAAGGGGATCTCATAATTATTGTTTGCCGCCAAAACAGACCTTGAAAAGCACCTGATATAAAGATGCATAATTCGGATTTGAGACCGCGGATTCCGGTCTGCGCAAAAACATCCCATCCGGCGATGTCCTGAGCGGAACGGCCTGATTCCCCCCCCCCCGATCATTCAATCTTGTTTGAATTGCCTTTAAAGCCCCTTCCATAAAAAATTCAAAATGCACACCTGCCAATTCCTTTCCACGCGGTCTAAAAACCCCCTTTGGCCTCTTTGGATCAAAGATTTGAAAAGCCTTCGGAATCGTATCCCGTTAAAATTACCCGATGGAAGGTCTCTGAAAGGATGGCCCTGACTATTTAAGGGCATCCCGGGGAATAAAACCACTTTCTTTCGCAATTTCCCGGCCTTTACTGCCGAGAACAAAAACAAGAAGCGATTTTAAGAATTGAGAGAGGTTTTTTTCAACTACATAAAGAGACAACTGCCTGACAATGGGATATTTATTTTGTATCGCGTTGTTCGTCGTCGGTGCGACATTGTTTACCGAGAGGGGCTTGACTTCGTGATTCAGGATGGCGAAACTGACATAGCCGATAGCGTCCGGGTGTTCCGCCACGTAGGCCAGAACGCCGCTGTTGGAATTTTGAACGATACGGCCTTCTTTCAACCGGCTCGATCGCAGGACGATCCGCTTCCATACTTCGCCTGTTCCTGAGGTTGAGGCCCTGACGACCAAATCTATCGGTGCGGTCCTTCCTCCAACAGCGGTCCACGAATCAATCTTTCCCGCATAAATCGAGCGCAATTGCTCCATGGATAAATGGTTGATCGGGTTGGACGGGTGAACAATGGGAACGATCATGTCGAAGGCGAAAGGGAACCCTTTAATTTGAATGCCTTTGGATGCGGCGTCGGTCAGTAACTTATCCGGAATGAGCGATGAACACATGGCCACCTCGCATTTTCCGGCATCAGGTCCTCAATTCCTTTCAGGGAGCCGCCTGGACTGACCCGGATTTTCGCATCGCCCTTCCCGGAATAGGAATTCAAAACCCTTTTCATAAAAGGCTGGATCGTTGTTGAACCTGCTATCCTTATCGGGGACTGTTTTTTCCTGGAGCACGCCGAAGGAGTAAAAATCAGGATGAGCCATCAGGATGCCGGACACGACAATTCTCAAAAAATTCATTTTCCATACCTCATTAAATTTCTGAAACCAGGTCTCCATACCAACCCTGATCTTGTGTTTCAACCCCTTTATCACGAGAAACCTTGTGCCACCCAAACAAGGTCATTTTGTACCTTCTTCAAATTCCATGGTGATGAGTACTTGACCAATGAGACATTGCGTCATGAGCTTTGAATTAGGATACGTCATTTTTAACGGGGCTTTGTTAGAATTGTGTTAGGAATTCACTCCCAACTCCTATTTGCGTTCGGTATTGCAGCGTTCTTTCCGTCCGACCTTTGCGGGAAAAGCGAAAAGCATCCTATCGGTCTTTTAACCATCCGCTAACAGGAATCTAACACCGGCAATCTAAAAATCTCCTAAACGAATTATGGAGCGCAATCGTTATGATATTTATCTGATAAAATGAAAAGGCCGGATGAAACCTCCTGCTTCTTCGTAAGAAAACGGGAGGGGAAAGTGTCCGACGGAAGGTTCCCATGGAAAAAATTTTCTTAGTCTCCCGAGAACCCGGTAATCATGCTCATATGATCGCCTTGATTGAGGCCGTGTTTCCCGAATGTACCGTAGAGATTATCCGTGAACCGGCCGGCAAGGTCGGACTTTTGCACCCCTGCCTCGAAAGAGATTCAGAAACTTGTGGCGAAGAACGCTCCTCCCGGCGAGGCTGAATTCCATCCCGCCATACAAATCATCGGCCGGCCTCCCAAACAGGGTTCTTCCGTTAAAAGACCTTACTTATATCAGGAGATTGTGTGCATGTTTAGAAGAACGGCATTTCCATGCCTGTTGTGTATATGGGGCGTTGTCTCTCTCGTTTCTTTCAGTCAGGGGGCCGACGTCATACTGAGCGGCGCCGGCGCGACTTTCCCTTACCCTCTCTATGAAAAATGGATTGCCATGTACCTGAAAAAGACGGGGCTGCGCATTAGTTACAACGCCGTGGGATCGGGCGCGGGCATCAGGCAACTGCAGGAACGGATGGTTGATTTCGGAGCTACGGACGCATTTATGTCTCAGGAAGAACTGGATGGCGCCAAGGGCGATATCCTTCATATCCCCACATGTCTGGGCGCCGTAACAATCATCTATAATCTTCCTGAGAACCCTGTTCTCAAATTTACGCCCAAGCTTGTCTCGGATATCTTTCTGGGCAGGATATCCCGTTGGTCGGATAAAAGAATCGCGAAGATCAATCCGGGAGTGCGTTTCCCTGACCTGGACATCTCGGTTGTTCACCGTTCGGAAGGGAGTGGCACCACATTTATCTTTACCGATTATCTTTCAAAAGTCGATTTCGAGTGGCGTGAAAAAGTCGGTCGGGGGAAAAACGTTCGGTGGTTGACCGGAATGGGCGTGGAGGGAAATCCTAATGTGGCTGGATTCGTGAAAAAGATCCCGGGCAGTATCGGCTATGTCGAACTGGCGTATGCAAAACGCCACGATCTTTCCTCTGGCCTTTGTTCAGAACCGATCCGGCCGCTTTGTGTCCCCCACATTAAAATCGGTTTCCGCCGCGGCAGAGGTTGCGCTCCCGCCGGATACCAGAATTCTCATCACGGATACCAACGCTCCCGACGGATATCCTATCAGTGCATTTACCTGGATCATTTTTTATAAAGACCAATCTTACAATCACAGGCCCTACGACAAAGCCCTTGAGCTTAGTCGTTTTCTCTGGTGGGCGATCCATGAGGGTCAGCAATATACCAACCACGAACTCCTCTATGCTTCCCTCCCGCAAGGGGCGGTAAAGAAAGCAGAAGCGATTATCTCCTCCATGCATTTCGATGGACGGTCCATCATGGAGTCAGGCGGAGGCTTGAAGTGAGATGCTTCTTAACTTCTTCACGGCGCCTCGCATCACAACGTTCATCCTGCTGACCTCGGGATTCTTTTTTCTTTCAACCGTCATTTGCGCGCAGGCTTCAAGAGAACTTGTCAGGGTTGGCATTTATGATATCGATCCTTTGTGCCGAACAGCGGAGTATGGGCAAGAAGGCGGGTTCTTCATCGATATCATCAAACATATTGCCGATCGGGAGCAATGGAATCTGGAGTTTGTTTCCGCCTCCCCGGCCGAATGCTTTGATAAACTCAACCGGGCCGAAATCGACCTTCTTGCAGCAGCCCCCTATTCTGAAAAAGGGGCGGCCGAATATGACTTTACCCGGGAAACCGCGATATCCACCTGGGGGCAGGTATTCAGTCGCGCGGAAGCGGATATCGGATCCGTTCTGGATCTGTCCGGACTTGCGGTAGGCGTGGTGAGAGATGATCCCTACAACCAGGGGATGCGGGAAACGCTCGATCGCTTTAGCATACAATGCAGATTTGTGGAATTCGGTCACGCGAAGGAGCTATTCAAGGCCATTGAAAAGGGATGGGTTGATGTGGGGACCGTTGACCGTCTTTTTGGCGCGACACATCAAGCCGAATACGGCCTGAAGAGGACGCCGATTATTCTATCGCCCGTGGAACTGAGGTTTGCGGCGCCAAAAGGAAGAAACCGTGATCTGATCGATGTCCTTGATTACCAATTAAAGACAATGAAAGGGGATCCCGATTCCATCTATTACAATCTGCTCAACCAGATTTTCGGCATGCCCCCAAATTCCAGAATCTCCAAATGGTTGATCTGGGGTATCGGCCTTGCTCTAACCCTCTCGCTTATGGCAGTCAGCATGAGCTTCCTTCTGAAACGGCAGGTCAGGTCAAAAACAGCCCAGCTTTCCGCAAAAAACAGAGAACTTAAGGCCGAGGTTCTGATGCGCCAGGAGACTCGGAAAGCCCTTTCACAAAGCGAGGAACGCTACCGTTCGCTGGTTGAAAACACCCTGGATGGATATTTCATCTTTGAATATCCTTCCGGAAAGACCCTGTTCCTGAATCGCAGGATTTGCCACTTATTTGGATACACCCATGAGGAAGCCAAATGTAAATCCCTGTGGGATTTTATCTCACGGAAAGATCGGGAGCCGCTCAAAGAGAAACTCCAAACACAACCCGGCGGCCCATCTCCAGGCGGGACAATCCACACTTTCACGGCGGTGCGCAAAGACGGGTCCACCTTTTTCGCCGAAACCTCGGCATCGGTCACGAACGATCATGGAAAGACCGTTGTACTGGGAACCCTGCGAGACATCACCGAACAGGAGGCCCTGAAGCGGCACCTCCAGCACGCGGAAAAAATGGAGGCGGTGGGAACACTCGCCGGGGGGGTGGCGCATGATTTCAATAATCTGCTCATGGGTATTGTGGGGAATGCCACCCTGATGAGAATGAATTACGATTCAAGCCACCCCCACTACGAGAAATTGCGGCACATCGAGGACTATGTAGAGAGCGGCGCCGCCCTGACCGGACAACTTCTCGGATTGGCCAGAGGCGGAAAATACGAAGTAAAGTCCTTGGCCCTCAATGAAGTGGTTGAGAAAACCAGCCATATGTTCGGCAGGACGAAGAAAGAAATCAGCATTTACATCGACTGCGAAAAAGCTCTATGGGCAGTGGAAGCGGATCAAGGCCAGATTGAACAGGTCTTGTTAAATATGTATGTAAATGCATGGCAGGCAATGCCCTCCGGGGGCGATCTCTATCTCAACACGGAAAACGTGACGGTGGGGGAAGAGCATATCCGGGCAAAGCAGGGAAAGAAGGGCCGATATGTAAAGATCTCCATTACGGATACCGGTACGGGAATGGATGAGAAGACCCGGAAGAGAATATTCGAGCCCTTTTTCACAACCAAGGAGATCGGACGGGGGACCGGGCTGGGACTGGCTTCAGCCTATGGGATCATCAAAAATCATGGCGGGTTTATTAATGTGTACAGTGAGAAAGGAAGCGGGACTACCTTTACTATCTATTTGCCGGCCGTGAGACCGGAGGCAAACCCATCGTCTTACGGGAACCGGGAAGAAGAAAGGGCCATCCAGAAAGGCGAAGGGACGGTTCTGGTAGTGGATGACGAAGAGATGGTTGTTGATGTGGGAACCGGCATTCTTGAAAAAATAGGATATCATGTTTTGGTCGCGCGGAGTGGCGAAGAGGCCTTGAAAATTTACAGAGAAAGAGATACGCTCATCGATATGGTGATCCTGGATATGATCATGCCGGGGATGGGAGGAGGGGAAACCTTTGAGAGGCTCAAAGAGATCGACCCCTCGGTCAAGGTTCTCCTCTCGAGCGGATACAGTATCAACGGGCAGGCAAACGAGATTTTGAAACGAGGCTGCCGGGGGTTTATTCAGAAGCCCTTCACCATAGTTGAACTTTCAAGAAAAATGAGGGAGGTTGCAAGCGCCTGCTGATTCAGAATGTTCACCAAGGATTTAATGCCTCCTTTTTATCCATTCGCCCAGACGCCCGAAGGCTGATTACTTTACCGAATCGTCCGTTCCGATTCAATAAAAGGGATTGTATCTTGGCGATCTTTGCGTCTTGAGCGAAGCGGGCCATGAATTGGGTCGATTCCGATCCCGATTGTGATATCGATACCGATTCTCCGGCACGAGGTCTTTTTTGCTGCCGCATCTGATTCCTATGGCAGCACCGGCCCTTCCATGCTGGTACGGACAAGTGGCTGAATGATAAGACTTTCTTTCTTGGTCTGCCCAGGTATCTTTTCGGCCAGAGGCGCCTCTTGTTATCAACTCTCGGCACCTTGAGAAAGAGGATACAGGCCCCCGCAAGATTTTGCATTGGCTTGCCTCGGGAAGAAATCTCTCCATTCTCTTGACTTCCGGTCCTCCATCGACGGATACATCCGTCTCCTCCCGTCGGGACCACCGGCCACCAGTGCAGACAGTTCGCTCACGGTGTATCGCATTTGTTCGGCTTGTCTGAACATTTCCTCGGCAACACCGGCCGTTTCCTCGGCGCTTGCGGCATTTTGCTGGACTGTTTTTCCTTCCCCCTCCAATGCCTGGTTGAGCTGACGGATGCCCTTTGACTGTTCATTGGAAGCAAGCGCAATTTGGTCCACCAATGCGCCGATTCGTTCGGCACTGCGAGTGACCCTGAAAAACGCTTCTTGTGTTGCGGTGGCTTGTCTTGATCCTTCTTTGACCTTGCCGACCGTTCCTTCAATCAGGGTCTCGGTGACTTTTGCCGCCTCGGCAGCACGCATGGCCAATTTCCTGATTTCCTCCGCCACAACTGAGAACCCCGCCCCGGCCTTGCCTGCTCTGGCCCCTTCAACCGTGGCATTCAAGGCCAGAAGTTTTGTCTGAAAGGCGATTGCGTCAATGGTTTTGATGATTTTGGAGGTCTCGTCTCCGGCCTTTCCAATTTCCTCCATGGACTTGATCAATTCCGCCATGGACCTATCGGCATCGGCCACAATCCGTTTCGTCTCCCCCATCAATCCATTAACCCCATCGACGTTCAAAGCGTTCGTTGTGGTCATTGAGGCCATCTGCGATAATGATGCGGAGATTTGTTCAATTCCCGCCGCTTGCTCGGAGGCGCACTCGGCAAGGGACTGGCTGGAAGCTGAGAGTTGCTCGGACGCCGAAGCGATCTGGTCGGCGCCTTCATTCAGTGAATTGGCGTTTTCCCCGATGGGCTTTGTGATGCTCCGGGCCAGGAAGAACGCGGCCCCACCGCCTAACAGAAGAAGCAACAGGGAACAAATCACCACATCATTGATCATGGAGGTAAAACCCTGACGAATGGACCGGGCAGTAGAGTCGATCTCATCCTCATAAGCTCCGGCACAGATCACCCAATCCCAGGGCGCGCAATAGGTGCACTGGGCCACCTTCATGCGGGCTTCCTTTTCGTCCTTGTTTTTCCAAGGGTACCTTTCCGTAATCGTGGCGCCCGGCTTTGCGGAAATTGCTTTTTCAATGATGGCTTGAATGAACAGACGCCCTCTGGCATCCGTTGCACCCCAGATATTTTCACCGTCCCTCGTTCCCTTATGGGAAACAATATAGTGCCCTTTGTCGTCGCCTTGTCCCCCCAGGACATAGACGTAGCCGGTATCTCCAATCCGCTTGGACAGGATCATCCGGCGCAGGGCGGCTTCAATCTGCCCTTTCACTATGAGATCAAACTCGGACTTGTAGGAAGACGCGGAAATGATCCATCCCCAAGGTTCAAAAACTTCCTGGGCCAGACACTTGGTCCGCTCACTTATCTCTCCGGGATTTTTCCATTTGTATTCGATGTAGCCCGCGTCGCCCATTGCCAATTGTTTTTGGATGAAATCATATTTTCGCAGGTTTTTTCCGACCACATCCCGGTTGGGATGAACCAGCACGGTTCCATCAGGAGACAACACATAGATATAGCCGGTCTTCCCGATTTTTTGGGATAACAGGTAGGAAGCCGCCCTTTTCCGAGCCTCGGCTTCGGTTAACTGCCCGGATTCATACTGGTCATGGAAATACCGCACCATCTGTTTTCCGTTCTTGGCAATATTGGCGCACGTCGATATGATTGCGGCCTTGGATGCCTGGGAGATGCTTTCTTGTATGTCAAGGGTCATATCTTTTAATCGGGCCATGGTGCTTTGCCGCATGGCTTCATCAACCAATTGGCTCAGGGCATCGCTCTTGAGGTGCGTTACGGTGAGAATGACGAGCGTCGGCAGAATGACGCAGAGCAGGGCAAGGGCAACAATCTTCATTTTCAGGTTCATTTTGATAACCATATTCGATCCTCCCATTGGGTTTCCAGCGTTTCACATCTCTTCGCTGGCATGACGGTTTTGTCTCAAAACGCACAGGGCGGATTTATGGCAAACGGGTGTTATGAAATGGTTAGGATTTTGTTTTGGTATGGCTATTTCGCGGGGGCGGATGGAAGATCCCGGACGGTGGCCGGGACAAAAGAAATGTTTTTGCGTGATTTCGTAGGCAGCAAAAGGAAGCCCGGGGTTTTACCCGACTCCATCGGGCTGGCGCATCTTTTGCGTCTGTCTCTGGTTAACGGTCCTTTTCAGGAACGAGCCGACCTCGCCTTTGCATCAGGCGGAAAAGAACAACAGGGGTGTGTTCAAGGCCGGCATATTTGCTTACATCCGTCACATGGCAATGGCATCCATTGTTCTGAAAGGGCTGCTTAAATCGTTTTCGAGCCCACAACCATGCTGTTGTTTTCGTAAAGCTGAAGCACGGCCGTGTCATTGAAGCTGCTGCTTTCCTGAAACTGAGTGGCCCGCCACCATTTCGCCTTCAACAAATTCTCTTTGGCCTCCAGATGGTTGGATTCCGAGACACTCACCATGGGTGTCTTCCATGAAATAGCTCGGTTGCTGATATGAAAAACGGTGTACCGCATGGGATGGGAATTCAGGGGAGGCGCAATGAAATATGTCACGCCGTTGAGTTCCTTATAATTCAGCCCGATATGCCTGTGGCCGCTAATGGCAACCGGCGCGGCGTTCGCATGTTTTGACAGGACTGCCCTGGCTTCGGCGGCGTTGTCCAAAACAAACCATTGCTTGGGACCGCCCGGCAGTTCATCCGCGGACCAGTTAACGAAATTGTGGTGCATGAATACCAGGTTTAATTCAGTCGCGTGCTCCGTCAACTGGCGGTCCAGCCATTTAAGTTGCCCATCGGGCAGTATCGCGCCCCATTTTACAGGTTCAAGAGGCAAGCAGGCATCCAGCGCGACGAGCCGCAGCCCCGGCTTTATCTGAAGGGAATAATACCGCTCGCCGGAATCAGTATATCCATGACCCTTAAAATATTTCACGAATTCCTCAACGGTCATATAGTTGAAACCTTCCCTGCGTTTTTTGGGGTCGGCCGGCGCATAATCGTGATTGCCGGACAGGACATAATAAGGTACGCTCAGTTGATCCAGATACCTCTTTATCTCCCGGGCGTTTTCCACCTCGCCATCCTGAAGCAGGTCCCCGGTTATCATGACAAAAGCCAGATTCTTTTCCTTGTTCAGATCCTCAACCGTTCTTTGGACGCATTCACTGCTGATAGCGCTCATTTTCATCGCATTTTTGCCTTTGACGTCAATGTGGGCATCGGTAACCACGGCAAACCTCACGGGATCAAAAGGCGTACCGGTTGCCGCGGCAAAGACCTTCGTCCCGAAATTCATGGTTACGGCGGCGCCAAGGATGGACACGCCACCCAGTTTAAGAAACTCTCGTCTTGAAAAATCATTTGCGTTCATTTTTTCCTCCATATCCATGGTAGAGTGTGAATAAGAGATATTTCATTATTTAAAGGGGCTTTATTTGGAAATTGTTAGGCGTTCTCTCTTTTTTAATATTTTCAGAAAGGATTGCCTTTATCGCCTTGTGGAGAGTAAGGCGCTATAGCAACCTTGTTCCCATCTCCGCCACCCGCGATCGTTCTCCTTTGAACAGCGTTATATGACCGGTTATCTGCTCTCCTTTCAGTCTTTCCACCAGATAGGTAAGCCCGTTGCTGCTGGAATCGAGATAAGGGTGGTCGATCTGTTCAGGATCTCCGGTGAATACAATCTTGCTTCCCCGGCCCACGCGGGTAATCAGGGTCTTGATCATGTTGGGCGAGAGGTTCTGGGCTTCGTCGCAAAGAATAAACTGGCCGGGAATGCTCCTTCCCCTGATATACGTAAGGGCTTCCATTTCCACTACACCCCGTCCCAGCAAATCATCCAGCAGTCCGAATGACGCGGGAGAATTACGAAATAGATAGTCAAGGTTGTCGAATATGGGTTGCATCCAGGGTCTGAGCTTCTCTTCCTTTGATCCGGGAAGGTAGCCAAGATCATTCCCCATGGGAATGACCGGCCGTGTAATCAGGAGCCTTTTGTATAGGCCTTCTTCCAGGACTTTTTCCAGCCCCCCCGCAAGGGCCAGGAGGGTTTTCCCCGTTCCGGCGGTCCCCACAAGGGTTACAACCTTGATGGAATTGTTGAGAAGGAGTTCCATGGCAAATTTTTGTTCTTTGTTGCGGGCTTTGAGGCCCCAGCACCTGGCATTCGGGTTGTTCAGCGGAAGGAGCTCTCCGTCCACGTATCGGCTCAGAGCGGATTGAGAAGGTTCATTGGGATTTTTCAGTACGACGAAAGTGTTGGGATGGGGCATCCGATCTCCGGGCCAGGCCAGCTTCTCCTGTTTGAAAAACAGATCCATCTGTTCGGTCCCCGCGTAAAGGTCTTCGGCGCCGGTATAAAGGCCGGGATAGTCAATCTTATCCGTATTGAAATCCTCGGCTCGAATTCCGACCACGTCCGCTTTAATGCGCAGGTTCAGGTCTTTGGTCACCAACAGGACCGGTCCGTCCGCTTCCTGGCTCAATCCCAATGCCACGGCAAGAATACGGTTGTCATATTTTCCGGAGTCCAATCCGCCGGGAAGACTGGATATCTTCTGGTGGTTCAGTTCGATTCGAAGGGTCCCTCCGTTCTTGAGAAGCACTCCCGTTGAAAGGCGGCCTGCTTCACGCAAAGCGTCAATCTCACGGGACACCATCCGGGCGTTTCTTCCGATTTCGTCCTGAGCCTTCTTGCAGTTGTCGATCTCCTCGATAACGGGAAGGGGAATGACCACATCATTTTCAGCGAATGCGTAAATGGCCTTTGGATTGTGAAGCAGAACATTGGTATCCAGTACATAGGTCTTGGGCATGTTAAACACCTCCGTCGTTTTGAAAAGATGATCTCAAACGGCTTGAGCCAAATCGTCGGACAACGGCGCAATATCCATTTCTCGTTCTTCATACATCCGCCATGTTTGTTCAAAGGCGCTCTCAAAGGAACGCCCCTCCGCATATCGGCGGGCGGCCTTTCCCATCCGCCTCAACTTCTTTGGGTCATTCAGGAAAGATTTGATGGCCGCGGCCAATGCCGGCCCGTCATGGGCCGGAATCACGGCGCCTGTCTCTCCCGGCAGGATGTTTTCGTGAGGACCTCCGGAGTCCGTAACAATCACGGGAAGTTGCGAGGCCTGTGCTTCAAGCACCACATTTCCGAAGGTGTCCGTCGCGCTGGGGAAAACAAAAAGATCGCATGCGGCGAACAGTTTTGCCAAAGCCTCTCCGGTCAGACATCCCGTAAAACAACATCGTGTTCCCTCAAGTTCTTTCTTCATTTCCTCCATGTATGGACCATCCCCTGCAACCACCAGAGACAGATGGTCAATGGTTCGTGAAAGCCGCTTAAACACCAGGGCCAGCAATGGAAGATCCTTTTCTTTGGATACCCTCCCCACGTAAAGCAATTTGAAGGTGTTTACATCCATATATTGCTGCAGGAAATGAAGATCCCGTTTTGACGGATGAAACCGCTCCGTATTCACGCCGCGGGGGAAAAGTTTCATCTTTGCCGGTGAAATACCCTTGCTTATGAGTTCATTTCCCGTGCTCTTTGAAGGAACGTAAATGAGGTCCATCTGGTCATAATACCACAGCACGTATTTCCACATCAGTTCCTCCATGGCCGGGTCATTGGTCAGATACCCTGCGTACTGGGGCAGGGAAGTGTGGTAGGTCCCCACGATAGGCAGCTTGAGGATATGCGCGATGGCAAGGGCCGCTAGGCCGATAGGCCCAGGCGTTGCGGAGTGAAGATGCGTGAAATTTTGTTCGTAACAGAATCTGAGCATTTCCAGGAAGGGGGGATAGGACAATTTTTGTTCAGGGTATTCGGGCAGGCAATGAACCCCGATGGGTTCGAAATTCTTGACGCCTTCCAAGTCCGAACCTCTCTCCGTCTCGCAGGTTATTACGGTCAAGCGTTTTCCCGTCTTTTTTGCAAGACGGACTTGCTCTTTCAGTGTGGCGGCAACACCGTTGATTTCGTGGAAGGTGTCCGTAAAGTGACAAACGTTCATTGCGGGCCTGTCTTGAAGCTGCCGCACCTTGTTTTGGAGAAACCGAAGCTCAATATCTTTTGCTACCGCCCGATCCCTGGCAAACAGGGAAAAGGACAGGAAATAGGGCGCCAATAAGGAATATAAGGCGCCCGCGGAACCGAGGGAGCTGAAGATGTCGAAGACGTTGGCGCCTGAAAGATGATCCATGAAGCGGTCTATAAAATGCAGGAGGGTCTGGTTGGAAATGTGTTCCACAAAGTCAAACCATTTTTCATCAAGGTTGCTCCTTTTCCCATTTCCCGGCTTTGCGATGGACAAAAAAGTAGGATCGCTTGCCAGCAACTTCCGGGTTTCGTGGCGCAGCAATTGTTTAATACCCTCGGTCTCCCGGGGGATTTTGGGTTGTCTGTGCGCGCCTATGAAAAAATAGAGGCGGGATTTGAACCCCGGTTTGTGCGGTTCATTGCTCAAGAAACTGTCCAGAAAATGCATGAAGATGTCTTTATGAACATAGCGATCCAGACCGAATTTCTTGCTGTAAAACTGATAAGCAATGCTGTAGAGATTATAGGACATGGTCAGGGGCGTTGCTTCGGTTCCGTGAGAGAGGCATTGACCCGCGGCCATTCCTTCCAGGAATTCATCAAGATTTCGGGCCCCTTTCACTTCCGTATACCTGCGTGCGATGTGGAGGGAACTGTGATCGTCGGAACCGCCCGTAAGATTTTTCTGCCAGGGGTCTGAAAAATACGGCTCGATTCCGTGTTTATCGGCTAACCTGTCCAGGTCCCGCGGCTGAAGCCTTGCCAGAATATTTCTCAGGGTTTTGTTCTGGCTTTCATCCCGAGCCCCGTTGAGCTCAAAATTCTTAAAAAGGAGAAGCAGTTGCTCGAAATGACGGGCATTCATGAGGTCGTTGGTAGAGTAGAGTGGATGGGCAATGACATGGACAATCTTTTCCATCCGCAATAACCCCACAAGGTCGAAAACGCTGGATCGCACCCTCTGGATCTCCCTGTGCTGCCGCTCGTCGATATGGTAGACCAATACGTGGATCTTGCAGCCGTCCTCGGGAAAATAGGTGGTCACCTCTTCGCTGACAAAAACGTCGGGCAGATGAGCGATTTTCAAAACCCCTTCAATGGTGTTATGGTCCGTGAGGGTAACCATGGACATGCCTCTGCTCAGCGCAATTTCGCGGAGTCTGAACGGGTCGGTGAAGCTCTCGGGGCAGCCGATCTTCTGGAGCACCCATTGAGACGGTCTGGTTGAAAACTTGGAGTGGACGTGCAAATCTATTTTCATGACGGTCCTTTCCTGATGCAGGTTGTCGGTTTTGTTTGCAAGGGATTTTCGCGGGAGTCGAATTTTTTCTCCTCCTTGGAATCTCACGAGCAGACGCTTTGTTTTTGAACGGACAGATCATCAAGTTCATGGACGGAGGCGCTGCAATATTTACAAGGAGATCTTTTTGCATCCTTCTTATATTTGGCTATCAAGCCGGAAATTTCATCGGTGGAATATATGCGTGGCCTTTCTTCCGGGATTTCCAGGATAACGGCGCTTACCGAGAGCAGAGGAAATTGCTTTTCTTCTCCTTGCCTGTCCTTGGATGAGATATAGCCTTTTTTAAGAGCGTCAGGGTCGTAAAAACTTTCCGCGTCACTTTTAAATTTGCCGATGAGACGTTTGACCTCCTCGGTTACTGCTTCAACCGGACGATCTTTTACGCCCATGAAGAAATCATCGCCGCCGATATGGCCCGCAAAGTGGGTTGGACTCTGCGTCATGGATTTCAGCAACTCGGAAAAGAGATGAATCACGCGGTCTCCGGATCGAAAACCATAATTGTCATTGTAGGGCTTGAAATTATCGAAGTCGAAATAGACGATGACATATTGAACGGCGGTATCGTGCAGCGCTTCTGAAACAAAGGAATAGATCAGGTTGTTTCCCGGGAGTTTCGACAGGGGATTCTGGTCGCGTGCAATGGCGAGATTCTTTTCATTTAAAACCCTGAGGAGGGAATGGGCGCTGAGAAAACCGGCGTATTTCATTCCATCAACAAGAAGAAGCCCTGCGATGTTTTCATTGTGCGAAAATATCTCCAATATCTTTTCCGCTGAAGAGTGTATATCCGCCATGGGGAATCTGCTGATAAACCTTCGCAGGTCTCCCCCGAATGCCGGATTCTCCAACAGTTCCCTTCCAAAACGGGAATAGACGTAGTCCTTGAGGCTGCTTTCAAAAATGACCCCGAGCGGTTCGTCGTGTTGATTCACAACCGGGCAAAAGGAATGCGGTTTCTTTTCCTTGAATCTCTCGAATATCTCCAATATGTGGCTCTTGTCCGATATGGGCTGGAGATATTCCATCTCCATCTTGATCAGGTCCTTGTCGTTGGAAGCCTGATCGCGCCGATCGGTTTGGCTCAGGATGCGTATGTGTTCGTATTGGGACATAATTTTCAGAGCGTTCGTTTCCGGCTTCTGGACCAAATAGCCTTGAACAAGATCACAGCCTATGTCCCTGCAACTGTAATATTCCTGGCTTATCTCAACCCCTTCGGCGACCACAAGACTCCCGGTGAGGTGCGCGATATTAACGATGCTGGAAACAAGGAGCCTCTTGTTCAGATCTTCGGCAATTTCATCAATAAAGAATCGGTCGATCTTTATGAAATCCGGCTTGGTATAATACAGAAGTTGAAGGCCCGAAAAGCCGGTCCCGCAATCATCTACCGCAATCTTGAATCCCTGTGCGCGGTAGGTGCTGAGGATCTGCAACGTTTCGCCTATGTTCGAGATCTCATTGCGCTCGGAGATCTCAAAGCAGATGGCGTCTTCCGGAAGGCCGTTTTCAATAAGAATTCTCTTTGTTTCCCCTGATTCATAGTTCCCGGAAACGAGCACGCGATTATCCAGGTTGAAGAACAGTTTGATTCCGGAAGGCTCTGAGAGCTCAACAAATTTCCGAACGGCCTTTTCACGGAGCAGCAGATCCACTTCGTGAAGCACCCCGTCTTCATAGGCCTTGTCAAAGACGGCCCCGATGGATGGAAAGCCCGCCGTCTCAACCCCTCTGAGCAATGCCTCCAATCCGTAGCAACGGCCGGTGTGTATGTTGATGATCGGTTGCATGGCGTAGTCCATGCGGGAAATGAGCGTTTGCCACTGTCTATTCAGGAAAGACGACACGGTTAAATCCTCTTTGGTTGCGGTAATGACCCATGGCCGAACGCGGAAGAAGTTGGGTCGTTTAAATGATATTCCATGAATTTCTGAAAACCTGCCTCTCCCATATACCGTTTGAGAAGCTTAGGCGCCGCCTTGGACAAATCGATGAAGATCAGCCCATCCAACGCGTTGCTGAAATGGTGATCCAGGTTGAATGAAAGGACCTTTCCGCCGAGCTTCAGATAGTGTTTCAAAAGAACCGGAACGCCCTTTCCATCTTTTTCCATGCAGGATATCCACGAGGAAAGTTCATCCGGATCATTCCCGTGAAACGCCTCTTTTCCTCTCAGCAATGGGACAACCTTGTTATGAGAAAACGGCCTTCGAGGTTTGACCATTCTTGAAAGATCAGATGAAGACGGCTTCACTTGCAGGAAGGCCGCCATAAGCTGGCGCGAATAATGGCCGTAACTGTTGGATATGCTGACCGCGCCGAAGAGCGTCTTATAGTAAGGATGCCTGGCAATATAATGTCCGACTCCCTGAAAGAGGAGAAGCAGAGGAGAATAATCCTTCTGATATTTATTGCGTATAAAACTGCGGCCCAATTCAAGGGCCGGCCCGGTTTTGGTCAACAACTGGGTGCTGTACTTGAAAAGGGTGTGTGTATACAACCCCTTCTTTCCGTGCCTCGGCAGGATCTCGAGAGTCGACCCCACACGGTAGGCGCCGACCAGTTCGTTCTTAAGGTTGCTCCACACAAAGAGATGAATATAAATATTGTCGAACCTGTCAAGATCGATCGATCTTCCCGTCCCTTCACCTGTCTCTCGGAATGTTTCTTCCCTTCGCCGCCCGATTTCACGGAGAATCATGGGTATTTGGTGCGATTTTGCATAGTAAACGGAAAACCTGCAACTCGTAAGGAGCTTTTGGTCGTCCGGCAGGGCCTGCACTTCTTTTGCAAGGACGTCTTTATCCACGGCACGGGCAATCTTTTCCATCCTTCTCCCGGGGTCAGGCGCCCCTTTCGCGAATGGGCCGGATCGCACTTTTCTGAGACCCATTCCAAGAAGGTAGGTTCTAAACCGAAGATATTCCGTAAGCTTATAAGGATCTTCCAATTTCGAGAGGTTCTTGTAGGAGATGAGACGTCCGATCTTGAACTGAACTTTCGAGCCTTCTTTTCTGATCGTCTCCCGTGGGAGCATGGCCGTGCGGAGGCGCGGGTGCACGATTCCGGCAATCTGAAAAAGCGCGCTGTTCCTGCCCTCGAAATAGACGGGTAAAACAGGGGCCTCCGTCAAACGAACCATTCGGCCGACCGTATGGCTCCATTGAGGATCTTCCACTTTTCTCCGCTTCCATGAAAAATGGGAGACCTCGCCAGCCGGCAAAACCACCAGCATGCCGCCGGCCTTCACCCAGCGTATAGCCTTCCTCATCGAGGCGATGTTTCTAAGGCTTGCCCCCTTTTGATTGAAAGGGTCCACGGGAAAGAAAAGGGGATTCAACCCTTCAATCTTTTCAAGGAAATAGTTGGTCAGTATCCGGATGTCCCGTCGCACAGAGGAAAGCGCGGAGGCCAGGACCATTCCGTCGATGCCTCCGAAGGGATGATTGGCTACCACGATTGCCGATCCCGAGGAGGGTATGGCACGACGCTCCTCTTCGCCAAGCCTATGGCGTATTTGCAGTCTATCGAGGGCGCATTCCAGGAATTGAAAGGGATCACTGCAAGCAGGTATCCCTTCGTAAAGATTCTTGATTTTGTTTATGGCGAAGATGTTTTCCAGAATGCCGTTGAACCCGGTCATCAGGCTTTGCCTTATGGACCGGCTGTTGGGATCTTCCAGTGGAAAAAGAGTTCTCAGTTTTTCTTGTTGGGGCATTGTAGACCTCCGTGAATGGGTATAGCGGAAATAAATAGGAGGGGACCGTTAGCCCATGATGAGCTCAATGTTAAGAAACAAATAGATTATGGAACGCAGGACGGGAGGCGGCACTTCTTTCTGCTTATGAAGATAACTTCCGGCGTAAGTGGAGGAACTGCTTGAAGACTTCTTTGTCTATTCTGGAAGGCCGATAGGTGACCGCGGCGCGCAGGAACGCGATCAACTCTTTAATATTGTCTTCGTACTGCCCGGGGGTCTTTAAGGATGCTTCGCCGCATAACCGTCTCAAACGGCGGGCACGCCGCCAGGAAGCCGTCACCTCCCGGTCGGCCGTGGAAATGATTTCCAGAATATTCTTGTTTTCCATCGCTTTCATGAAGGCGTTAATGTCATAGGAGTCGGATATCATGGGATTTTCTTCTCTTCCACTGGACATGTCTCATTCCTTTCCGGAAAGCTCCTTGCAAAGCCCTTACAAGCGGGATATTGTGAACATCGGAACCGCCGGAATGTTTCCCGCGTGCTGTGAATATGCATCTTTTGGCCGCAGATGGGACAAACCGGTCGGTCCTTCAGCTTCGGTCTCGGATTGTCCGATATAAACTGCCGCTTGCAGACCAAACAGAGAAACCTCTGTTTTCCGCCGGGCGTTTTCCCGCTTTTGTTCAGAGCCTCCGAACCGCATCTGGGGCATTCGTTGGGAACTTCCATATTCAAATTCTCATAGGTTTCTAATTTGTCCCAGAGTAATCCTCTATTGTTAGCTTTGTGTTAAACTTTTCGGAAAAGATGTTTTTCCTCGCCATCTCGATGCGGCGTTCTTAGGAAAGGAAAGCGGAGAGGAACCCGCTTAAAATCAGGGGGTGGGGAAGTGATGATAAAGCATCTTGACTGCTAAGAGAATCAGCGGTAGATTTAACGGCAATCTAATCATCTTTTGATGCTACTCTAACAATTTCTCGAATATTTCTGTAAAGAGAGCATGGTAATCTATTAAGGTAAACGCGAAATATAAACCAGTGATATCAAAAAGGAGGTAGAGTTTATGGCTATGTTATTTCCCAAGGGATTGAACTTAGGGACCGGGCTGATCGTTGGCGCTGCGGCTGTTATTTTAGCCCCGGTGTTGCTGCCGGTGGTGGGAGGCGTCTTGAAATCCCTTACCAAGGCGGGCATCAAGGGCGGCATGGTCCTTTATGAGCAAGGGAAATTGCTCATGGAAGAGACCAAGGAAACCATTGAGGATCTGACTGAAGAGGCAAAAGCGGAACTGAGCGAAAGCCAGGCCGTAGCGATTGCCAAACCCAAAAAAGCCGCGGCTGCGGCCAAGTAGGTCATTTGCAATGCTATTGCCTGAAGCCTGCATTGCGCATCGGACCGCGGAACGGATCAGGATCAAGATTCCTTCCAGGAGGGGGCAGCCGGCGTATTTTTTCGCCGTCCAAAAGACCCTGTCGCGAAATGGCGCCATGGATAGTGTTGACGTGAATCCGAATACAGGGAGCATCCTTATCAAAGGCGCTCGGCTGGATGCGGCAGTCCTTGCATCGGTGGGGGAGGAAAATTCTCTGTTCAAATTGGAGATGTCCGTTCCGGAAGTGGAGCCGTTGTCCAGGAAGATTGTGACCCCAATTCGTGATCTGAGCCGCTCCGTGAAGGATTTTTCCGGCGGGGAACTGGATCTTCCGGGCATGGTTTTCCTGACCCTCCTCGGGGTGGGCATTTATCAGGTTGTAAGGGGAAACTTCGCGGCGCCGCCCTGGTACACGGCCTTTTGGTACGCGATGGGTATCTTTACAAAGTCCGTCGTGGAAAAGAAGGCGTAGAGGCTTGCATGCCTTATAGGCAGGCTGACCATGGGAGTATGCCCCTTCGCCGAGAGCCTTTCAGATCTCACCGGATCCGAAAGGCTCTTGCTTTTTAAAACGCCATCTGGCGTATCGGGACATGTGGCCGGCTACGGTTTCCCTGTCTCTCGCCATACGCCGTGATGTGGCTTCAATTATTCGCCGGAAACGAAAGAAGATCATGGTACAGGCTGTACACACCAAAGTCGCTGGGCGGGGAAGATTCAATGTTGAAGGATTGAAAGGATGCCCGAAGCTCAAGGAAGGTCTTGAAGACCGTCTTGTGAAGCAATACGGAATGATTCAAGCCTCGGCCAGCGCGGTGACCGGGAATATCCTTGTGGTCTTTGATCCTGAAGAGGATCATGAGACGGTGGCGACCCTCATTAAAAGTCTCCGCTCCGAAATTTATCCCCCCGGGCCGGACGGCGCCCTCGCGCGGCCCCTCTCCCGGTTTGCCGAAAAGCCCGCCGCGCCGTCGGAAAAGGGACCTTTTCCCGGTACGGGAAACCCTCAAGACGTTGAGGGAAAAAGTCAAGAATGTCATTTCGCCTCTTCGAGCGCAACCCGAGAAGAAATGGCATCTGCTGGACGGAGATAAGGTCCTGGGGCTGGTGAAGACGGACCTTCATCTGGGGCCTTCCGAAAAACAGGCGGAAGATCGCCTGCGCCGGTATGGAACCAACAGCCTGCCCGAATCGAAACCCCGGTCCCCATGGGAGATTTTCGCGGGTCAGTTCACATCCCTGCCCACGGCCCTGTTGAGTGCCGCCGCCGGGGTTTCTCTGCTGACCGGCGCCGTCCTGGATGCCCTGATTATTATGGGCGTGGTGGTAGGCAACGCGGGTATCGGATATTTCACGGAAAGCGAGGCGGAAAAGACAATCCAGTCCCTGAAGCGGGCGGTTCATCCTCGAGCGGACGTGGTGCGTGACGGTCGCGCGAAAAACATCCCCGTGGAGGACGTGGTAATCGGCGATCTTCTGGCGCTGAAGCCCGGTTCCTATGTGGCGGCGGACAGCAGGATCATCCATTCCAGCCGTCTCAGTATTGATGAATCGGCACTGACTGGCGAAAGCATGCCTGTCTTCAAGAAGTCAGACCCTCTGTCGCTGGAAAACATGCCCATCGCCGACCGGGTGAATATGGTCTTTCGCGGGACGCTGGTGACCGGCGGAGAGGGACTGGCCGTGGTGGTGGGCACCGGAGGATATACCGAAATCGGGCGTCTCCAGATGCTGCTGGACTCCACGTTCAGACCGGAGACCCCCATGGAGAAACAGCTCAGGGTGATGGGGAATCAGTTGGTCGTCGCCAGCGGGGCCATCTGCGGCATTGTCTTCCTTCTGGGGTTTGTAAGGGGGTATGGATTCCTCCAAATGCTGCGCATGGGAATCTCCCTGGCAGCCGCCGCCGTTCCCGAAGGTCTTCCCGCCGCCGCCACCATTAATTTCGCCCTGGGAATTCGCAAGATGCGGCAGCACCATGTGCTGGTGCGAAACCTGCAAGCCATCGAGACGCTGGGGTCCATTCAGACGGTCTGCCTCGATAAGACCGGCACCATCACGGAAAACCGGATGACCGTGGTGGCTTTTTTTGTGAACGGGGAGCGCGTGGCGGTTACGGAACGGGCCTTTGTGACGGTACAGGGTCCGGTACAGCGGCCCATGGAGAACCATGAGATTGCGGCGCTGGCATCCGTATGCACCCTTTGCAGCGAAACGCGCATCAAGCGCGCGGCCGCCGAAGGCGAGTATGAACTGAACGGTTCTCCCACCGAAAACGCGCTGGTTCATTTCGCCATCCGAACCGGCATCGATGTGGCGACCCTCAGGGACGATTACCCGCTTTTGAAGGTCAACTTCCGGGCGGAGAATCGGCTCTTCATGAGCACCCTGCACACCGCGCCGGACGGAGGCGCAATGTTGGCGGTGAAGGGCAGTCCCACGGGTGTGCTGGATCTGTGTGGCTGGCGATTTAAAGATGGCCGAAGGGTCGCCCTTTCAGGCGACGAAAGGCTCAGGATTGAGACCGAAAACGAGCGCATGGCCGGCGAGGCGCTGAGGGTCCTGGGAGTAGCCTGCGCCACCGCGCCGGCCGGCATGTCCGCGGACTTGGATGGCGAATTGACCTGGATTGGTCTTGTGGGCATGGCCGACCCCGTGCGTGAAGGAGTCGCGGAACTGATTCAGGCCTTTCACGGTGCGGGGATCGACACGGTCATGATCACGGGCGACCAGAGTCCGACCGCCTATGCGGTAGCCAAGGAATTGAATCTGAGCCGCAATGACCGGTTGACCATTATGGATTCCATGGAATTCACCAGCATCAACCCGGATGTGATGGAGGCTCTGGTGCAGAAGGTCCATGTGTTTTCCAGGGTAACGCCTGCCCATAAGCTTCAGATCGTTCAGGCCCTGCAAGGGGCGGGAAAAACGGTGGCCATGACGGGAGACGGGATCAACGACGGTCCGGCTCTGAAGGCGGCGGACATCGGCATTGCCATGGGACACGGCGGGACCGACGTTGCCCGCGAGGTGGCCGATGTGGTCCTGGAGGACGACAAACTGGAGACACTGATCATTGCCGTTCAAAATGGTCGCAATACCTATCGAAACATCAGGAAGTCGGTTCATTTCTTTCTCTCCACCAACCTGACGGAAATCATGGTGATGTTCACGGCCATAGCGGCCGGCATCGGCTTCCCGCTGAATGTGATGCAGCTCCTTTGGATCAACATTATTTCAGACATCTTTCCGGGACTTGCACTCTCCATGGGGGATCCTGAACCCGACGTCATGCAAGAACCTCCCCGCGATCCGCGGGCCCCTCTTTTTGACGGTTCGGACTATAAAGCGATGGCTTTGGAATCGGGAGTCATCAGCGCTTCGTCCCTGGGGGCCTACGGCCTGGGAATCGCAGTGTACGGCATGGGACCCAGTGCCACTTCCCTGGCGTTTCAGAGCCTTACCTTCGGACAGTTGCTCCATGCCGTTGCCTGCCGTTCGGAAACCCACGGGATTTTCAGCGAAGAACCACCGCCTCCCAACCGGTATCTGAATGTGGCCATTGGCGGTTCGCTGGCGTTGCAGGTGCTGACCATGGTGGTTCCGGGCTTGAGGCGGCTCTTGGGCGTAACCCCCCCGAATCTTTTTGATGCGGCCGTGATCGGAGGCAGCGCGGTGCTGCCGCTCATCATCAACGAAAGCAGAAAGGGAAAAGGAAAAGTCGAACCATGAGAGATCATTTCATGTTTACCTCCGAGTCGGTGACCCCGGGACATCCGGACAAGCTTTGCGACCAGATCAGTGATGCCATTGTCGATCGGTTTCTGCGGCAGGACCCCCATGCCAGGGTTCGCGCCGAATGCACCGTCTCCAGCGGCATTGTCTTCATCGCCGCGCGGTTTTATACCAGCGCCAAGGTGGATCTGCCCCATGAAGCCCGCAAGGTGATCAAGCGTGTGGGGTACGACCAGCAGGATTTCAATTCCAAGACCTGCAGTATCCTGACGGCACCCCAGGGATTTCCCCCCCTCAAAAAGGCCCAATTCGATGAACATGCCTTGACGGAGGCACGGATTGCAAGACTCGCCGTGGACAGCCAGGTCACGGTATTCGGCTTTGCCTGCGACCAGACAGCCACCCTGATGCCTCTTCCCATAGGGCTTGCCCACAAGATGGCAAAACGTCTGGCTGCCGTCAAAAAAGAGGGCATACTCCCCTATCTCATGCCGGACGGAAAGGTCCAGGTCGGGGTGGAATATCGAGACCGGAAGCCTTGCAGGATTCATAGCGCCACGGTCACGGCAAGCCAGCGAGTCGCGAGAACCCCGTCCATGAAAACCCTGAGATCAGACATCCTGGAGACTGTTTTCACGCCGGTCTTTGATGAGGAAGAGATCAAACCGGACAATAAGACGCGGGTTTTTGTCAATCCCGGGGGGCTTTTTTTGGGGGGGCCGTCCCATCATTCCGGACTTACCGGCCGGAAAAACGCAGTGGATACCTATGGAGAGTTCTCACGGCACAGCGGTGATGCCCTGAGCGGCAAGGACCCCATGCGTATCGACAGGGCCGGGGCTTATGCGGCCCGGTATGCGGCAAAAAATATCGTGGCCGCGGGCCTGGCTTCCGAGTGCGAGGTAGCGCTGAGCTATTCCATCGGATTGATCAAACCGGTCAGCTTGCAGGTTAATACGTTCGGAACCTCCAAAAGACCCCAGAAGGAGATACTGGATCTGGTGGCCGCCCATTTCGACTTCAGAATCGGGGCGATCCTCCGTCAATTCAATTTGAGGAATTTGCCGGCCCTGCATCCGGATGGTTTTTACGGAAAGTTGGCCGCCTACGGGCACGTGGGGCGCGACGATCTGGACCTGCCTTGGGAAAAGACCGACAAGGCGGAATCCTTGGCCACGTCCTAAAGCGGGAAGGGGGAATCGAGGCCTTTCAAGGGTTATATAATCTTGAGAAGACGGCTTGAAAGAAGGCCTCCGACAACGCCTGCCACAAGCCCTATGGCCATGGTCAGTGCATAATGACCGATGCCGCGGCGACTCTCCCCTTCCCTTGAAATCACTGTCTCCTTTTTGGCAAGGGGGTCTTTTGCCACATCGATCAAAGCCCTTTTTTTTGTCATGTTGACTTTTCCTCCTTTTTGACAATCTCTTGGCACAACCGTCTGATCTCCCTTGCCGCCTCGCTTTGGGGTGCATATTCCAAAACCGAGCGGCCCGATATCATGGCCTCAACAAAGGCAATACGTTGCGATATTTCGGATTCAAACAGCTCCATACCATATGTTTCAAGGGCCTCTCTCACCTCTTTGCCGACCCTGGTTCCCACGATTTTTTTGCAGATAAGAAGTTTCGCCTTGAATCGACGGTTGCTTTTTTTTGCTTCCGCAAACAGGCTCACGGTCTCTTTGCTTGACCAAATATCCAGGGGGCTGGGGCCGACGGGAACAATAGCCAGGTCAGAGACGGCGAGAACGGCCAGGGTAATGTCACCCATGGCCGGAGGTGCATCGATAATAGTATAATCATAATCCCGGGCCATCCCTTTGTTTATGAGGGAAGCCGAGGGACGGTGTACCATATCAAAGGCATTATCATCAACAATGGATTGCCATTGAAGACCGCTTCCCTGCGGGTCCGCATCCACGAGCAGCACGCGGCGCCCTCTTTCCGACAGACAGTCGGCAAGATTCAGCGCGATTGTCGTCTTGCCGACCCCGCCCTTTTGATTGACCAGGCTGATGATCATAGCGACTCCTTTATAACCGGAATGCTTTTAAGCGTAATCTTATTTAATTAAGAGATGATGGTCAATCAAATTGTAGTCGGGTATGCAGTCTACACCCGTATTGTTTCCGCGTTTTTTGAATGCAATCGAGGAGACTTTCTGGTAAGTTTTATCCTCTTCCCGCAATCATCGCAGGTTGTGCCTACGTTGGTGCGACAAATTGCTGCCGGGAAAATTGAATAGGATATGGAAGAATTACCGAATGGAAATCAGGGAATGAAAACCGGAAAAGAAAAGCGTGGATACCACGGCCAGGTTGTCAGCGCCGTGCCGGGGAGGCTTCGCATCAGGCTTCATCCTTCTAAGCGGCATCAGACCGTCATGGATGGAATCAAAAACGGCCTGGATTCCCGGGAAGGGATCCACGATGTCAGGCTGAACAGATCCACAGGTAGCATCACCGTCAAATATGACCACAGTCGTTTCAGTAAGCGCAATGTTCTAAGCGCGCTGGAAGATTTGGATGTGGTCTTTCAGTGTTTGAAGGATGAAATGGACAGTGGCGGACCTGAGAACGGGCAGGATGATGCTTTTGCTTCCGCGGGGTTTCTGGAGGCTATCAATGATCTCAATCGAAAACTTTTTCGCGTGACGGGTGTTCCCATTAACCTGAAAATCTTTATGCCCCTCGCCTTCGCGGGCGCCGGTCTCTGGTCTATCAGCAAGAGAGGCCTTATGATTGAAGCCGTCCCGGGGTGGTTGTTCCTTTGGTTTGCATTTGATATGTTTGTGAAGTTACATCCGAGCGAAACGGCAAAGGTCAAATGACCATTCCTTGAAAGAAACCACGATCCTTATATCTCACCGGGACTTTCAATTCGCTTTTTAATGTCATGAATCGCACACTTTGAACGTGTTCCGGGAAATAACTTGATGCCTTCCTTCTCTTCAAAGTATTCCAGGAGTTCCACTAATTCATTCTGAGCTTCCGCCAGGCGAACACGCCCGGAAAGATTTCTTGGATGGGTTGCTTTTCGTAGCGCCGTAAGTGTTTGCTTGACCGCCTCACTGTCTGCCAAGGGAGGCACTAGAAGCTTTTCTCGAAAGCTGTAATAGGGGATGGTATCCAGCTCCACGCCATACTGGCCCTCGAAACGGTGCATTACCAATTTGCCCAGCGCCTTTTGCTCAGGCCGGAAGAAGTTGAAGGCCCCAAGCGGGTATTTCGGTGTTGCAAATGCTTCATGCACCGCCTCCGTGAAATGGATTACCTCAGGATCCTGTGCATGGGTGCCGTATCGGTGCATGGCAGCCACCCAGCCGAAATACCGCACAATGAGGTAAAGGGTTTCATCTGCATAGGAACTATCAGGGTACCGTTTTCTGAGTACGCGAAGCCCATTTAACTCCAGAATAGTGTAGATGCGGCTTTGAAGATCTTCGCACGCCGACAGAAATGGGTAAACATACAGCGCCACCAGCCGCTGGCGTGCTGCCATCCGTTCCTTTTTATGTTCTTCCGCCCACGTCCAGACCGCCCAGACCGCCGGAATAATACCGAGTAACCACTGCATAAAACGCCCTTCCTCGATCTAAAAAACTCCAAAAGCAGACCCATCCGGTCACATGGCGCTATGACGCACTAAAATAGTATGGAGATGAACGTGAGTCAACCTTTTTCAGATATGGTGGACGTGATGTTCTGGAGCTTTGCTGCAAAGAGATCGAAAAAGACGAATGGTTGGCTTCAACGCAAAACGGAATAAGACCCGGGTTGGGGATTATTTGTATCAGATGAATGCAGCCAGAAAAGAGAGACCGGTCCCCTCCAATGCATGGCCGACGGCCCATCCGCAAAGAGCCTTGGTCAGTGCCCGGCCGGTCTTTGAAGTGGACTCAAAAACGGAATCGTCCCTATTGACGGCCCCGGACACATCAAAAAAGCCGTTTTCTTGCAGGATCGATAGAATCCGTTCTCTCAGTGATCGACCGGGTTCATATTTTAATACAATGCTGCCGGTAACCGTATTGGCCCGAATGCTTTCCATGCCTTCGAGATCTTCCAACAAAGCCCGGATGGCTATTGCCTTCTCGGGGTGTCTTTTTATCGTGGGGATCTTTACGCGCAATCTTCCCGGAACGCTATGCATGTCGTAGGTCATTTTTCCGTGCCTCTTCTTAAAGCCAATCTTTTAAAATGGTGAGTTATTATGAAACTATTCCGCATTTTATGAAATGAGACATCCCTTTCGGTGGAGCCGGGAGCGCCCCTCCTTGAGCCTTGTTCATTACCGCGTCTAATCTAAGGGCATATTGTTAGAGTTTTATGAGGGAAAGATTAGATTTTTGTTTTGCCAAGAAAATCCGCCTTAACCACGAATCACACGAATAACGAGAAGAAAGAAAAGGCCGGTGTATTATGTTCCGTGAGAGAGGCTTGCAGCCTGGATCCTGCGGAAGCGGGAGGGCACCATGGCGCTCTCCCGGGAGCCTTATCCTGATTTCGGACCTTTATCGGCTCAATATTAGGATAATATTAAGAATGCATTAGAAATATGTTAAATATAGCAAAATAATAGATGAATACAATAAATTCATTTAATTCATTCCATGGTTACTCTTTTAGCCTTGACTAAGCTCATCGCTCTCTGATACAGTCTTTCGAAAGATATCAATTCATTGTGGAGAAGTTCTATGAAGATCAGATTACTGTGTAAAGGGTTTGCACTATTCCTCGGCTTCTTGTTCTTGCTGAATGGCTGCACCCAGAAAAAAACCTATACGCTTTCCGGACAAGGAGAAAAAACGGCACGCATTACCTTTCCCGGTTGTATCGAGATCGGGGACTTTGATAGGGACAGCGTGGGAAATCTTTTTTCCGGAATCATTGACAGGGGAGAAAAAGAGGTGATTTTTCCAGCAGGAACACACACCGTGGAAATCCGGTACAACGATACGTGGAATATCGATGACAATGATCACGAGAAGATTGTTTCAGAATATATCGCCCTTCAATTCGAGTCCACGCCGGGCAGTACCTATAAAATCAGTGTTGATGTGCCAAAGGACCGGAGAAGCGCGTGGAAATTGGCTACCCATTTTAAGGCCGAGATTATCGATGCCCGGACGGGGAAGAGCGTCTCCCGCCTGGTAAATGAATAGTCTGACAAATTCTGAACATCCTCCACATGTCTATTAACGATTTTTGGCCAACCGTGCAAAGAAGTTTCTTGCCGAATAGATGGGAATTTCACGCCCATCCTAAATACCCCTCCTTGTTTTAATCGTTTTCTAACATATGTATCCTAAAAGGTTTTCCGCAACTACCAATTTTAAATGAAACAGGAGGCGGTGTAGATTTCATATGGATATGGATAAGAACAGGAAATTGGGTGAACATCTTTTGCGGAGAATTTTGGGACATCAAATTCCGGCAGGCATCATTCTACCTGTTGCGGCGGGGCTGTCTTTTTCCCTGAACACGGGCTGCATGAAGCCTGTGACGCAACGCCCCTTTGATGCCGGGAAATGCATGGAGATAATTCCCGATAAAGTGGACGGTTTGACGATTTTTTCGGGGCCACGCACCAAACAGAGCATTATTCGGGACCTGGTTTGGCCTATCTGCAATGCACGTGTCCTTTATGATAATATGAAACGCGAAAATTCGAAACTTGGTTCCGGTTCCGCGGTCTTCAAAGTGAGAGTGGAATACACAGGAGAGGTGCAGGAGGTATTCGTAGACAAAACAAACCTTGCTTCCGAGGAATTTCTCTCCCGTGTCCGCAAAATGATTCAAAGTACGGACTTCGTTTTTTGGGGACAGGATACCACTGACACGGTCTTCCTCTATCCCATTCATTTCAATGGATAGATTTTTTTCTCGCCTGCAAACAAGCTGAAGAAGCCATCAGCCATTAGCTCCGTAGCTAAACCAACAGGTCAAAAAAATGAGGGGGCGCGCGGAACAAACTGCGTACCCCCCTTTATTGCTTAACGATTATAGGATGTTACGTTTTTAGTAGGCAACGCCGAGTGCCGCCAGGGCTTCCGTAGAGACATAGGCCTTTTTCGTAGCAGGAGCATAAACGGTCAGTCCGGGCAATGGGATGATCGTGCTTCCGAAAAGTGCATAGTCTTTATCCACCGGCAATGTGGCCCCGCCCAATTTCACAACGGGATTTTCCGGATCAGTTGTCAGATCCATCTCAAAACCGGTGACTTGACTGACGTCCACATAGAGTTGGCTCGTCAACTGATCGAGATTCACGCCCATGGCGGCAGCGGCAATTCGTGCCAGTTCCGTGTCGTCGATGATGCCCACGGGAAGTTGTGCGCCATAAACCCAAAAGGGTACGGTCTCCCCGTTGTGGCCGTGCGTGGTCCATCCGATGACTGTATGGAGGAAACTGACTATTGTTGAGATGGCGTAACTGAGGCCCACGGATGGTTCCTGTGCGCGAATCAGCTTAAGTTCATCCTGGCTGATGGTGATGGACCAGTAATTTTGGATTCCCTCAATAAGTTCCGCATCGCTGATCACGTTGTCTCCATCGGTATCCAGGACCCGCACAAGTCCCGCCGAGGTGATCTTCATCCCCTTGAGCGGATTGACGAGATCCTCGATTTTTGTCTCGGTGTAACCCATGGGCGTGTAATAGTTCCCGATCTTCATCCCGCCGGTATTGTGATCCGGAAAAGCCAGCACAAGCGTATTCCCCTCTTTGTCGGCAAAATCACAAGCCACCTTCACCGCCTCGTCAAAAGCCAGGAAATCGGTCACCATGTAAATCGGGTCGTTGGCATGACCGGCCCAGTCCACCTGCGAACCTTCCACATGGAGGAAGAAACCGTTCGGGTTTTGGGAAGGAGCTGTATGGCTTTTGCGGTCATTTCCGCCAATGACGGCTGATTGGAGGCAAAGTATTGCCGATCCATATCCGGTTCCATATGGCTGTCGCTGAAGAGTCCCCATACCTTTCCATAGTTCAACGCCGGCCATGTCGTATTTGTTATCCACAAACTGATAGCCGCTCTGCCTCAAGACCTCCATCAAGTCTTCACCGTCGGTGCGTTTCCCTGACCAGGCCGTGCCGAAAGTAGTGGCATAGGAACTCCCCGACGGAATCAGGTGACGGGCGCCCCCGCCGAAAACCACGTCGATGTTATTGTACACCATCTGTTCGGTGATTTCGTTTTCCAAATCACGACTTTCAACGTGACTGGCAAATCCCGCCGGCGTGGCATGGCTGATTCGGCAGGTAACCGCTATCCCTGTCGATTTTCCTAATTGTTTGGCGGCTTCAAGCACGCTGACAATCGGTGCGTAGGGCTTTGCCGTGGGAAGATAGCCTGTGAGAAGGGTATCTCTGCGAGGTCCCACGCCCACGAAACCGTCCGAAGTCTTGTGACCACAGGCAAACGCCGTGGCCGCGGCCGCCGAATCCGGAATAATGGAGTCGGCCATATGGGTCTTCACGCCGCCGCCCTGCATGGAATCCAACCGCAGGTCCTCTCCTTTATACCAGCGGGCAACGGTTTGAACGGTTTCATCACAGCCGTCGGGCACCATCACGATTACATTCTTAATCCCGTTGGCGGTGAGAGCCGTGCGAAGTTCCTGAAGGGTTATTGCCCCCGCAAAGGGAGCTGTTAATAGCGATATGCCCGCAAAAACAATGCAGGTTCCTACAATAGATTTCCAAATCTTTTTCATGGTGTTTCTCCTCCTCATGCATTAGTTGCGAAACTGACAATTTTTTTAATGGCTTCATTCTTCAAATCACTTGTCTCTATTAACCTCCTTTCTTTCGTTTACGGGCTCATAACATTGACGAATAACCGTCGCGGCGCGGCCTTTTCTTCCGGTTTCCTTCTTTGCCGATTGGCACGAGGCTTTAATTCCCGCACAATTGAGAAGATTTTTTAGGAGATGTTTGTTAGCTCCGCATTCGAAAAAAGCAAAAAAATGATTAGGAAAGAATGACTGTTGGAGAGTTGCCGGTCGGTCGTACACAAAGGCTTCATGGCCTTTTGCTGCTTTCTAATGCACGCTTTTCACTCACGAAAGCTTTCTTATTGTTGTTTAGCACGAAGAGTCAACGCGCGGACTATTCAGACAGGGAAGCGGCGGGCTCGGCATAGAAGATGACGCGGAAGCAGGCCCCATGAATATGATTGCTCTCCAGACGTATTATACCGCCCATCGATTCGACGAGTTTTTTTGCAATATAAAGGCCCAGGCCGGTCCCCTTGGTTTTCTTCTTTACATTTGCTCCCCGGTAGAATTTATCAAATATCTTCTCCCTCTCCGCTTCCTGTATGCCGGCGCCCATGTCTTCCACTTCCACCGTCACATCCCTTCTTTTCAAGCCGACACGCACCGTGACGTTGGATCGTTCCGGGCTGTATTTGATGGCGTTTTCCAAGAGGTTGGAAAGGGCCAGCTTCACCGCGGTGGGATTGAGCCGCATTGCGGGAATATTTCCGGTTGGTTCAAAATGCACGCCTATCCCTTTTTCCTCGGCCAGTTTTGAGAGAGCCGTGACAATTTGCCCCACGACGTCTTCAAGAAACATCTCCTTTTGCGTGAGAGAAAACTCGCCGGCCTCAAGTCTGGAAAGGAGAATGATCTCTTCCGCCAACGCGTTGAGCGACAAAGAACAATCCCTTATAGCTCCCCCACATTGCCGGTATTTTTCAGGAGTCAATAAACCATTTCCGGCAATCTTATTGGAATACACGCCGATAATCATGAGTTGATTTCTCACTTCATGAAAAAGCATGTTTTGAAAATCGGTTCGCTGCGCTTCCAATGTCTCAAATTTTTCCAATTCCATGCTCAGATGTTTTTTCTTCATTTCCCTTTGGATCAGTCTGTCTACCTTAAACAATACCTCCTTGATGGAAAACGGTTTCGGGATATAGTCATCGGCGCCCAGCTCAATCCCCTTCAATTTGTCTTCGGGGGAGCCCAGAGCTGTGAGCATGATGATTGGAATTTCGCGAATTTCTTCATTATCGCTGTTGCGGATGATCTCGCAGATTTGCCACCCGTTCACATCGGGGAGCAGGATATCTAAAAGGAGCAGGTCCGGTCTTTCTTCTTCAATCTTCCGGCAGGCGACCTGGCCGTTCAATGCGGTCACGGCGTGGTATCCATTCCTGGTGAGGTTGTATTCCAGCATATAAGCCAGATCTTCGTCATCTTCCACGATTAATACTTTTCCGTTTTCCATGTCTCAGTCCTTTAAATCGAGGAGGCCGGAAGGGAGAGCCACCTATCGGCCCTGGTTGTCACTTCTTTCTATTCATCAATCTAAGGCTGTTTTGTTAGGGGCTTATGAGGGAAGAGTTAAACTTCGATTTGGCGGAAGACATCCCGGGAATTTGAGTGATGAGTGAGCAATTCGCTCCCTTTGAAACATAAAGCATGATTGTGAGTCGGTTGGTTAAACTTGGCGGAGAGGCATCCTATTTAAACCTCCCGGCAGCGAAATACAGAACCAGGAAGCCATTCCGTCATGAGGTTTTTTTGCTGTCGCATCTGGATGGTATGATATTAAATTGATCGCGAGGTAGACAACTTCTCCCTGACAAATGTTAAAAGTTCATTCAATAATTGTTAGGATTTTTCATATGACGGCTTATCTACCTAAATTTAACAATTTTTAGCGAATCCATTTTTCCGCCAGGTTCAGACTTAGAGCGTGGATACCTCCCCCATACAGGATTCACCTTATTTACACTTCGCTATAGGTTTGCTATTTTTTACTCAAAGGAGATGATCGCTGCTCCATTTACAGGAGATCCAGTATGCAAAAATTATCTATTTTTTTTGCGGCGGGTTGTTTGGGAGCATTAGCAAATAGCATGGCTGTTTGGCTGTTTGGATACTTTGGTATTACTTCGTCATTTGGTGTTTCAATTGCCCCATCCTTATCGCCAAGCTGGCTATATCCCCGAATTGTATGGGGCGGTATTTGGGGGCTGCTTTTTATCTTGCCAATGTTGCAATCAAAGTTGCTACTAAAAGGGGCAGTTCTGAGCCTATTTCCCACCGCCGTTCAATTATTTGTAGTGTTTCCTTTAAAAGCCCATAAAGGAATCGCTGGGCTTGATTTGGGACTATTCACTCCGTTATTTGTGTTGTTTTTTAACTGGGTGTGGGGTTTCGTTACTGCTCTCACAATAAAGCTTGAAAGATAGAGGGTTAACAGGTTCATGGTTTTATGGCAGTTGTTGAGTGTGTTTAATGCCGTTTCCCCTGCCAGCAACTTGATTCGGCGTTATCTACCCGGAGGATTAAGAATGACATTGAGACAGCGTCAATCCAAATTTGTAAGCATGGTTGCCTTGCTGATCCAATTTGCCTACGAGCACGGTTTTGAAATGACATTTGGTGAGGCTTGGGCAAGGGAGGGGCACAAGGAAGGATCATATCATTATAAACGCCTTGCTATTGACTTAAATCTGTTTCGTGACGGTGAATATTTATCATCCACTGAATCACATCGACCACTCGGGGAATTCTGGGAATCAATTGGCGGCTCATGGGGTGGTAGGTCGCAGGATTGTGATCATTATAGTTACGGAGAATAGATAGTTTCCATTCATAAATGGCCCTTTTCAGCAACCTCGGCGTCAAACGGCGGGGTTCCTTGTGCGGCGTACTGCCGTACGCCTCCGCGAAACTCCTTGTTTTCCTTGATCTTGCGAAACATTGCTCATTTCTGAATTGGAAACCCGCAGTGTCCGCAATCAATTAATGGATGGACGCTAGCATGGTCCTAATTACCGTACCCGGATGACCGAAGCATCGTAAAAATGATTCGAAGGACGACCCATGACCGATTCGACGATCAAAAGGCTGAGCTTTCTGGACCGCTTTCTTACGTTGTGGATTTTTCTATCCATGTTCGTCGGCGTGGGGGGAGGCCATTTGTTCCCCGAGCTCAAGAATTTCATCAACCGCTTTTCCGCGGGCGCCACCAACATCCCCATCGCCGTTGGGCTGATTTTGATGATGTACCCGCCCCTGGCCAAGGTGAAATATGAAAAGCTGGGCTTTGTATTCCGGGACGTCAAGGTGCTCGCGCTTTCCTTGGTGCAAAACTGGATTATTGGCCCGATCCTGATGTTTCTGTTGGCCATTACTTTTCTGTCCGGACACCAGGAATACATGGTGGGGCTGATACTCATCGGGCTGGCCCGGTGCATCGCCATGGTGATCGTATGGAATGACCTCGCCAAAGGAGACCGAGAGTACTGCGCCGGACTGGTGGCCTTTAACTCGATCTTCCAGGTCCTGTTTTTTCTCGGTCTACGCATACATTTTCATCACTGTGCTGCCTCGCTGGATGGGTCTGCAAGGAATGGCGGTGAACATCTCCATCGGCCAGATCGCCGAAAGCGTTCTTATTTACCTTGGCATTCCCTTTTTCGCCGGGGTGCTGTCACGGGTCATTGGAGTGAAAACCGTAGGCGTTGAGCGTTATGAAAAGGGGTTTATCCCCAAGATCAGCCCAATCACCCTGATTGCGCTGCTTTTCACCATCATCGTGATGTTCTCGCTAAAAGGTGAATATATCGTCCAACTGCCGATGGATGTGGTGCGCGTGGCCGTTCCTCTGTGCATCTATTTCGTGATCATGTTCTTCGTTTCCTTCTGGCTGTCCGTGAAGGTAAGGGCGACCTATGAACAGGCCGCTACCTTGTCCTTTACCGCCGCGTCCAACAACTTCGAGCTGGCCATTGCCGTGGCCGTGGCCGTCTTCGGTCTGGACTCAGGCCAGGCCTTCGCCGCCGTAATCGGTCCTCTGGTGGAGGTCCCCGTGCTCATCTCCCTTGTCAACGCCGCCGTGTGGTTCAAGCGCAAATACTTTCCATATGCCGTGGAAACCCCTACCGGTGTTTGCCACGTGACGTGCAAGCCGTGAAGGAGAGAGTCCTGGTCCGGTATCTTATCATCGGCGGCAGCGATGCCGGTATAAGCGCGGCCTTGCGGATCAAGGAGACGGACTCGAAGTCGGAGGTTGCCGTATTGGTGGCTGACGCCTTTGCAAACTTCAGCATCTGTGGTCTGCCGTTTTATCTTAGCGGTGAAGTTCCGGATTGGCATACCCTTGCCCACCGGACCCAAGCAGAAATCCAAAAGCATGGCATCCGCCTTCTATTGAATCACAGAGCCACGGGTGTTGATCCTGAAATGAAGGTTGTTTCCGTCACAAACAAGAGCGGTCCGACGCGCATGCTCAAGTATGATAAGCTGATTATCGCAACGGGGGCTGTTCCCTCTCTGCCGCCTTTGGGCGGACTGGATCTCCCTGGAGTCTTTACTCTGCGTTGGATGGAAGACAGCTTTGCGATTCAGAAGTATATGAAAGATCAACGTCCGAAATCGGCGATTATTCTCGGGGTCGGCTACATTGGCATGGAGATGGCCGATGCATTGACCCGGAAAGGATTATCCGTCACAATGCTTGCCCGCTCAGGCCGTGTCTTGAAAACCCTTGATCCGGAATTAAGCGAGATTATCCGGAAGAATTTGGCACGGCACGGGGTCGGGATAATCGCCCCCTTTGCCGCTCAAGCAATAGAAAAACGGGGAGGAAGGCTGGCTATTAGAAATGCACGGGGAATCCCTGTCGAGGGGGACATGATTCTGGTGGCAGCAGGCGGACAGCCGGAGACAACCATAGCCAAGAGTGCCGGGATCTCGACTGGAATCCATAACGCCATCCGTGTTAATAGCGCCATGGAAACCAATTTCAAGGACATCTATGCCGCCGGGGATTGCGTGGAGACATGGCATCGTCTTTTCGGAAAATACACCTATCTTCCCCTCGGCACCACCGCCCACAAGCAGGGTCGAGCAGCCGGGGAAAATGCGGCGGGAGGTAAAGCGGAATTTGCAGGCTCTTTGGGAACTCAGGTAGTTAAGATCTTCGATAGTGTAGCGGCCCGAACCGGAATCCGCGAGAGCGAAGCCCGGGAGGCCGGGTTTACCCCTTTGACCTTCGATCTGGAGACATGGGACCATAAGGCCTATTATCCAGGTGCGACACCTCTTCTTATTCGCCTAACCGGGGACAGGAAAACAAATCGTCTTCTGGGGGGGCAGATGATCGGGCATTACAGGGCGGAGGTCTCCAAGCGTATTGACATTCTTGCCACCGCGCTTTTTCACGGCATGAAGGTTAAAGAGCTTTGCGACCTGGATCTTTCCTACACCCCGCCTTTGTCATCGCCCTGGGACCCGATCCAAATGGCGGCACAGGCCTGGATCAAGGCGCTGGGCCGCTAAATTCAAAGATGGCATGGTGTCTTTTACGAGCTAAACAAGGATTCGAAGGTCAAGATCGATTGCATAGAGACCTTTAAGGAGAACGACAAGAAACAAACACGAGTTTCTCGATAACGGGAGACTCTCAGTATGGTATGTGGCCATTATCTGGCGGTTTGCCCCCATGATGCCATTCAGAAAGTAAGGGAAAGAGAAATCTACGCCGGTCTGACACCGGGCTTTCCCGGGCTCAAATTCCGCAAGACCATTCCCGGGCGGTTGGCGGAAGTCAGGTATTTGGATTGAAAGGCAGACAAATAGCGCAAGTCCCGGTTTGCGTGCCCGCTTCTTCGTTGTATGCGCTTATTTTTCTATCAGGGTCTGAAATGGGAAGGTTCCTTCATCCCGTTTCAATAACCATTCCTTTATCTGATCTCGAATTTTTCGAACTTCGGCCAGTTTTTCCTCCCGAGAGCCTTCCACTTTGGCCGGATCAGGAAAGGGCCAGTGCCAGCGCTTGGTGATACCGGGGAAGATCGGGCATTGATTTTCGGAATCATGGCAGACGGTGATTACGTGGGAGTAGATTTTTCCAGATTTGAACAGCTCGAAGACGCTCTGAGGCTTCTTTTTGGAAAGGTCAAAACCCTCTTCCTTCATTACCTCGACCACCAACGGGTTCACGTTTTCGGCGGGTTGCAGACCGGCGCTCTCGATTTCGAAATGGTCGCCGGCAAATCTTTTTAAGTAGGCTTCCGCAATTTGACTGCGCCCGCTGTTGTGTTGACAAATAAAAAGAATCTTTTGTTTCATTTTGTTCTCCTCGTGCCTCTTGCATCGCCCCGTGGAGGATGCCTGTCAATTCGAATCTCTAATCGGTTTTCTTCTCCGATTCGCCGATAGCGCATGTGATCGACCACGCTTCGAACCATATGAATGCCAAAGCCGCCATGGGCGGCTTTGTCCATGGTTTCCGGAATATTCGGAGGAAGAACCCTGATGGGATCAAAGGGGATTCCCTTGTCGATAATGTGGATCAGGATGCTCCTGGAGTGAATTTCCACGGTGACAAGGATCTGGCCACCGGTCTTCCCATAGCGAATAACGTTCCCCGCCATCTCTTCCAGAACAAGTTCCACGTCGTAAATAATCTTCGCGGGGAGGGCGTAGCGGGTCAGGAATTGCCTTAATCTTTGACATGACTGTGAAAGTTCCTTGCGGCCGACAGAGAGCTCAAGCCGAGGACAAAATAATGTACGCATCATAAAACCCCTTGGATTTGCGTTCGTGATGTTTGCTTTACCAGGAAATTGTTAATAAAGTTCACGACCTGATTCTCGTTTGCCACGCAGGGGCCACCGCTTTTCATTGTGCTGGGTCGGAATGATAAGCTGTTTACCGCTGTTGGGGAACATGGCTGAAATTCGCTCAGCCGCCAGGTCCATGGGGATGAACTCCGGATGCCAGTGGACGGCAAGTACCTGTTCCTGCCTGGGGAACACCTTCGCGGGGGTACGCAATCGCTGACGCTGTTCAGGCGTCAATTCCGTGGTAATGATCTGGTTGAAAAGCGCTTCGTCCGCCTCGGTAATACCCTCCTTCAGTTTTATGGAACCCTGCGATAGAGGGGTTTTGTTTGTCGCGGTGATGGTCTCTGCCAAGGGCATGCCTCCGTTTCGCTAAAAGTGTTAACGGTTACTTTTTAAATCTCCTATGTTAGGACGGTATTAATAAAAACATCGGATCCCCGGGAATTCAAAAACCTAACCCGAATCTAACATGGAAGGTTTAGATTGGATCGAGAAACAAATGCGATCATTCCCTAAATAAAGACATGATTGTCTGTCAGTCTTTCTTGATTTGTGAATTCCGGATGCTGCCTGCCTTTGGAAAATGGTGTAAACGATGGTTGATTTTATAGGCATTTCATTTCTCATTTCCGTCTTGATCTATTTCGGGATCGCGGCCGTGTTCACCTTGGGCGGCAAACCCAAAAGGCCCCATACAAGTCAAACCGGCCTTGGGTTTCAGGAGTTGTTTGTTGATTACAGAGACATGCCGCCACTAAAGGCGTTTGCCGCAAGAGATGGTAAACAGCTCACCTATCGGCACTATCCCGCTGAATCCGATAAGGTCATAATTCTGTTGCACGGTTCGGGCTGGCATAGCCGGTATCTGCTGCCGTTGGCGAACTTCATCAGCTCTGAAGCGTTGGCCGAGGTCTATACGCCGGATTTGCGCGGGCACGGACCTGCGCCTGGAAGACGCGGAGATGTGGACTACATCGGTCAATTGGAAGATGACCTGGCCGATCTCATCGCCCTGATCCTGCGAAAACATCCCGGGAAGATGCTCATTATGGGAGGCCACTCATCGGGAGGCGGGTTGGCGATACGCTTCGCCGGGAGCATGTATCGCCATCTTCCCGATGCTTATATGCTGTTGTCTCCCTTCCTTAAATATGATGCGCCGACAATCCGCCCCGATTCCGGGGGGTGGGCCCAGCCCTACATTCGGCGCATCATCGGTCTGACCATGCTGAATAATATCGGAATTCGCCGGCTGAATCATCTGCCCATCATCGATTTCAATATGCCTCAAGAGGTCCGCGATGGGACCGAAACCCTGTCGTACTCCTATCGACTTAATACTTCCTACGCGCCCCGCAACTATAAGAAGGATCTCCGCACGATCACCCAGCCCCTGTTTGTTGCCGTCGGCACGGAGGATGAGGTCTTTTTTGCGGATCAATTCGAGGCTGTCATTGCTCGTTTTGCGAAAGCACATGTCACCCTGCTGGAGGGGATATCGCACATGGGCGTTGTGGCAAGCCCGGCCATTCATCCGGTTATCAGGGAATGGATAGCAGGCCTTGACAAGAGATCCCCATTCTTTGGGCGAGAACATTCCGTAAGATTCGGGCGCCCTTCAGATGAGGCGCCTGAAGCCTCTCCCAAGCCCAGCGAGGATTGAACGGTTAGATGGAAGCTTTGTTTACAGACCCACAGGCATGGTGGGCATTCTTCGAAATTATCATCGTAAACACCCTTCTAAGCGGCGACAATGCCGTAGTTATCGCATTGTCCTGCCGGAACCTGCCAAAGGCGCAACGCAGGAAGGCTGTTTTTGCCGGCACGCTGATCGCCGTGGCACTCCGAGTCGTGCTTACGCTCTTTGCCGGCCTGCTGTTGGCCCAACCCTATCTGAAGCTGGTTGGAAGCCTGCTGCTTATCTGGATATCCATCAAATTCCTTGTGCCGGACAGTGAAGAAACCGAAAAGGAGGAAGGGACAAATCGATTTTGGCCTGCGCTGAGAACCGTGGTTATTGCGGACGCGGTGATGAGTATGGACAACGTAGTAGGTGTTGCCGCCGCGGCAAAGGGTCAGCCGCTGCTGCTGGTCTTGGGATTGCTCACGAGCATGCCATTGATCATTTATGGGAGCACGCTCATTATTCGTCTGCTCGGAAGATATCCTGTTCTTGTAACAGCGGGCGCCGCGCTGCTCGGCTTTATCGCCGGCGAAATGGCCGTTTCCGATAACGCCGTCGCGCATTGGTTTGATCTTCATTTTCCGTTGTCACACTTCATCGTTCCCGTGATGCTCGCGGCATTGCCGCTAATTGTTGGAAAGATGCTCAAACGGAGGACGGCGCCCAAAATCCTCGCGATGCCGATTGACATGCACGCTCCTCCGCGAAGTCGTGAAACGAGGCATTGAAAAACCGAAACAGAGGATATTCCGCCATGAAATTACTTGTGCTTATAGATGGATCCGACAAATCGGCACATGCCGTTCAACACGCCGTCCGGTTGGTCAAAACCAGCAAAGATCCGGTCGAAATTCATTTGTTGAATGTGCAGCTCCCCATCACCTTCGGAGACATCGCAAAGTTTATGGGAAAGGAAGCCCTGAACGCATATTACAACGATGAGGGAATGAAGGTGCTGTTGAGCCCCCATGATCTCCTGACGGCGGAAGGAATTTCCCACACGGTTCAAATCGGGGTGGGACCCATTGCGGAATCCATCGAAAAGTACTTGAACGACACAGGCTGCGATCAGATTATCATGGGGACCCGGGGATTGGGGGCTGTTTCCAGTCTGTTGCTCGGGTCAGTGGCGGCCAAAGTAATCCATATGGTGAAGGTTCCGGTTACCCTGGTCAAGTAAGATACAAACCAACGCAGGAATGGCAATCAATGCATTATCGGGACTCAGATTGATAATGTCAGGCTTCCGTTAGCCTTTCAGGCGGAACCATTCGATCCACTGTAAGAACTTCGCCGCTTCGGTTGAAATGGTAGAGAATGTTGGCCCATCGCAGGCGTTTGGAAAAAAAGCCGATCCACCCGCAGCAGTTCCCTCTCAAAGAACGCGCCAGGCTTCGCTATGATCGAATCATGAAAGCATTGGGTTTGTCATCTTTGATTTTAATCGTCATGGGCGCAGCGGTGGGTCTGTTGTTTTCCAACCATATTTGCCTACGGTACGGTTAAAACAAACGAATTGATGAAGGTGACCAACACGTTCGTACGGAGTGCTAACGCATCAATGGGCAAGCTCGCCGGTTCGATGCACACGATGGCTGAAGACAGCAAAGAAATTGAAGACAGTCTTTTACGGGGAAACAGGCGGGGGTGGTTTAGGCGCTCAATCTGATGGCGGCAAGAATAGCCGAAGAAGATGGGTTTCACAAAAAAAACAACGGCACTTCAGGAAGCCGGTTTAACCATCACCCTGTTGCCGGATTTATTTTATAAAAACTAATGCTTCCCTAACAATTCATCCTTATATTGAAGTGGAAGAAAGGAGAAATTGACGAAATGAAAAATAACCATTTAGACGTTCCGGCTATTTTAAGAAGCCGGGTAAGGAGTAAAACAATGGAAACCAAGAGATACACCAATCGTTTTCACGGGGTGTTTGATTTTCCCCATTCCGCGGGGCTGACATCCGAAGGAACGGAACCGCCTCGGATCATGATGATCTATGAAAGGGCAACGGATATAACGAAGTTTGAAATCGTGGACAAAGGGCTTCCCGCGGATATCCGGGATAATATGTTATCCTGGCTGCACAAAAATATCCCTTCCAGCGATGACCTGAACGGAACGCTCTGATGTCCTTCTTATTCCCATTTTTCTGATCCACATCTTATCCTCCCGCCGCTCGCCCCGCAAAAACTTCTCCCTACACCATTCCGACTCCCTTTTTCTCCCACAAAGAGTACCCTCTTTTCCCCTTTTCAGAGCCCCAAAAACACCTTTGTCGTCCATCCGTTTCATCCCCTCTCCTATCTCATGGAAATCTAACCTCTTCCTCATCCTTCGCTAACACGGCTGTCGCACTCTCGCGCCGTTTAGTTCACGTATTATCAATGCGAGAGGAGGTGAAACCGGAAGGGATTCAATTAAGAGGAATGAGGAATTTTACAAATTAGGAAGAGAGAGTAATTGAACTATCAAGAAGTGTAACAAATGGAGAGAAAGGAGTTTATTAACCAATGAAAAAAATAGCACTTATTCTATGCCTAATGGGAACATTGTTTTTTGGTTTCAGCACCGCGGCCTCCCATGCTGCCCAGGTGGATGTCCTGATCAACAAGCTGGTTGAAAAGGGGCTGCTCACGAAGGAGGAAGCCACGCAGCTTCTGAACCAGATGCAGAAGGAAGAGGTACGGCAGGAAAACACCATCAAGCAAACGGCCGAAAAGGCCGCCAAGGAAACGGTACGGAAGGAAGCCAAATCCAGCGGCTGGGATAAGGTTCCCTCCTGGGTCAACCGCATCCATTTTAAAGGAGATTTCAGGCTTCGTTACCAGTATCAAAATATAGACCTTGACAATGGAACCGGACCGATCCGGATCGAAACAGAGGCCGTTACCGCTGGCGATTCGGGGCCATGGCCGACGTGACCAAAGACAAAAAATGGCAGGTGGGTTTTGGCCTGTGCTTCCGGCAGCGGAGATCCTCGATCCACCAACCAGACCTTTATAAACGATTTCGAGACACCCGATGCTCGTTTCGACTACGCCTATGCCCAGTACCAGCCTTTCGAATGGCTGAAGGCCATCGGCGGGCAGATGAAGAACCCCATCTTCACGGTGAAGGACCTCATGTGGGACAGCGACATTCGTCCTCAGGGCGTGGCCGTCCCCATCAATTACGCCTGGAGCGACAGCGGTACTTTTTTCCTGAACTCCGGCCCTGTTCGTGCTTGATGAATACAAGCAACCCTGAGCAGGGTGATCCCATCATGTTCGTTTTTCAGCCCGGTGTTTCCATGAAAATCAATAAAATGTTTTCCTTTGCGGTATCCGGTTCCTATTACTGGAACTCGGACGTGAAAGGGAGCAGTTTCAAGTACAGTTCCGGAACCAATACCACGGATGCGAACGGCAATCTGATTTACAACTACAATACACTTTCCTTTAACGGTAAGTTCGACGCCAAATTCGAAGGACCGGTTCCCGGTGCAGGCGTGTTCGGAACCTTTCTCAATTCCGATGCGGATAATAACGGTACGGGATGGCTTGCCGGTGTCTGGTTCGGGCACAAGGACTATAACAAGGAGTTATGGAAATGGCGTTTTAAATACAACTACCGTTATTTGGAACAGGATGCCGTGGTGGACTGGATGCCGGACAGCGATTTTTATGACGGCGAAACCAATGCAAAAGGTCATGAATTTGAATTTTGACCTGGGTCTGGCCAAGAACGTCTGGTTCGCAGCTGGATTACTACCACGCCATGAAAATCGATTACGATGCCGGCTCCACTGATGAGCCTCAAAATGTGCTGCAATGTGATTTAAACTTTAAGTTCTAAATTTTAGGAGGCTTGCTTTTTTGCGCCCGTTCCGGAATTGTAAATCCCGGGATGGGTGCTTTTTATGACCGGATCGTTGGATCTTTACAGGAACCTGTGGAGATGGTACTATTCTTTCTGTTAGTTATGAAGTTTTTCCGCGGGGACAAGCCAAGCCAGCGATCCAAAAAGAGAGAACTCTTATGCTGAAAGAACGAATTCTTGTAGTGGACGATGAAGAAGATATCCTGGAACTGGTCTGCTTCAATCTTGAAAAGGCGGGATACCTGGCTATTCCCGCGGTTTCCGGAGAAGAGGCCCTTGAAAAGGCGGCCAAGGAACACCCGGATCTCGTGGTGCTGGATCTCATGCTTCCCGGAATGGATGGCCTTGAAGTGGCAAAATTCATGAAGCGTAACAGCGAGACCAGCCAAATTCCCATCGTCATGTTAACGGCCCGGGGAGAAGAATCGGATGTGGTGAAAGGTCTGGAGCTGGGAGCGGATGATTATGTGACCAAGCCGTTCAGCCCCAAGATTCTGGTGGCCAGGGTAAAGGCCGTACTGCGAAGAAAGGTGAAAGACCTGCCGGGAGAAACGGATGTATTGAAAAGCCACGGGCTGGTGATCCATCCCGGCCGCCGGGAAGTGCTTTACAACGGCGAGCCCATAGACCTGACATTTACCGAATTCGGCATCCTGCATTTTCTGGCGCGGAGGCCGGGATGGGTCTTCACCCGCTTTCAGATCGTCGATTCGGTGCGGGGAAGCGATTATTTCGTCACCGAACGGGCGGTGGATGTACAGATTGTCGGCCTTCGCAAGAAACTGGGCGAAGGAGGAAAATATATCGAAACCGTACGAGGAGTCGGATATCGATTCAAGGAGTGAGCCATGAGTGGGAAAAGGCGTCTTTTCTGGCAGGTCTACCCTTCCTATCTGTTGATTGCTTTCATCAGTTTAATGGCGGTTGCCTGGTATGCCTCGAATGCATTCCGGGAATTCTACCTGGATCATACGGCCTCGGATTTGAAGGCCAGGGCCCGTTTTTTCGAGATGGAAGCGACGCCGTTCCTGGACCCGCTGGATAAGAAAGAGGTTGACCGGCTCTCAAAATCCATCGGATCTCACGCCTCCACCCGCATTACCGTCATTCTTCCTTCAGGGAAGGTCATCGGCGATTCCGATGAGGATCCTGCATCCATGGATTCCCATGTGGACCGCCCTGAATTTCTGCAGGCCATGAAAGCGGGTTTCGGCTCTTCCATTCGCCATAGCCTTACCCTTCACGAAAACCTCATGTATGCGGCGATCCCTGTGGTCAAAGACGGCCGGATTATCGCGGTTGTTCGAACGGCTATCCCCATCAGCGCCATCGATATCGCCTATCAATCCATCCGCGGCAAAGTTATCCTTGCAGGCGTGATGATCGCCGCTTTTGCGGCGCTTCTGGGTCTGCTGGTCTCTCGAAAGATTACGCGCCCCATCCGGGAGATCCGAGACTGGGCCGAATCGCTGGCCAGCGGCGAATTTAAGCCAAGGCCGTCGGTCCGGGGCTCAAAGGAGATCGAGGCCCTTTCCGAAAGCCTGGAAAAGACGGCTGAAGAACTGCGCGATCGCATCGAAACGGTGGTGCGGCAACGTAACGAGATGAAGGCGGTGTTTTCCAGTATGTCGAGAAGGGGTGATGGCCGTAAGCCCGGAAGAACGCGTCATTCATATGAATAAGGCCGCGGCCGTTATTCTGGGCTGCAATCAAACGGAAGCCAACGGGCGAAGCATTCAGGAAGTGGCCCGCAACACCGTACTTCACCGATTTTTGAGGGATACCCTGTCCAGCCGGGAACCTCTCGAGACGGACGTGCTCATGTCTCCTGACGAGGCCTTTGTGGTCAATGCCCACGGAACCATGCTTCTCGATTCGTCCGGAAATCGCATCGGCGCCCTGATCGTGCTGAACGATGTCACCCGTCTTCGCAGATTGGAGAATATCCGCAGTGACTTTGTGGCCAACGTCTCCCATGAGATCAAGACCCCCATTACGGCCATCAAGGGGTTTGTGGAGACCCTGCGGGACGGGACTTCCAAAGACCCGCAAGAAGCGGAACGATTTCTATCGATCATCGCCAAACATGTGGACCGTCTTGAAGCCATTGTGGAAGACCTGCTTGAAACTCTCGAGGATCGAACGGGAAGCCGAGAAGGGAGGGCTTACCCTGGTTGAAAGCCGGATTTGCGATATCCTCAAGACGGCGGTCCAGGTCTGCCAGGGGAGAGCCGAGGGCAAAAAGATCCGTATGGATATCCTGTGCCCTGAACCGATCCCTTTGAAAGCGGATCCCCCTTTGCTGGAACAGGCCGTGGTGAACCTGCTGGATAACGCCATCAAATACAGTGAAGAAGGCTCTTCGGTCCAGGTGGAGGCCACGCAATCGGATGGTGAAATCGTTATTTCGGTTCGTGATCATGGGTGCGGCATAGAGAAGAAACACCTGCCACGACTTTTTGAGCGATTTTACCGGGTAGACAAGGCAAGGAGCAGGCAGGTCGGGGGCACCGGACTGGGCCTGGCCATTGTCAAGCATATCGTGCAGGCCCACGGCGGCCATCTCTCGGTGGAAAGCGTGCCGGGAAAAGGGAGCCTTTTTTCCATTCATCTGCCGGGAAACTGAAAAAATCCTTATCCTCTTCAAATCTTCATTCCCTCCTAACATTTTCCTAACAATCCAGGATTATCATTTTCACAATTACGTTTGCGGGCCTGTGACAGCGTTGTAATTAGTGGAAGTCGTAGTCGGAAATGATTAGATTTTTTGGCAATGGTGTGGATTTTGAAGAAAACAAACGAAACAAATGAGGAGGAAAAATTATGTTAAGAAAAAGCGTCTTAGTATTTGGAGTCATTTCAGCCATGGTTCTGGCAAGCGGCATGGCATGGGCCGGGAACATTGTCATCAAGGGTTCCACCACGGTTCTTCCCATCGCCCAAAAGACGGCGGAAGCCTACATGAAACAGAATCCGGATGTAAAGATTACTATATCCGGAGGTGGTTCGGGCAACGGCATGAAGGCCCTTATTGACGGATCGACGGACATCGCGGACAGTTCCCGATTTATCAAGGGAAAAGAAGTGAAACTTGCCGTTGAAAAGGGGATTTATCCGGTTCCTTTTGCCGTGGCCTATGATTGCATCGTCCCGGTGGTGCATCCCAGCAACCCGATTGTAAACATTACCATGGCCCAGCTGCAGGATATCTACATGGGCAAGGTGAAAAACTGGAAAGAGATCGGCGGTCCGGACAGCCCGGTGGTGGTGATCAGCCGGGATACCTCCTCCGGAACCTACGAAGTATGGGAGACAAAAGTGATGAAAAAGGAACGGGTCTACCCCGGCGCACTTCTTCAGGCCTCCAACGGGGCGGTTGCTCAGGCCGTGGCAAAAAATAAAAACGCCATCGGCTATATCGGTATCGGTTACGTCAACGCCGATGTGAAGGCCTTGATGGTCAATCGCATCGTAGGTTCCAAGGATACGACCCTGAACGGAACCTATCCCATCAGCAGGCCTCTTTACATGTTTACACCCGGTTGGCCTGAAGGAGATGCGCTCAATTTCATCAATTTTGTCCTGAATCCGGAAAAGGGTCAGAAATATGTGGCGGAAGCCGGGTTCGTTCCTTTATACTAATTCCTGACTGAGGAGACGGAACATGAAAAAGGGCGATCAAACAGGAAAGGGCCGACGGGCGAGAGAACAGAGCATACGCTTTCTGTTCCTGGGCATTGCCCTGGCTTCCATCACGACCCTCTTCCTGATCGCCCTCTTTCTGTTCATGGAGGGCCTTCCACTTTTCGGCAAAATCTCGGTAACGGATTTCATCTTCGGCAAATACTGGTACCCCACCAGTGATCCCGCCGACTTCGGCATTTTCCCCCTGATCATCGCCTCCGTGGCCGTCACGGTGGTTTCTTCCGTAATTTCCATCCCTCTCGGGGTGATGACCGCCCTTTATCTGGCGGAGGGGGCATCCGCAAGGCTGCGGGAACTGGTGAAACCGGTCGTGGAACTCCTGGCGGCCCTCCCTTCGGTGGTTATCGGATTTTTCGGCATGGTGATCGTGGCCCCTTTTCTTCAGGAAGTCCTGGATATCCCAACGGGTTTAAATCTCTTCAATGCCTCCCTCATGCTGGCCTTTATGTCCATTCCAACCATCTGCAGCATTTCCGAAGATGCCATATTCGGGGTCCCCGTTGAGTTGAAGGAGGCCTCCCTGGCCCTTGGGGCCACCCACTGGGAGACCATCGCACGGGTGATTCTGCCGGCATCCATTTCCGGGATCTCCACGGCCGTCATTCTGGGGATGTCCAGGGCCATGGGAGAAACCATGGTGGTGCTCATGGTGGCGGGAGGCGCGGCAATGATTCCCACGTCTCTCTTTGATCCGGTTCGGCCCATGCCGGCCAGCATCGCCGCCGAGATGGCGGAGGCCCCTTTTCAAAGCGAGCATTACTATGCCCTGTTTGCCATTGCCATTGTGCTGTTTCTGTTTACCATGGCCTTCAACGTGGTGGCGGAGCGTATCTCAAACCGGTATCGTCAGGTGGGGGCGGCGACGCTGTAATGATAGAAAAAGTGGATAAAATCCAGGGACGTCGCAAGCTGCTTCAGGCGACCATGTTCGGGCTTTTCAAGGTCGCGGCGATCATTAACGGCATGGCCCTCTTGCTGGTGGTTTATTTTCTCGTGGCCAGGGGATGGCGAGCCATCAACTGGACCTTTCTCACCCAGCCGCCCATGGATTCCATGACCAAAGGGGGCATCCTTCCCTGCATCGTGGGGACCCTTTGTCTGAGCCTGGGCGCCATCTTCATCGCCCTTCCCATCGGCGTCGCATCGGCCATCTATCTGCAGGAATATGCACGACCGGGACGGCTGGTTCGCGTGATCCGTCTGGGGATCAATAATCTGGCAGGGGTTCCTTCCGTGGTTTTCGGGCTTTTCGGCCTGGCCTTTTTCGTGGTGTATCTGAAGATGGGCGTGAGTATTCTGGCCGGTTCCCTCACCCTGGCGGCAATGACCCTTCCGGTGATTATCGGCTCTACGGAGGAGGCCCTGCGAGGCGTTCCCAACACGTACCGGGAGGCCTCCCTGGGGCTGGGGGCGACCAAATGGCAAACCATTTACCGGGTGGTCCTGCCGGCTGCCCTGCCCGGCATCCTCACGGGCGCTATTCTAGGGATCAGCAGGGCCGCTGGCGAGACGGCGCCCATCATGTTTACGGCGGCGGTGTTTTATACCCCTACACTGCCCACCTCCATCTTCGACGAAGTCATGGCGCTGCCCTACCATATTTATGTGCTTGCCACGGCAGGCACGGACATCGAGGCCACACGCCCGCTGCAGTACGGAACGGCCCTGGTGCTTGATCGTGCTGGTTCTGGGGATGAACCTGGTGGCCATCATCTATCGGTCGCGCCTCGGCGAAAGAATCAGATAAAGTGATCCAGGATCAGGATAATGAATCAAGGCTATGCAGAGAATCCAGCCTAAAATGTCCACAAAGGACCTGAATTTTTATTACGGCGCAGTCCCAGGCATTACATGGCATTTCTCCTTGATTTCCAGCTGAAACAGGTGACCGCCCTGATAGGACCATCCGGTTGCGGAAAGAGCACCCTGCTTCGATGCCTGAACAGGATGAACGACCTCATCCCGCACAGCCGCGCCGAGGGCGGGGTCTTTCTGGACGGGGAGGACATCTACGACCCGGGCGTGGACGTGGTGGCTCTGCGTCGCCATGTGGGCATGGTGTTTCAGAAGCCAAACCCTTTTCCAAAAACCATCTTCGAAAATGTCGCCTATGGATTGCGGGTCAATGGCGTCAAAGATAAGACCTTTCTAAGAGACAGGGTCGAGACCAGCCTCAAGCAGGCCGCCTTGTGGGATGAAATAAAGGACCGGCTTCATACTTCGGCCCTGGGGCTTTCCGGGGGGCAGCAGCAGCGCTCTGCATTGCCCGGGCCCTGGCCGTGGAACCGGAAGTGCTGCTCATGGATGAGCCCGCCTCGGCCCTGGACCCCATTGCCACCCAGAAGATCGAAGAACTGATTCACGAACTGAAAACCAACTATACGATTATCATCGTCACGCACAACATGCAGCAGGCCGCCAGGGTTTCCGATATCACGGCTTTCTTTTACCTGGGGAAACTTATCGAAACGGGCAAGACCGAAAGCATTTTTACCCGTCCCAGGTTGAAGGAGACGTCGGATTATATCACCGGCCGCTTCGGTTAATGAGGAAAGGGATGGGAGGAGAAAGTCATGAGAAGACACTTGCAGAGAGAACTGGATAACCTCAAAAAGAATATTCTTTCCCTGGGCGCCATGGTGGAGGAGCGGGTCCGCATGGCCATCAACGCATTTGAAGCCAGGGACGGTGAGCTTGCAAGGAAAATTGTCGAGTTGGACCGGGAAGTCAATCAGGCCGAGGTGGAGGTGGAAGAAGAATGCCTTAAGATTTTGGCCCTTCACCAGCCGGTTGCCGTGGATCTTCGCTTCATCAACGCGGTAATCAAGATCAACAACGATCTGGAACGCGTGGGAGACGAGGCCGTGAATATTGCCGAACGGGTCGCTAATATTTCCAAAAGACCACCGGTGAGCGTGCCTTTCGAGTACTCCACCATGGCGGAAAAAACCGAGGCCATGCTCAAAAACAGTCTGGACGCCCTGGTAAACCTGGATGCGGACCTGGCCTACGGGGTCTGCCTGCGCGATGATGAGGTGGACAAGATCAACCAGGACATCTATGACAAGATCAAGGAAGTGATCAAGAAACAGCCTGATCGTGTAGGGTATCTGATCAACCTTCTTCTCATCGCCCGTCACCTGGAACGGATCGCCGATCATGCCACCAATATCGCCGAAGAAGTGATCTATATGGTGGAAGGGGTGATCCCGAGACATCGAAACGATGTGTACGGGATTTAGATTCTTCCCGCCGAATCCGAAAGTTTGTGTCTCTTATTCCCGGGTGTTGAACCCAATCTCACGATTTTTGGATTGCCATAACCCTTCCGGTATTCTACTTCCCTCCTCTCCTCAAAATACCTGATTTGCCTACTATCCTTTGAATCTCCTACAGTGTTAAAGAAAGACGAGTATCTAAGCTCCCGCCAATGGAGGAAAGGATCATGGCGACATTCAAGGTGAACGGCAAGGCGTTTGAAGCGGATGTGGAGCCAGGATGAACTGAAATATTGGAGAAAACCAGGAGGCGTTATGACAAAAGCAATTTTCATTCACGAGACAGGCGGACCCGAGGTCCTCAAATGGGAAGATTTTGATCCGGGCAATCCCGGACCGGGCGAGGTCCTGGTCCGCCATGAAGCGATCGGACTCAATTTTATCGACATGTACCATCGACAGGGCGAATATCCCCTGCCGAAACTGCCTGCGATTATTGGCATGGAAGGCGCCGGTATCGTAGAAGAAACAGGCCAAGGAGTCCGGGACTTCAAGGCCGGCGACCGTATCGCGTACGCGGGGCTGCCTCCGGGCGCCTATGCCCAGAAGAGAATAATCCCTGCCCATCGTCTTGTAAAACTTCCGGAATCCATACCCACGAGGCAGGCTGCCGGGATGATGCTTCGCGGCATGACGGTCCGGTATCTGCTTCACGGGTGTTACCCGGTTAAATCGGGAGATACCATTTTGATCCACGCCGCCGCGGGAGGGATCGGACTCATCGTCTGCCAGTGGGCGAAATACCTTGGGGCCCGCGTTATCGGAACGGTGGGCTCGGAAGAAAAGGCCGAACTGGCGAAGTCCCGAGGTTGCGACCACGCAATCCTTTACAAAAAGCAAGATTTTGCGGCGGAAGTGCGGAAATTTACCGACGGGAAAGGGGTGGATGTCGTCTACGACGGCGTGGGTAAATCAACCTTCCTGCCATCCCTGGATTGTATTCGGCCCATGGGAATGATGGTCGGCTTCGGCCACTCTTCCGGGGCCGTGGCCCCCTTTGCGCCGAGTCTGCTCAGCGCCAAGGGAGCCTTGTTCCTCACGAGTCCGAGCCTGATGGCTTATACAGAGAAGCGAGAGGACCTGCTGGCCCACGCACGGGACCTGTTTGATGTGGTGCAAAAAGGCGCGGTGAAAATCGAAGTTCGGCAGACCTATCCACTGTCAGAGGCGGCCAGGGCCCATCGAGAGGTGGAATCGAGAATGACGACCGGATCCAGCATCTTTCTTCCGGAATAAGACACGTAACGCCACCGGGGATTAAGAAAAACGAGATCTTGTCCCCGGTTAAGAAACTCTCCTTCGTTTGAGAAATGAACGGATCAAACAGCCGCTTATCCGTCTCATTATGGGAATAAGCCGGATAAGTTACTAAAAAAAGGTCCTTCGCTCCTCGTCCCGCCAGACATTGACAAGACCGCTTTATTTCCATTACAAATCTCAAAATTAGTGGTACTATCAAACGGGACAGATGCTTCTCTTTTTTCATTCACATGTCGTGAATAACGGAAGAAAAGGCATCATGCTCATGTTTCGGTTGCGCGTCTTTATTTGCAGACCGCAAAACATCTCGATCAAGGAATCAAAGATGCCCTCCCCCGTAATTTTCATTGTAGATGATGAAAGCGCTCATTTCGCACTGATGCGTCGAACCATTCTCAAGGAGCTGCCGGATGCTTCCATTCAGTGCTTTGAGCAGGCGGAAGCGTGCATCGGCGAGCTTGAGATCAGCACGCCGGAAATCATTATCGTCGATTACATGATGCCGGGCATGAACGGGCTGGAGTTTCTGGATGCCTTGAATCGGACCGGGAAGGGCATCCCTGTAGTGATGGTCACGGGCCAGGGAAACGAAGGCGTTGCGGTGCGGGCCATGCAGGCCGGGGCCTGGGACTATCTGGTCAAGTCAGCGGAGTTTTTCGAACTGCTTCCATGCGTCATCACCAAGGTGCTCAGAGAAAAGGGGCTTCAGCGCTCTCTCAACGAAAGCGAGCAACAATACCGCAGCGTCGGGGAACTGCTTCCTTTCGGCTTCTGGCTTTGTGGGCCTGATGGGGAGATTCAATATCTCAGCGACTCTTTTCTGCGGTTGGTGGATATGACGATCGAGGAGTGCAGGCACTTCGAATGGACAAAGAGACTCGCGCCGGAGGACGCGGCACGCACCCTTTCCGATTGGAAGCAATGCGTGGCATGCGGCGGTTCTTGGGATTATGAGTACCGGATTCTCGGGGCGGACGATCGATACCACGCCATATTGAGCCGGGGGCGCCAACTTAAGGATGCCCAGGGGCGGACCACAGGCTGGGCCGGGATCAACCTGGATATTACGGAACGCAAAAAGGCCGAGGATCAAATCAGGCAGTATGTGACCAGGCTCGAATTGCGGGAACGGGAGTTGCAGGATTTTGCCTTTGCCGCTTCCCATGACCTGCAGGAACCGCTTCGTAAGATCCAGACATTCGGGGACATCCTGGTAACGGAGTGCCAAGATCTACTTCCAGCGGAACTCCGCGACTTTTTGCGGCGAATGATCCGCTCCGCCGATCGAATGCGGGAGCTTGTTCAATCACTTGTTTCCTTCTGTCAGGTGGGCGTTGCGGCCCCGTCTTTTACCAGTGTTCCCCTCGGAGATGTTGTCAAAGCGGTGCTGAGAGATCTGGAGAGCCGTGTCCATGAAACCGGCGCCACGGTGGAAGTCGGCGACCTGCCGGTCATTGAAGGCGATCCGGGGCAACTTCAGCTTTTGCTTCGTAACCTTGTGGCCAACGGCCTTAAGTGCTCAAAAGAAGGAGAGAAGCCCTTGATTCGGATCAGTGGGCGTACGGTCGAATCCCCCATGGGAAACCAGTATGCGCTTGTCGTTCAAGACAACGGCATCGGTTTTGACAAGGGAGGGCTCCGCCGGATCTTTCGGCCCTTTAGCAGGCAACACGGGACGAATCAATATGACAGTGCCGGCATCGGGCTCGCCCTTTGCAGAAGGATCGTCGCTCGCCACGGCGGTACGATTACCGCAACCAGTGCCCCCGGAAAAGGCTCGACCTTTGTGATTACGCTGCCTTTTCAACAATTGACCGACACATCGTTTGAACAAATCGGGTGATATTTCGCTGATGTCAATGCACTTCAAAAAACTCCTGTTCCCGGTCGTCACGTTCTTTTTTTTCGGCGGCATTGCCGTGCTCTTATGGCAGACGCAGAGCCGTTATGAACGTGGCATTCTTCTCCGGCATACGGAAAACTCCGCGGAGCAGTTGCGAGTTCGTGTGGAAGGTCTCATGAATGCCCGAATTGCTTCGCTTGCGCTGATGGCCGAGCGATGGGTGGCAAGAGAGCCCGCTGATTTCAGCCGGGAGCGTTTCTTGGGTTTCGCGAAGAGTTTATATCAAAATTATCCGGGCTTTGCAGGTATCAACTGGATAGACCCCGACGGCGTTGTCCGCTGGGTTTTCCCGCCTGACGCCAATGTTGCCGCCAAGGACGGGAGTGCGTATGCACATCCTGATACCGCATACCGGGCCACATTCGAACGGGTGCGCAAGAGCCGCGAGTACGGGATCACCCCTTGTCTGAGCACGCTTCAAGGAGGAATAGGCTTCGACGTTTTTTTGCCGTTATTCTACGAAGGGCACGTACAAGGATATTTGGACGGCGTGTTTCAGATGAAATCCATCATGGCCCTGAGCTTGCCTACGGATATCCTTCGGGACTTCTTTGTAAGCGTATACGAGAAAGACCGGCCCATCTATTCCTCCGGGGAGCCGAACGGAGAAAAGTCGACACCTGACAAATTTCCCGTGATTCGCGAGATTCATTTCCAGGGCAAGACTTGGCTAACGAAACTGGAACCTCGTTCCCTGAATTCGGTAGGCACGTTCCCGGTCCTCCTGTTCGGCCTTGCTTTGTCGGTGGGGCTTTCCGTACTCCTTTACTTTCTACTTCAGCGCATGGAGATGCTGAGGGTGGCCAGAGACCAGGCCCTCCTTGAGGTTTCGGAGCGGAAGCGGGCTGAAAGAGCCCTCCATGATAACGAAAAGAAGCTTGAGGCGTTGCTCGCGGAGTTGGCCGAAAAGAACACGGAGCTTGAATCCTTTGTTTATACGGTGTCCCATGATTTGAAAACCCCGATTGTTACGATCGAAGGGTTTGTAGGCGCCCTGCGGGAAGATTTCGGAGATCGACTGTCGGCGGAAGGAGAAAAATATCTCGAGTTCATGAGCAGCGCCGCCCGCAAGATGGAAATGCTCATTAATGATCTGCTTGAGCTTTCCCGCATCGGCCGTTTGAATGAAACAAGGACACGGTTTTCCTTTTCCGAAATTGTGCGAGAAACGATAAGAACGCTGCAACCTCTCATCGAAGCGCGTGGTGTCGCCGTCACGGTGGATGAAAACCTTCCGGCCGTGTATGGTGATAGAAAACGACTGGTTCAGGTCATGGATAATTTGCTCTCCAACGCCGTCAAGTATATCGGCGTGGCAAATCCCAGGCCCCGCATTCACATCGGCGCGACGGAGCGAGACGGTCGGAAGACTTTCTTTGTCAGAGATAACGGTATAGGTATTGATGAAAAATACTTCGAAAAGGTTTTCCAGATCTTTCAAAGGCTTCCTTCGGCTGTCAAAACCGGCGAAGGCACCGGCATCGGTCTGACCATTGTGCAGCGGATCATCGAGCATCATGGAGGGAGCGTCTGGTTGACGTCGGAGCCGGGGAAAGGAAGCACCTTTTTTTTCACCCTTAGCGACGAGGAGAGTGATTCATGATGGATGCAAAATGCTCCACCATCCTGCTTGTGGAAGACGAGGAGGCCCATGCGGAACTGACCAAACGGGCGATCCGAAAGGCCGGCAACGTGAACCGGATTGACGTTGTTGCCAATGGCGAGGAGGCATTGGATTACCTGTTCAACCGAGGAACGTATTCGGACAAGGAGAGATATGGCGCCCCGTGCTTGATTTTGCTGGACATCAAACTGCCGGGCATCGATGGAATTGAGGTGTTGAAACAGGTAAAGGACCATCCCGTACTGAAGAGGATACCCGTGATCATGCTTACCACCTCCGCGCAAGAAAGCGATATCGCCCGGTGTTATAACCACTATGTGAACAGCTATCTCGTCAAGCCGGTCGGTTACAAAGAATTTGAGGACAGGATCAAGCAGATCGATAAATATTGGGTGCTGCTCAACGAATCCCCGTGTTTTAGCTGATTGAAACCCTTGACCACGTAGACAGGAACCCATGGAAACGCTTAAGTTGGTGATTATGGAAGATGAGGAAGCCCACCTTCACCTCATGAAAAGAACGATTGAAAAGGTTATTCCGGGTGTCTCCATAGAGCATTTTACCGAGGCGAACGCCTTTTTGGCCGGGATGGACGGCATCGCCCCGGATGTCGTTATCGCGGATTATCGCATGCCCGGGATGGACGGAATCGAGTTCCTAAAAACCTTCAAATCAAGACACGAGAATATCCCGGTTATTATCATTACCGGGCAGGGAGACGAGCAGGTGGCCGTGCAGGCGATGAAACTGGGCGCCTCCGACTACTTGGTCAAGGCGGGCGATTTTTTTACCCTGCTGCCCGGCACGGTCCAAAAGGTTGTTCGTGAGAAGAAGCTCCAGGAATCCTTGAACAAAACGGAAAAGCGTTTCAAGGACCTGGCCGAATGCACCTCGGACTGGATATGGGAAATGGACATGGAAGGAAAGTACACCTACTCCAATCCCGTAGTTGAAAGGATACTGGGATATGAGCCGGAGGAGATCGTCGGTCTGTTACTTCTACGATCTGTTTTCAGAACCATGAGAGGGAATCCCAACGATGCGCCATATTCGAGAGGATGAAAAATCGGTCGCCCGTATCCGGCGTGGCGACTCAGCTTTTTCATAAACACGGTCATGAAGTGATTGTGGAAACCAGTGCCGTGCCGATTATTAACGAGCACGACAGACTATTGGGTTACCGGGGGATTACCCGCGATATCAGCAAGCGCACTCATAATCAACGGGCCTTGAAGCTGTCGCACCGCTTTCTTGAGATCGGAAACAACAACAACGAAATGCCGGTGCTGCTGCAGGAATCGTTGGAAGAGATCAAACAGTTCACCGGCTGCGCCGCGGCGGGTATTCGTATTCTGGATAAGGAGGGCAATATTCCTTATCAGGCGTATTATGGATTTAGTCATGAGTTTTATGAACTGGAAAGCCCGCTGTCGATTAAGACCGACCAGTGTATGTGTATCAATGTGATTACGCAGAATACCGACCCGGATTTAGGATTTTTCACTCCCTATGGCTCATTTTATATTAACGGGACCACCCGCTTCCTCGCCAATGTGGCGGAAGACCAAAAAGGGCGCCACCCGCAACGTGTGCAACCGTTTTGGATACGAGTCCGTTGCGTTGTTGCCGATCCGCCTCGAAAACCAGGTTGTGGGTCTGATACACGTGGCCGACCATACGAGAAGACATGATCCCGCTGGAAGATGTGGAGATTTTGGAGACAGCGGCCATGGGACTCGGAACCGCTATTCAGCGGGTGCGCACTCAGGAAGCTTTGGCTAAGGCAAAAGAGGAGCTGGAAGAGAGAGTCCGGGAGCGGACCCTCGAATTGGCGCTTGCCAACGAAAAGCTGAAAACGGAAATCGAAGAGCGCAGAAAAGCGGAAAATGCCCTATATATAAGTTCGGAGGACCTCAAGCGATTTGCCTATTCGGTTGTACATGATCTCAAGAGCCCGGCCGTCGGAATTTACGGGCTGTCGAAATTGCTGCAAAAAAAATACGGGGAGATCGTTGATGAAAAAGGTCAAACGTACTGCGACCAGATCGTCAAGGCCTGCGAGCATATCGCCACGCTGGTGGAGAAGATAAACCATTACATTGTCAGTAAAGAAGCCCCGTTGGAAGTAGAGAAAATCAACATCAACAAGATGTTGCGGATGATCAAAGACGAATTTTCCGCCCGACTCAGCGTGCGGGGAATAGAATGGATTGAACCTCCTGATCTCCATTGAAATTTATGCCGATCAATTGTCGTTTATCCGCGCCTTGCGCAACCTGGTGGATAATGCTCTGAAATATGGGGGCGCGGGCCTGAGCCGAATCCGAGATAGGGTATGAGTCCACCGAGCTGTTCCATATCCTTTCCGTTGCCGATAACGGCATGGGCATCAAACCGGAAAATAAAGAAAAGATATTCGGGCTATTTGAGCGAAATGCCAGCTCCAGAGGGATTGAGGGCGCAGGGCTCGGCCTCAACATCGTCCGGGAAGTGGCGCATCGCCATGGGGGAGAAATCCGGGTCAGCTCGGAACCCGGCAAAAGCACGGTCTTCTCCCTGACCATAGCAAAAGATTTGGCCTTTTCCGACCCTGACCGCACCTAAAAAACGAGGAGAATTCTACCATGGAGCCGGGTTCTCTTTTTAAAATGTTCTTTGTTTAAGCAATGATTGCCCTGATCACATTTCCAATAAATCCATTTTCCCTTTTTTTGACCACGAATATCACGAATGCCGCATGGGGTTCGCAGTGACTATAGCGCTTTATTTCAGCAACCGTCTGGAAGAACTGGCGGAAAAATTGTCCGACCTTATGGACCGGGAAAACCGGGAAAAGGAGAACATCCTGGAAGGGTCCCTGACGATTGTTCCCAATCAGAACCTGGCAAAATGGCTGCAATTGACCCTTGCGAAACAACGGTCCGTTCTCATGAACGTGGATTTTCAATATTTGGACGCAGGCTTGTGGAACCTCATGGGGGGTCTGGATGAAAGGGAGGAAAAGCCGGTGATGATGGATCACCCCTTCCGGCGGATGTTGTTGCTCCATGCTTTGCAGACTCTCGAAAGCCATGGGAATGCCTATGTTCCCCTGCGACGGTATCTCCTGGGACCGGATGACCGACCTGGACCGGATTACGGGATAAAATTGTGGCAGCTCACGGAAAGGATGGTCCACTTATTTGAAGAATACGAGTTTCACCGATCGGACATGATCCGGAACTGGTTGAACGGACCCGCGCCACGGAATGGAATGGAACACTGCCAGCAAAAGCTCTATCTGAGGCTGCGAAAACTGCGGGACGGATACAGCCGAAACACCGGCATGCGTATCCTCTCTCTGGAGGAATACGCGGATGAAATGCTCCCTCTTTCGCCTGCCCCCGCAACAGACCCCGCCGACTAAGATCCATCAACGAAAATTTATTCATATCTTCGGTCTGTCTCAGGTATCTGCTTTTCATTTAAACATCATCGGAAGACTGCAGCGGGAATACCCGATCTTCATGTACGTCCTCAATCCGTCCCGGGAGTTCTGGGAAGATATCAAGACGCCTGGGGAAAGAAGGTGGATACGAAGAAAGAAAGTAAAAGGGCTGACAATTACGCCTCTTGAAAAGGAGCTGGGGGAGTTGCTGGAACCGGAGGATAACGAACTCCTGGCCCTGTGGGGCAAGGCCGGCCGGGAGAACATTCGCCTTCTGTGCGAGCTTACGGACTATGATTTTCACGCCTGCTTCACAAGGGAAAGGACCGCGGATTCGGTTCTTCAAAAACTTCAGCGGAACATTCTCACGCTTTCCACCGAAAGAGAAGTCCAGGGCAGACCATTGCAGGACCGATCGCTCCAGATCTTCGCCTGCCCCGGCATTTACCGGGAAGTGGAGACTGCATACAACAGCATCCTCTACAACCTGGAAAAGGACCCGACGCTTCAAATGACGGACATCGCCATCCTGGTGTCGGATATTTCCAGATACAAGCCGGTCATCGATTCCTTTTTCAATTCCGGAGCGGGAATCCTTTCCTATAACCTGGTCGATTCGCAGGCGGATACGGATAGCGTCTATGCAAAAGGAATACTGCTTCTTCTGGAACTTGCTTCCGGACGTTTTTCGAGAAAAGAGGTCTTCGATCTGATGGTAAACCCCTGTTTCATGCAAAGATGGCGGATTCATGAGTCGGAAATTGAGATATGGGCGACCTGGGTCAACGATCTGAACATCTTCCACAGCTTCGATGCAAAGGAGAAAAAGAAGAGAGGATACCCGGAAAACCACTATCATACCTGGAAACAGGGCCTTGTGAGGCTGCGCCTGTCGAGAATTCTTTCCGTCCCGGAGGAGGATGGGGGAGATAGTTCCCGGCATTTTCACGGGCTTGTCCCCTTCACCGATGCCCGGACAGGGGATATGGATCTCCTGGAAAAGTTTTCCCTGATCATAGAGAAACTCCACCATGCCGCCAACGAACTGGCCGGTCTGGTTGGGTCTGCCGAGAAGTGGAATGCCGTGTTTTTACGCCTGTGCGAGGAGTTGCTGGAAATCCCCCCCGATTTCAGGGGAGAAGCGGCTGTTCAACAAGCTCTGACAAAGGCGTTTCTCGATTTAAAGGTCTATGATCGGCTGGTGGAAGAAAAAGGCGAACAAGAGCGGTTGCGCCTGAATTTCGGGATCATGCGGGAGTTTATCAAATCCAGTCTGGGTTCCATCTCGGGAGGACGCGGAGATTATCTGACGGAGGGGGTGACCATCTCGGCACTGCAGCCCATGCGCCCCATCCCCTTCAGAGTGGTTTATGTCCTGGGCATGGAAGAGGGGTCGTTTCCGGGAAGGGCGGATGCGTCTTCTCTGGACCTCAGACTCCTGAAAAGGAGAATCGGGGATGTGAGCGTGCCTGAAAAGAACTGCTATCTCTTCCTTGAGATGCTCCTGTCGGTGAGGGAAAAGCTCTACATCGGTTATCTCTCCAAAGACCTTCAAAAAGATCGCTCCATCCAACCCTGCTCGGTGGTAAATCAGTTGCGAAGGGTTGTGGAGCATGAAATCCTGGCCGACAACTCTCCTTTTCGCGTTGTGGACATCCCTCTCAAGGGCGGCAGTGAAAGGTATCTCGCGGACGATGCCGTGAATGACTTTTCCGATGTCCTGGTAAATTATTCCCTTGCCGACAGGATCGCTTGTTATCGGGAACAGGGTCTTTGGGACAAAGTGACAAGGGAAATATCCCGGGAAGAGGAGAAACGTCTCGAAAGCTTTCGGCCCGACTTTGACGTGGAAGCGCAAAAATCCCGAAAAGACAAAGAGGCCGTTGAGAAAATATCGGTGAAAGATTTGCGGAGGTTTCTGGAGGATCCGGTCTCCCAGGGTTTGAGAAGACATCTGAGAATCCATGACGACGAGGAGACCATGGAGGAGATGGCCCTGCAGGAAGATGAACCTTTTTACTCCGTTTTTCCGGTGGATTACAAAATAAAGAGGGAGACGCTGGACCAATGGTTGGATCTGCGGACATCCCTTGAAAGCGGAGATGCCGCCCCCGAAAGAACACTCGAAACGATCTGCGACCGGGTCTATGAAAGCTTTCGGCGCGGCAGCCAAACGCCCGAAGGGGCCTATGCGGATCTGGATCAGGAGGCCTTGACCGAAGAAATCCTGGCGAGAAGCGACGTCCTGCTCCCGGTGATTGAAGAGATGCTTTCCTCCAAAGAGACATACCGCGCCCTATTGGTGGGGGAAGAAACCGAGGGGGACATTTCGCGAGATAACCCGCTTCCCCTCAGGCGTTTCAGGGCAGCCACATGCACCGTCGAAACAACCGGCCGGACAGGAGAGCCGATGGAAACCGATGTGGCCCTTCACGGACGATTGCCCTGGGTATGGAAAGAGCAGGAAGGGGTCTGGCATTCCCTTGTCGTAACAGTGTCAGGGAAAACGCCGAAGGCAAAAGAACCGGACAAGTATGTCTTGGAACCCCTCCTGTTCTGGATGGCCTGCCTCATGACCGAGGACGGAAGGAAGGAGTTGTCGGATTCCATGGGAAACACGACGATCACCTTTCACGTGGCTTATAAGGACCGCATCAGCCTCCGGACCTACCATCTGAAAACCTATGAGGCGCAAGCCTATCTGGAAGGACTGGTTTCCGAATTTCTCAATGAGGAGCGGCTGGAATGGCTGCCTTTTGAAAAGGCCACCTCCCGTTCCATCAAACCCCATAAGGCCCTCGTTTATGAACCCGACACTGTTCGGGATGCCGATTTTCATGAGCAGCTCCTGGAGGCCTATGGGGAAGAAGAGTCGTTCCTGATCCCATTGGCCGGTCCGCAAATCCCGGAAGACGCTTACAGAAAGGTGAGAGACCGGTTTCGCATTTTCTTTGCGCTGGCGGAAGGAGAATGTTAATGATACAGGTTCATGACTGTGGGGAGATCGACCTGGGAAAACACGCCCTGATCGAGGCGTCCGCCGGAACGGGAAAAACCTATACCATAGAAAACCTGGTGGTGCGGCTCCTGGAGGAAAGGGCGGACCTGGGGCTGGAAAATATCCTCCTGGTGACCTTTACGGAAAAAGCCACGTCCGAGTTAAAAATGCGCATTCGGGAAAAGATAGAACATTCCCTGAAAAATCCGGGCGGGGAGGGGGAAAAATCCCGCAAGCTGCAAGATGCGCTGGATATCTTCGACCAGGCGCCTATCTATACGATCCACGGTTTCTGCCAGACCGTCCTCAGGGATTTTGCCTTTGAAAACGGCACGGTCTTCCAGAGCGAAGTCATGGAGGACGCGCCTCTTTTTAACACGCTGCTCAAGGAGCAGATGCGCTCTTTGTGGCCGAAAAGATACGGGAAGGACCTTGCAAAGGTGCTCAAGATTTCAGGTTTCAATGAGAAGAAAGAAGCCTTTCTTGAAACGGTAAGCCGTCTTGGAAGGATTTCTCAACGAGTCCGCCGGCGACAAACTTCTTCCCGATCTCAAAGGAATGGGGTTTCAAGAGATTGAACGCGATATCCAGGCGCTGGAAAGAGAAGCGGGGGACCTTTTTGAAGAAGACGGGGCCTTTTCAAAAGGGTACGAACAACTTAATTTCAACAAAACCGCAAAAACCAGCATTCTTCAAAAAATCGTGCAACCTCTTGAAGATTATTTCACCAAGCAAGCCGATGACCATGAGGACGTGGGGGTGCTCCTGAAACTGATGGCGCGGATTGAGAACGTCGTTTCCGCCGAAAGAAAAGGCATCGACTGTCTCATCCCGACGAAATGGAATAAGAAGGGCGGCCCCAACCTGCATGTATGCCCTCGCCTTGAAGCTCTCCACGAAAGGCTCCACGAAATCAGCAAAAAATGTAAAGAGCTGGAATGCAGCCTCATCCTGGAAAGCATACGCCGGCTTCAAGAGGATGTGGCCGCGGCAAAACGGAGTCTTGGCATGATCAGCTATGACGACATGTTAGGCCTTGTGGAAAAGGCGCTCTATGCCGACAATGGTTCTGATTCTGCTGGAAAAGCTCAGGGATCGATACCGCGTCGCCTTCATAGATGAGTTCCAGGATACGGACCCGGTGCAGTGGCGGATATTCAAACGGCTCTTCCTGGAGGGAACAGATGGGGACCGTCCGAATCGTCTCTTTCTGATCGGCGATCCGAAACAGGCCATATATTCCTTTCGAGGTGCGGACGTGTACACTTATCTGGAAGCCAGAAACGAGATGACAAAGCTTTCGGCCGAGGGGCGAGCCGGCATCTATTCTTTGTCTACCAACTGGCGCTCCCAGGCTGAAATGATCGGGACTTTCAACACCCTCTTTTGCAGGGATATCTGGTTCAGACCCCGGGAAACCGCCGGGAAATTCGAGATCGGTTATCAACCCACGCAGCCCCCGCCTGAAACCCTCGGACCGAGGGAGGTTGTGGAGGATCGGTCCGGTCGACATTCGCTGACCCTCATGGATCTGCGTGCTGCCGGTTCTCCGAGACCGGCCAAAATAGGGCTGGCACGAATGATAGCCCGTGAGATCGAGCACCTGATTTCGTTCCCCGTAAGGACGCGAGAAAGGAATGGGGAGGAACGACTTGTGGGATATGGAGATATCTGCATCCTGGTTCGAAACAGATCCGAAGCCGTGTTCCTGGAAGAGGAACTGACAAAGAGAGAAATTCCTTATAGCTTCTATAAGAAGCCCGGTCTGTTTGTTTCTTCCGAGGCCGCCTGTATCAGCCTCCTTTTTCATGCGATCCGGGATCCGGGGAACGATTCCGCGGTGAAAAAGGCCCTGCTCACGCCCTTTTTCGGGTTTAAGCTTTCGGAACTCTTCGCCTATGAGGACATGCCCCCTTCCCACCCGGTAAAACGTTTGCTTTTCAAATGGAACGGGTTCGCCGAATGGCGAAGATGGAACCGCCTTTTCCGATCCATGATCGAAGACTCCGGTCTTCTCGTTCGGGAGACGGGGAAGATGGGATGGGACCGGAAACAAACCAACTTCCGACAGATCTTTGAATATCTGGAGGATCTTGCCTATCGGGAGAACCTGGATTTCAGGGGGGTTTCGGCCGGTCTGGACGTCCTTGGAAAGGAGTCCGGCCCGGCCCCTGAGGATGCCGGTATCCATCAGATTGAAACGGAGTCCAGGAAAGTGCAGATCATGACCATGCATGTAAGTAAAGGCCTTGAATTCCCGATAGTTTTCGTTGGAGGCGGGCTCACCCGGCGTGCTGCGCATCTGGACACTTACCACATCTACCACGAAACGGAGGAAGAGGGATCTTCCCTGAAGGCCGTTCGAATAGTGGATCTGACAAAATCCGCGGGAGGCCAAAAACACGAGCAGGAACAGGTGGAAGAAAACAAACGTCTTTTTTATGTGGCTGCCACCAGGGCCCAGATCAAACTCTATCTGCCCTTTTATCCCTATGAAAAGAATTACCCTTGGGTAGGACCGGTCTGCACCCTTCTTTCTCCGGCCCTCCAGGAGGCCTTTCCGGAAGGCGAAGGAAGCGACCCGGGCATGTGGCTCAGAGAAGAGACCGCCAAAGAAGTTTCCACGGAAGGATCGATTCAAAAACAGCCGGCCCATTCCATTTCTCTTCCGACAGGGGAAGATGAAACCTTTTTTCCCGTGATCGGAAGCTACCGCGACCGGAGGATTCGGCTGGAATCCTTTTCGAGCCTTCATCGCAAAACGGGCAAGGCCCTTGAGGAACGGGATGGAACAGCTGCATTTCAGACAACAAGCCCGGTCATGAAGGAAGAGGATGAGGGTTTCCGGCAGGATATCGGTCCGGAAGACCCCACGGTCGGCGCCCCTTCCGGGCTGCCGGGCGGGATTGATATGGGACTCCTTTTCCATGACCTCCTGGAGCATCTGGATTATCGGATTTTATCAAAATATGATGCCCCTGTTCCGGATATGCCTTCGGTTTTGGAAGAAAGCTCTGCCGCAAAAAAGCTTCTTTCCGAACGGATGGCGCTCTATCGGATCGACGCCATATGGAAGTATTCCATCTGGGAAGTGATCTGCAACACCCTTACGGCGCCGATTCTTTTGGGGGGTGAACGCACTACCCTGTCCCGGATCGGGAAAGAGGACAGACATCACGAAATGGAATTTTACTCTTCCTTTGCCATCCCGGATACCCTCCCCGCTTTCGCTCGGGAGGACATTGAGCAAATCTCCTTTGCGGACGGTTTCATCCGGGGATTTGTGGATCTGATCTTTCAATGGAAGGGAAGATTTTACCTTGCGGACTGGAAATCCAACATCCTGGAGACGGGGTATGACAGGGATTCCATGGAAATAAGCATGACCCACTCCCGGTATCACCTGCAATACAGCCTCTATGCCATAGCCACGTTGCGCTGGCTCAAACAGGCGTTGGGAAGCCGGTTTGACCCCGAAAAACATTTCGGCGGAATCTTCTATTTTTATCTTCGGGGAATGGATGCAGGCGGACAAAGGGGCATCTATTATGTCCCGCCGGAGGAACTGGGAACGCTGGAACGGATCGAAGAGAAGACCAGGGAAATGCTAATGTGACGGTTCACGGTTTACCCCAAAAACGAGAATTTTCACCATGACCGATATGACTGCGGATAAGACCGAATTTCTTAAGACCCTCATCAAATTCGGCGTAATCGGGAAACAGGCCGATCAGGAGATGAAGGACCTTTGTGCCGCCTCTCTCAAACTGGAACTCCCTTTGCTGGATTATCTGACGATTAGAGATCTGCTGGAAAACAGCGGCTGCGGGGATGACGCCCCCATCATGGCCGTTCTTCCGGTTCTTTTCAGTGCCCTCAGGGAAGGAAGCCTCTGCGTGGACCTTCATGAAGACGGCCTTCATTCGGCGTTGAAATCCTTTTTGGATGAGAGCGACGCGGAAAAGATGGCGAAGGATTTCCTTTCAGGGATAGCCGAAGACAGATACGGAGGCCTGATCTCCACCGATTCCAACGGATACCTTCCCCTGATTCTTTCGGAAGACGGGAATCAAAAGCGGCTCTATTTCCAGAAATATTTTGTTCATGAAAATCTCTTGAAGAAAAGGATGCAGCATCTGCTGGACGCTGAAAATCCGCTGCACGTATCGGATGACAGGATGGAAGCCATCCTTGAAGAGGTCTACTCTCCCGAATGCGCCCTTCGGGTGAAAAAGGACGGCAGCCCCCTGGATCGGGATGCCTACCAGGTGGAGGCTGTCAGGCTTGCCTTGAAATCTCCGTTTTCCATTATCTCCGGCGGCCCCGGGACCGGAAAAACTTCTCTGATGGTGACGATCCTTCGCTGTCTCCAGCGTGCCGGGATTCAAGCGGAGGATATGGTGCTGGGGGCGCCTACGGGCCGGGCCGCCCAGAGAATGACGGAAATGGTGCAGCGACATATCCATACCATCGAGAACCCTTCGGACTACGATCGTGCCCTGTTGCAGGTAAAAGGAGGCACATTGCACAAAATCCTGCGGTATAGGAAGCGGAGCCATGATTTTTTTTATGGGGAAGGCAATGCCCTTCCGGCGTCCGTGATAGTCCTTGACGAGGTCTCCATGGTGGACCTGGTTATGATGGAGAAGTTCTTGCGGGCGGTGGATCCCGCACGGACAAAGGTCATCTTCCTGGGAGACAAGAACCAGCTCCCTTCCGTGGAAGCCGGCGCCGTTTTCGCGGAAATGATCCCTGAAGGAAGCAGAGCCGAAAGATTCAAGAACCATTTTCTCCTGCTGCGAAACGTCTTTCGCGCGGGGAAGGTGCTGCAGGAGCTGGCGGAGCAGGTTCATGACGGGCAACGGCCCGAATTGTCGCCGGTTTCCTTCAGGGATGCCCTACAGTTGGAAAAGGATCGGTGGGCGTTTGTCCAGGACCGTGGCGTAAAGACATGGAGAGCATGTATCAGCCTCTGGCGGGAACACTATTTCTCGGGGCCGACGGGTCCTCAAGGGACCCGGTACAAAGAACTGATTGACGAGGCCGGGAAGATGGATCTGCACGATCCTGCTGAAAACAGCAAAGAAAGGAATCTTCTCGACCGGATTTTTGAAAGGGCGTCATCCGCGAGGATCCTTTCCCTGGTCCGAAACGGATGGTACGGATGCACCGGCATCAACGCGCGGATCACGGCCGAGTTGGGAATCGAACTGGAATCCCCCGCGTGGTCCCGGAAAGGGTATTTCAGCGGGGCACTCATTATGATTGCCAAAAATGATTACGCGAAGGAACTCTTTAACGGGGATGTGGGGGTTGTTCTGGCGGACAGGACAGGAATATTCAGGGCCTTCTTTCCGCGACTGGCAACCTACACCCATTTTTCAATGGACCTGTTGCCCCCGTGGGAATTTGCCTTCTCCATGACGGTCCACAAGAG
>CAVVEP010000056.1:0-39221 GCA_963747015.1 uncultured delta proteobacterium
CGTCGTACTCCCCCATCTCAACAATGGTGGAATCCAGCGAGGGACAGTCGCTTTTTCCGCATTGATCAACTGGGCGATTTCTTCTCGGGCGGTCTCGAGCAGCCCGTTTTCCCAGGTGCTGCGGACCCATCCGCTGCCGGGCGGATAACTTTCCTTTTCCACCTCCTCGACATGAATGGTCTGCAGTTGCATGTCAAGATATCCATCAGTCGACAGGCATATCGAAAGGCGATACTCGATGCCAGATCGGCATTCAAGTGAAACCAGCGTGTTTATCATGCGTCCTCCCTTCGTTCAGATCTATTCCGGTGCGTCGTTTGCTTCCGCGGTTAAAAACGGCTTACAGCCGCGCCATCCGACGGATTTTCTTTTCGGCCTTTTTCACAGTTTCCAGAATCTCGCCCAGTTTGAAAGGCTTCGCCAGAAAATCGAACACGCCTTTCTGAAAAGACTCCTTGGCGGTATCCATGGTGGCGAAGCCAGTAATGACGATGACTTCCGTCTTGGGCGAGTGCTCTTTGACCTGGGTCAGAAATTGCATGCCGTCGAGCCCCTCCATTTTCAGATCGGTGATCACGATGTCAAAGGTCTTTTCCTTGACCCGGCTAAAGGCATCGGAGCTCTGGGAAAACACCTCCACCGCATAGCCCGCTTTTTCCAGCGCCGGTCCCAATCGCTTGAGAACGATGGTCTCGTCATCAAGAACAAGAATCTGTATTTTGTCTTTGTTATTCATGGCCTTTCCCTCCTCATCCGTTCATAGGTTCTTCCATTTTGACAACCGTTCAAATTCTTTGGTAAAATTACCAACCTGCGTGTCGCTGGTCATCTTCACATCCAATTGACGGGTAAATCCCACCAGCTGCCCCAGCAGGAGCATCTTACTCATCAATTGTGGATCCAGCTTCTTGATGCGCCCGATGACCAGGTCCCCCCGCAAATCCACATTGAAATTATTGCGCGCCAGCGTCTCGTAGATAAGTCGCGCCCGGCGGGAACGCCGCGGCGGATCGGTCACGCCGCCCATGAAGCGAAAATAGGCATAGTTGTCGTTGATCTGTTCGCCGATATAGGCATCGATCATATTGAAATGGTAGCCCAGCCGCAGATTGATATTGGCATATTCCCCGGAAATGACCGCCAGGTTCTGCCCCACGAACCGGGGGCTGACCAGATGGGAAGAAAAGGTCCGGGTCAGGCTGGACATGAAACTCCTGAAATCCACGGACATGGGTTCCCGGCTCCAGGCCCCCGGCGAACTCAACCCGTCCAGAAAGGCGCTGCATGGGGATGGACCGGACCTGGTCCATCCCTACTGTAGCGCCCTCATCCGTTTCCTCCAACCGCCGCCGATATCGATGATGATCAGGTCCAGGGGGATGTCCGATTTAAGTTTCTTGCTGGTGGTCCCGGGATCCAGGCGCTGCGGTAATTTAGATCGGTCAGTTCCTCCACGGCCTTTTCATGGACAAAACGGGTAATATCGTGAAACGTCCGGCAGGCCGGCGGACTGAAATCTTTGGCGTGCGGGTCCACCAGGTTCAGTGGCGTAATCTTTTTCAGAACCCGCCGCAGCAGACGATATTCGTAGGTCTCTTCAAAAGCATCTTCCATGAAGCCATAATAGCAGAGTTCCTTGATCCGTCCAGCATAAACGACGTTTTCCTGCGCATCCAGGGTGATTTCCTGGCCAGGCGCCAGCAATTGCGTGGCCACCCCCGTGTTCACGATGGTCGGAATGCGAAATTCGCGGGCAATGGTCGCCATATGCCCGGTGGAGGTTCCCACATCCGTGATGATGCCGCTCGCCTTGCGGGCGACCTTGGCAAATCGGGGCGAGGTCTCTTTGGCCACCAGAATGGCGCCGTTTGGAAATCGATCCAGATCCTCGTCCGCAAGGACCATGAATACCTTCCCCGTGGCAATGCCGTTTTGGACGATGTGCCCTTTTTGCGCGAAAATGACCGGATATTGGTCGGTGACAGAGGCGATATCACAGACTTCCTGAGCCATCCGCGACTTGATATTGAGCGGCCTGGCCTGCAGGATAACCAGGCGGCCCTGCCCATCGAAAGCCCACTCGATATCCTGCGGGCATTTAAAAAACCGTTCGATGGCAAGGGCGGCTTCGGCAAGTTCCGTGATCTGCTCAGTGGTCAGAGACATGCTCGTCTGCATCTTTTCATCGACGGGGAGAAGTTCGCAGCCCCCCTCGCCGGCCTCCACGGCCGTCAGACGCGTGGCCTTTCGCACGATGTTCATGCTTTTTACCGTATGAGGGGACTCGCGTGAGACGATGAAACGGTCCGTACTCACTTCTCCCGCACCACCGGCGCACCCAGTCCCCATGTCGCGGAAATCACCATGACCTCCTGACTCGGATGCATGGGATCCATGGAATAGAGGACTCCGCTGACGCCGGCGTCGATCATGCACTGGCAGGCCACCGCCATGACCACCTCATTTTCCAGAAACCCTTTCTGCCGCCTGTATTCCATGGCCTCCGGTGAATACGCGCCGGCCAGCACGTCCTTGTAGGCCCGGGCCAATTGGTGCTGCGGTTGGTTCAGGAGGCTCAGATACTGGCCTGCGAACGTGTGTTCGCTGTCTTCTCCCATGGCACTGCTGCGCACGGCCAGGAAAAGTCGACCTTTTTCCGTCTTTTGTTGAAGCTGCCTGACCGCCTTTTCCATGGCCATACTCAGCGAATTTGGAAGGGACCCCGATGAGAACAGGGCCATGATCGTGCTGGGACGCCTCTTCCGAGGTTATTTCCCCTGCCTCCCAGGCCTTGAGCGGCGTTCCACCTCGGTCCCCAGATTGTTGTGATCCAAATACTGCTGAAAGGCCCGGGTCGTTATGGCAAAGCCTTCCGGAACCGTCATACCCAGACGATTGCGGATTTCCGCGATGTTGGCGTTCTTGCCTCCCACCACATCGTCAAAATCGCCGGTGATGATCTCATAGGGTATGACGTAGTCCGTCTGAGGGATCACCAACCGCCCGGCCAGCTCTTCTTCGATGTCGTGGTTGATTCCCTTGAAAATGCCGTCCAGTTTCAGATACTTTCTTGGTACGAGGGCGTTGAAGTTGTAAATGAGCTCGGATACCAGGGCGGAGATCTTGCGGCAGGAGACCAGAATGTATTGCCGGTCGAAGACATAGTCCCCGCCCAGCTTCTCTCCCATATCCGCCATGGTTTCCAGTATGCGGTTATTCAACTCCAGGATGCGCTGAAACGTGTGAAACAGCGAGGCAAAGGTCACCCGTTCGTGGGGCTTGCCACGCTCTCGCACGGTCTCTGCCGCCCATTGTAGGAATCCTGCCAAGTTGTCCCCCAGGTTAAAAAAGTCTGACGCCAGGTTTCAGGTTTCGGGTTTCAGGAAAAACGCCCGAAGCATTCAGCCCATTCATGCCATTGTTTTTGAATAAAATACAAATGTTGACGGTTTCCGGGACCGGCGCCGCCACCGAAACCGCAGGTCCGTTCTGCCAGCGACGAGGGCGCCGATGTTTCAGTGCGCTCCGCTCCCGCCTTTGAATATCACACCGGTTAATAATCCGGCGAAAGCCGCCACCAGGACGGCAAGCACGCCGTAAAGCGTACCGTGCTGGTAAGCCAGGGAGGATATGAAGGCCGGCATGCCCACCTCTCTCGCTACCAACTCCCGGGCGAGGTGGGACACGATGCGGCCATCCTTTACGGCAAACAGTTCCACTTGATATGTTCCCTGCCGCAGATTGGACGGCACCGACAAAGTACACTGAAAGGCTTTCGTGTCGCTGTTTCCTTTCGTATAGCTGACGGCATCTGAAACCGTGGCATAAAGCCCTGCTTTTTTCTTCAATTTGACAAAATCTTGAAAAAGCGAATTCGGATCAGCTTCTTCCGATTCGATACGGGCCTGTTTGCGGATCGCTTCCAATCCCAATTCCGAAGGAAGGCTTCCCTCGGACGAAGCCTGGATTTCCTTCGGCAGATAGAGCAGAAATACATTGGGAACATTGGATATCTCCACGGCGCCTTGGTTCATCCACAGAATGCCCAATGCCCTGCCTTTCTTTTTTAGCTTACTCTCTTCCAAATGACCTGTCACGCGGATAATCGGCGCCGTATCGGCTGGAATGGTTCCCGAAACGGCGACGCTTTGCCCATTGTATGTGGCGCCCATCAGGATTTCGTTGGGCAGCAGCGTCACCTGAAGTTGGTTGGCGCCCGTTGCGGCAAAAGTCGTCCCGGCAATGCACGTCAGGATCAGGACCAGCAGGCTGAATCGTTTCATCATCACGTTAATGCCCTCCGATATAGCTTAACAGGATTTCGGGTTTGATCAGAAGGTCGAGCAGCATTTTTCCCATGACAACCAGAACGAGTGACGCCAGAATAATCTTCAGCTGATCGCCTTTCAGCCGTCGGCTGATCTTTACGCCGAACTGAGCCCCCAGCGTCGAGCCGATCAACAGGATCAGCGCCAGTACAAAATCCACCGTATGGTTGGTATGGGCCTGCATGATGGTTACATCGATGCAGGTAAACAGAATTTGAAACAGGCTGGTTCCCACAACCACGTGCATGGGCATCCGCAGCAGGTAGACCATGATCGGCACCATGATAAATCCGCCCCCCACCCCCATAATCGCCGCCAGGATGCCGACAAAGATTCCCAGCCCCAGAGGCATGAGGATGGACAGTTCGATGCCCGATCTTTCAAACCGCGTCTGCCAAGGGAGCTTCTTAACCAACAAGGCGTAGCGGGACTCTTTTTCAGGACGATGGGAAGGCGCCTTCTTGGTTCCTTTGAGCTGCTGAAGGCTTTCCACAAACATATAGATGCCGACAAACCCGAGCATGACCACATAAGTGATCTGAATCAGAAAGTCCGCATTGCCCATATGTCGCAGGACTTTGATGAGCTGCACTCCGACCGTCCCGCCCAGCACGCCGCCGATGAGCAGCAGGATGCCCATCTTGAAATCCACATTCCCCAGGCGATAGTGGGCCAGGGTGCCGGAGGTGGATGCCCCCACGATCTGGTTGGAATCGGAAGCGGCCGCCACCGTCGGTGGAATGCCGATCATAATCAGGATCGGCGTCATCAAGAATCCCCCTCCCACTCCGAATATTCCGGAGAGCAACCCGACAAATCCACCCATGATAAAGATCAAAAAGACATTTACGCTGTTGCCAGCAATCGGTAGGTATAGATGCCACACAGTATCATTCCTTTCAATTCGACGCTTCAGGTTTTTCGTTGACGACTTCTATGCGACAATCGATCCTGTGACGGATTTTGTCCAGGCATTCGCCCCCCCAGTGCGTGGAATGACCCTCGGAAGGGGATTCCAGCACAAGCAGGGTTATCTTGTTCTCCTGCACAAAGCTGGCGACTTCCTTTTCGAAGCATCCATAAACCACGTAGTATTCGACCGTGATGCCTTCGGAACGGGCTTCTTCGATCAGGGCTGCCAGTCGTTTCCTCACGGAGTCCCGCAGCGTATCCTCCGCGGACCGGTTGGATCGCCGGGTCGCGGGCGGATAGATCAGCAGGAACAAGACTTTGGCCTTGATGCGTCTAGCCAGGTTAAGGGCATGCACGCCGGCATAAAAGTGGGTTTCGGCCGGGTCCATCGCCACCAGGATATTTTCCATGTCGCTCTCCTTGAAAGGTTTCCTAAGCAAGGGGCGTACCAATATTTGTTGTCGTATGATAACAAGCAGTTATGGAAAATGGGCAGGGATTTTAACAGGCCGGTGTTTCACTATGAAATGAGGCCGCTTGAAAGGACTTTCATGAAAAAATACGGAAGGTTAGACGAAGACAAAACAATTAGGTTGTTTCAGAATGAAACGCCCGGCCGTTTCAGAAGGCCGGGAGGCGGGATTATTCGTCTTTGACGAGACGGTGACGTTTCATCTTGCGCCACAGGGTGGTTCGAGGCAAATTGAGGATTTTACTGGCCAGATTCCTGTTGTCTCCGGTTTTTGCCAGCACCTTGGAGATATGTTGCTTTTCCACCTCTTCAAGGGTCAGCAATCCTTCTCCTTCGATCATGCTGAATTCCAGCTTCTGCAGATCGGTGGGCAAGCCTTGAACCCCGATGATTTCGCCTTCGGTCAGGGCAATGGCGCGCTGGATGATATTTTCCAACTCACGGACATTGCCGGGAAAGTCGTAATGCATCAGAAGATCCAGGGCCTGGGGTGAAATGCGCGATATCTTTTTGCCGAAAGGACGGCTGTATTTTTCGATAAAGGAAGAAATCAGCAGGGGAATGTCTTCCTTTCTTTCACTCAGCCGCGGGATGTGCAGCGTGACGACATTGAGCCGGTAGTAGAGGTCTTCACGAAAGTCGCCGTCCAGACAGGCCTTCTTGATATCTTTGTTGCTTGCGGAAATGACTCGGATATCCAGGTCGACGGGTCGAGTCCCGCCCACTCTTAGAATCCGTTTCTCCTGAAGAACACGCAGCAGCTTGACCTGCATGGATGCCGGCATCTCGCCGATTTCATCGAGAAACACCGTGCCGCCCGCCGCGGATTCCAGCAGTCCGATCTTGGTGATCGTCGCCCCTGTAAAGGCGCCCTTTTCATGACCGAAGAGTTCGTTGCTGATCAATTCCTCTGTAAAACCGCCGCAGTTGAAGGAAATGAAAGGGGCATTTTTTCTGGGACTCAGCCTGTGGATCGATTTGGCCACCAGCTCCTTGCCGGTCCCGCTCGCGCCCTGCAACAGGACGTTGCAGTCCACGATGGCGATCTTCTTAATCATGCTGAAGATCTCCTGCATGGCGGCGCTGGTTCCGATGAATCCCTTAAGAATATCATCTCCCGCGATAGCTTCCCGAAGGCGGCGGTTCTCCTGCCGCAGGGCCAATTTTTCGCGGGCGCCGGCTGCCAGTACCCGGATCTCTTCCAGTTTGAAGGGTTTGGTGATATAGTGATACGCGCCTTTTTTGATGGCCGCGATGGCCGAGTCGATGGACCCATGTCCCGTGATGATAATGACCTCGGTTTCGGCATGCCGGCTTTTCAGTCGGGAAAGGATCTCCATGCCGTTTGAATCCGGCAGGGTGAGATCCAGAAAAACGATCTGAAAGGGCGCGGTTTCCATCCGGTCCCAGAAACGACCGCCGTTCTGAAAGGTCTCGGTGACGTACCCCTCACGGTCCAACACTTCTTTTAGGCGCCGGCAGACGGTTTCCTCGTCGTCAACGACTGCTGTTCTCAACTTCATCCGTGCTATCCTCTTCATCGGCCTCGGGGAGAAAGATGGAAAATGTGGCGCCCTTGCCCACTTCACTTTGAACCTCGATGTACCCGCCATGGGTTCGGATGATGTTGTAAACAAGCGACAGACCCAGCCCCGTGCCCTGACCGGAACTCTTGGTGGTAAAAAAAGGATCGAAGATATGTTCCAGGGCCTCGGGAGGTATTCCCGTGCCGGTATCCGACAGATCGATCCGGATATAGCCCGGGGGACCGGGGTCGGCCCGGATCGTAATGACGCCGCCGTCCGGCATGGCCTGGATCGCGTTTAAAAGAATATTGACCAGCGCCTGTTGGAGATCCTGCCGCCTTCCACGAATGGCCGGAAGGTCCTCCGCAATGTGTTGTTCCACCCGCAATCGGGCCACGATCAACTGATTTTTAATAAGATTGAGGGTCCTTTCGATGACATCTCTGATATAAAGATTGCTGAGGTAGGGGCGTTCGGTTCTGGAGAATTCCAGCAGGTTTTTTACGACCTGGCTCGCCCTGTCCGTCTGGGTGAGAATCTCGTCGATCATTTCGCTTACCTGCTCTTCGGGTATGTCCTGATACATGAGTTTCAGGGATTCGGCGGTGATGGAGATGTTGTTGAGCGGATTGTTCAGTTCGTGCGCAATCCCCGAGGTAAAGGTGCCGATGGAGGCCAGTTTTCGCGACTGGATCAATTGCTCCTGCCGCGACTCGAGTTCATTGGCCATTTTATTGAACGAAGCGATCAGACGGGTGATCTCGTCCTGTTTCTCCTTGTCGTAAGAAATGGGGGTGAACGAATCCTTGGCCACCTTCTCGATGGCGCTTTCCACGAGCGACAGCGGTTTAAGAATTCCCGTGGTCACGAGACGGAAGATGACGATGACCAGCACCACAAGAATGGCAATGGAAACCAGGGGTATGGTCAGGACGCGTTTCAGTGTCTGATCAATTCGCTGCCGTTTGTTCTGGATCAGCGTCTGGGCAAAATCCACCAGGTATTTCCCCTTGGCCCGGAGTCTGTCTTCCAGGGCCGAACTGCCGGAGGCTGCTTTCAGATCGATAATTTCGTCCAGGATCTGTTCATAGCGTGTCAGGTTGTGGCCGAATGTCTGTGTCTCATCCGCTCCCATGATCCGGCCGATGTCCTCTCTGAGGGTCTGGTATGCGCCGTCAATGCGCTTCAGGTAAATCAACCCCTCTTTGAGGCTTGAGGTGTCCCGGTAAAAAAGAAAGTTTTTTTCGTAGCGTCTCAATTCCAGTACATCATTCAGGAGATCGTCGAACCGTTCTATGGCATGTATTTTCCATCGCAGCGAAAAGGCATTTTCGTAATGCAGGAGGGTAAGCACCCCGGCGAAGGCAAAGCACAAAACGAAAAAAGAAATAATTTTGCCCCGAATGGTTTTCATTTCCGTCCTCTCCTTATATCATGGTCGATCAGCCGGGACCGTGGCCATGTGGATGTCCCTCTGAGGAAAGGGGATGACAATGCCGGCGTCGTTGAAGGCCCTGTAGATCGCTCCGTTGAGCGTGTGTATCAGTCTCCCCTTGTCGTGGGGTCTTTTGGCCCAGCAGAGGAGTTCGAAGTCGAGGGATGAATCACCAAATGCGCGGAAACGCACACGGGGTTCGGGCGCCTTTGCCACCAGATCGTTTTTTTTTGCCAGCCGTATAAGAATTTCTTCCACCCGGTTGATATCGGTGCCGTAGGCCACCCCCACTTTAATGCGCACCCTGAAGCTGGGCACGGGAGCGCTTTCGTTAACGACCTTGATATTGGTAATAAAGGAATTGGGAATGCAGATGAGAATTTCATCCCGGGTCAATATGCGGGTGCTTCGGAGACCGATTTCCATGACTTCCCCCCGTTCGCCCGAGTCGAGAACGATGTAGTCGCCGGTCTTGAAAGGTCGATCCAGCAGGATGCTCACTCCCCCGAAAAAGTTGGCAAGGGTTTCTCTGGCCGCCAGGGCCACGGCAACGCCGACGACGCCGGCTGAGGCAAAGATCGCCGTTACCGGGAGGCCGAAATCACCGGCCGCATACCAGAGGAGGCCGAATACCAGGAGCAGGGTGGCGACCCGTATGCTGAGCGTTATGAGGTTGCCGTCGATGTTCTTCGGTTTCAGGCGGGGTGAAAGCATGATGCCTCGGACCAGGATGTTTCCTAACACAAAAATGGAAATAGCCGCAAAAACAAAGAAAATGAGTTCCAGCCCTATGGAAAGAACCGTAAGGACATCGCCGGTGATGTTGATCTGTTCGTCAACGAAATAGTCGATTATCAGGGAAAGGGCCATGCCGCTGATAGGGAAGATCAGCTTGCCAACCTGCCACGGAGAGGCCTCCCTTTTCGCGGATCGATGGAATTCAAGCAGATAGATCCACCACACCAACAGCCCTCCCAGAAGGAGCAAAAGGGACATGCTGATCCACTGCCAAAGGGTCTGGCCCAGGAAAGGGGTATCGGCCCATTCCGGGAGAGCATCTATCCATTCGTGAGGGATCATCCAGCCGGGAGAGTAAATAAACGATTCATAAATCGTCTCCGCCGCGCCGGGCTTGTAGGGGAGGTGCTCCACCCGTTGAAAAAATTTCTGAAGGCGGGCGACGGTTCCGGGGGTGAAAAGAAACTCTCCCTCGCGAGGTCCCTTCTCGACCCGTGCAATGGTGATTTCCGTGTGGGGGATCGTCCATCGGGACCACCTCTTGGATTGCATGGTGTTGGAATCGGGGATCTCCCCGTACGGCGGCAAGGGGAGGCGATCGAGGATCTCCTTGAGCAGGAGCACGGATTCGATTCCCGTGATGTCCACCAGGGTCGGGGGAACGTTACTGAGGTCGAGACAGTTTTCCGCCCTCCCCAGAAGTTCCATGGCCTTCTTGCTTCGATATCCGAATTCCGTTTGAATTCCGTAAGCGCGGTCCATGGTTTCCAGAAAGTTCCGCATGGTCGCCCTCGGGCTTGTGGTATTCATGCGCTCCAAAGGATAAGCGCCGACATCCGAAACTGAGACCGGTCCGGTCAGGGGACCGGGTTTTTGCCCCACGTCGCCGGCAGCCAGGCCTGCTTCACAGGTCAGAATGACCGCGGCGAACAGGACCGCCGAAAAAAATCTTGAACATATTTTCCTCACGAAATGCAACCTCCCGGGCGAGACTATACAACAAAGCGACACGAAAGAAAAGCGTCGGTGATGGCCGGGTTGTAATCAATAATCTCGGGCGGGTCATACAACCGATTTCAATCCATTGCATTCCATGAACGGATTCTATATAAACGGATTCGGCCTTTCAATATTTGAAAGGCGGAAACGGTAATTTTTGCTATGAACCGGGCTTGATGTCCATAACCCTGCATTCATGGATTTGAAGGAGAGTTTACCATGAAATGGATCGTGATTATTCTGGCGCTGGGCCTGCTGGGCGCATTTGCAGGTTGCAGGAAAAGACCTCCCATCGATCCGAAAGCCGATGCCATGGGGCACACCCCGCCCACCGAAGATACGATTCAGCATAACGCCCGGGTTCGGGATGAACTGCCGCTATCCGATCCACAGGATTTTCTGGACGCCCGAAGAGGGCTGGTGGCGAGCGATCCGGACCTGAAAGTCAGCAAGACCGGAGGGCCGGACCTATGGGATCAACCTGCCTATGATTTCTTGGAGGGCGACGCGCCCGCGAGCGTGAATCCCGGCCTTTGGCGTCAGGCGGAACTGAACCACATCCACGGTCTGTTCAAGGTGACGGATGGGATCTACCAGCTTCGGGGGTTCTGTCTCTCCAATATGACTATTATCGAGGGCAAAACCGGATGGATCGTCGTTGATCCCCTCACCACCCGGGAAACCGCCGCAAGAGCCATCGCCTTTGCCCGCGCCCATCTGAAGAGCCGGCCCGTGGTGGCTGTTATCTACACGCACAGTCATATCGATCATTTCGGTGGCGTGCTGGCGGTGCTGTCTCCCGAAGAGGCGGCTGAAAGAAAGGTTCGCATCATTGCGCCGCTTGGTTTCACCGAGGCGGCCACCAGCGAAAACATCATCGCCGGCATCGCCATGGCCCGCAGGGCCGAGTATATGTATGGGAGGTATCTCAAGCCTGCCATCCGGGGTCATGTGGATAACGGACTGGGCAAGGCGACGCCCTTCGGCACATTCGGGATACTGGCGCCTACCGAACTGGTGGACCATACACCGCAGGAAATGGTGATTGACGGGGTTCGATTCGTGTTTCAGTATGCCCCGGATTCAGAGGCCCCGGCCGAGTTGACTTTCTATCTGCCCGATGCAAAGGCATTCTGCGGCGCGGAAGTGGTCTCCCACAATATGCACAATCTGTACACCCTGCGCGGGGCCCGGGTCCGGGATGCCGTCAAGTGGAGCGATTGCATCAACCAGGCCATGGAACTGTTCGGCAGCGCGGAAATCTACTTCGGATGCCATCACTGGCCCATCTGGGGCAATCAGCGGATCATGGATTTCCTGAAAAAGCAGAGGGACCTTTACAAATATATCCATGACCAGACCATGCGTCTGGCCAATGAGGGCTATACGCCCCGGGAAATCGCGGAGCGGATCCGGCTCCCGGAGTCTTTGCGAACCTGCTTTTTCAACCGGGGCTACTACGGGTCCCTGCAGCACAATGCAAAAGCCGTTTATCAGGCCTACCTGGGCTGGTATGATGCCAATCCCGCCAATCTGAATCCCTTGCCGCCCGAGGAAGCAGCCGTTCGATACGTGGAATTCATGGGAGGAGGGGACAGCTTGCTGAAAAAGGCCCGGGAATCCTTTGACAAGGGGGAATACCGGTGGGTTGCGGAAGTTCTCAACCATCTGGTCTTCGCGGAACCGGACAACCTCCAGGCGAAGGCCCTGTTGGCCGGGACCTACGATCAACTGGGCTATCAGTCTGAATGTGCGCCATGGCGCAATGCCTATCTCAGCGCCGCCGATGAACTCCGTCACGGGTCCTCTGGAAAGGGAGTGAGTCTTGAGAGCATGTACGATGTCTTGAAACTGACTCCTGTCTCCTATTTTTTTGACAGCATGGCCGTGAGACTGAACGGACCGGATGCCGAGGGGAAAAAGATGGTGATCAACATCATTTTCACCGATCTGAATGAAAGTTATGTGCTGACCCTTGAAAATTCCGTGCTGCACCACCGTAAAACCGCCCCGGACCCCCGGGCCGATGCAACCATCCGGACGACCCATGACCTTTTCCTCGGCATGGTCGCCGGCAAGGCGGGCATCAAGGACACCCTGTTCTCCGACGATCTTGAAATAGACGGCAGCCGGATGGTTCTGGTACGCTTTCTGATGCTCTTTGATAAACCCCGGGCTAACTTTCCCATCGTTACCCCATAGCGCTCCGCCGTATTTCTCTTATGCGAATAACGACTACCGGAAAAATCATCGATAATTTTTATGTGCTTGGTCATTCCGCGGTGCCGGTGTATCTTATGGATGGACCAGCCCCCGTGCTCTTTGACGCAGGCTTCACCGCCCTGGGCCCCCGCTATGTGACGGAGATCGAGAAGGCGCTCGATCACCGCGGGCCGGCCTTCCTTTTGCTTACCCACTCCCACTGGGATCACATCGGCGCGGCCGCACGCTTCAAGACGCGCTGGCCGGACATGCGCATCGGCGCCTCCCGGAAACTGCGCGACACATTGGCCCGCACTACCGTAGTCGGTCAGATCCGGGATCTTAACCGCGCGGCATATCCCGAGCTTCTGTCGTGGGGGGGCGGGGATTTTTATAGTGGGGATTTCGAGCCCTTCGCGGTGGATGATGTATTGGAGCCCGGACAGGTGATTTCCGTGGCTTCGGGTGCGGGTATCCAGGTGCTGGGGACCCCGGGACACACCTGGGATTTTCTTTCATACTGGATACCTGAAATGAAAATTCTGGTGGCCTCTGAATCCGCCGGTTGCGATGGCGTGTCTGAATTCCTTGTAGACTATGACGCCTACCGGGAGTCTTTGGAAAAGATAATGTCACTGGACGTAGAAGTCCTCTGTACGGGGCACAATCTGGTGCTAACCGGCGTCGATGTCAGGTCCTATCTGCAGGAGTCTCTCCGGCATGCCGCTCAATACGTCAAGATGGTGGAAAGGCTCCTCGGCCAGGAACATGGAGATGTGAATCGGGTGGCGGAACGTGTCAAAAGAGAAGAATGGGAAGGAAAACCGCTTCCCAGGCAGCCGGAAAAGTCCTATATCCTGAACACCCGTATCCGCGTGCGAACCATTCTCAAGCGGATGCAAGGTCAACCGTCCGTGGGACATGGGTATACATAAGAAGGCTTTTAATGTGCACGTGGATAACCGCCCTGCTTTGAGAGTGTCCGTCAGTCCTGTCTGATATCCTCTCCGAATTTACGATACAGCCCTCGAAATTGATGATATGTTACGCCCAATATCTTGGCCGCGTTCTTCTGATTAAACCGGGCCTCTTCGAGGGCCCTCTTTAAAAATCTTATCTGGACTTCCCGCACCGCTTCCCCGAAGGATTTTTTCATGAGCTCATCGAGAGATGCTGTTGCTTTCGGTCCCGGCTTGGCCGCTGTTTCCAATTGCTTCCGGCCGCGGGACCGGGTTCGGAAAGGATCAAAGTCCACATGAAAGATAAGCGGTGAATCCGAGCGGTACACGGCGCGTTCCACCAGGTTCTTCAGTTCCCTCACGTTTCCCGGCCAGTCATGGCTTTCAAGGGCGTCCATGGCCTCTTGACTGAAATAAGGCATCTCCTTGCGGCCCAATTCAAGGGCCATTCTTCCCGCGAAATGGTTTGCCAGCAGAAGAATGTCTCCCCGTCTTTCCCTCAGAGGCGGCAGAAAGAGCACTTCAAAAGAGAGACGATCCAGAAGGTCCTTCATGAATCTGCCTTCATCCGTCAAGGCGATGAGGTCCGCATTGGTTGCCGCAATAATCCTTACATCCACTTCAATACTCTCCGAATTCCCCACGCGCTCGAAGGCGCCGTATTCGACGACACGCAATATCTTCTCCTGGACTTCCATGGGGATATTGCCGATTTCGTCCAAAAACAGCGTTCCTCCGTCCGCGGCCTCGAACCTTCCCCTCCTGCGTTGCTCAGCGCCGGTAAAGGCGCCCTTTTCATGCCCGAACAATTCGGCCTCGATGAGAGAAGGGTTTAAGGCCGAACAATTCAAGGCCACCAGGGAACCATGCCATCGATTCGATAAAAAGTGGAGCCGTGACGCGGCAAGCTCCTTCCCCGTGCCTCTCTCTCCCACGAGGAGTACGGGGCGGTTGATGGGGGCCACCCTCGAAAGATGCTCCTGAAAATCCAAAAATGCGTCGGATTGCCCGAGGGCTTCCGACATGGCGATGGAGGTCTTGGTCCGGATATCCCGATTTAAGGAAGAGTTGTCGTTTTTCATGGTTTAAATAGCCTATGTTATGGTTAAAATATACAAGTAATGGTATTTTTTACCATAGAGGCGATGTCCTGTCAAGAAGATAACCTGCTTAAATCAGGCTGATTTCCGTGGCGGCTTGAAGAATGGCATGATTCATGCTTTTTCATGACGCAAAAAGAAAACAAGGAGGGGTATGCCATGGGTATTTTTACACGATTCAGAGACATCATCAGTTCCAACATCAGTGCCATGCTGGATAAGGCGGAGGACCCTGAAAAACTGATCAAGCTCATGATCCGCGAGATGGAGGACACGCTTGTGGAGATAAAGACTTCATGCGCCGGGGTCATGGCGTCCATGAAAAAGATTCAACGCCAACTGGATGAAGCCCTGTCCAGAGCGAAGCACTGGGAGGAAAGGGCCGCCCTGGCGGCCAAAAAGGGGAGGGATGATCTGGCCAGGGAGGCGCTTCTGGAAAAACGCAGGTATATGGAAAAGGCCGCAACCTTTGAGGAGGAGCTGTCGGAACATGGCTTGCTGGTGGAGCAATACCAGGATGATATGGGGCAGCTGGAGGACAAGCTGGGGTCTGCTCGCGAGAAACAACGTATGCTCCAGCAACGGCACATCCATGCAAGAAGGAAAATGCGCGCCCGGGAAGATATCCGGCGCATGGAGACCTCCGATGCCCTGTTCAGATTCGAGGAGTTTGAAAATCGCATCGAAAGGATGGAAGCCGAGGCGGACCTGGTTAATTTCGGAAGAAAGTCGAGTCTGGAGGAAGAACTGGACGGCCTTCTGGTTGACGATGATATTGAAAAAGAGCTACAAAGAATAAAATCTTCTTTTACGCGAAAGGATGAGGAGCCTCCCGGAGTTTAAACGGGTTTCCCTAATCGTTTAAGCGTGTGATAAACGAAAGAGACTTGGCGGGGTGTCTATTCATCGAAGACAAGAACGATCGAGGGAGCAAAATAGACCATGTATGGCGTTATCGCACTATCGATCATTTTTGGAGGTTCCGTTGTAGTCCTGGCCATCATCGGAGGCACCATCCTTCTGGCCATAAAGCTTTTCAAAGGGACAGCCTCCAAAAAAGGTCAACAAAACCAGACGGATGAAGCCGGGATGATACAGGAGATCTACAAAGGACTTTCCTTGATGGAAGAACGCATTGAGGCCTTGGAGACGATTATTCTGGACCGGGAGAGAAAGGACCGTGCATTATGAAAAGATATAGTGAATTCAGCCGCCGGCCGCGGGTTCGGCCCGGGAAACACCGGCATATGAGGGGTCGATTTGAAAATTTGTTTAGCGGCGGTCTCCACCGTTCGCGAAACGGTGTGATATTGGGAGTATGTAAAGGGATCGCGGAATATTTCGATTTTTCCGTTTTCTGGGTCAGGGCCGCCGCGGTCCTCTTTTTATTCATAAGCGGCTTCTGGCCCATAACGGCCATCTATTTGATAGCGGCCTTTTTGATGAAAGCCGAACCGCCCCTACCGGTCCAAACCAGGGAAGAGGAGGAGTTCTACGAGAGCTATGTCCGTTCCAGGAGAGGGGCCGCGGAACGTCTGAAAGGGCGATATGACAGCCTGATGGGGCGTATCCAGCGATTGGAGCATACGGTTACATCCAAGGAATTTGACTGGGACCGGAAACTCAATACATAATGCTGAACCAGGCAAGCCCGTGGGTCTCACGGGGGATATCTTCTCTCTTCGACCGGTGTTGCGCACCGCTTCAAGGGGTTTTCGGATCGTAACGGTTTGGATGAATTTCCGCGGATGGTTGACCATTACTCTCTCGCTTTTGATGATTGTCAAGGCTCCGCGGTTTTCGAATCCGCATCCTCGGGCAGGGGCGACCATCCGCCGCCGAGGGCTTTGTAGAGGCGGACCAGGTTGCTGGTTACCGCTCCGTCCGTCTGGGTCAGTTGCTCTTGAAAATTGAGTAGTGAACGCTGTGCATCCAGGACGCTGGTGAAGTCGATCAGACCAGCCTGGTACTGGCTCTCCGAAAGTTCGACCGCCCGCTCAGCCGCTTCGGCGGATGCACTCAGGGCCTTCCGACGATTCTGCTCTTCAGCGTAAGCAACCAGGGCATTTTCCACTTCTCTCAGCGCGTTCAGGACCGCGCTCTCGTATTGCGTGAGGGCCTGTTCCTGAAGTTCCGACTGCACCACGATGTTGCTTCGGATAGCCCCGGCATTGAACACGGGCCAGGAAATCCCCCCTCCGATGAGGTAAGCCAGGCCGCTCGCGGAAAAAATATTTCCAATGGAAAGGGTTTCAAGACCGATTGATCCCGAGAGGCGGAAACGGGGATAAAGGTCCGCGGTTGCCTCTCCCACCCGTGCGGTCTGGGCCGCCAGGCTTCGTTCCGCACGCCGAAGGTCCGGCCTGCGCCGCAGCGTCTCGGCCGGTATGCCGACGGCCACTTCCCGGGGCGTTAGCGGAATAAGCCCGGGCTTTTTCAGTTCCTCATGCAAGGCGCCCGGTTCCCGACCGAGAAGCACCGCCAGGCGGTTCATGGCCCCTTCCAAACCTATGCGCAGGGTCGGGATCCTGGATCGGGTGTTTTCGATATTATAGGTGGCCTGTTGAACCGCCAGTTCATTCGTGAGGCCGGCCTGAAAGCGCGATTGGGTCAACTGGAAGGTGTTTTCCTGCGCATTCAGGTTGGACCAGATAACCGTGATATCAGACTGATAGGTGCGGACATCGATATAGTTCAACGCGACTTCCGAGAGGAGGGAGACCATGACATCTCGAAGATTTTCTTCCTGTTGCTGTATGTCCGCGTCAGCGGCCTCTACGGAGCGTCGCAATCCTCCAAAGATATCCAGTTCCCAGGCCGCGTCAAAGCCGGCGGAATAAAGGTTGTAATCGTCCCCGCCGTATCGATCCTCACTGAGATGATTTTTGCTGGCGGAAGCCGACGCATCCACAAAAGGAAAGAGTGCCGATCTGCTGATGGTTCGGCGGGCGCGTGCCTCCCGCACTCTTGACCGGGCTATTTTCAGATCCAGGTTCCCCTTGACGGCCTCTTCCATGAGGTTTGAAAGGACGGGGTCATGGAGGGTCGTCCACCAGGCGGCCAATGTTTCCGTGTCGGGCTCTTTTGCCGTGAGGCCGTACTTGAGGTCCGTGTGCCAGGACTTGGGAGAGGGGATTTCCGGAGGGACATAATCCGGGCCCACCGGGGAGCACCCAGCCAGCAGAACGGTCAGGATCAGGATCGTCAAACAGGGAATCCAAAGGAGGATCTCTTTCCTTTTAATCATGTGATTCCGTATCGGGTTTACGTGATGACCTTTTCTTTTCATGATTCCCGGGAACGACTCCTCTTCTTGCGGTTTTTTACCTTCTCCCGTGCGGTTTGAAAGGAGGCATACAGCGCCGGAATAAGAAAAATTCCGAACAGCGTCGCGGCCAGCATTCCGGAAAATACCGTCATGCCTATGGCACGGCGGCTGTTGGCCCCGGCCCCGCTGGCGATGACCATGGGAAAGACCCCCAGGATAAAGGAAAATGCGGTCATGAGCACTGCCCTGAAACGAATGCGAACTCCCGTAATGGCGGCATCGAAAATGCTCATCCCCGTGTCCCTCGCCGTCTTGGAAAATTCAACGATGAGGATGGCGTTCTTGCTGGCAAGGCCGACCAGGAGGACAACGCCGATCTGGGCGTAGATGCTCAGGTTCATTTCGCTGATCATCAGCCCGGCCAGAGCGCCCAGCGCAGCCACCGAGATAGAGAAGATAATCGATAAGGGTATGGTCCAGCTTTCGTACTGCGCCACGAGGAAAAGGTAGCCGAACAGCAGGGCAAGGGCCAGGAGTATGGGGGCCTGGCCCCCACTTTTTCGTTCCTGATACGAAAGGGCCGACCATTCATAGCCGAAATTCTCAGGCAGGGTTTTGGCCGCCACTTGCGCCATTGCCTCCATGGCCTGGCCGGAGCTGAAACCGGGTGCGGCCTCGCCGTTTACCTGGGCGCTGGCGAACTGGTTGTAGCGGGTGACCAGCTGGGGCGCCAGTATTGTAGAAAGCGTGGCCAGACTGCTCAAAGGAACCATATGGCCGTCGTTGCTTCTCACATAGATGCGGTTGATGTCCTCCAGGGTATCCCGGTAGGGTGCATCCGCCTGAATTTTAACCTGGAAAACGCGGTTGTACAGGTTGAAATCGTTCACGTATCGAGATCCAAGCTGGGCCTGCAGGGTGGAAAATACCCGGCTGACCGGCACCTTGAGGATTTCGGCTTTGGTGCGGTCAAGATTCAGAAAGAGCTGGGGAACGTCCGCCGAAAAGGTGCTGAAGACGCCGGTCAGGACGGGATCCTGGTTGGCGGCCACGACAAGGGCGCGGGTTGCGGCCGCAAGCTCATGGGGACTCTGGTCTCCCAACGCCTCCAACTGAAAATTAAAACCGCTGGTGTTTCCCAGACCCTGAATTGCCGGTCGTCCGAAGGCGAAGATGTTGGCGGTAGGGATGGCCGCCAGCTCGGGTCGCACACGGGCGAGAATTCCATCCAGCTTCAGTTCGGGCGTTTTCCGTTTGTCCCATGGATCAAGGATTATAAAACCCAGTCCCACATTCTCACTGCTGCCGCTTAGCAGACTGTAGCCGGCGACCGCTATGACGTCGGCTACGCCGGGAGTCTTTTTAAGAAGTTCGGATACCTGGTCCAGGACCTTGTTGGTCCGTGAGAGGGTCGAGGATTCGGGCAACTGCACATTAATAAAGAAGACCCCCTGATCCTCGCTGGGCAGAAAACTGGTGGGCCGTGTGGCGAAAAGGTAATATGCGGAAGCGATAATCAGGCCGAGGATGAAAAAGGCGACAAGTTTTCTTTTTACGAGCCACGCCGCCGTTATAATATAGGTACTTCTGGACCCGCGCAGGAACCTTGAAAACCAGGCCAGTGGTCCCCTGGTAATGATTCGTGAAGGTCTGAGAAAGGTAGCACAGAGGGCCGGGCTCAAGGTCAGCGCATTGAGAGCCGATAGAAGGACCGCCGTGGAGATGGTGACCGCGAACTGCTTGTAGAGCTGTCCCGTGATGCCGGGAATGAAACCGACCGGGACAAATACGGCCAACAGGACCAGAGTGGTGGAGATGATGGGGCCGGTTACCTGCCCCATGGCCTTGATGGCTGCATCTCTCGGGCAGAGGTTTTCTTCCTGCATGACCCGCTGCACGTTTTCCACCACTACGATGGCATCGTCCACCACGAGGCCGATGGCCAGAATCAGCGCAAAAAGCGTGATGGTGTTGGCGCTGAAACCCAGGACCAGGAGCACGGCAAAGGAACCCACCAGAGAGACGGGGATGGTCAGGGCCGGGATCAGGGTCGCGCGCCAGTCCTGCAGGAAAAGGTAGGTGACCCCTACGACCAGAAGAAAAGTAATGCAGAGCGTAAATATGATCTCCTGGATGGCGGACTGAACGAACCTTGTGGTATCGTAAACCAGACGATACTTTATTCCTTCGGGAAAACGGTGGGAAAGGCGCTCCACTTCCGCCTCCACCGCTTTTATCGTCTGCAGGGCATTGGCGCCCGAACTCCTGTAGATGGCCATATTGACGGCAGGTGAACCGTTCAGTGTCGATTTTGAGGCGTAAGACACGGCGCCCAGCTCCACCCGGGCTACATCACGGAGCCTCAGGACGCCCCCCTTGGGGTTGGCCCGGATGATGATGTTTTCAAAGTCTTCGACTTTTTTGAGCCGCCCTTGTGCCCGCAGGGTGTACTGTACCTGCTGCGCATCGCTTCCGGGCGCCGTGCCGATGGAGCCGGTGGCAGCCTGGACATTCTGCTCGCGAACAGCCGCGATCACGTCATCGGCGGTGAGCCCCAGAGAGGTGAGCTTTTCGGGGTTCATCCAGATGCGCATGCTGTAGTCCAACGCCCCGAAAAGATAGGCTTCACTGACTCCGTTGAGGCGCGTCAGGGCGTCTTTTACATTGATGCTGATGTAGTTGCTGAGAAACAGGGCGTCATAGCCGCCTTTGGTCGTAAAAAAGCTGATGACCCCCAGGATGTCGGATGAACGTGTCCGTACGGCGATGCCCTGGTCGGTTACTTCCTGGGGCAGCTTCGGGATGGCTTGCTGTACCCGGTTTTGGATGTTTACCTGGGCAATATTGGGGTCCGTGCCCACTTCGAAGGAGACGCTCAGACTGTAGCTGCCGTTGTTCGAGCAGGTGGAGGACATGTAGAGCATATTCTCCACCCCGTTGATTTCCGCTTCGAGAGGCGCGGCTACGCTGCCCGCCACCACCTCGGCGCTGGCGCCGGGGTAGGTGGACTGAACGCGGATTTCCGGAGGGGAAATGGGCGGATACTGGGCTACCGGAATATTGAGCAGGGCAAGCACCCCGGCAAGGGTGAGAATGACGGAAACTACTATGGCAAGTCTTGGCCGGTCGATGAAAATCCTTGAAAACATGGTTTATTTCACGGCCTTCGTGCTTTCAGGAACCGGGTTAACGATCTGTCCGGGGGTCACTTTCTGGGCCCCCTGAACGACAACGGTTTCCCCCTGCATGAGTCCTGATTCCACCACCCAGTCTGAATGGATAACAGGGCCGGTGACGATTCGTCGCTGCACAATCCGGTTGTCGTCATCCACCACAAAGACGTAACGTCCCTCGCGATCTTCCTGAATAGCCGATTGAGGGATGACCGGCAGTCGTTTGCCCTCCTTGCATTTCACCAGGACCATGACGTATTGGCCAGGCAGCAGGAGGCGATCTGAATTGTTGAATATGGCACGGACGGCGATTGTTCCGGTATTGGGATCCACTTCGTTGTCCACGAAATCCACCCGGCCCGGGTGTTCATACTCGCCCCCTCCCGGTATTCGGATCGTGGGCTCCAAAAGGCAGCCCATGCTTTTCCCGTTGCCGGTTTTGCGCGCATTTCGGGCGCCGGCCAGATTGGATTCACTCATGGAATAAACCACCCGGATGGGATGGAGCTGAACGATTCGGGCAAGAGCCCCCGAGGCGGGACCTACCAGATTGCCCTTTGTAAATGCCGTGCGTCCGATACGTCCGCTGATGGGTGCTTTGATGGTGGTGTATCCCAGATTTATTTCAGCCTGCTCCAGGTTGGCCTTTGCCTCCTGGAGCGCCGCATTTGCGCGAAGTTCTGCGTTGGCCGCGGTTTCCAGGTCCGTGGCCGATACCCCTCCGGACCGAACCGCCTTGAGACGTTGCAGGTATTGCCGGGCGTTCTTCAGGGCCGCTTCCGCCTCGGCCACCTTGGCGCCGGCTTCGTTAACCTTTGCCTTGTAGGGAGCCTGTTCCAGAAGGTAAAGAAGATCTCCCGCATGAACATCGGTTCCTTCCTTGAACTCCACTTTTTCCAGATACCCTTCCACCCGGGCACGCAGGTCTACGGCCTGTATCGCTTCCACCCTCCCCACGTACTCGTCGGGAAGGTTCACTTCCTTTTCCGTGACCGGCATGACGGTAACCACTGGAGGGGGCCCTTTTCCTTGACCGGGAGGTCCGGCCTGGGAGTGCGTCGGAAAAAAGAGCGGCAGCATGGAAACCAGGAATGCCAGGTACGGCAGGAAAGCGTTTTTGCGTGACATGTTTTTCTCTATTCTCTTTGTTGTTCCATGGAAATGAAATTTCTGAAATTCCCTCATGGCCATTACCACAATCCATTTAGAATTTCAAATAAATAGATTTTGCCTGAAGGGAGGCGTTCACGGTATTGGCGGGGACGAGAGGGCGCAGTCCGCGGCCCCCAAGAGCGCCGCCTTGTCATTTAGGATGACGCGAACGGGAATCCTTGAGAGCAGGTCCCGGAATCGCCCCTTATCCGTGAAAGCCTTCATGAAGGTGTCCTGTTTCAGGGCGGGTAAAATCCTGGGCGGAATTCCTCCCCCAAGATAAAGCCCCCCCAGCGTCAACCCTGTCAGGGCCAGGTTTCCGCACACCCTGCCCAGGATCGACACAAAAAGATCGAGCGCATCCGAACACAGCGCATCTTTGCCATCCAGGCCTGCATTGGCTATGACCTTGGGAGGGTCCGACTCCTCCAGGGCGCGTGATAACCACGCAGGCTCTTCATGGGCGGATGTTTCCTTGAGCCAGGCGTAGATATGGGACAGACCGGGTCCTGAGATGACCCGTTCGATGCTCACGTGTCCGAAACGTTCGTGGAAATGCCGCCAGAGCTCGATTTCCCGTCCGTTCGCGGGTGCAAAATCGGCGTGCCCGCCCTCGGTGGGCATGGCCACGACGCGGCCGTCGACCCATACCATGAGGGCTTGTCCCAAGCCCGTCCCCGGAGCCACCAACCCTACCGACCCTTCCTTGATACTCCTCCCTTTGTTCAGGATAAACAGCTCGTTAGAGGTCAGGAGGGGAACCGCGCGGATGGTTGCGGCCACATCATTGATGAGACGGACATGCTGGAACCCGAAGCGCTCCCTGATTTTGCTTCCGACCACCTCCCAGGGAAGGTTCGTGGTTTTTGTCCTGTTCTTTTCCACCGGCCCGGCAATGCCGAAGCAGGCGCCCATGATATCCTTTTCGTGTTTCGCCAGAAAGCGCTCGATGATTTCTTCAAGACCCCGGGCCTCTTGGCTTGGAAAGGTCTCTTCAATTCCGCGGCGCGGTCTTCTCTTGCCCGCGGTAAAAAGACCCAGACGGGTATGGGTGCCTCCGATGTCGCCGGCCAGTATGATCGGATTTTCATGCTTTGACATTTTCAACCTCCCCCGGAAAAAGGGTTGCATAAGATGCCTCCCAATGTTGCTCTAAATACGTATGATTGTGTCCTATTCAAATTCCCCGGGAGCGAAATGCGGACTCAGGAAGCCATTCCGGGTATGAAAAATTCGATGCAGGGCCGTGAGGTGGGTGGTTGGGTGAAAGGTTGTGGCGTTCAGGAATAGAAGACGGCGCCGTTCGAGGCAGGTCTTCAACCCGATTCCCTGAAGGAGCGATGCCGCACAATACTGCCTGCACACACGATAGAATATCCATCCCTGATTTTTTTGTTCTTCTCCATGGTGATAAAATACCGTAGTTGGAATTGGAAGAAATCCGGCAAAACCCATTCTCCGACGCGCAACGATACGGAAATCGTAATAGTAGCGTCAAGGCAAAAAGAATCCCCGCTTGGGTCCTTCACAAACCTGCGTGCGGATGGAATCATATGCCATTTGTCTCGCTGCTTCCAATAGGGAACTCCATGTGGTCGCGAACATTTCAAAACATTATTGAGCATCCGAAAATACAGGATTCACCCCATTGTCTCAAAGACAATTTATGTAGATACTTCATACATTATGTACTCGGTCTACCGTGCCGGGGGAAGGAGGCAATGTGAAACTTACCGGATGATAAGATGAAAAAGAGTATGCGATTGTGATGATTGTTATCAATAACCTTTAACTTAAGAGGAAAGAGAATGCCATGAAGAAAAACCGTTTTATGTTTGCGGCAATTGTTGCCTTCCTGTTTTTGTTAGCCCCCGCGGCCTACTCTCAGCCCCAAGCGCCGTATCTCAATTTCTTTACCTCCGGATCCTGGGTCAGCCTTTCCTGGACCAAAGTAAACGGGGCGACCGGCTATACGCTTTCCGCGGCCGCAATTCCCTTTACGGGCGTTGAATCGATCGGGACCATCGATATGGGAACCCAAACAGAAGCTTTATTCAACCTCTGGCAGGGCGCCGCTTTTTATGTGGCGGTCCAGTCCCGTGACGCCTCAGGACTGAGCCCTTATTCCAACCTTCGCGAAGTCGTCATCGGGAACCTTTCCCCGCTGATGGATTCAAAGGTTATTCCCAAGTATCAGGACTCATTGATTATTCCTCCGGTAATGCCCCCCGCGGAACTCAAGGCTGATCTCCCCCCGGCTGATCAGGCGATCACCCCCTGGGATTCCAGGTACGAGATCGCAGTCAAGCAGTTTGATCAACAAATCCTGCCTGCTCCCTTTCCCAAGACCACCGTCTGGAGTTATGGCGATCTATTGGGACCTGCGCCCGGCCAGCCCGGCTCCACCTTCAATTACCCGGCATTTACGGTGGAAGCGCGGAGTGATGAGGTGACAAGGGTCACCTGGACAAACGGCCTGGTTGACGATTCGGGAAAATATCTCCCCCACCTGCTGTCCGTTGACCGCACCCTGCACTGGGCCAACCCCGAGTTGCTCAAGTGCATGGACGGGACATTCCATACCGATTGCAGGCCCGATACGACGGCATCTTTCAACTTTAATAACCTGGATCAGACTTACGTGGGTCCCGTGCCTATCGTCACACACCTTCACGGCGCCCATGTGGATGCCATAAGCGACGGCTATCCCGAGGCCTGGTATTTGCCTGATGCCAATAATATCCCGGCCGGTTATGCCACCCGGGGCAGCAACTACGGTTCCGTGGAACCGGTGGGTGCGGGAAAAGCCGTATTTCAATACGATAACAGTGAGCCCGCCGCCACCTTATGGTATCACGATCATTCCCTGGGCATGACCCGCGTCAACGTGTATGCCGGGCCGGCCGGGTTCTGGCTCATCCGGGATGCTATTGAAGACTCCCTCAATCTACCCCGGCCGGCGCCCAAGCTCGGGGAACCCCTGTGGGTGCCAGCCGATCCCATGAATGATGCGCCGCCGTACTATGAGATCCCAATCGTGGTTCAGGACCGTTCCTTTCGGGAGGACGGGTCCCTCTATTATCCGGACAGCCGTTTCGACTTTGACGGCTTCCCCGGACCCTACATCCCGGAACCCGATTCCGATGTTTCTCCCATCTGGAACCCGGAGGCCTTCTTTAACAGCATGGTCGTGAACGGCCGAACCTGGCCGGTCCAGGCCGTGGAGCCGGATATGTACCGTTTTCGTTTCCTGAACGGCTGCAATTCCCGTTTTCTCATCCTGAAGCTGGTGACCGCAACGGACATCAACGATCCCATGACATGGGTTGACCTGCCCGGCGGGTTTATCCAGATCGGATCGGATGAAGGGTTCCTGCCTACGCCGGTGGCCTTGGATCAACTCCTCATGGGGCCGGCGGAGCGGGCCGATGTGATCGTGGACTTTTCCAATGTCGCTCCGGGCACCCGGGTCTACCTCGTAAACGAAGGACCGGATGAGCCTTTCGGCGGCGGCGAGCCTGATGTGGATTTCAGCTCGGCGGATCCGCGGACGACGGGCCAGGTGATGATGTTCAACGTGGTTGTGGATAACCCGAACCGGGGAGAAAATTTCTCCATACCGAGTTTCATCCCCACCCAGACCGTTCCCGAGCCCACGGTTACGCGCAAGCTCAGCCTCAATGAGGTGTCGTCCGAAATAGAGGACGGGCCCGCGGCCGCTTTGTTAGGTACCTACGAGAACGGAGACCCGCACCCGTTGACGTGGGGGGAGACGATCACGGAAACACCCATGCTGGGGGATACCGAACTATGGGAAATCTATAATTTCACGGCCGATGCCCATCCCATCCACCTGCATCTGGTGCACTTTCAGGTCGTGAACCGGCAGAGGCTTACAAACCTGGATGATGGTATTGCCGAGGATCCCGCTTTTCCGGATCCCGAATCGCTGCCAAGGCCGCCCGAGCCGTGGGAGACGGGTTTCAAGGATACGCTCATCGTCTATCCCGGAGAGGTGGCCCGTCTCAAGGCCACCTTTGACAAACCAGGGCTGTATGTCTGGCACTGCCACATCCTCGAACACGAAGATAACGAGATGATGCGGCCCGTATACGTCATGTCGCCCGGGGAAACGGAGCCGCCGCTCCCATAATGACATAACATCAAACAACGGAAAAACAGGGCGCCGGCAAGCGTCCTGTTTTTCTGTTTAAAGGGGAATTGAAATGAGACGTATGATGCTGATCGCGGTGATGGCAGCGTTTTCCTTCGCAATCTGTTCCGCTGAAGAAACGCCGAAAATGCAAGATGAAAATGATGAAATCAATTACAGCCTCGGTTATCAGATCGGCGGAGATCTGAAACGCCAGAAGGTGGAGATCAGGTCCGATCTGATCATACGGGGGATAAAGGATGCCATGACGGGGCCAAGCCCCTGCTGTCGTCAAAGGAGATGCGCAACATCCTGGTGGATCTGAAAAGGCGGGTAACAGAGGCCGATCGGAAAAAATTGATGGAAGCTCGAAGCAGGAATCTGGCCGAGGGAGAGGCCTTCCTGTCCGAAAACGCCAAGAAAGAAGGCGTCCACGTCCTTCCGAGCGGGCTTCAGTACCGGGTGATACGCGAGGGTTCCGGCGCAATGCCCAAGAGCACCGATACCGTAACCGTTAACTACCGCGGGACCCTCGTTGACGGCGCCGAGTTTGACAGTTCGTATAAACGCAATAAACCGGACCAGGTTCCGGGTGGATCGCGTCATTCGCGGATGGACGGAGGCCTTGCAGATGATGAAGGAAGGCGCCGAGTGGGAGCTTTTTATTCCCGCCAAGTTGGCCTACGGCCAGCAGGGGGCCGGAAAGGCCATCCCCCCCAACAGCGTACTGATTTTCCGGGTGGAACTGCTCTCCGACCGTACGGACGGTAAAGATTAGCCCTGCGCTATCAAATCCTGAATTTCCAGCAATTCTCCCTTTCGAATACAGCCTATCGAGAGATTAAATACCTGATTGAACCGATGGACGATTGAAGAGCCTTTTCTTATCATTTTGGGAAACCATAATGGCATGGGAAGCATTTTTATGAGTTTGGATCTAAAAGGTTCGTGGAGCCGGGCGTTTTTTTGTTGGCCGTATTGACCCTGAAAATAAATCTCAAACAATAGTAAAAGGAGCGAACAATGGAAACAATGAAAACCCATGGTATTTTGTACAAGAGAAGGCGGTTGGCGCGAAGCGCCTTTTTGTCCTGTGCGGCCTTGTTTGTCTTTCTGGCCTGCGGGGTTCAGTCAGCTGTCTTCGGGTATCCGGCGCCTCCATCCCTTGCGGATCTGGCCGATGCCGTGAAACATTCGGTGGTCAACATTTCCACCACGCAAGTGATCAAGGGCCAGCAAATGATGCCCTTTTTCGGACCTAATTCTCCATTCGGAGAATTTTTCGGTCGGAATGCGCCACAGGGTGAAATGAAGACCCATGCGTTGGGTTCCGGGGTTGTAATTGGCAAGAACGGATTGATCTTCACCAATAACCACGTGGTTGAAAAGGCAACGGAAATCAAAGTCAAGTTGGACAACGGGCAGGAGTATGAAGCCAAGGTGGTGGGGAGAGACCCCAAGACCGATCTGGCATTGATTCAGGCAAAACCTGATGCCGGTTTTCCCGAGCCGGTTTCTTTGGGTGATTCCGATGCCATGCGCGTGGGAGATTGGGTGATAGCGGTGGGAAATCCCTTTGGTTTGGGACATACCGTGACAGAGGGAATCATCAGCGCGACAGGTCGTGTGATCGGAGCGGGGCCGTATGATGATTTCATTCAAACCGATGCGGCTATCAATCCCGGGAACAGCGGTGGACCACTGTTTAACATGAAGGGGGAAGTGATCGGAATCAATACAGCCATTATACCGCAGGGACAGGGGATCGGTTTTGCGATTCCTATCAACATCGCCAAAGAACTTCTCCCACAGCTTAAGACCGGGAAAATTGTTCGTGGTTGGCTCGGGGTGATGATTCAGGATGTCACGCCTGAACTGGCCAAATCGTTCGGGCTCGAAAAGCCCGAGGGCGTTCTGATTTCAGAGGTTGAAAAGGATAGTCCCGCCCGAGAAGGCGGGATTAAAGTCCGGCGACGTGCTAATCGGATTAGACGGCAAGAAAATAGAAAATGCCCATATCCTATCGCGTATAGTCGCCAATACGCCGCCTGACACGAAGGTTGTGATGGATATCATCCGGAATGGGAAAGAACAAAAGATCCCCTTGACCATCGGCACCATGCAGGCGAACGAAGGGGGGGGGCAAATCGCGGAAGAAAAATCATCTTTGGGTCTATCCGTGCAGGATCTTACACCGGAGTTGTCCGAGCGCCTCGGACTGAATCCGACCGAACAGGGCGTGGTTGTCTCTCAGGTTGTGCAGGGAAGTTCCGCGGATGATGCGGGCATACAGCCGGGAGATGTGATCAAACAGGTTAATCGTGTGAAAATCGGGAATGTTAGTGAGTATAACAAGAGAATAGCAGCAGCTCCGAAAGGGGAGAACCTGCTTTTTCTCATCGAGCGGGGAGGTGGTAATTTCTTTGTGGTGGTGAAACCGGCTTCAAAGCAGTAGGGAGGGTTTTAAAGAGCTGAATTACTGGATTGACCCCATTGTTTTGCGGTCCGTTTGCGATACAATGGGGCAATACAAAAGCGGTATGCTCTGAAAGGAGCTTTATGGGGGTATGAGATTCACGATCTGATGAGGAATATATGACGATTCTTACTGCGAAAAACCACCTGTATCTGTCAGAGAACCAAGATATGCTTCCCTTGAAACTGGGGATTAACGGCTCAGGAAGGATCGGCAAGATGACCGTCTGGCATCATGTATCCCGGCAATCTTTCGAGGGGATTGTGCTGAACATCGGGCGGGAAGTGGGGCGGGGGCTCGAGGACGTGGCCGGCTATCTGGAGCGGGACAGCACTTACGGGAGCCTCGCCCGCTACATCCATGGATTCAGGGGACAGCGGGTCATTGAAGAGATAAATGAGAAAGAAGGCGCCATGCGCATCAACGGGATACCGGTGAAAGTGCTTAGAGAACATCGGAATCCCCGGGAGATCGGATGGAGTAAGCAGGGCGTTCAAGTCGTTGTGGACTGTACCGGCGTATTCAAGGATCCGACGGAGACGCCCGACGTCCCCAAGGGCAGTCTGAGAGGGCACCTGGAGGCAGGGGCCAAAAAGGTCATCCTCTCGGCTCCGTTTAAGATGAAGGATAAATCGCGCCCGATGCCCGAGGATGCCGTGACCAACATTCAGGGCATTAATGAAGAAGCTTATATCCCCGACAGGCATCATCTGATTTCCGCGGCTTCCTGCACCACCACTTGCCTTGCCTTTATGGTTAAAGCCCTTTTGGATCATTTTGGATCCGACCCCATCCTGAGCGCCTCCATGGTCACCGTCCATGCTACCACGGGAACACAGGAGATTCTGGATCAGCTCCCCGCGGCGGGAAATAAGGATTTGCGAAAGAATCGAAGCATCTTTAACAATATCATCCTGACCAGCACGGGGGCGGCACAGGCCTTGGGGCTGGTGATTCCTGAAATGAAGAAGATCGATTTCATGGCAGCGTCGGTGAGGATACCGATAAATACGGGCTCCATTGTGATTCTTGTCTTGAATATCCAGAACGAGGATCCCGAAAAGGCGATTGACGCAGACAGCATAAATGACATCTATAGGAAGGCGGCGGATGGGTATCTGAGTAAATTTCTTACCTATACGGAGTCTCAGAACGTCTCCGCGGATATCATTGGAACCGTATCAGCGGCCATCATAGAGGGGAAAGAGACGCGTGCGCGAACAGGTCGGGTCAAGGTCAATCTGGGGCGGGCCTGCAGAATTGTTACCCGGGGACAACCCATGCCTGAAATGGACGCTTCCACCCTGGAGATCCCCGTGACCCACGTAGTAGTGAATGGCTGGTATGACAATGAGCTGGGCTCTTTCTCCCATATCCTGGGAGAAACGACCATCAGGGTGGCAAAGAGTCTCATAGAATGAATTATAGACGGATTTTCCACTCGCGGCTTTACTCCAAAACCGCGAGATGGTATAGAAGATCAAAAATCTATTTCGTGATTGCGTTCCATTTGGAAAACCTTCCATGACTCAGGAGTCCTAATCCATGAAAGAGAAAAAAAGTGTTTTCATCGCTGAAGACCATGCGGTGCTCAGACAAGGCCTTCGGTCCTTATTGGATGCCAGTGGTGAATACAAAGTGGTCGGCGAGGCGGCGGATGGAGCGGATGCCATACGACGTATCACAGACCTGCAATCCCGATCTTGTTCTGTTGGATCTCAACATGCCCAAGATGGACGGTATCTCGGTGATTAAAGATCTTAAGAAAAGATATCCGGAGATCAAAATCCTTGTCTTGACCATGTTCAAGACCGAAGAATATGTCCTCGAGGTATTTCAATCGGGCGCTGAAGGCTATTGTCTGAAATCCTCCCCCTACGATGAGCTTCTGGTAGGCATACAGGCGGTTTTGTCAGGAAAACGATTCATAAGCCCGGACATTTCCGATAGCGTACTGGAAGGATATCTTGAAGGGAAAAAAGCCCTGAAGCAAAAGTCCTCCTGGGATACGCTCACGCAAAGAGAGAGAGAAGTCCTTAAACTGGTGTCCGAGGGTTACAAAAATAAAGAGATCGGTGACTACTTGTGCATCAGTACCAAAACGGTGGAAAAGCACAGGGCCAATATCATGCAGAAACTTGATCTTCATACAGCCTCGGCATTAACCGCGTATGCTGTTGAACGAGGTCTCGTCACAAGATAATCGGGCAAATACGAATTGCCGTGGACTATGTCTGGTCCGATGGTCTTTCTTGTTCAGTGGAGAAAAGATGGAGAAACATCATAAATTTTCCATATGGTATGTGGTGTTGGGGATATGGGTGGTTCTGCTTTTCCAGAGTTATCTGGGGTCGGTCTTGTCCATCAAGACCATCCCCTACAGCAAATTCCTGGATCTGTTGAAACAGAACAAGGTGGAGGAGGTGGCCGTCACCGAAAACCGGATACAGGGCCGGATGAAATCGGAAAAGCCAGGCGCGGAAAAGGGGGAGGCGTTCCGAACCGTGAGGGTCGATCCCGAATTGTCCAAACTCCTTGAATCCTATAATGTTACCTTCAAGGGCGAAGTCCAATCCAATGTTTTGGCGAACCTCTTCTCCTGGTTTTTTCCCATCATCCTTTTTTTCGGGGTCTGGTACTTTTTGATGAAGCGGATGGCCGGCCAGCAACCCGGTTTCATGAGCCTGGGCAAGAACAAAGCAAAAATCTATGTGCAGGAGGATGTGGGCGTCGTCTTTGATGACGCAGCCGGGGTGGATGAGGCCAAACAGGAATTGGTGGAGGTCATCGAGTTTCTCAAGGAGCCGGCCAAATTTACGGAACTGGGGGGCAGGATGCCGAAAGGGGTGCTCCTCGTGGGGCCTCCGGGGACTGGGAAAACCCTGCTGGCCAAGGCCGTGGCAGGAGAAAGCGGGGTGCCTTTTTTCAGTCTCAGCGGATCGGAATTTGTGGAGATGTTCGTCGGGCTGGGGGCCGCTCGGGTGCGGGACCTTTTCAGCCAGGCAAAACAGAAGGCCCCGTGCATTATCTTTATCGATGAACTGGATGCCCTGGGAAAGGCTCGCGGCTTCGGTTCCATGGGAGGACACGACGAGAGAGAACAGACGCTCAATCAGCTTCTTGTTGAGATGGATGGTTTCGATCCCAAGCTGGGCGTCATCTTGATAGCGGCCACCAACCGGCCGGAAATCCTCGACCCGGCCCTTCTCAGGCCCGGCCGTTTTGACCGGCAAATCCTGGTGGACCGGCCCGATATGAAAGGCCGGAAAGAGATCCTCAAGATACACCTGAAGAATGTAAAGGCCGTCGGGGATCTGGACCTGGAAAAGCTGGCCAACATGACGCCGGGGATGGCAGGGGCGGATCTGGCGAACCTGGTCAATGAGGCGACTCTTCTGGCCGTGAGGAGAAAGAAAAAAAAGGTGGGCATGGCGGAATTTCAAGATGCCGTGGAGCGAATCATCGGGGGGCTGGAAAAAAAGAACCGGGTGATCAACCCCAAAGAAAGGGAAACCGTGGCCTATCACGAACTCGGCCATGCCCTCGTGGCCATGAGCCTCCCGGGAACGGACCCTGTGCAAAAGATCTCCATTATCCCCCGCGGCGTGGCTGCGTTGGGATATACCATGCAGGTGCCCACGGAAGATCGTTTTCTCATGAGCAGGACGGAGTTACTGAACAAGATCGCCACGCTTTTAGGGGGTCGCGCCTCGGAACAACTCATTTTCGGAGATATTTCAACCGGTGCTCACAACGACCTGGCAAAGGCGACCGAGATCGCCAGAAGCATGGTCAAGGAATACGGGATGAGCGAAAAGGTGGGACAGGTCTTCTTTGCCAGGCAGAAGCGGCCTCCGATGTTTGAATGGGGGTTCAGGGAAGAGGAAGAATACAGCCAAACCACGGCCGAGCTCATAGACAGCGAGGTCACGCGGATTATCAGTGAGCAGTACGCCAGAGCCTCGGAACTGCTCAAGGGCAAATTGAGCATTCTGGACAAGGCGGCCAAGGTGCTCCTGAAGAAGGAAAAGATCGATGGCGATGAACTGAAGGCCATTCTGGAGGAAGAGGAAGCCCCCGAAAATCAGGCCGAACCCTGATGAAATCATGGACGACGTCATCCGTTTAGACTCTCGGCAAAAATAATTGGTTCATCGCGGATTGGCGTGGAACCATCCTCTCGGCCCGACCTCTCCCGCCAGGGGAGGGTCGGGGTGAGGCGGCATCCGGCACGCCAACCGGCGATGAGCCTGATAGCATTGCCATTTACCATTTTCGAGGATGCTCTCTTTCAGCTTTCTTCCCAATGGATACATTCCGCCGGGCATGTGGTGATTGCCTCTTCGATGCATTCCTCATCGCCCCCTTCCGGATGTTCCACCCTGGCTTTTTCAGCCTCCTCATCAAATTCGAAGACGTCCGGGCAGAGTTCCACGCAGCTTTCGCATCCGATGCATTCTTCCGTGTCAATAACGACTCTTTTCGCCATAATGTCAGCCTCCATCGGTTCTGTTTTAAAGTAACAAGCGACCTTTCCAATAATCTATTTGTTTGTAAGATAGTCGCGTCACTGTGGGAAAGGAATGGGGCGTAGCCCTTATTTTTATGCAAATATTGGGTACAATGCCTGTGAATGAATGCCATTTCCATTCAAATTCACGGCCTGAATTCCGATTCAGGAAATCCATTCCTGCCAGGTTTTTGAATAAGATACATGCCATTTACGTTCAGCAATTCTCATTATGGCTCTTTGACCGCAACCCCCATAGCCTCCATTTACAGATAATCCATAATGACAATTGCTGATTTCCGTTTGGAAAAATTGACATTACTGAATCAGATACGTTAAAATACATAATCGGCCCCATGGTGAGAACCGAAAAAGCGGGATAGATTTTGTAGGAGATTGCGATGGAGAATAGTCGATCTTGCGGAAATTCAGGCTTGCGGAAAGAATATTTTTTGAACTCTAACAAGAAAAAAAAGGAGACCTGTTATGCACGACAAAGCCAAATTATGTGAAAAGATCAGATCCATATACCCCGATATAGGGAGCTGTGGCATCGACGTGGATGTCGATTTTAGCAAGGAAAAGGAGGCCTGGGTGGTCAACCTTAAAAAAGGGGACCATGAACTGGAGACCTACCTGGAACCTCAGGATGCGGACAGGTGCATGGAAGGGAAAGAGTGCGTGCATTTGGGGCTGCAGGTGGAACAGCTTAAAAAGAATATATAGACAGGTTTATCAGGCAGAATCCATTCAACAGGGGAAGGTTTTCGGACAGGAGATTTGTCCGTAGCCTCCCTTTCTCCTTGTTCCCGGGCAGGCGCCGGGAACGAGGAGAAAAGTCTTTTGGAGACTTTTTACGAGCATCAAAAGAAGGCCGTTTACGGTTTCCAGCTGGGAACGGTCACCACTTTAACGGGTGAATATTTTACGACTCTGTCGGTTACGCTTCCGAAATGGAAACGGTTCCTTTTGCCACGGGTCGCCATAACCACAATATCCACCTCCTCTTCTTGGATAAGCTTCAGAATTTCATCGGCGGGATCCCCGATCGCCACATGCCGAATGAATCGCGGGCAACCCGCAAGATATTTCTCACAGATCTCCCCCAAACGTTCTTCAGCCTTCTCTTTCTCCCATTCGTGAATCTTTTCTATGTGCGGGGCGTCAAACTCTCCGTACCACGATGCATGTTTCCCCAGTTCCTCGATAACATATAGAATGTGGACCTCTGCCTGATATCGGCTGCTCAGGGATGTTACGAATGGAAGCGCCTCCTGGGCATGGTCCGATAAATCCGTGGGCCACAAAACCTTTTTGATCTCCATGATATATCTCCTCTATGAATCTCGTTAAGCCAAAATGCAATTAGCGTTCAGCCATCAGTTCTTAACCAGGATTATCAATGAAAAGGAGGCGAAAATAAATGGGGCTTATCCTGTATTGTAGGGAAGAGGAGCATGTAGGCGGCATTTTTTACTCATAGGGTAATGGCAATATTGAAATAAAGGTTCCACCCCATAGACTTCCATGACTGATCAATAGAAAATGGAAAATCATATTCACTTATCGTCCATCAGGAGAAAGCTCAGATGACGTCAGCCGTAACTGAAAATTTTACCGAAATTATTTCCGAGGAGGCATTCCTCCCTCTGGTTGAAAAACACGCGCAATCTTTTTTAAATCTCCACTACGTACTTGAAAAAAATGGAAACTCTCGCAGCAGGAAGTTTTATGCATATCTTGCCGCGGAAGCCGATGATCTGGAGAGTTTTCTGGATGATCACGGCGCCAGAGAAAATCGGAGGTGGCATTTTTTTGTGGAGTTGGTCGCCTCCGTCAGGAATCTCTCAACTGTTGCCTTCATCCTGAAGCATGTGGCAGGCCGATACCCCACCTACGCTGTACTGACCGCGGATCAATCCCGGTTGAATGCGGATGCTCTTCATATCTTGGATCTGTTTGGCAAAGCGACCTTATCTCTTCTGGAAATGGCCGGGGAGGAGGCGAATCTATTGGGCATGCACCTTTCCGGAGAGCTTTCCCCCATCCAGTTCGGCAACAATGGATACAGGCAGAAGCGACTTCCAAATACGATGGATGAGGACGGGAACGGCGATGCTTTGATGATTGCGGGGAAGCTTGCCTCAAAATATTTGAATATCCATGATGACTTTGAAAGCCTGAAATGGCGTCCATTAATTGATGCGGAGGATCTTCTCGAAAGAATACCCTGGCACATCAGCGAGGAAAGCGCCAGGGAGATCGGCTCCCGTCTGCACAACCTTCAATCCATTTACGATCACCACCTCAGACACTCCCATCTGGAAATTCAGGACAGCCATTTGAAGACTTTCAGGGCCTGCATCACCGTTCCTCTGCATCTCTTGCGCATCGTTGAATTACTTTCCCATTTTTATCAGCGACATATCCTGGTTGATCGGGGAATGGATGCTCCAAGAAGAATATCAGCCGTCATGGAGGAGCACGGGGTGGTCGAGAAAGCGCTCCGATTTTCTTTGCTCGTTTCCGGATGGCGTCTCGATATGGGAAAGGAGATTGCAAAATCACTGCTTGAACAATACACCGTAACCGACATGATTGAATTGCATGTGCCCAAGGGACATGGTTTTCACATGAGACCGGCCACACTCGTTGCAAAAGTGGCGCAACACTATGGAACAACACTGCTGCTCTATGTGGATGGGCAGGAATTCGACGCTCATAGTGTATTGAGTCTCAACATCGCCGGAGGTTATATCTCGAAAGAGAGGTTTAAAACCATTCGTTTCAAGGGTGATGTGCGCGCTCTCGGCGCCCTCAAGGTCCTTGCTGAGCATAACTATGGCGAAGACGAGAAGGGCAACCCCATTCCGCTTCCCGAGAGACTCTTGCATATTTTGCATTGAACATTTTCATTGAACAATGGGCCTGAAACATTTAGCAAGCGGGGCAACCTCCATGAAAACAACATTCTTGATTTTCTTTAAATTGGTAATCCCGACATTGTTCTTCGCAGGATGCGTGCAACGACCAATGGGCCGGTCCATAGGGGGATGGGATCATATGATGGGATACGGTGGTTATGGAGGAGCGTCTATGTGGCTGGTCTTGATCATCATTGCAGGCATCATCGTCTATTTTCTTATGGAACGGAATAAAAAACGCGGAACTTCAGATGAACCGCCAAGAGAGAGCCCAACGGACATTCTGAGAAGACGATATGCCAAAGGCGAAATAACAAGGGAAGAATTCGAGAGAATCAAAAGAGAGATCGAAGGGTAGCTCCGACCGGATTAGTCAGAAGAAAGACCTGAACTTGGAGTTTAATACATAGGTCTCTAATCCAAATTGCTATCGAAATCGGAATCGCTATCGAAAACCGGAACGACCCGTTCCATGCGCCTACTCTTCGATACCGATTTGGATCTTTGGAGTCTCACAAGGGATTAGCAAACTATGGGAGGTGAACCATGAAATATCTTCTGACTATTTTCATCACATTGGCCGTTTTGGCTGCGGGAGCGCTTTTTTATGCCTGGTCCGGGATATATAACATCGCCGCGACCGAGCCCCACTGGGCCGTAACGGCATCGTTTATTGAAATGCTGCGGAATCGTTCCATCAAGGTGCACAGCGAGGGGACTCAGGCCCCGGATTTGGATGATCCGAAACTCAAACAAATCGCATTTCCTCACTATCACGACATGTGCAGGCTCTGCCACGGGGCGCCGGGATACAAATCGGACGATTTTTCGTGGGGGCTCTATCCCGGCCCTCCCGGTATGACATCCGGGTACATCCAGAAAGAGTTCACGGAGGTCGAGATCTATTGGATCGTGAAACACGGCATTAAAATGACGGGGATGCCGGCCTTCGGCAATACACATACGGAAAGGCAGCTGTGGGGGCTTGTTTCCCTGGCTGAAGAAATGCCCCGCATGAGTCCCGAACAGTATGGGAAGTTGGTCAAGTTAACCGATTCAGAGCAAAAAGGAGAATGACCATGAGAAAACTTATTGGAATCTGTCTGGCAATGGCCATTTTGGCTGCGGTTCCTCTATGGGCGACGGATGATCAATCATCGCAGCAACCATCTTCTCCGGATTACGATGAGATGGGCCCCGGGATGATGGGTTCCGGATCGGGCTATTACGGGCGGGACCCGGCATGATGGGGTATGGCGGCCATATGGGATATGGAAGGGGAGGATCTGGTGAGGGAATGGGTCCCGGCCGGCAGGGTTGGCAGGACATGGGCCCGGAACAACAGGAAAAGTGGCGCCAGATGCGTTCCCAATTCCTGCAGGAAACCTTGCCGCTTCGGCAGGATTTGCACGGCAAGCAGTTGGAGCTGCAGACCCTCTGGGATCAACGGAACCCCGATATGGATAAAATCCGGACACTTTCAGACCAAATAGCGGATCTGCAAGGCAAACTTCACCAAAAGAACAATGATTACCTTACGCAATGTCGTAAGGAGTTTGGGGATCTGGGCTGGTCCTGTCCGGGCGGTGGCTGGACGGGCAATTGATTGTTGTATAAAGCATCGCACGGTTGGCTATCAGCTATTCATCGCTAACAGCTAATAGCTAATCTCTAACCGCGCCCTTTCGGCAGGTTTCCGCATATATGGCGGTGGAGGCTATTTATCCCACCGGAGCCCGGAAGATTTGAACTCGTGGTCCTGGCAGGCCGGTGTTGAATTCTACAGTCCGTGGATATGGTCAGGGGGCGCTCTGCGACCCGTGGCAGGCGTGGACATTGAGAACCGCCAGGCAAGCGGTTGGAAACGTGGACCTCTCGGTCCGCGTCGGGATAGAGTTCGAAAATCCGGATTTTATGAGTCGAAAAATGATGCTGCTGTTTGAATATTATAACGGAAAATCGCCTAACGGACAATTCTATGACGAAACGATAGAATACTTTGGTCTGGGAGTGCAATTCTTCCTAGAATAAGGAGGTCCATTATGAAAGCAAACACAGCAAAAGATCGCGCCATAGGTGCGATAATGGGAGGCATAATATCATGTTGAGATGGGCCATTATTTTCTTCATTGTGGCGATTGTCGCGGGACTTTTCGGATTTACCGGCATAGCCGTTGCGGCGGCCGGGATCGCAAAGCTCCTTTTCTTCCTTTTCCTGGTTATCTTTCTCGTGTTTTTAATCGCCGGGCTGATGGAAAGGCGACCACCGGTCGCATAATTCATGCTGGATAGTGAATGGCATTCGCCGTTTAGGAACAGGGAAATCACCGAGTTGTGTGAGAGGACGACATGTTTGGTCTCCAGGTTTCAGTCAAACATGGGGACCCTTGTCCTCATGGCAATGGTTTTCGGGCGTACATGATTAAGAAGATCGAAATACATGATAAACCGTATTGTATCCGATTGACCGGAAGGAGAATACCCTGAAACGGGTTGAAAGGAGCTTGCTGTTATGGGAAAAGGGCTGTTGTGGGTGGTTTTGTATGTCCTTGCCTTGATGATCCCCACTGTTTTGCTTATGTGTTTTTTCCCCGGTTCCGATGATGGCGTTGTCATGGAGATAGGGAAGAATTTCGGGCTGTTCGCCTTTACCATCCTCGTCCTCCAAGTGGTCCTGGCCGCGCGCTTCAAATGGCTGGATCGGGTGTATGGTCGGGATATGATTATCCGTTTTCACCGGTATATGGCTGTTTTTGCACTGGTTCTTCTCGTGTGTCACCCCATTTTGATCGCGGCGGGAAGTCCAGGAAGCTTGTTACCTCGCTGGATCTGCCTTGGTATGTGCTCCTGGGAAAAGCGGCGCTCCTTTTTCTCCTGGCCAATGTTCTGCTCAG
>CAVVEP010000057.1:0-82593 GCA_963747015.1 uncultured delta proteobacterium
GATAGAGATTGTCTTCCAGGCCCACGCGGCAGTTCCCCCCAGAAGCGCCCCCATGGTACAGATTCTGAACTGATCTTTGCCGGCCCCGATTACGGACCATTTGTAGTTGTTGCTTCCAAGAAGTCGTTCGGCGGTCTGGTGTAGGGTCATGAGATCGTAAGGCGTCGCGGCAATCCCGCCCAGAATCCCGGTGACGAACTGGAGGTAGACGGGCGTCTTTAATAAACCCTTGTCCAGGAGGTATTTCAGATTGTAAAGATGGCCCACATCATAAATTTCGAGTTCCGGTTTGGTCCCTGATTCTTTGAATAGTTCGCAGATCCTTTCCAGATCCTTGAAAGTATTGGTGAACACCCCAGCTCCTTGAAAATTCCAGCCACTCAGGCTCCCAGGCGTGTTGGAATGTTTCATATTTATCGAGAAGAGGGTGCAGTGCGAAATTAATGGAGCCCATACTGAATGAGGCCAGCTCAGGCTTAAACCTGGGAAGGATCGCGGTTCTTTCTTCCACGCTCTGTCCGGCGCCCCCCACCGGTGGTGATGCAGATGAGCACATCGGAACCGGTTCTTATTCTTTCAACAATCCGGGCATATATTTCAAGGTCGGGTGTGGGTTTTCCGGTTTCGGGATCCCTGGCGTGAATGTGGACCACCGCTGCTCCTGCCCTTGCCGCTTCAATCGCCTGATCGGCGATATCATCCGGCTTATAGGGCAGGTAGGGGCTCATGGTGGGCGTGTGAATGCCCCCGGTTATGGCCGCGGAGTTTATATAACTTTCGACATGAACGCACTTCCTTTCTTTTCATATGTTCAGATTAGACGCCATGGCGTGATAGGCGTAGGTGGTGCTCCAAGCTGATCCCTTGAAGCCCTTGGAGGCGAATAGGGGACGGTCGGCTGAAGAGAATCCTTTCTAATACGCGACCGGTGGATGTGACTCACCCAATCAGGGGCGGGAATCGTTTGCGATCTCCATATCCCCTCATCCAGCAAAAGGCATATTACAGAACAAAACCGCATTCGTCAAAATGTTTTTCTGTTCTTTAAACAGGTTAAAAGTAGATATTATAGGATGGCAAAGAGGAGACGGGGTATGAGAGATGCCGGGCGCTCTCCGCGCGCTCCCATTTTTCCATTGGCGTGAGGTCCCTATTCGTGGTATTAAAGCAAAGTAGGTTCAAATGTATCCTATTCAAATTCCCTGGTACTATGTTTGGAGTCAGCAAAGCCATTCCGCCACAGGGTCTTTTTTGCTGCCGCATCTAATTCCTGTGGAGCACCGGTCCTTTTAGGCTGGTACGGAGAGGTCGTTGAAAACTCAGCATTATTTTTTGTACCAGCCTAAAAGGACCTCTCAACGGTCAGTGAAGGTCGATCCAAGATGCGGCAGCAAAAAAGACCCTGTGACTCCATTACTGCCAGGGTTTTTGAATAAGATACGATGTCCAATAAGATGAAGGGACTTTTTGCAGGATTGATTATGGCATTGCTTTTTCCGTCGGTTGCTCCCGGTCAGGCTGTCTTTCTGGCCAGAAAGGCCCTTGGTCTCATCTCCCGCATTTCCGATCAGGCCCGGGGGCACGAGTCGGCTTCCGTTCTTCTGGAGGCTGATGCGGACAAGGTCTTTTTAAAAGCCCGAAAGATTATCGCCGAAAAACCCGAAAATGAAATCCTGTCCACGGACAAGGAGAGCAGATCCATTTCCTTCAAGCACGGCGGCCAAACCATTACCCTCAAGGTTGCGCGACTTCAGGCCGATCTCGCCCAAATTCTGGTGCTGTCGTCGGGCGGGGACAGTCCGCAAAATACCACCTTTGTTATCAACGGCATCCTGCGCATATGCAGCGAGGTGGGAGTTCACTGCTCGGTCTGCAAGGAATAGTGCTTCGTGGGGAGCGGGTTTAATCCATCATGAAAATCCTTGGGCCCTCAGGGCAAGGTCAGGGTTCAGCGGCTTCTGGCCAACTGAGCGAGTTATTGCTTGCTATCAGGTTTCAGGTTTCGGAAAGGTGCGAGGCGAGTGCTGAAACCCGTGGCTGCTACGACGAAGAGTCGGCAATTCGCCCATAATCTATAATGAGAATTGCCGGTCCCGGTCCCTCTCCAACGTGTCAGATGATGGCCCGTTTTTTCAGCTCGCCGATCACGCCTTTTCGAAACACCAGCACAATCACAATAAAAGAGATCCCCATGATGAGGGCCCACAAATGGGTATACGTGCTGAGCACTTCCCTGAAGAGAACGACGAACATGCCGCCGAACAGAGGCCCCACCAGGGTGCCCATCCCGCCCAAGATGGTCATCATGACGATATCTCCGGAGATGGACCAGTGAAGGGTCTGTAAAGGGACAAAATTCTGAAGGATGCAATAGAGACTGCCGGCCAAACCGCACAGACCGGCGGAAATGACAAACGCAACCAACTTGAAACGGACAGGATTGAACCCGATGGATTGGGCTCGTTGTTCACTTTCGCGAATGGAAACCAGGGCATGGCCAAAAGGGGAACGAACCACCCTGAATGCGAACAAAATGGCAATCAACAAAAACCCGAGGATGAAATAGTAAACGCTCGTTTCGGATTTAAGGCTGATCCCGAAGAAATCAGGCCGCGGGATTCCCTGCAATCCGTCATCGCCGCCGGTCAAGGCTGTCCACTTAAAGGCAATGAAATAAAACATTTGTGCATAGGCAAGGGTGACCATGGCAAAATAGATGCCGCGACGCCGAATGGCCGTATACCCGATGGGAAAGGCCAGAAGAACGCTGAAGAGGATTCCGGCGGAAATAGCGAGGAGAATATTGGCATGATAGTGGAGAATCAAAAGCCCCGTAGTGTAAGCCCCCATGCCGAAAAAAGCAGCATGGCCAAAGGACAGCATTCCCGCATAGCCCAAACAGATATCATAACCCATGGCAAAGAGCATGAATATTAAAATCTGGCTCCCTAACGCCTTGTAGGGAATCAAAAAAGGCAAGAAAAGCAGAAAGAGAATCGCCAGCCCATAGAAGACTTTTGCTCGATTTTTTGTATTCGTCTTGCGAAAATCCGCCATACGGTATCCCTCTATTCGTGAAAGCCCGCCCTTCCGAAAAAACCTCTGGGGCGGACCAGCAAAATGATCGCCATGAAGACGTAAATGGAGGTCATGGCCGCAGGCGGCCAGAAAAGGACGCCTATAGTGATGACTTCCCCCACGAGCAACCCGGCTACAATGGAACCGGCGATGGAACCCAAGCCTCCAATGACTACTACCACGAAAATCTGGATCAGAATTTCGTTTCCCATCAAAGGGGTTACTTCCTGGAGCGGGCTGGCCAGAATGCCCGCCAATCCCGCCAGTCCGGCGCCGAAGGCAAAAACTCCCGTGTAGATTCTGGAGATATGGATTCCCAGGGCATCAACCATTTCACTATCGTCCGTGCCGGCTCGAATGACGGAACCCAGCTTGGTCCGGATCAGGATCAACCATGTTCCCAGGGCGCAAACGGCCGTAACTCCGATGACAAAAAGTCGATACTTGGGGTAATACATAAACCCGAGGTTGAGCGCTCCTGACAACATGTCGGGGATTGCGATGGGGCGACCCAGATCCCCGAATATCAGCCGGATCACTTCTTCAAACACCAGCATGAGGCCGAAAGTTAGTAATACCAGGTAGATATCCGCCTCTTTATAGAGGAACCGTATAAGGAATCTTTCAGCCAACATGGATACAAACGCCACGGCCAAAGGGGCCACGAGAAGGGCAATCCAAAAATTGAGACCGAAATAGAGGCACGTATAGCCCGCATAGGCGCCCAGCATGTAGAGGGCGCCCTGGGCGAAATTAACCACCCCCAGCATCCCGAAAATAATGGACAGACCCAAACTCAAAAGCACCAGATAGGAGCCCAACACGAGGCCGTTGAATAGCATCATCATGAGTGTCGTGGTATTCATAAGCGATCAATCCGGGAGGTTGGTGAACGAGAGTCATCCATTCCTGATCCAGCGAGGAGGCTCATCGTATAGGGGGGAATGGAATGTCGGAGTATTGAAGTGATGAAAAAACCTAAATCCTCCATCACTCCAACACTCCTGATTTACACCCAATCAGCCAAGGCTCCCCCCGCGGTTCTAAAAGAACGCCCTATACGGGTCTTTCCATTTTGCAGCCGCTCTGTTCCGGCGTCTGATAGGCCTCCCGGGCAGGCACTTTTCCCACGACTTCAAAATAATCCCAGGGTTCCGTGATTTGCTTCTGGCTTTTGCACCGAACAATGAGTGCATCATTAATGGCCTGATGGTTCTCTTTGTAAATGTATCCGGGATTGGCAAACATATCTCGGAATTCATGGCCTTCCAACTGTTCGATGATCTTGTCGGGATCCTTGGAGTTGGCCCGCTGAACGGCTTTAATGAATTGCAGGGTGGCGGAGTAATTGGCGGCAGTGAGCCAGTGGGGCGGCGCCTTCATGACTTTCTGGAATCGTTCCACGTACGATTTCGCACCCGGGTTTTCAGATTTCCAGTACCACGATACGGTGGCATAGTCCCCTTCGTACACATTCACTCCGGTGGCGTGGATGTTGGACGTAAACATGAGGGCGTGGAGAATCGCCATCTTTTTTTTCAGACCGAATTCATTGGCGGCTTTGGTTGAATTGACCGTATCCGCTCCCGCATTGAGGAGAACGAGAACATCCGCCCCGGAATTGAGCGCTTTGATCATGTAAGGAGAAAAATCGGATGTTCCCAGGGCAACCATGTCGTTGCCGATAATTTTACCGCCCTTTTTTTCCACCGCGGCGCGGAAGTTTTTCAGTAGATCATGCCCCCAGGCATAATCGGCCGTGATTGCGTACCACTTCTTCCCGATATGTTCGGCCGCCCACAGTCCACCCGCCGTAGCGAGCATGTAATTGTCGTACCCCCAGTCAAAGCCGTAATAGTTGCACTTATCGCCTGTTTGATCCGTGGTACCCGAATCCACCGAAATGAACAGTCGTTTGTATCGGCGTGATTGCTCGTTAACAGCCAGGGAACAGGCGGATTGGGGCACATCAATGATGACATCCACTTTTTCCTTTTCATAAAGTTCCTTGGCCTTTTCATTGGCGATCCCAGGGTCCAGGCGATGATCCCGTGCGATAACTTCGATAGGCTTTCCAAGGGCTTTCCCTCCAGCATCCTCCACAGCCAGTTTAATGCCCAGGAGATCCTGTTTATTGAGAAAGGCATAGGCCTTGCTCATGTCGATCATCACGCCGATTTTCAAAGGGTCGGAGGCCCAGGCGGGTTTAATCCAGATATGAGGGGCGACGGCGGTCACCGCCCCTGTAATCGCGGCCGTTTTGATGAAATCGCGGCGGGTGATAGCGGCGGGTTTTTTCTCTTCCAAAATCCCCTTTTTTACCTTTTGCGCATTGATGCTTCCTGTGTTCTTGGTCTCGTTCTGATTTCCCATTGCAACCTCCTTTTCCGCTAAAAGTTGTTGAATTTAAACGGTCAAATACCGCTTTTGGATTTCCTTATCGGCTTTCAGGTCACCGGTTTTTCCAGTAAACACCGTTTTACCCTTGCTGATGATGTAGTGCCGCGTGGCCGCATCCATGGTGAAAAGCAGATTCTGCTCAACCAGTAAAACCGTGAGGTTGGCATTTTTCAGCTCCTTGATGACTTGGCCGATCATTTTCACCACAATGGGCGCCAGGCCTTCGGTGGGTTCGTCCAGCAGCAACAGCTTTCCTCCCTGACGCAGTATGCGCGCCATGGCCAGCATCTGTTGTTCTCCTCCGGAGAGTTGTTTGCCCATATGCTTTGTTCGATGACCGAGGACCGGAAACAGGTCAAGGACTTTCTCCATGGACCAGGGTTCGGCTCCGCCCATGCCCACCACGATTTCCAGGTTTTCAAATACGCTCAGGCTGCCGAAGATGCGCCGTTCCTCGGGAACGTATCCCAGGCCGAGACGTGCCAGACTGTGAGGTTTGTAGCGAGTCACGTCGCGACCCTCGAAATAGATGTTTCCCCCGTTAACGGCGACCATACCCATAATGGCTTTGATGGTGGTGGATTTTCCGGTGCCATTTCTTCCCAACAGGGAAACCACCTCCCCTTCAAAGACCTCCAGGGCGACACCGTTTAAAACCTGTGCCTCGCCATACCGGGCCCTCAGCCCCTTAAGCCGCAACATGGGCTTGGTATCCGCCAAGATAGGCCTCCTGAACCGTTTCGTTGTTTTGAATTTCAGCGGGTGTTCCGTGGGCGATTATCCGGCCCTGCTGAAGAACAGTGATGGAGTGAGAAATTTGAAGCACCGCCTCGATATTGTGCTCCACCAAAAGAACGGTCTTGTTGATGGCGATATCCTGGATCAAACGGATAATGCGGGCAGATTCCTCGGTGTCCATCCCGCTTGTTGGCTCATCAAACAAAAACATTTTGGGATCGGTTCCCAGGGCAATGCCAATTTCCAGACAGCGCTTCGCCCCATAATCAAGGGCCGCGGCCTTTTCTTCGCCGAAATCAGCCAGGCCGGTTACTTCAAGGATTTCCCATGCCCGTTTTTCAATTCTTTTGAGTCCCTTGAGTGAGGACAAGAAGTTCATGTTGACATTTTTACGGCTTTGGAGCGCGATCCGAACATTTTCAAGGACGCTCAGATCGGGAAAGAGACTGGTGATTTGGAAGGACCGGGTAATTCCCAGGTGACTGATTCGATAACCAGGCAGCCCGGTAATGTTCTTGTCCATGAAGAAAATTTTCCCTCCCGTCGGTTTTTCGAAGCCGGTCAGGCAATTGAAAAGGGTTGTTTTACCCGCGCCGTTAGGTCCTATGACGGAATGGATGGCGCCCGCCTCCACCTGCAGATCCACGTCGTCCACAGCTCGCAGGCCTTCAAAATCCTTGGTCAACCCTTCGGTTCTCAAGGCGTACATGGGCTACCAGGCTCTCCCGATTCCGAGAATCTCACGGGCGTCACGGGGAGTGGCTGTTTCATACCCCAGTGTTTCGACGATCGTCTTTATCTTTGTCACCTGTTCCCCGTTGGATCTGGCCAGACGCCCCTTGCCCAGATAGAGATTGTCTTCCAGGCCCACGCGGCAGTTCCCCCCCAGAAGCGCCCCCATGGTACAGATTCTGAACTGATCTTTGCCGGCCCCGATTACGGACCATTTGTAGTTGTTGCTTCCAAGAAGTCGTTCGGCGGTCTGGTGTAGGGTCATGAGATCGTAAGGCGTCGCGGCAATCCCGCCCAGAATCCCGGTGACGAACTGGAGGTAGACGGGCGTCTTTAATAAACCCTTGTCCAGGAGGTATTTCAGATTGTAAAGATGGCCCACATCATAAATTTCGAGTTCCGGTTTGGTCCCTGATTCTTTGAATAGTTCGCAGATCCTTTCCAGATCCTTGAAAGTATTGGTGAACACCCAGCTCCTTGAAAATTCCAGCCACTCAGGCTCCCAGGCGTGTTGGAATGTTTCATATTTATCGAGAAGAGGGTGCAGTCCGAAATTAATGGAGCCCATATTGAATGAGGCCAGCTCAGGCTTAAACCTGGGAAGGATTGCGGTTCTTTCTTCCACGCTCTGTCCGGCGCCCCCACCGGTGGTGATGCAGATGAGCACATCGGAACCGGTTCTTATTCTTTCAACAATCCGGGCATATATTTCAAGGTCGGGTGTGGGTTTTCCGGTTTCGGGATCCCTGGCGTGAATGTGGACCACCGCTGCCCCTGCCTTTGCCGCTTCAATCGCCTGATCGGCGATATCATCCGGCTTATAGGGCAGGTAGGGGCTCATGGTGGGCGTGTGAATGCCCCCGGTTATGGCCGCGGTTATTATAACTTTCGACATGAACGCACTTCCTTTCTTTTCATATGTTCAGATTAGACGCCATGGCGTGATAGGCGTAGGTGGTGCTCCAAGCTGATCCCTTGAAGCCCTTGGAGGCGAATAGGGGACGGTCGGCTGAAGAGAATCCTTTCTAATACACGACCGGTGGATGTGACTCACCCAATCAGGGGCGGGAATCGTTTGCGATCTCCATATCCCCTCATCCAGCAAAAGGCATATTACAGAACAAAACCGCATTCGTCAAAATGTTTTTCTGTTCTTTAAACAGGTTAAAAGTAGATATTATAGGATGGCAAAGAGGAGAGGGGGAACGAGAGATGCCGGGCGCTCTCCGCGCGCTCCCATTTTTCCATTGGCGTGAGGTCCCTATTCGTGGTATTAAAGCGAAGTAGGTTCAAATGTATCCTATTAAAATACCCTGGTATTATGTTTGTAGTCAGTAAAGCCATTCCGCCACAGGGTCTTTTTTGCCGCCGCATCTAATTCCTATGGAGAACCGGTCCTTTTAGGCTGGTACGAGAAGTCGTTGAAAACTCGGCATTATTTTTTGTACCAGCCTAAAAGGACCTCTCAACGGTCAGTGAAGGCCGATCCAAGATGCAGCGGCAAAAAAGACCCTGTGACTCCATTACTGCCGGGATTTTTGAATAAGACACGTTCAAATCGTGCTTTTTCAATCGGGAAGCATGAGGCATTCGGGGGTGCATCGTCCCTATATTTTCGCTTGTCCGTTTTCAGGAACACAATTGAGCTATGAACGATAAACTACTACTTCCTTCAATATCCGATATTAAAAAGGTCCTCACATTTGATGGGGGGAAACTGCCAAGCTTCCCCCAGGTGGCCGCAAAACTGCTTGAAATATCGGGGGATGAAAGCACTTCGCTGGAGGATATTTCAAAAGTTGTTGAAACAGATCCAGGTATCGCCGCCAGGGTATTGGAAATCGTAAATTCAGCCATGTACGGCCTTCAAAGGCAGATAAAAGCCCTGCCTGAAGCAGTTGTCCTTCTGGGATTTGACGAGATCAAAAAACTTTCCATCGGAATGACGGTGTTTCAAGGGCTGTTTGCATCAGGCAAATCCAAAAAGTTCGATAGAATCCATTTCTGGCGTCATTCCCTTTCCGTAGCGGTGCTCGCCATGGAAATCGCAAAGAAAATTAAGTACCCGCATCCTGAAGAAGCGTATATCGTTGGACTTCTGCACGACATCGGTAAAATCTTTCTGGATATCCGGGGCCACGAGAATTATGGAGAATTTATCCATGCCGCGGCAACCTCTCAAGACAACATGGTTGAACAGGAACGTAAGATGCTCGGACTTGGACATGATGACATAGGCGCCTTTTTCTGTTCTCTGTGGAAATTGCCCGAAAGCATTGTGTTGGGTGTGAAATATCATCATCAGCGCTTTGACCCGCGGGATCTTTCCAGAGACGAGGTCTTGCTGATATCGATCGTTTCCCTTTCAAATTTTATCAGCTGGACGCAGGGTATCGGGTCCTTCGATATGGTCTGCCCCCCGATTCTCTCGCCAGAGGTTGAGGATTTTATTGATTTTGAACAAATGGATATCCTTAACAGCATCAGCGTCATGAACAGGGAAATGCAGCGTATTTCCGAATTCTACCAGTTTGTTTTTCCAACCCCCGACCAAATCCAGGAAAATCTGCTCTGGACAAATTTTAAACTTTGCAGAGCAAATACCAAATATTTTTATAAGGCGCCCCTCGCCGGAATCGATGATTTGCAGCAGCCAAGAGAAAATGTCATCCCTTCCGACCTTGGCTTTGAATTCGGCAAATCCCTGGCGAAAGCAAAAACAGTCAAGGAAGTTCTGGATATTGTCATGTTTCAGATCGGATGCATTTTCGAACCCGTGCACTGGTCCCTGCTACTGAAAGATCCGAAAAGCGGAGACATGATTTTCACCGTGGTGGCGGGAGCAAACAAGGAGAAACTGCAAGGCGTGAGGCTGTCCGGAGGGGAAGGGATTGCGGGTCATATCATGGAGACGGGGAAGCCATTGATTGTAAAAGACGTTTCAAAAGATATCCGCCTGACCAATCTTATTGACAAGTACGCCGGGTTCGAAACCCCGGTCTTACATGGGAACACAGCTCAAGAGTGAGAAGAAGATATTCGGGGTTATCGAACTGATCAATAGAATAAACGGGGATGCATTCAACTCCGAAGATTTGAATAGGCTGACGGCAATCGCTGAATATGCGGCTATAGCCATCGAGAGAGCCTATTATAATCAGTCGCTCCAGAAAATGGCCACAACAGATCTCTTAACGGGTCTTAAAAACAGACTCAGTCTGGAACGCGTGCTGAGCAACAGAGAAGAGATGTTGAGGCAATACGGCCCGGATGCCTCCATTATGATCATTGATATAGATAAATTTAAACGAATTAACGAGATGAAAGGACGTCAGGCCGGCGATGGACTCCTGAAGAATCTTGCTGCCATTCTAATCAAAACCTTTCGACGCAAGGACGATATATTTCGATACGAGGGAGACAAATTCGTCGTCCTCCTGTCGGAAACGGACAGGGGAGCCGCCACGCAGACTAAATGGAGGATACGCAAGACTTTCGATGCGCTAAAAGGCGATATGGATGTGTCGATCAGCATCTTTGTCCATTCCGTGAAAACTGATCATGCCCGGGGGCTGATTCATTTTCTTGAAGGAAAACTTGCCAGAGACAAGGTGGTTTTAAAAGACGGAACCGTTAAAAACATGGAAGAAAACCTTCAACCTTTTCTTGAACAGGAAATGAAAAATCAAAAACCGGAAAGGGCAAAAATCTATCATAAAAAGGTATCCTTGGAGGGTGAATTTGTACTGCTCAGGACAAAATCATATGGTCATATGAGAGTCGAAGGGATTTCTTTGCTCGAAACGGGTTTTACAATAATATCGAAGCAGTATGTTCAAGTAGGCGATTTTATGGATATTAAATTTCATCTGGATGATCTGAAAAGGTCCCTGGTTGAACGGCGGGTCGTGGTTAGAAAGGTCACGGGCAAACACATTGATGCTGAATTTTACAATCCCCCTCCTTATGCAAAGAATCTCGGCTTTTACCTCATGAGTTGATCTGGTCTTTTCGTCTTATCGAGGCTGTACCATGTCGGTTGTGGTTCTTCTTTCATTTAATAAACCAGCAGCCTTGAGAGGGATGGATGGTGTGTGGGAATATAATGTTGGAAACTGTGGCCAGTATAGAAGAATTGTTGTCGCAAGCGGTTGCTCTGCAGAAAGAATATGTGGAAAGGGTATGCACGGAATGTGAAACTCCCTGTTGTTTGAGAGTTCACTATCTGTACAACGATAAGGATGTTCTCTTTCTCAAATTATCGGGACGAAAGCGAAACTGGAGGAGGGAAGGCTTTACAAAGAAAGGCTGCCGGTCCCTTGGCGAACAGGGATGTACTCTTGCTCATGAATCCAGACCGTTTATTTGCCATACCTATCTCTGTGAAGACTTAAAGACCGAGATGAAACAATGCGATCTCGAAATTCTCCCTGCATTAAAAAGAATGTTCAAAGAGATTGATGAATTAAGAAGTCAATTGTGGGTAGAGAATTAAATAGGGAACGACTTATAGTTATTGCATCGCCGACGAAATATCCGAAACATATCGCGGAATGATGTCGGTGGACCCAAAGAAACCCCAACCCAAGCGAAAAACCTTTAAAAGCACTTCTAAACACTTCTCAAGACAAGTACGCGCCACGCCGTAAGACCGGCGGTGGTCAAAGTCGCTGCTTCGGCATGGCTGTAATTCTCATGCGCTCGAGCCCACCGGATCCTTTAAGTCTTATCGCTTTCATCAGGCGCCTCTGATCAAGGCCCGGCTGTACGAAAGGGTAAAACAAGAAAAGGCGTTGATTGCGCAATGGTGAAAGTTTCATGAAAGAATTGCGCCTTCGGGACGCAAGGTGGTTTTGCCCCTTCAAGGGGTTGACCCAACACCGGGCACTATGTATCCGGATTTTCAGTCTCTTCTTTTTGCTTTTCTTTATGCGAACGATAATTTTTTATGAAATCTTTGATGAAAAAAATTAATGCAATAATGAATACAGCGAAAAAGAAATACTCCATGGACATCGACAAGAACTCCAAGTTAAATTATTAAAGCTACAATAACTTCTTCCCGGGCGTCTGCGTATTATACGAAATGACAACCCCAGTGTCATCGGCTGAGGTTGCCGGCTTCATCCACCAGGATTCAAAGCAACAAAACTTGTCTGTCTGTAATACGGTGCAAAGAGGTTTGCGGATTTCGAGTACACGCCTGCCTGGGCAATCAATAATCCCTGGACCTTTGACTGCAAATCAGGACACTTCATAATATCCATATTCAACGGGTCTTCTTCAGAGTAGATTGTGGGATATACATAAAAGACATCAACCGGATGGGATATGAGATCGGGTCTGCCGGCCCAGCTTTCCTGTTGTGAATAATCAGGTTTTTGTGCGGTCTTCTCGGTATTCATTGCATTACTCATACTGGAACACATGATTAACGAAACGATACAGCTAAGCAATGATGACGTTGTTTTTCCTTGCATGGTCGGCCCCGTGTGTTCTGTAAATATTTACAAGTAAAATCAGGGTAGAAGGCATCCTATTCAAATTCCCTGGTAGATTCAGCAAAAAAGTTAAGAAAAGTAAAAAAATTAAGAAAGGTGCTCCTCAATTCAAAAAAACTTACGGAGGAACCGGCCCTTTGCTAAATAGGATGCATTCGGAGCTATTTTGCAAGTGTTTTATAGACAAAGTCTGTCGCATTACATCCCCAAACAAGGTGAATCGAATTCATTCACGGGTATTGACTCAGGGTGAACCCGCGGAGTTCAAAACCAAAAACCAACCCTGAAGCCGCAAAACCAACTGCGCGCAAGCGGAAACGAAGTGAAATCGGGGGGGGCAACCTCGCGGCGGCGGGGTAACCCCAGTCGTCCTACGGACTCCTTCCGTTACCCCCGCCCCAACTCAATCAGGAATCCATGCACCAAACACATTCTCAAAACTTGACTTGACAGAGGGGGAGGAAGTATACTTTACCAATAGGTACGCTGCACAAGTTCCGTGGGTATCCTTAGCAGGGAGTTAATGTAAGGAGTTAATTATTTGCATTATTCGTTATTGTTTCGGATGATCAAATTTATGAGATAGATGGTTAAATAAAATGAAGAATTACCTTATGGCCCGGGCGGAAACCGCTGTTTGGAGAAACAATGATCGCGTCTTCTTGCAGCCAAGGGAAAACACAGTCTTTCCGCGGAAAATATCGGCAAAACAGGCGCGTCCCAATGATCTTCGCATCCCATTCACCTCCTCCTTGAGGTGGAAAGTTGCCCTGTCTTTTTCGGTCGTGCTTATGCTTGTTGTCGCTTTTCTTTTTGCTGGCTTCATGTGGTATGAGAGGGTTTTTCTGTTCCAGGAAACCCAGAAACGGGCTAAATCCCTTGTAAATAACCTGGTGATCAATGCCCGTGATCCCCTTTTGAGCCAGGACGACCTCCGGCTCGGACCAATTATAGCATCGATAAGCCAAGACCCGGAAGTTCAGTCCGCCTATCTCTTAGACCTTCAGGGTCGCGTCCTCTACCATTCTGATTCACGAAGAACGGGAAGATGGTTAATCGATGGCGTTCCCAGTCCTGATAAAGGAATTATCCAAGCCTCGATGCCAATCGAGGTTGAGAATGTGAAAGTCGGGACCGCCGTTGTCGGATTGGGAGTGGATCACATCGATCAAGCAATGATGAAAACAGCGATGGGCCTGCTTCTACCCCTTGGCCTGGGGGTAGGTCTGGGAATTTTAGGCATTTTTTTACCTTGCCGGCATTCACGTCGATCGGATCAAAAGGTTGGAAGAGGCGGTCCAGGCCTTGGGTTCCGGAGATCTTCTTGTCCATGTTGAAGATAGTAGCCTCGACGAAGTGGGCAGGCTCACGGGATATTTCAATAAAATGGTCGGCCAACTCCACTCCGCCCGTCAACAGAACGAGAGAAACTTTAGGGAGACAATCCGCTCCTTGGCAGCAGCCGTCGAGGCGAAAGATGCCTATACGCGTGCGCATTGCGACCGGGTTGCCCGGATTTCCGCGGCTATTGGCAAAAGGCTTGAAATCAGCGAGAAGGAGTGCGAAGATCTGGAACTTGCGGCAATCCTGCACGATGTGGGGAAGATTGGAATAAAGGCCGGTATTTTAGGTAAACTTGGTCCGCTTACAGATGAAGAGTTTCAGGAGATTCAACATCATCCTGATATAGGGGCTAGGATTCTAAGTCCGCTCACATCTCTCCATAGAGTAGGTCTGTTTGTACGGCATCACCATGAAAATTACGACGGGTCAGGATATCCGGATGGGCTCAAGGAAGATGCAATTCCCCAGGCCTCACGGATCATCCACTTGGTCGACGCTTTCGATGCGATGACCACAAATCGTCCTTACAGAAAAGCGCTGTCAAGGGAGGAGGCGTTCTCGAGGATCAAGAAGGAACGCGGGAAACAATTTGATCCCGTCCCGGTGGATATGTTTTTCCAACTGGAGGAAGAAGGGCGAATTGATGCCATTTTTGAGGAGGTGGAACAATCAAACAAGCAATAATGATAGTCCTTTTGGGACTTTTTATTTCTTATATGACATCCGGTTGCGCTTTCGTTAGCCCTGGCGGAGCGCACAAATCGGAAGATACGCCCGTCGATTCCGGAGCCAGCAGCGAATTGGAAGATACGTACGTCGATTCCGGAGCAAGCAGCGAACTGGAGGACACGTTCCTCGCTTCCGAAGCACGTAACAAGTCGGAATGTGTTCGCATTGTCCAATTCTGCCAAGCAGGCGAATATAAGACCGCTGTTGACATTGCCGATCAACTGAATAAGGCTGGTTATAGATGCTCTGAAGAGGTCTTGGAAAGAATTGATTTTTCAAGATCCAAACTTGATGAAGCTGATGCTTACGTGCTTAAATCCAAGAACCTCAAGAAAGAGGGGCAGCTCCTCTCCGCCCGCGCCAATCTCCTGAAGGCCCTTGAGATTTATCCAAAATACTACTGGGCTCAGCATTTGCTCAAGAAAGTTGAGCAGTCTATCAACGCGGAGATAACTGGTTTGGAGGGCGAAGCCCGTGACCTGCGGTCGAAAGGAGATCCGGAGCGGGCATTGTTACCGATGGAGGAATCAAGTCTTCTCTTCCCTTTCGACCCGACTTTCGCGTTGGAGGCGGAAAGGCCGCAAGGCGCCGGGGGGAAGTCTCTATCAGAGGAGAAGGAGGCAAGAAAACTTCAGGAAATACAGAGCCATAAAGATACTGACAATTTTGAGGAGACCGAGAGGTTTTTGGAAGAGGACGCGACGGAGAAAAACCTCGGCAAAGATGGCGAGGCACGGTTGAACACTATAAGAGATTACCGCCACAGCATCATCAGAAAGGGTTTCCTGGCCGCAATGGAGGCCGAGCAAAAGGGCAATCTGGAAGCTGCGGCAGAGCGCACGATGTACGTTTTGAAACTATCTTCAGCCGGAGAGCCCTCGTCGTCGGATATTGTTGAGTTTACCAGACTGTTGGGAATGAAGCTCTTTTCCGCGGGCAACTTTTCAAAGGCCCGCGATTTGTGGGAAGGGGCGCTGCGCTTATCACCGGGTAACAGTAAGCTCCAAAAGTATCTGGCGGAGGTGGAAGAGAGCCTCGACAACTTGAAAAAAATCAAGAAGGAGGCAAGTAATCGGGTGGTGGAGTAACCCCCATCTGTCTTTGATAATTTAACCGACGATAACCGACAGGGACGCCCATGCATTTATGCATTTCTTTTTCTCTATGCCTGTTTATGAATAATTGTCCCGACATGTTCTCCGGCAAGAGCTTTTGAAATATTGCCGGGAACCATGCCGTTGATGATCTGGACATGTTCAATAACCTCACTGTTTTGGATAATATCCAGGCATGGACGCTCAATTACCAGGTCATCCTGGTTCTTTTCAATTAAATCTCTTGCACCGATTTTTGGAATAAACTCGGCATCCGGATTCTTCTTTGGATCATCCGTATATAATCCGTCCTCATCTTTTATAAATATGATTCTTCTTGAACCGATCAAATCTCCTAAAATGACCAGCCCCACATCCGTACGATGTATGGGAATTCTGCCTTTTTCCGGCTTGATGGCAAAGTAGTCATAAGGCGGCATCCCGTGCATAACCGGAATAATGCCTTCCGCAAAATAAGTGGGCAGTTTGACTATATCGCTGTGCGATATTTTGATCCCGCCCCAGGGCGATAACAATGTTGCTACCATGAGTGCGTTTTGTTCGGAAATCATACTCCCGAAACGGGCGATTATTCCTGTCGGCATACCCATTTCAAGTGCTATTGTATAAATATGACGACTTCTGGTACCGCCTCCGGTCGTAATAAGGATCTTATTCTTTTCCCTGTTTGCCACGATTTCCTTAAGTATTGCAGGAAGAGCTTTCACTCCTCGGTCGCAGATCGACTGACCTCCGATTTTCATTATAGCAACGTCAGGATATAATCGCTGTTGAGGGGCAATTTCCAATTGTTCCAGAAATTTCCTGCCCACAAGACTCTCTCCCATCAGCCGGCTCTTTACATGAAGTCTTTTTCCGTCTTTATCTCGAACCAAAGCCATAATTCACCCTTGTTATGCTTCTTTGTTGTGAGGACCGTCTTTTTTCGGACCCTTGCCCAGGTTCTGGTTAGCTTCCATTGTGACATGATTATTGCTCGCCAAGGTTACTCCTAAGACGCGGCCATTTGGACGTCGCCTGCAGGATCCTGTGTACGCTCGGCACGGGCGTGAACTTATGGGGTGAAGGTCCCCTTTGTGGAAATCGGGTTAATGTATTCATACATTATCCAAAGTTTTAAGCGAAGGGCAAGTGATTTAATCGCGGCCATCAGGAAATTATTGCTTGACCGTCCCAAACCGCGTCTGGGCTATATAAGAACTCTGTACGGAGAAAATCGGAAAATTATGAACAGGCGGGTCGTCGTTTTTGCCTCATACGATATACCGACTGATTCATCATATTCGCATTTAATTCTGCCTGAGCCGGAAGGACAGACTGCGGCGACAGCCATCCTGTCGTCGCCTCAGCGAATAGGTTTGGGGTTCTCCGGCCGTGATCCGGGGTGCAAAGTTCAAGGTTTTTTCGATCTTGAGCAGGCGCCTCTAAGAGCCTGTCTGAAAATTATCTCGTCGCGAGGTTGAGCGAGTCTTTCAAGGGCAAGGAAGCAAGAAAATGGGGCTGGAAGCGTAGTCGGGCTACGGTGAAGACCCATTTTAGCAGCTGACGCAGCCATTGGAAGCCACAGCCGACCGCAGCAGGGAAAATTTTCAAACAGGCTCTAACACGCATCAACTTCATGGCGCCCCCGCTCGCTTGTTTTCCGGCTCCGGGGCAATGCGTGCCCCCTGCAAACGGGGCAGGTATGCCAACGGTCATTTTCGCGCGGTTCCTCCGGCTGGTCGCCGCTCCAATTGCAGCGGACGCAATAATAGGCGCCTTTTCTGCCCATAGTGCAACACCTTTTCTCTGTCAGCATTTCCATGATGCGCTCCTTGGTCTTGGGGTGATTTGCCTGCTTTCATCATTTTGATTTTCCCAAAGGGTTCCGAAACCCCGAATACCAAAAAATAACCCGTTTAGTGAAAAAGTCAATTTTGGCGCTTCACACTCGGGGCTTTGGGCGCTTTTCGTGCCGTTCTGATATGTCGTAGCAGAAAACCCTTTTCCAGATCCTCCAGAACATAGCCATCCAGGGCCGTCCGGGACATGACATGATATACTGCCTTCTCATTCTTTATTGCCAACCTGGCTATTCTTGGCATGCTTCCATTTCGCTTAATCGCCCGGTTCCCAACGGTGATGGGGCACGAAAAGCACTTGAATGTCTGCTTGGCGGGCCGAGGTAACGATTGCTCGCAAAACTTGTCACCTGATCTTTCGGTTAGGATTTTCTACCTTTCGGACGGCGATCTATGTGAATCTGCAATTTTTTCATTCGATAACGTAAGGTGTTCGGGTGGAGGTCGAGGAGTTCGGCGGCGCCGTTCTTGCCGGAAATTTTCCCCCGGGTGGTTTCCAGTGCTTTTAAGATGTGTTTTCTCTCGTTGGCCTGGTGGGAGATCACCTGAGACTCTTTTGAAGACATCGGACTTTCCCAATTGATCGGAGGAGCGGTAAAACGGTGATTACGGCTTAGAATGGAGCCCCGCTCGATAAAGTTTTCCAACTCTCGTACATTGCCCGGCCAGTCGTAATCTATCATCGTTTCAATGACGCGGTCCGGTATGGCATCGATCTGGCGGCCCAGTTTTTTGGTGTAGATGTTCAGAAAGTGTTCGGCCAACAACGGGATATCCTCTTTCCTTTCTTTTAGAGGAGGTACGTTGATGGGGAAGACGTTCAACCGGTAATAAAGGTCCATGCGGAAACGTCCTTTTTTAATCTCTTGTTGCAGGTCTTTGTTGGTGGCGGCCATCAGCCGGAAATCGGAATGAATCGTCCGGCGTCCGCCCACGCGTTCGAATTCCTTGGTTTGCAGAACTCTGAGGAGTTGCAATTGAACGGCCTGGGAAATATCGCCGATCTCATCAAGGAAAAGGGTTCCTCCGTTGGCCAGTTCGAATCTTCCGATTTTCTGTTCAACGGCGCCGGTAAACGATCCCTTTTCGTGGCCGAAGAGCTCGCTTGCAGCCAGGAATTCAGAAAGAGCACTGCTGTTGACTTTAATAAAGGGACCGTTCCGGCGGCGGCTGGTTTTATGGATGGCCCTTGCTACCAGTTCTTTTCCCACCCCGGTTTCTCCAAATATCAATACGGCCGAATCGGTTGTCGCCACCGAGTCGATATCGGTGAAAACGGATTTAATCGCCGAGCTCCTGCCAATGATCTCTTCAAAATGAAACTCTTCCAAAAACTGCTCTTCCAGATAGCGTTTCTCCTCTCTTTCTTTTTGATATCGCTGTTGCAATCCCTGGTAGGTTTGTGCGTTATCCAGCATAACGGCGGCTTGCGCGGCAAAATATTGCAGGGTTTCAACATCCGGCGATTGCGCGATGGTTCGGTTGATGCGAATATCGGCGTACAACACGCCCATAATTCGATTTCGCAGGATCATGGGAATGCAGACGATGGAATGCACCCCTTCTCCCTTTGAAGAACCGTTACCGGCTGGTCCGGTTTGCTTGATATGCTCTTTCCCGGTTGAGACGGTTTCCTTAATTAATTGCATCGATTCTATAAATTCCGGCTCAGTGATGTCGCTGTTGGTAAGATTTTTAGCCGCTTTGAGGGTAATCCCTCTACCATTTTTCTCGACCAGAAAAATAGCGCCGCGCTCGGCGCCCAGGATGCGATTAACGGTGGTGATGATTCGATTGACCAGATCACGCGGGTCACGGATGACAGCCAGTTCCTGCCCCAAGGAAAGTATCTCCTTTAAAAGTTCTTTTTCGGCATCTTGATGTTGAACGAGAAAACGAAAGTCGTCGGGAACCAGGGATCGCTCAAGAGCGAACAACCTTCTGACGGCAGGTGCGGCCAGGTCCACGGCTTGCTCTTGCTGCCCGGTTTGTATCAGTATGCGTGCCGTTTCCAATAGACAATTGTCAAGACCGATACGATGTCCTGATGCTTCAAGGTACTTTCCGGCTTTTTGGAGTGTAATCAGGATTTCGGAAGCAGGGCGCCCTTTGCGTTTTTTTTGGAGAGCCTGGTAAAATACGGCCTTCCCTTTCATATAAACGTTCTCCGAGCGCAGGGAACCGCGAATTTCAGAATCCAGCGTTAATCCGTCGATGGATACATCCTGATCGACGTCCATCTCAAAACAGATCTCCAGCAGCAACGGAAAGGGAACTGCCAGAATCTGGTATCGCCGACTCAAGGACAGATAATTTTTGAGTTCTGTAAGCGCTTTGTTTTGTTCCCCGATTCGAAAAAAAGCATGAGCAAGTCCAAGATGAACCAGCACCCGGATAAACAAATTATGCCCCTTAAGGGCATTTTCCATGGCCTCGTGGTAATAGGAAATCGCTTCCTCGTATCGCTTCAGATCGACCAGAAAAAGGGCCAGAACGGCGACGGCGTGACTGGCTATGTTCAAATTGCCATTATCCTTGCAATGACGGCGGATAACGTCCATCATCCCGATTCCCTGATGAATTTGTCCGCTGTTGCCGATGCAGGCGCCGATGGTTAAATAGGCTAATAATGAGAATTCCGTTTTGGGGAGCTCCGATATTTCCGGGGCGAATTTCTCATAATCCGCGACTACGTCTTTAAAACGTCCCTGCCAGAACCTGAAAAAAACGCTGAAAATATTGGCAGCCCGCTTAAATCCCGGATTGTCGATGGTTTCCGCCAACTGCCAGCCAAGTTGGAATTGATAAAACGCCTCCTTATAATTGGACAGCAACCATTCCTGTTTGGCCAGATGCATTCTCAGCAGGGCCAGGTTTTCAGTCAGGCCCCTTTTTTGAGCCCGTTTGACGGCTTCCCGGATGGTCTGGATCACTTGCCGGGAATCGGAAGCCGGCGTTGAGATTTTCGAATATTCCATGGCGGCATCGGTAAACAGGCGATCCGCCAGTTTTCCTCCCCTGGCGGAAAGATCCAGGAAGATCTTTCGATAAATTCGCTTTGCCTCCTCGATCCGAAACTCTTTTCGGGCTCTATTACCGGCGTCCAGCAATTGCCGGCAGCCGGCTTCATCATTATCAATATATAATAGATGCTTTACCAACTCGCGATCTGATTCTTCGCCAAAGGGAAGTTCTTCGGCAATAATGTCGGCGGCCTGGCGGTGAAGAACGGTTCTCCTCTCCGGCGAACTCATCTTCCAAAAACGATCCCTTATTTCCCTATCGGAAAACCTGTAAATGCCGTCTCTTTCGGATTTCAATTGATTGTTGCGTATACCGCGATTCAGCGCGGATAAAATGACCGATGCCTTGGCGCCGGTGATGACCTGGAGCCAATCGATCGAGAAATCCCCGTTAAAGACGGCTGCCGGAGCCAGGATCTCCCGATCTTGTCCGTCGTCTTCACTGCTTCCGTATTGTCTTTTCATGGTCAGGTTCCCTTTGTGTGTGAGCAATGGACCGACAAGTAAGGCGACTGCGCAACAGCAAATTAAAGTGGAACCGCAACCAAGTCAAATAAATTCACAAATATTCATGAAAACACTGATAATTGTGAGAATTGTTGGTGACGCCACTCGATTAATAGATAAAATAGTCAACAAAATCAATCAGAAGATATATGGTATGGATTTGGCAGATATCGAAAGTGAAAGAGCAGGGGTTCCGGGAATGGATTAACGTAATATTGCATAAGGAGTGATCATGGAAAAAATTTGGATGAAACACTGGCCTGATGACATACCGCGGCAATTATCATTCGAACACGGCGTTAAACCAATTCACGAGGCTTTGAGGGCGCAGGCCCGGAACCAACCCGATAAGATCGCCATCGTTTTCTATGGTCGCGAGATTACCTATCGTGAACTGAATGAAGCTTCCGACCGTTTTGGCGCTTATCTTTCATCACAGGGAATAAAAAAGGGCGATCGTGTCGGCATCATGATGCTGAATTGTCCCCAATATGCCATAGCTCATTTCGGGATACAGAAGATCGGGGGAATTGTATGCCCCTGTTCGCCGTTGTTTAAAGAGCTGGAGTTGGAATATGAGTTGAACGACGCCGAAATCGAGATCCTGGTCGCACTTGACCTGATGTTTCCGGTCATCAACAGGGTCCGCTCCAAAACCGCCCTGAAAAAAATTGTGATAACGAATTTGAACGACTACCTGCCGGAAAAACCATCACTTCCGATCATCGAGTATATGAAGGTTCCCGGGCAAGCGATACCGGATACGGTTGATTTCCTGGAAATCGTATCGAAACCGGCTGCTCCGCCTTCCGTCGATATCGATGTCATGGAGGATATCGGTCTGTTCCAATATACCGGAGGAACGACCGGACTTCCCAAAGGCTGCATGTTGACCTATTACGCTGCTTTGTTCAAGTCGGGCGCGGTTTGTGAAATTGCCGACATCCGCAAGGATACGGTCTGTCTGGTGACGATGCCTATTTTTCACATCGCGGGGATGTTGGCGGGTCTGAACAGTTGCGTCATGGCCGGAGCCACCCAGATACTGCTTTCCATGTTCGATGCGGAAACCGCCATGAAAGCGATATCGAAATACCGGGCGAACTTCTGGTATAGTGCGGTGCCCATGAACCTGGGCATCATGAAGCACCCGGAATTGAAAAATTATGACCTGTCCAGTATGCAAACCTGCATGACCTCTTCCTTCGGTATTCAACTGACGGAGGATATTTCCAGTCAATGGCGCGACGTCACCGGAGGGGGACTGCTCATCGAAGGGGCGTACGGGCTTAGTGAAACGCATACCGCCGACACGTTTGTCCCCAGGCGGAACATAAAATACGGCAGTTGCGGGATCCCGGGATTTGAACAGGAAATGAAGATCGTGGATGTCAACGATAGATCCAAGGAACTGCCGATTGGCGAGGAGGGAGAAATCGTGCTCAAGAATCCGGGTGTATTCAAAGGATACTGGAAGAGACCGACGGAAACAGCGGCCACCTTGGTGGATGGCTGGGTTTTTACCGGTGATATCGGCAAGTTTGATGAAGACGGTTATCTCTATTTGCTCGGCCGTGTTAAAGAGATGATAAAGGTGTCCGGATTTTCGGTATATCCCGAAGAGGTCGAGCTTCTCCTCGGTAAACATCCGGCGGTTGATCGATCCGCCGTCATCGGGGTGCCGGACCCGAAGAAAGGGGAGGTGGTGAAAGCCTTTATTGTTCGAAATCCCGGCCGGAACGACGATGAAGCGGAGATTATTGCCTGGGCGAAAGACAATATGTCCTCGTACAAATGCCCTGTCCACATCGAATTTCGCGAGACCTTGCCGACCTTGGCGACCGGAAAGCTTTTAAGGCGGATGCTGCATGACGAGAGTGAAAACTAAAAAAACCGGAACATTCAATCAAACAAGGAGAAAACCATGACCGCCACTACCGTAAATACCGCGACCGGCCCGGTTGCGAGCAACGAACTGGGAATCACCCTTATGCACGAACATATTGCTTTCGGTTATCCGGGATGGGAAGGTGACCGAACCATCGCTCCCTTTGATCGGAAAGCGATTGTCGAAGAGACGGTTGCCGTGTTTGGCAAACTAAGAGAGTATGGCGTGAACAGCTATGTCGATGCCACCGCCAATGACGTTGGACGATGTCCGGAACTGTATCGGGAAATCTCGGAAAAAACAGGTATCCAGGTAATCTGCTCGACGGGGTACTATTATGAAGGGGAAGGATCCTCCACCTACTGGAAATTTCGGGGGACTCTGGGCGACATCAACGAAGAGCTCTACGAACTGTTGATGAAGGAGATCACTGTTGGAATCACCGACACCGGAATTAAAGCCGGCGTTGTCAAGGTCGGTTCGAGCAAGGGCCAGATTACCGACTATGAAAAGATCCTATTCAGAACGGCCGGCAGAGTACAAAAGGAAACCGGTGTTCCGATCATCACTCACACTCAGGAAGGAACCATGGGCCCGGAGCAGGCGGATTTGTTGATTGATGCGGGGGCCGATCCCCGACGAATCCAGATCGGACACATGAGTGACAATCTGGATTTGGACTATCAAATCAAAACGCTGTCGAAGGGTGTTTTTATCTCCTGGGATCGAATGGGTCTTCAGGGAATGGTAGGGTGCCCGATGGACGAGCAGCGGTATCCGGTCATTGCCCAGTTGATCAAACAGGGTTATGGAGAACGATTGATGATCTCACACGATTCAATCCTCAACTGGCTGGGGCGGCCGTTAAAAATCCCCGACCAGTTTTTGCCTTTTATTGCCAATTGGAATCCGTGTCATCTGTTCGCGAATATCATTCCCGCGCTGAAAGGATTGGGAGTGACGGAAGAACAGGTCCGGATTCTGGTGGCGGAAAACCCAAAGCGCTTGTTTGAAGGAGAATGATCGGTTCCGGCAATTCGGGATGACGAATCTTAAAACACACAATATATAAAGGAGATCTCAAATGACAGGAACGGCGCCCCGAATAAGAATTCCGGCAAGCCGGTTGGAAGATCTGGCGTTTCTAAAAGGATTGCGGATACGATTCGCCAGTGTCGCGGAAATGGTGACAACACGGGCAAAGGAAATTCCGGACCGTCCTCACCTATTGTACTATAACGAGGTCGTTACGTATGGTCAAAGCAATGAACGCGCCGAAAAAACGGCTGGGTTCTTAAAACGGAAAGGTGTTCAAAAGGGTGATATCGTATCCTTGATGATTCTGAATTCCCCGGAAATCTTCTACTGCATGATTGGCACTCAAAAGATCGGTGCGATAGCCGGTTTGATCAATTTTGCCCTTAAGGCCCCGGAAATCGCCCACGTCTTGGAAGATTCCAAACCAAAAGTTGTGTTTGTCGGCAGTGAATTCATCACGGAGTTTGCAAAAGCGTTGAAGATCTCCTCCCATCGTCCGCTGATAATTGAAGTGAAAACGGCAGCGGATCATCAGGAGGCAATTGCCGAAACCACTCTTGATGAGATTTTCAACACGTATTCCGCGGATGACTTCTTGGAACCGCAACAACCGGACGATCCCTTTTTACTCTTGTATTCTTCGGGAACAACCGGAAAGCCGAAAGGCATCCTGCTCACCAACAAGGGGCAGCTATCCGTTTGCCGGGATATGGCAAGATTGGGACTGGTGAACGGCAATGATACCATGCTGATTCTTCTGCCCATGTTTCATACCAATCCGATCTGCGTTTGGAGCTATCCGATGACGTTTTGCGGCCAGACACTCTGCATTCGCAAGGCGTTTTCGCCCCAGGATTTCTGGCCCGCCATTATTGATAACGGCATAACCATCCTCATGGGTGTTCCGGCAATGTACAATTATGTGTATTACTCCATTGACCCTTCGACCGTTGATCAATCCCGCCTGAAATTAAACTGGGCGTTCAGCGGGGCGGCTGCCTTATCGGTGGAGTTGATAAAGGGATTCAAGGAAAAATTCAATGTCGACATCATCGAAGGATACGGTTTGACCGAAGGAACCGGTGTGGCCATGGCCAACCCTCCTTTGGGCAAGCGCAAGCCGGGCTCGATCGGGCTCCCCTTGTGGGAACAGCAAGCGGAGATCCTGGATGATCAACTGAATACGCAACCTGCCGGCGCGCGGGGAGAGATCTGCATCAAAGGCGAAGTAAACATGTCAGGCTACCTCAACAACCGCGAAGCTACCTCCGATACGTTAAGAAACGGTTGGCTGCTTACCGGAGATATCGGTTACAGGGACGATGAAGGCTATTTCTATGTGGTTGATCGCAAAAAAGACATGATTAACCGGGGTGGAGAAAACATCTACCCGCGGGAGATTGAAATGGTGCTGGAGGCACACCCGCAAGTCGTTGCCGTTGCCGTGATCGGTGTCCCCGATGCAGCGCTGGGAGAACGAGTAAAAGCGATTTTGGAGATATCGGAACCCGACGCACTGACACCAGAGAAAGTCAGAACCTATCTTGCGGATAAACTTGCGGATTACAAGATCCCGGAGATAATCGAATTTATGGATCGGATTCCTCGCAACCCCACGGGAAAGCTCCTCAAGAAAGACCTCAGATAATGTGAGCGGCCATTGGCGCGGCCGTGACGGTACTCAAGTGACAGGATACCTGTCCCCGTCGGACAGCGGCAAGACTTTGACCATGGGCTTACCGGCTTTGGCAATGATAAAAACCTTTCCTCCGCATCCTCCGCAAGAGCCTCCTTGACGGCTGTATTGACCAACTCAGAAATCGATTTACATGTTTCCATAGACTTCAATTTTAATGCCCTATGCAATATCGGATCAAAATAGACCGTTGCACGCTTTGCCGGTTTTGCCAAAATGTCGCCTCCCATCCATATGTGACATTATAACGCCTTAACGTTATGACGTCGACAAGCCTGTTTTTTGAAGCAAACAATAATTATTTGCCTGGCCCCTGTTCATTTTCCTACGACCACCCTTGACAAAGTGAGACCCCACAGGTATAAGAAACCCAAAAAGGCACGAAGCCTTGGAACACTTTCGAATTTAATAGGAATTTATAAGAAGCCACGAAGGCGAGTTTCTCTGAAGGGAAAACGTTTGCGTGGCTTTTTTTTTGTTTCGATTGGAGAGAAGCCGCATAAAATCGGGGTTTGATGGAAACGGAGACACCCGTGAGATTCAACCATGAAAATGAATAGGAGAAAGATTATGAAGAATGTGACGCGTTCGATGGTTTTTTCCTTGGTTTTGGTATGCCTTATGACTTCCACGGGCTGGGCCGCGGAGATGCCGACCTGGTTCGACTCGGGCAGGATGGCGCTGAATCGCGCCATGAGCCAAATCGGTGTTTCGAAGGCCGACAGCAATCTGCTTGTGCTTACAAACGCGGGATACGGAATGGTCGAAACAGGGGACACGGTAGCCTTTTTGAACGTGGCTTCCGAGGAGACGGGTTGCAGCATGGGATCCCGTTCCCTTCTTCCCGTGCATACGGGGATTCAGGAACCGCTCTGGTGCGCCCTTTATCGAAAGGATACGGGCAAACTGATTTTTCTCAAGTGGACCGGAAAGGAGTTTGAACAGCAAACAATCGATGCATCTCCCGCCAACATTTTGACCGCGGAGAACTGGAAAAAGGCCTCCTCGGGACTTATGGGTCCCAAGACGTTTTCGGTCGTGAGTCTCTGCGTTACCTGGGCGGTCGATCCGCCATGGACACTGCTCCTGGCGGCCACGTTTCATGACCATTTCTGTCCGGGTGTGAATTCAGGTTATATCGCCGGACAATACCTTATGGAGAAATTGCCTCTTGGACCGGGTGACCGGTATGTGTTCGTAGCCGCGCCGGGCAAATGTCCCGTCGATGCCCTTCAGGTGATGTTCAATGCCACGGCCGGCAAGGGTTCGGGTTACGCCATGGCCATGGGAGGAGGCGCCTTGGCAAAGTACGCCAAGGGCGGCGTTCAACCCGTCCTGGTCGCCATGCGCGTGAACAAAAAGTCGGACAAATGCGATGGCAAAATCCTGGGTTTTGATTGGGATAAGGCCTATGCCGATACGGACGTCAAAGCGGAAGAGATGGCCCCCAAGGGGGGGCCGAACAATCCCGTATTCTGGGTTTCCAGGGTGAAAATGTCCCGGGAAATGGCGCACCTTTCAAAAGACAAGCTTATTGCCTATATTGTGGAACTCAAGTCGTTTTCGGGAAAGGCGGACCTATCCGATAGGGTGGCGGGAGGCGATCCTTATGCCGCGGTCTTGAACCGGTAACCTGTTTCCCATGAAATGCCCCCCCTTTGCCGATCCCTCGGGCCGGCCGGGGGAAGACAAGGAATGTGCGAGGACTCGATGAAACGTGTTTGTGTAATAGACGGTCAAGGCGGGGGGATCGGGGCGGCTATCATCAAGGCCCTGAAAATCAGATACGGTGAAACCATTGAAATACTGGCATTGGGAACAAATGCCGTCGCCACTTCCCAGATGCTGAAAGCCGGGGCGAACCGGGGCGCCACCGGGGAAAATCCCGTGATCCGCACCGTCAGGATGGTGGACCTGATCCTTGGTCCGGTTGCCATTACCTGGCCGAATGCCATGATGGGGGAGGTTACCTCCCCCATGGCGGAAGCGATCACCTCCAGCCGGGCGCCGAAGGTTCTCATCCCTTTGCACCAGGAGAGTATCTTTCTGGTCGGCGCCAGCAGGGAACCTCTTCCCCATCTGGTGGAAACCCTTATAAATCAATATGCAAAGGAGATTTTTAAAAATGTGTGAAGCGAATGCCTTTTTGGTAAAGGAAGGTGAAGAGCAATTGATCATGGAATCCGTTGACCTTGTCGATCCGGATGGTGAGAACGCCTGGCGTCTCGTGGATATCTTCGGGGATCAAAAGACGGTCAAAGGCCATATCAAGGGAATGAATCTGGTCAACCATAAGATTCTTTTTGAAGAATAGCGGGCAACATGCCCGGGTATTGGTCTTGAATCCAATACCCGTGAATGAATATTATTCAGTCAGTTTTAAGGTGCAGGCCCCCTGCATCGTGCTTGTCCAAAGGTTTCAGGTTTCGGGTTTCAGGTTTCCCCGCTTTAGCGGGGTTGTTTCTCATTCTGAATCCAAGATTTAAAGTTAGGCAATTATGTCATGACCATAGGGTTGTACTATTGAATCCGTCAAATGCCATCAGGACACGCTGACACCCGAAACCTGAAACCTGAAACCTGGCGAAACATGTCGGGCTATTACACGAATCCGCGATATGCCCTGTTCGCAAACGGTGAATGCCATTCATTCACGGGTATTGGTCTTAAATCCGGAAATAATCTTCGTCCATGACTTTCAATTCATCCGATACCTTCGGTTGAAACTCCATCCGGGCCAGGATATCCTTTTCGATATCGATACCCGGAGCGATTTCGGTCAGCAGCAAGCCGTCGGGGGTCAGACGAAAGACACAGCGCTCGGTGATATAGAGGATTTCCCTCTGATCTTCCATGGCGATTTCCCCTGAAAAGGAGATCAGATCGACCTTGTTGACAAATTTCTTTATTTTTCCTTCGCCGCTGATCTTGAGTTTTTTGTCCCGGTAGATCACCGCAAGGCCCTTGGTATCGGTTAGGGTGGTGAGAAATACGACTTTTTTGGCGGCAAGGGTCAAATTGGTGAAGCCACCCACTCCGACAACCCGGGAACCGATTTTTCCCACATTGACATTGCCTTTGGGATCGATCTGGGCCGCACCCACGCATACCGCGTCCAGCATCCCGCCGTCGTAAAAATCGAACATGGTGGGCATGTCGGTCACGTACATGGGATTGAGGGAGGCGCCGAAGCTGCCCGCCGGCGCGGGAATTCCGCCGATGGTGCCCGCTTCGTTGGTCATGTAAAGCTTGTCCTGGAGCCCTTTTTCAGCCGCAATGGCCGGCACCAGTCCCGGCACGCCGATACCGATGTTGACGATGTAGCCGGGCTTGAGTTCCTCGACCGCTCTGCGGGCAATGATATAATGTTCGATATTTCTGGGCGCGAAAAAACCGCCCGATTTTTCCAATACCGAGGCCATGTGGGCCTGGATTTCCTTGGCAGGCATGATAATGTGGCCGCTATAGGCAGGGTTGTAGGGTTCAATGTAAGTTTGGCGCTGCTCAGGATCAACGACGATATAATCGACCGACAAACCCGGTATAAGGATCTCCTTGCAATAGGCCCGACGGTCGGAGATGCGCTCCACCTGAACGATCACCTTGCCGCCATTGGCCTTGGTGGCCAAAACCAGGGGCAGGGCGTCGATATAGGCGGCCTCCTTCTCGGCCGTGATGTTGCCCATGGGGTCGGCCGTTGTACCCCGCACAAAGCACACATCGATCTTGGGCGTCTTGTACTGAAGGTATTCCCGGTCGTCAATTTCGACCACTTTCACGAGATCCTCAGTGGCCAGGGCATTCATCTTGCCGCCGCCAAAACGGGGGTCCGCGAAGGTCTTGAGCCCGACGCGGCTGACCACTACCGGCTTGCGGCCGGCCGCGGCCCGGTAGAGATGGGAGATGATCCCCTGGGGCAGGTTATAAGCGGCAATTTCGTTGTTGGCGGCCTTCTTGACAAAGGTCGGCGTGGTTATCCAATGGCCCATAACAACTTTGGCGAACATTCCGTCGCAGCGCGCAATACGTTCGGTCAGGGCGTCCAGGTCGTGCATGGCCTGGGCCGTGGCGCCCCAGAAACAGAGATCGGCGGGCGCGCCCGTTGCCTCAAAGCGATTATGCAAGGCAAGGCTCAAGGCATCGGGGTAGCTGACCGCCGACATCGTATTGATGGCCAGGGTCATTTTGTTTTCAATACACTTTACCGCTTCGTCGGCGGTTACAATTCGGGGTATATTAAACGGCATGGTAAATAATCATCCTTTCGATTTTTACGATTAAATCATACGGCTATCGGCGAATTCAGCCTCAAAAGTCCTCTATTCAAAACAAAGGACAGAGAACATTCAACACATGGAATGTCAACAAAAAAGACCTCGTAACTCCATTCGTACCATTGTTTTTTGAATAAGATGCAGCCGGACCTTATTATGACAAGGCAGGTGTGCCCGGTTCATACAGTTTGGTTGGTTTTTCACGTATCTAATTGAAGGTGAACAGTAGCATCAAAACATTGTGGTTTATTTCACCACATACTGCACGGATTCTGTACAGAAGGAAAAATAGCAAAGCTCTTTCCCATAAACAGGCTCAGAAATGGGATGCAAAGAATCCCATTCCTTTTTGCGCCTTCCCGTCCTGGTAGATATGCAGGAGGTGGTCTTTTGTTGAAGTGGGGATGTGGATCAGATGCACCACCGAAGCGCGGTGTGCCATGTCCGGAGCCAAGGATGGAAGTTGGTTGGAAGCCTCCAGCAGAAAGGCTTCATTAATAGAGGTCCCCTGTTGGTCAGGATAGATGGCGATGGGGACAATTCCCGCTTCCACGAGATCGTTGAAAAAGTGCGTTCCAAAAGAGGCCTCCGGTGTGGAGCCATTGGCCTCAAAGGCGATTTCGCCCAGAATCAGTGTGTTGTTGATATCAGTATATCCCACCCTGACGCCCAGATTAATGTCATTACTGCCCCATCTCCCCGGACCGAAAAGGGCGTAACGTTTTCCCGACAAAAGCCGATTGATTTTACCCACAATGCGACCGATTTCCATTTTTTCGTCGTAATGGGTGATTTGGTCGTACGCCCTGGGATCCACATACACCATATATTCGATGTTCTCAATGATGCCGTTGGTAACGCCGCGGTTATTGGTGAAAAGGATCTGGTCTCTCGGAATGTCCTGTGGCAGAGAGACTGATTCCGATTGTGTCCTCAATGACAGGGTGCGGCACTGAAGGAGATAGAGTCTGCCGTTATCCCAGGCAAATTCCACATCCACCGGCCGTCCGTAGGCGGTCTCCAGTTTATGGAGGATTTTTTTCATAAGGCCGGGGAAGGGGGTTTGGGTGAGAAGATTATGGAAGGTGAGGCAGCTGCTGTTTCGGTCAATCTTCGGACTTTTGAACATGGGGGCGGTCAGATGGCCTTCCTGATCCACCGATACGGCATAGTAGAGGTCCGGATGGTCAATCTGATGGAGTAGATCCAAAAAGGCGACGGCTTCCACCACGCCTGTTTTCATGTTCAATACATCCACTGTTCTCTGGGAATATTTTCTGATGCGCTCAGTCCATCCATAGACGTTGAATGAGAAGGCTACGCCGGCCGCAAACGGGAAAAAATAATCGCCGAAAGGGCGGCCTACCACTTTTTGTGCCAGAACGCTCATTATTGTCTCTCAATGTAATCAAGAATCATACCAGTTTCAAACAATTTCCCAAAGTTCAAGATTTTCGCCGGAAAAACCGGTTGGCGTAGCAGTGTCCGCCTGGAATCTTATGGAACACTATATACAAAAGGCTACCATTACAATATTGCTGCATTGCTCTTTCCTATTCATAACCTCTGTCGTTTTAGAAAGCCCTCCACTCCCGTTCCATGTTGTTCAATAAAGCCTCCATCAACCAATAGGTATCCCTCATCTTTTCGGTCTGGCGGAGTACCGCTTGTCTCCCTCCCACATATTGGCCCCGTACCCAGCTGTCACCTTCTTCCCGGGCAGCATAGCCGATCATGTCCCGCGTATACTCCGGATGAAACTGAACCCCAGCGACGGGGCGACTGGTGCACAGAAAAGCCTGATTGGCCGTTGGTTCGCTATAGGCGAGTCTAACGCATCCGGGAGGAAGACGAAAGTGGTCGCTGTGCCAGTGAAAGGTAGCAAACTTCTTGGGAACACGTTGGAAGAGGAAAGATCGTTCCCCTTCCTCGGTAAGGTGGACCACATGCCAGCCGATCTCACTCTGCTTGTTGGGGAAAACGCTTCCTCCCAAAGCCTCCGCCACCAACTGGGCTCCCAAACAGATGCCGAAAATCCTCTTGCCTTGCGTCATAGCGTCGGAAATAAACATTTTTTCCTCCCGAAGCCAGGGATGGACATTTTCTTCCCAGGCGTGGGGTGAGCCTCCCATCACCATCAGCCAGTCCACCTCGTCGAGGGAGGGCAGCTTTTCCCGGTTGCACACATAGGTTTGCGTAACGTGATACCCTTTTCTTTGCGCCCATTGGGTGATATTCGTATTTGAAAAATCCAGATCGTCATGTTCCAAGAGATGGAGCCTCATCCTACCTTACCCTGTCTTCCCATGGAAATCAGCGACCTTTCACCATCAGACCGCCGTCCACGATAATTTCCTGTCCTGTGATGTAAGACGATTCTTCCGAGGCTAAGAACAGGCCGCAGAGGGCAATATCTTCGGCCGTAGCCAGCCGCCCGAGAGGCACCCATTCACAGATCTCCTTCCTGGTTTCCTCGTCCCATCCTTTCTGCATCGGGGTGTCGACCGGACCCGGGTGAATGATGTTGGCCCTGATACGCTGTTTCGCGTACACAATGGCCAAAGACCGGGTCAGGGATATTAAGGCCCCCTTGCTGGCCGTGTATGCGTCCTGCGCTTTTGTAAACCCCATATAGGCCACCCCGGAACCGACGTTGACGATGGAACCCCCTCCTGTCCCGATCATCTCCGGGATACCGTATTTACAGGTCCAGACCGCTCCCTTGAGGTTGATGGCCATGACCCGGTCCCAGACAGCCTCATCCGTCCTTGTCACTTCCAGATCCCTGTCCCGCCAAAGGACCCCGGCGTTGTTGAAAAGGATGTCCAGACGCTCATAGGCCTTGAGGCCTTTTTCAATGGCATCTTTCACTTCCCTTTCCACGCCCACGTCGCACCGAAAAAAAATGCCGTCGCCACCCCGGCTCCTTAGAATTGACACGGTTTCATCGCCGGAATTATCATCGATATCCAATGCGATGATCCTGGCCCCCTCCTTGGCAAAGAGAAGACAGGCGGCGCGCCCTATCCCCGTTCCCGCACCCGTCACGACAGCCACTTTTTCCTTCAGTCTCAATTTTATTGCCCTTTTTTGGTTATTCGGCCGCGATGGAAGGAATGCTCTTGGTCCACCCGGATATCTGTTCATAAGCATGGGCAAGCTGGAAGACTTTCAAGTCCTGTTGCGCCGGACCTATTATCTGCATGCCCATGGGCAATCCCTCGTTATTGAATCCCACGGGGACGTTTATGATGGGACACCCGGAAAGCGTTCCGGGCACCGTGATTTCCATCCAGCGATGGTAGGTGTCCATGGTTTTGCCGGCCACCTTTTTGGGCCAGTGCGTGTCGGCATCGAACGGAAAGACCTGTGCCGAGGGCAAGGCCAGATAGTCGTATCGGGTAAAGAGATCGGCTATTGCCTGGTACCAGCTGGACCGTTCAGCGGAGGCTTTGAATACCTCCAGAGCATTGATATCGAGCCCCCTTTCGATTTCCCAGATCGCTTCCGGTTTCATCCGGTCGCGGTTTTCGATATTCTCATACAGGGGGTTCGCGATACCGGCAATCAACCAGTGCCGCAGCGTCAACCAGATCTGCCATAATTTCTCCATGGGATATCCAACGATCGCAGGCTCTATGACGCACCCCAGCCCTTCAAGGCCTTTGAGAGAACCTTCACAAAGCTCCATGATACCCGATTCCATGGGTAGGTAACCGTTGAAATCACCGAGCCAGGCAATTTTCAGCCCTTTCACAGGGGCGCTCAAATCGCCCGCAAACGGAAGAGGATCTTCATGAATCGACAAAGGAACACGGGCATCGAAGCCCGCCATCGTTGACAGCAGCATGGCCGTGTCTCTCACGGTGCGTCCCATGGGCCCTTCGTAAGCCAGTTGCTGGAGGAAAATTTCCGTTGTGGGGCCGTACGGCACCCGACCGAAGGAAGGCCGAAAGCCAATGACATTGTTGTAGGCCGCCGGGTTTCGAAGGGAACCCATCATATCGCTGCCGTCCGCCACCGGAAGCATCCTTGTCGCCAGGGCCACGGCGGCGCCGCCGCTGCTCCCCCCGCACAGCGTCGCGGATCGTAGGCGTTCCGGGTGGCGCCGAATACAGGATTGTAGGTTTGGGAACCCAGGCCGAATTCCGGTGTATTGGTTTTTCCAATAATGATGGCGCCGGCTTTTTTCAACCTTTCCACAAAGATGGCGTCATACGGAGTGACTGCATTCGCCAACAGGGGGGATCCCATTGTGGTGGGAATTCCTTTCGTGGCGGCGAGATCTTTTACGGCATGGGGAAAGCCATGCATCCACCCATGGTAAATACCCTTATTAAGTTCTTCATCCTTTCGGGCGGCCTCGGCAAGGAGTTCATTCCGATCGCGCAAAGATACGACGGCGTTAACGGTGGGATTGACCCTTTCAATTTGGTCCAGACAGGCTTTCATTACCTCCACGCATGAAACGATCCTCCCTTTGATGGCAGTGGATAGTTCCAAAGCACTGAGACCGACGATATCCGACATATGCGCGTTTCCAATACACGAAGAACGTCGATGGACTTTGTCAAAGTTTTGAAGATTCTTTTTTTCCAACATTTTCCTCTCTAAACCTGCCCCTATAAAGAGCTGTTTTTCCAGAATAAGATAACCAAGAAATGATTTAGATGCTTATTCCATGTCCGTAGAGGCACTCTCTCATGTGTCATCATCGTTTGGATCCGCAAAGAAACCCATCCCCTGTTGTTTCTGCCCATCCTGGTAGACCTGCAGCAGTCGTTCGCCCGTGCTGGAAGGGATGTGTATTACATGAACAACTGAGGCATACGCGGCAACATCAGGGGCCATGGAAACCAGTTTATTCGCAGCCTGGAGGAGAAACTTTTCATTAAAGATCGTGTCGGATTGATCAGGATAGATGGCGACGGGAATGATCTCGGCCTCCACAAGATCATTAAAAAAATGAGTTCCATAGGACACCTCGGGTGTGGAACCTTTCTCTTCGAAAGCAATCTCACCAAGGATCAGGGCGCTGTTTATGTCTTCGTAACCCACCTTTACACCGAGATTGATATCGTTGCTTCCCCAGCGTCCCGGTCCAAAGAGGACATACCGTTTTCCTTCGAGAAGTTTATTCACTCTGTTTACAACGCGGCCTATGGCCATTTTGTCGTCGTATGTGGGAAGATCCCCATAAGCCTTGGGATCTACATAAACAATGTATTCGATATCTTCGACCAGACCGTTTGTGATTCCCTTGTTGTTTGTGAAAAGGATCTGGTCTGGTGAAATATCTTCCGGCAATGAAGCTTTTTCAAATTCTTTTCTGATGGCGAGTGTTCTGCACTGAAGGAGATAAAGCCTGTCATTATCCCAGGCGAATTCCACATCAACCGGCCGCCCGTAGGATTTTTCCAATTTGTTGAGGATCTTTCTCATCAAGCTGATGAAAGGGGTCTTTGTGAGAAAATTCTGGAAAGTGAGACAGCTTTGGTCCACATCCATCTTCCGCCCCCTGAACATCGGCGCGGATAAATCTCCCGCCTGATCAACGGATACGGCATAGTACAGATCCGGATGGTCAACCTGGCGCAGCAAGTCAAGGTAAGGGATCGCCTCAATCTGCTTTTTTTTGAGATTGAGCACCTCGACTATTTTCTGAGAATACTTCCTGATCTGCACCGCTCCCACCTCGGGCCGCAGCAGGGGGTGGCTCACCGGAATCATTCGAGGATAGTCTTTTCCCACACGATCCACGGCTCGCGTCCCAAGGCCGAATACCAGTCGGATCAGTCCCTCCTCCTTTTTGATGCGCGGGGTCCAGCCATAAGAGTTGTAAGAGAAGGCCACGCCGGCCGCAAAAGGAAAGAAAAAGTCACCGAAACGGCGTCCCACCACCTCCTGTACAAGGACGCTCATTCTCTCGTCAAAATCGAGCAGATTGCGCTCTTTGCGATAAAGTATGGCGGCGGGGTTGCAGACGCTCATGTGAACACGCTTTAATCCCCGCATAAACTCCTGCAGGCGCGTATCGAGGTCCCCCTGGTTGGAGACAAATACAGAGTCATACTTTCCTGAAAAAGCATGCCCGAAATTGTCCTCCAATAGACTGGAGGAACGGAGAATGAGTGGACGTTCGCCAACTTTTTCCAGGAATTCCGAAAACCTGTCCACAATATCAGGAGGAAAGGATGTCTTTTCAATAAGTTGGGGGAGATTCTTGTATTCCTCTTCAATGGTGTCCCGTGTCTTATATTTGTGGGTATGGTACTCATCGAGAGCATTATAATCGATAAAATCGGAAAAAATTCCCGAGTTGAAATAATAGGATTGGGGAACGGCAACATATTTTTCCAGATCGGGATCTCTTTGCTTCAACCTTGGCAGAATGATCCTGTGCGCCAGGAGCAGACCCGCTGCTTTGCCTCCGATCCTTCCGGGAAAGCGCGGGCTCCAGTATGAATGGTCTACCATCTCATCTATATCACGGATGGTGATATGGTGTTTGGAAATCCCCAGAAATGGAAGCTGATTGGAAATGAAGTGATTGGCCAGGGCGACCCTCATCCCTTCCGCTTCACTGGGGGTGATATGGGTTTGCCCCTCGGGAATCTCACAAAACTCCCTCAGGGCTCTCCTTATTTTAAACGAAGTGGCCCCCTCCATATTGACCACTCTCGTAAGGTTTTTGAGACGATCCTTTTTCCTGGCGAGGTTGATATGATTCTCGATTGCCTCGTCATCGAAATGACTTGCAAAGTAAAAATCGATCAGTGCGCTGGTGTAGTCACGCACGTTTTCATCGCTGGCAGCCTGTTTTTCACTCTCAATCTTCGCCAATGCCTCTTTGCGGATTTTCTCTAAGGTCGAGACGCCCTGTTCCGTAAGCGCGGAGAGGAAAATATCCCGCATCTCTCCGAGGAGATGGGGATAACGCATCATCTTCCGGTACATGCGATAGGTTCGAAACAGATCCGGTTTCATTTATTTGGCTGATTTACACCCATCCCCGCAGCTTACAGGCTTCAGCAACCCTCGCGACGGAAACCAGGTAGGCTGCCTTTCGCATATGCATCTTTTGAAGACGGCTCATTTCGTTCACACGGGCAAAGGCATGGGTCATCTTGTCATTGAGTCGCTCATGCACTTCTTTCAATTCCCAGTAATAATTATAGGTGTTTTGCACCTGTTCGAAGTAGGAAACGGTAACCCCTCCGGCATTGGCCAAAAAGTCGGGCAGCACGATAACCCCCTTGTCATAAAGAATTTCATCCGCCTCGGGGGTGGTGGGGCCATTGGCCAGTTCGCAGGAAAATTTGCACCTCAGCTTGGCCGCATTTGCCTTGGTGATAACATTTTCAAGGGCCGCGGGGAAGAGGACCGTCACGTCCATCTGAAGGAGTTCCTCATTGGTGATTGTGTCGGCCTCCGCAAAGCCTTCAAGTCCGCCTGTTTTCAATTTATAATCGACCAGGGACCGGGCATCGATACCGGAGGGATTGTAAACCCCGCCGCGGGAGTCGGACGCAGCTACCAGCTTCAGTCCGAGGACCTCTTCGCCGAGGAGTGCGGCATATTGGCCTGCATTGCCGAAACCCTGGATAGCCATGGTCTTCCCGTCAAGATCTATATTATGCGCACTGGCAGCCTCCCTGGTGCAATAGATTCCTCCCCTTGCCGTTGCATCAACCCTGCCCTGAGATCCCCCGAGGGGGAGAGGCTTTCCCGTAATGACGCATGGATGCCGCTCCCCCATAATGACCTCATATTCGTCCATCATCCAGGCCATGATCTGGGGTGTGGTGTAGACATCCGGGGCAGGCACATCTTTTGTCACGCCCAGGTCCCGCGCAATGGACCGTATATAAGCCCGCGCAAGACGTTCCTTCTCTGTTTCAGACAGTTCTTTGGGATTGCAGACAATTCCCCCTTTCCCTCCCCCCAAGGGGATGTCGACCACGGATGTCTTCCAGGTCATCCATGCGGCAAGAGCACGGATCATGTCCTGCGTTTCATCCGGGTGCCAGCGAATCCCTCCCTTCGCAGGACCGCGCGCCGTGTTGTATTGGACACGAAAGGCATGAAATATTCTGGTTGAACCGTCGTCCATTTTGACGGGAAGCGTCGTTTTTATTTCATGCATGGGCCACCGCAGAAGCTCGTGTGTGGCAGGGTCGAGTCCGAGTTTTTCCGCTGCTTCATCCAACTGCTGCTGCGCAATTTTAAAGGGATTGAGCTTTCCTTCCATGATATCCTCCAAAATATCGATTATCCGGTCACGAGAGGAGGGGCCCTCTTCATCCAGCCGGAGGCCTGTTCACAGTCTGAGCAAATGGTGCACCTGCGCTTATTCCTTCACTTCCCCAAATATGCCTTCTTTACCCGTTCATCGTTAAGGAGATCCGCACAATTCCCCTCCAGCACAAGCCTGCCTGTTTCCAGCACATAACCCCTCTGAGCGAGTCTGAGCGCCAAACGGGCATTCTGTTCAACGATGAGGATACTGGTTCCCCTTCGGTTGATCTCCTTTGCGATCTTGCCTATTTCGCGAACCACGATGGGCGCAAGGCCTATGGATGGCTCATCCAGCAAAAGGAGCTTTGGATTCCCCATCAGGGCCCGGGCAATGGCAAGCATCTGCTGCTCTCCGCCGCTCAGGGTCCCGGCCTGCTGTTTCTTCCTGGACCTTAGAATGGGAAAGGTCTGGAATATTCCCTCCAGATCCTTCCTGATCTTATTCTTGTCCTTTTGCAGATAGGCCCCCAGTCTCACATTTTCCCGGACCGTCATGTAGGTGAAAAGATTCCTTCCCTGGGGAACATGGCCGATGCCCGTCTTTACGATATCCTGGGGCGGGATATCATCGATCCTTTCCCCTTGAAACCGGATATGCCCGGAGGCAGGCCGCTTTAAGCCGGAGATGCTTCGAAGGGTCGTGGTCTTGCCCGCTCCATTGCTCCCTATAATGGTGGCGATTTCTCCCTCCTCCACCGTCAGGGAGATCTCTTTGAGGCATTCCGCGCCCCCGTAACGGACGATCAGATTCGTGATTTCAAGCAACATCTTCTTCGGTCCCCAGGTAGGCTTCCGTGACCACGGGATTTTCAACAATCTCCCCGGGTGTCCCTTCCGCGATCTTTTTGCCGAAATTCAGAACCGTGATCCACTCGCAAAGCCCCATCACCGCTTTCAGATTGTGCTCGATGATGATGCACGTAATTCCTTTCTGCTCCCTCACAGCCCTGATCATGGCCAGCATGTTCTCCACCTCCTCCGCGTTCATCCCGGTGAGCGGCTCATCCAGGAGAAGCAATCGGGGCTGCGTGGCCAGAGCGATGGCCAGACTCAGCAAGCGCTGCCTTCCGTGAGGCAGGTTGAGCGATAATTCATCCGCATAGGATTCAAGGCCCACAAATGCCAATGTCTCCAAAGCCTTGGCCTTCAGGTCCGCTTCCTCCGCGCTGCCGAACCGCGTCTTCATGAGAATATCGGTGAGACGCTTTCTGAATTTCAGATGGAACCCCACCAACACATTCTCCAAAACCGTGAAGCCGTTGAAAAGCAGGTTTTCCTGAAATACCCTGCCAATGCCCAGTTGCGCGCGTTTATGGGAGGGCAGCCTGGTCACGTCATTCCCATCGAAGAGGATTTCCCCTCTGCTGGGCATCAGAGTGCCCCCGATCATGTTCAGGACCGTGGATTTGCCGGCCCCATTGGGTCCGATGAGGCCGGCGATGCGGCCCTGGTCCGCCGCCATATCCAGGTTCAGGACGGCGGCAAGACCTCCAAAGAACCTGGTAAGTTGTCTGATTTGGAGAATACCCATGGTCTCACTCTTTGACGACGGCCTCTTTGACGGGGTTTTGGATCATAGACGCAGGGTCTTTGGAAAGCCGGGCGCGAATTTTGTCAGGGATACTTACCAACCCCTCCGGGAAGAACAAAACGACCGCTAAGGCAATGGACCCTATGATCATCGGCTGATATTCCTGCATGGGCCGAGAGAATTCCATGATCAGAGACAAAACCACCGCCCCCCATACAGGTCCGGAAAACCGCGACTTTCCGCCCACTACCATATAAATGAGGAGATACATGGTGGTCATGACGCCGAATGCGGACCCTGCCTGAGGGCTGATGGTCTGTTCTGAGTGCGCCATCAGGGCGCCTCCAAGGCCCGCAAAAAAGCAGGCAATGCTGAAGTTGATTACTTTGTATCTCAACACATTGATCCCCACGGCGCCGGACTGCATTTCCGTCTCGCGAATGGCAAGCCAGGTAAAGCCAAGCCTGGATTTCTCGAGACGGTGCAGAAGAAAGAGGGAAAAAGCCACTATCGTCAGGGTCAGGTAGTAATATTCGTTGAACCCACCGAAATCAATCTCTCCCAGAAACGGGAATATTCAGGATTCCAGGAGCAGGAATGCCCACCAGACCGCTGAATCCGCCTGTAAGACCTTCCCAGTTCATGGCAAGAAGGCGAAAGCTTTCGGAAGCCATCACGGTGAGGATGACAAAATAGATCCCCTTTACGCGCATAAAGGGATATCCGATTCCCAGGGCTACAAGACCCGCCAGCAGCGCTCCGGCAGGCAGACTCAAACCGACCGGCACGCAGGCTTTCATGGAAAGGAGGGCGGAAGCATAGGCCCCCAGGCACATGAAACCCACGTGCCCCAAAGAGAATTCGCCGATGAGGAAAATGGCTCGCAGGCTTACCGCAAGCAGGACGTTGATGACGATCGTAGTCAGGACCGAAGTCCAGTAGATGTTGCCAAGTATCCAGGGCGCGACGATGGCCGCCGACGCCGTAAGGCCCCATCCCCACGTCCTGGTAATCGCTTGTTTACTCATGGCCGAAGAGTCCCTGTGGCTTAATGACGAGGACCAGAATAACCACAAGAAGAGGACCGATGGCAGCCCAGGCATGTCCGAAAAGTATGGGCACCACTCCGTCAATAAGCCCCAGGATCATCCCGGCAATGAGCGCTCCGGGCAGACTGCCCATGCCTCCCAGGACGATAATGGTACATCCTTTCACCAGGGGGGAAAGACCCATGTAAGGACTGAGCGCGAACAATGATCCGGCGAGGGTTCCCCCTGCCGAAGCAAGGGCGCACCCAATCGCCATACAAAGGGCAGCCATCTTGTCCGGACCGATACCTTGGAGGATGGCGCCCTCGGGGCTCTGCGCACTGGCGACCATGGCCTGGCCGTATCTGGTGGTTTTGAGAAAAAGATAAAGGGCCAGGCTCAAAATTATGGCCACAAAGACCGCCACCACCCTATCCTTGGGAACGACCGTGCCCATGAAATGGAGAGGGCCTTGTGCCAGGACGGGAATACTCCGCTCATAGAGACCGAATACAACCACGGCCCCGCTCTGAAGAATGAGCGTCAGCCCAAGGGCAGCCACCACTGCGGCGAGCCAGTCTCCTTTCAGGTGTCGAAACAAGTATCCGCTCAAGGAATAAGCCGGCCCCGGCCATGCACATCATTCCCAAAACAGCGGCCGCAAAAAGCGGCAGTTTGAAGGAGGCGGTCAGGTAGTAGACCAGATAGGCCCCAACCATGTAGATCTCGCCGTGGGCGAACTGCATGATGTGCATGATGCCGAAGATGAGCGTCAGACCCAGGGCCATGAGGACATAGATCCAACCCATGGCCAGTCCATTCACCATTCCCTGCCAGATCATTTGCGCGGATACATCCACGACCGCCCCTCTCCAACGTCAAGGCTATTTGTCTACCACGGGCATCCTGAATCCTTCAAACTGTATTTTTCCGTCCATGATGAGGCTGATGGGCACGGGTCTGACGACAACCCGGTTCACGCCAAATCGATTTGCGCCGCCCATATGGCCCGGTCCAAAAGCCGTCTGAAAGCTGTCCGGAGCGGTCATGGAATCAAAAGCCGCCACCACCTTCTCAGGTTTGACGCTGTTTGCCTTCTTCAGGGCCTGAACAAAAACCTCCGCCTCAGACCAGGTAATGATCGCGTCGGAGAAAAAGGGTTCTTTATATTTCTTGGCCCATAGCTCCATACACTCCTTCATGCTCGGGGTGGCGCGGCTCATGTCCATGCCGTTGCTGATGACGTTGTTGGAACCCTCCGGGCCTACCAGAGAGATAATAAAGGCGGGCGCCGTGGGCGCATCGGAAATGAAGACCCCTTTATATCCCAGCTGACGGGCCGTTCGAAGCTGGTAACCGGACTGGGCGCTGCACATGGCCTGAATGACATCCGGCTTGGCAGCCAGGGCCTTGGTGTAGTAAGGAAGGAAGTCGTGGATTCCGATCTCCCACAATTCATGGCCCACCACTTCCAACCCGTTTTCCTCGGCAAGCTTTTTGGCCCTTTCAAGGGAAAGGCCTGCATTGGGGGCAACGATAAAGAGTTTTTTTGCATCAGGGAATCGCTTCCTGAGGAACGCATAATCCGGTTCCCATGTTGCGTCGGATGAAATACAGAGCCTCACCGCGTAGGGCTTCTTGGAACTTACATCACCGGGCGTGCCCGGTCCGTCGATCCACGTGATGAGATGGAGGGCCTTGGCCCTGGCACACACCTGGTAGATGGCGGCGGCCACTGCCGGGTTAATGGCGCCGAATACGAACTTGCAGCCATCGTTGTAAACCAGTTTCTTCGCGGCTGTTGACGCGGCGGCCGGATCCAGCTTACTGTCCTCAATCAGCAGCTTGAGCATATAGGTATCCCCTCCAAGCTGAAGACCTCCCTCGCTGTTCACCTTGTCAAAATAGAGCTCAACGGCCCTTGCCAGGCCCACACCCACCACGCTGATGGGCCCGGATATGGGCATGATCATGCCCACCTTCAAGGTTTTGGTTTTTGCCTGCGCAGGGGAGTGCGCCCCGAGAAGGAAAAGGCTCGATACAAGTAGACAGATTGAAAAAACTACAAAACATTTTGCTGTTCTTTTCACGACAATCCCTCCTTGCTTTTCGTTAAGCGTTACCCTGTTTAGTTTCCTCCCACCCCTTTCCGGTTCAGGCAAAGGCGCCTCCACTTTCATCAAAAACGATGCTCCCTCCAACAATCGTCATAAGCACCGGTATTTCACCGATTTTATGGGGATCAACGGAAAGGATGTCATCGCCGATGATGCAAAAATCGGCCACTTTACCGACTTCAATGGAACCTTTGACATCTTCCATGTGATCCTGCCAGGCTCCGTTGATAGTATAGGTGCGGATCGCCTCTTCCACCGTGATGCACTCCTCCGGACCGCTCACCTTGCCTGACAGCAGCCCTTCCCTTAGCACAGCAGACTGTACGCCCAATCGCCATTGGGGATAGGTCACCGGAGCGTCCGAATTGCTTGTGAGGTTCACGCCTGTGTCAAGAACTGTCCGGGTAGGCCACTCATAGGCTGCCCGTTCCTCCCCGACCACAGTGGGTTCAAAATCCGCGATCATGGCGCTGATAAACGGCTGCATGGCGATGCCGCAGTTGTGACGGGCCAGCGTTTCCGCCTTCTCGCGGCTGATAAAATCACCGTGAATGATGTAGTGGCGGGGATCGCCGCCCGGGTTCTCTTCACAGGCCGTCGCAAATCCATCCACGGCCGCGTCAATGGCCCGGTCACCCGTGGCGTGAAGGCCGATCTGGAAGCCTTTTGAGTGAACATAGCGGATCATCTCGACGAGCTTGTCCCGTTGCTCCTGGTCTGTTTTGCCGGGGATTACCGATCTTCCGTGGCCAGCGTTACCGCTGACATAATCCTCGTTCATCCAGGATGTGTAGGTCAGGGGTATGCCGTCCGCAAAGAACTTGACGCCCCGGAACCTAAGCCATTCCTCGTCAAGATCGGCAGGCACACGGAAGGTCGCCATGTTGGCTTTGATGTCTTCCAGTGTGAGAGCCCCGTAATCGCCATAAAGAAGGAGTACGTTCACCCTTGCCGTGAGTTTTCCCTCTTCCAGCAGCTCTTTGTATAGTTCGACGAACTGACCGCTCATTACCCCGTACAGGAAGGTTTCGCCGCCGGGTCCAATGGCGGCGTCCGTAAGGCTGGTTACGCCCTGAGCGTTAAGATGGCGCAGAGCGGTAAGCACGGCAGTCTTCTTTTCATCCCGGGTCAGGAGAGGAACATGTTTGGACACCAGGGCCTGGGCGCCGGGCTCCTTCAAGATACCTGTAGGTTCCCCGTTACCGTCCCGTTCCATCTCGCCTGAAGGCGGGTCGGGCGTGTCTTTGGTGACTCCGGCGACAGCGAGCGCTTTGCTGTTGACCAGGAGCGTATGGCAGGAAAAGTCGGTGAAAGCAACCGGATGGTTTGGAGAAACAGCGTCCAGATCCCATTTCCGGGGCAATCTCGACGGATCGCTTTTGCACTCATCAAGGGAACCCTGGTCCCACCCGAATCCTCGAATCCACTCTCCGGGCGGAGTCTTTTTCACTTCCTTGCGAAGCGCTTCCACCAGATCGGGGATGGACTTAACCGCCGGGTATGTCAGATCGATAGCGAGCGGTGGTCTAGTGGCCCCGAAAAAAGGAGCATGCATGTGACTTTCGTTAATGCCCGGAAGAATCGGTTTCCCCTTCAGATCCAGGACCTTGGTATCGGGTCCGGCAAGGTTTTCCATATCCTGGTTTGTACCGACAGCCACGATTTTGCCGTTATTTACGGCTATCGCCTCCTTGATGCTGAAGCCTTTGTCGACCGTAATGACCTTACCATTTTTGATAACCATGTCAGCTGTCATAACGCCTCCTTTTTTTCATGTGTTAATGGCATACCGATTCATTGAACGTTATCCGCGGATTTTGTTGCGAATATCATCTATCATCTCACGGAGATATGGTGCTCTTTTTGCCAATCCGGCCCGAATTTTTTCTCACAGTAATCGGCAAGTCTGTCGAACCACCGCCACCATAAGGATTTACCCTTTTCTTTGGCTTCCAAGATATCCTGGAGGAAGACCTCTATATTGGGCAGCTCATCTTTTGGTACAAAGGATGCCGCGCCGTTTTGATAGGATCTTTCTATGTCCTCCGGGGTTATCAAACGAGCGGTAAGCATTACTGCCGGTACTTCCTTTTCCCGACAGATGTCCAATAATTCGTAGCCCTTTACCCCCATGATATCCAGCACCGCCAGATGAAAGAATTCTTCTTGAAGGCGCCTTTTCGCTTCCTCAAAAGTGGAGGCCTCCACCACAATACACATACTTAAAATTTCTTTCAGTGAAGTCAGAATATCCGGTTCATCATCCACGATGAGGATTTTCTTCCCATCCAGCAGGTTTTTTTTAATCATAACAGCACCTCTACTATCAACCATTCATTTTTCGCTTACCGAAACCAATTGTAAAGCCCGCATGTTAAAACATTTTTTCCGGGAGCCACAGAGCGAGCTGAGGAAAAAGCATTACAATGACCAAAACCAGCAATTGAATCAATACAAAAGGAGGGACGGATCGCCATATTTCCTTTGTGTGAATGCCTTCCGGTGCAACCGCCTTCATGAGAATCAGCGCCCAGCCGAAGGGAGGGGTCAGATAGGCAACCTGCATATTGAGAATAAAAATAATGGAAAACCATATGGGATTGAATCCAAGAGAAATGGCGATGGGAACAAAAATGGGCGCGCATATGGTCACCACCGCGTAATCGTCCATAAAGGCGCCGAATAAGAGGAGTATAACCTGCATTACAGCGAGAATAAACCATCGGTTTATCGCCAGACCCTCTACGAATTCCATCACCATGGATTGTGCCCCCGCGCTGGTATAAACAACGCCGAAAAGGGTGGCGGCTACCAGAATCCACAAGGCCATGCCGCTTATCTTGAGCGTATCCATGCAAGACTCAGAGATGACTTTCCACGAGAGCTTTCCGTAAATAATGCAAATAATGAAAGCGCCCATGGCGCCGACGCCGGCTGCTTCCGTGGGCGTGGCAATGCCCCAGAAAATGCTTCCCAACACGAGGAGGATCAGCATTGCAGGCAGAACAATCTCTTTCAGTGAGACCCACCTTATCTTCCAGGTAATTTTCTGGGACGATTTGGGCGCAAGTTGAGGATTGAAATGACATCTGACCGTTACATACACAATGTAAAGGCATGCGGTCAAAAAACCTGGAATCGCCCCTCCAAAGAATAGTTTTCCAATGGACACGCGGGAGATATAGGCAAATATGATCATGATAATGCTGGGGGGGATAATCTCGCCAAGGACGCCTCCCGCCATTACGCTGCCCAGAGCAAGAGACTTATTATACGAATGCTTGAGCATGGCCGGAACGGCAATCAGGCCCATGGTTAAAATTCCCGGACCGAACCCGCCGCACATGGCCAATGCCACGCATACGCCTATGGAAACAATGGCAAGCCCGCCTCTTACTCCGGACAACCAGTGATTGAGAGCCACAAACAAACGGTCTGAAATGCCTGAATGGAGCAGAAAATTGCCCATCAGAAGAAAAAGGGGAATCGTTATAAGCGTGGGATCGGTGATTTCCCTGTAGGTAGTAGTGGCAATGATATATAAGTCTTCAGGGCCTCCCATCATGTAGGTAAGGGCCACGCTGATTCCCCCTAAAGCAAAAATCACGGGCACGCCCAATACCAGGAGAAAAACAAGTCCTCCAAATAACAAAAGTGTCACAAGTTCAGTGCTCATAAGTTTCTATTTCCCATTTTTCACGCGTGAATTGCAAGCGAGAGGCTCTCTGGTTTTCAGGTTATCCGATCCCTGGTTACTTTCTGAGGAAGCGGGTGAAAACACTGATCCCCTGGAGAAAAAACAGAAAAGTCACAACGGGGATGAGCAATTTGAACGGATACATGGGGATGCGGAAGGCACCCGCCGCCTTCTCTCCCATCATCATGGAGTTCCAGCCCATCCAGGCGCTTTGCCAGATCAGAACGCCCATAAAGGCGACAAACGCCAGCAGGGCCATGAGTTTCGCGAAAATTTTCAGCTTTGGCGGGAAAAGGTCATAGAAGATCTCAATCCTGATATGTTCTTCTTTGAACATGGTATATGCGCCTGCAAACAGAATGAATATGCCGAACAATTGACGGTTTGTCATCCAGCCCCAGAGCAGTGGATGGTTAAACACATATCTTGCCACAACATCTAATGTAGTGATGGTCATAATCAGAAGAACAAGGTAGCTTGCGCCTTGCCCGGCCTTTTCCGTCACCCTGTCGATGAAAAAGAAAATAGACTTTTTGCTCTCTGTCATGGTGGATACCCTTTTTGCTGCTCTCTTGCATCCACCCCTGAAAGAGACGGTTGGTCTTTCAAGGGTGGACAAAACCGGTTTATGTCATCACTTTTTGAGCCCCTTCCATTCCTTGATCAGTTCGATCGCCTTGGCCGCGGCGGGATCTCTTTTTCCAATCTCTTCCCAAAGCTTATAGGCCACCTCGGCAAAGGTTTTTCGACAGTCTTCATCCAACCAGCTTTCAATGACTTTTCCCTCTTTCACGAGTTGTGCCACCTTTTTCAATTCTCCCTCGTGTACCTTGACCAGCGCATGAAAATAGTCGTTACTGGCACTCTTAAGCGCTTCTTTACAATTGTCAGGCAGAGCGTTCCAGGATTTTTGGTTTACCAGGATATGGCCGATACAATGGTCGGGGTCAGTTCCTCGGAGCCAATAGGGCGCCACTTCGTACCATTTCAGGGCGGTTAAACAACTTACGTCCCATTGTGATCCGTCCAGCGTGCCCAGCTTCAAACCCATATAGGCTTCCATTCCACTGACGTAGGTCCCGCGGGCGCCTAGCATGTCGTAGTATTTCATCCAGGAGCCTTCCATACGCATTTTTTTGCCCTTCAAGTCTTCGCATTTTTTGATTGGCTGGGTGGAAACGGTGAAAACCGGGCCGTAGGTATGCATATCAAGCCAGTAAAGTCCGTGCTTCCCATATTCTTTGCGCAGGAGATCCACAAATCCGCTTTCGTAAAAGAATTCACGGATCGCTTCCGAACTGTCGCTGATTTTGAGATCCCCGGGGATTCTCCAGGCATAGGGCAGACCGAATTCCACTTCTCCAACAGGGACGATTCCGCCCCACATGGCCCCTAACGCATGCAGCATATCGATGGTGCCCCTCTGGGTAGCTTCGAACAACTGTTCTCCCGGAACAAGTTCCGGTTCCGCAAAAACCGTGATCTTCAACTGGCCGTTGGTCAATTTCTCCACGTTTTTGGCAAAGTCATTCAACAACTCCATGGAGACATCGCCGCGGGGGTAGGCGGATTGTATCTTCCATCTGATAACCTTCTTTTTTTCTGCCGCGGAGGCCAACGGAAAGATGGCAAAAGAAATAATGAAAAACGCAAGTGTCATTAAACAACCTGAAACAAACGATTTTTTTCCTTGCATACGATTCTCCTTATAGTAGCGTACTTCGCTATTTGTTGTTTATAGAGTAAGAGCCTATGATTGCATCAGCCTCTATCTCAACCAGGTGTTCCGGTCGGGCCAGAGCCTTCACCTCAGCCATGGTGATCACCGGCTTTACGTTTTTGAACCATTCGGAGTAGGCTTTCAGGTATTCCTGTCCTTGACTGATATCCGTCACATAAAATCTGACACGTACTACATCGCGAGGAGAAGCCCCCGCACTTTCCAGCGCATGCATAATCTTTTTCAAAACGATTTTCGTCTGTTCATAGGCATCACCAGCGCCTTCCACAACACCTTCGGAGTTTGTGGATGTGGTGCCGCCAATGAACACATTGTTCCCGACACTGACTGCACGGCTGTATCCCACTTTTTCCTCAAATGGGGCGCCTGAAGAAAAATTTCGACGTTTTAATAATTCCATAATCTAAAACTCCAAAAGATGTTTCCAATTTCATAAGTCCAAAGGACCTGTGCGCCATCTTGAGGTGAAAAGGTCCGTGCAGGCCTGCTTCGCCCAAAAATCAAAACACGTACACCAGTCTGAGATAGGTTGAGGATCCTTTGGTCCAGTTCTCCGATATTACGTCCTGCATGAATCTGAGGTTGACGATAAAATTCTCCTGAAGAGTATACATAAGGTTCAGGCCTACCTTGAGATTATTCCCCTGTGAACCATCTATGTTTACTCCATCCACTTCCGTATCTCCCAGATCCCACCAGGCATCGCCCTGGATGCCGACGCGAAATTTTTCGGTGACGGCATAATGGAAAACGGCTTCCAGTTCAAGGGCTTGTGGTGGTTTGACATTGTATGAATTTGATTCATCGAATATCCACCAGTTTAGATTGGCATCAATACCGAATTTCCCGGGATACCATCCGAAGGCAAGTTCCTGCTCAAAATACCATCGGTCCGTTCCGAAATTGTTTTCAAGCTGGTCCGAAAACGTTCCCGTTGGCGCCTGAACGAATTCCCAGAAGGAAAGATAAATGTTGTCGGTTTGATTTTCGTAAAGAAAAATAAACGGTCCAAAGATGAGATCGCCGAAGCCCGTGCTGCTTTCCGTGTCTTTCATGCTGACCTGCCCCATGGGAAGAATAGCGTTAAAACCCCAGGAATGGCCGAAAAACTGGACAGGAGAGAAGTAAACCGGCCTTAAGGCAAGGGCGGTCACATCGACGCCGATATCAAAGTTACCGTCGTCTTTCGTGGAAAATTCAGGGTAGTGCTGGTACATGAAATAGGCGCCGAGAGCAAAGGTTCCGGGGGGGGCGGCGATATTGTCGTAGGGATCCAATATGTCGGCACGGGTTGTGGTGAAGGTCAACAAAACAGTGGCAAGAAGTCCAAGAATACACAAAAAACGCTTTTTCATTCCTCTCTCTCCTCCTGGTTTCAGATTAAAAGACCCCGCTGAATTTCCGTATAAGCCTCTGTTTTCACCTCCTCTCTTTGGTTTCCGACTTGCTCAAAATGATTGCTTTGTCCAGCCTCTAAGCGCCGAATCGAAGTCTGAAATCGTTTGCGATAATGCATCTGCGAACTTTGGTGAAATACCTGGGACGGGTATGCCCTTCTCCATCGGTGGAAACGTGAAAGGAGGTGTAGCCTTCTCCCGTAACCCCTACGCCTGCAAGAGAGGAGGCATTCTTGACGAAAGAACAGACTTCCGCCATGGAAGCCATTTTGCCAAGATTCCTTAAATTGTTGGAATGGATTACCATAGTGTGCCCCAAACCCTGTTCTGCCTTTATGCCGCGAGAGATTGCTTCATCCGCATCTTTGCACCGCACGAATGGAATTACCGGCATGATCTGCTCGGTCCATACGAGAGGATGGTCGTTGTCCGTTTCAAGAATCACAATTTTTGCTTCGGGCCCCACATCCACGCCAATGGCTTTAAGAATGAAAGAGGGTGGTTTTCCGATGAACTCCATATTGATAACGCCGCTTTGGCCTGGACCTTTCACCTCGGCAAAGATGTGTTTCATGAGCTCTTCCCCCTGCGGAGCCGTGATCTCGTAGGCGCCGTAGTGTTGAAGCAACGATTTGAGTTCGTCTGCAACAGACTGGACGACAAAGATCTCTTTTTCACTGGCACAGGGGGTGCAATTTGCAAATGAGGCGCCCTCGATAATGCATCGGGCCGCGAGATCAAGATCTGCGCTTTCATCTACCACCACCGGCGGGTTGCCCGGTCCACCCGCAAAGACTCTCTTCCCTGTTTTTGTGGCAAAAGCGACAACGCCATGCCCCCCGGTGACGGCGATGATTTTAATCTTCTTGTGAGTCATAAGAAACTGGGCGGAAGGGACAGTAGGCTCTTCAAGGCAGCAAACGCAATTGGGTGGGCCGCCCGCCGCAATAATCGCCTCGTTAATATCGCGGATTGTCTTAATGGAAACGTCCTTTGTTTTTGGATGGGGATTGTTGATTACGGTATTGCCGCCTGAAAGCATCATGATGGCGTTGAAAAGGATCGTGGGGCTTCCATTGGTTACCGGATTGATGGAAGCAATGACGCCGTATGGAATTCTTTCCGCAATGGTGACCCCTTTGTCGCCCGAGTAAACTTCGGAGGCGAGGTCTTCCATCCCTAAAACGCCGCAGGATGCTTCGATTTTTTTCAGATTATCTTCTTCTTTTCCCAGACCCGTTTCTTCAAACTCCATGCGCGCGTAAGCCTGTGCATTGCTCATGCCGACATCTCGAATAGCCTGAATGATTTTTTCGCGGACAGAAAGAGGAAGAGCGACCAGTTCTTGCTGTGCTTTTTGAGCTGCGGCAATAGTTTCTTCCATGTCTTGAAATACGCCATCTTTGATCCGGGTCTCGGCTTCTGTTTCGACTTTCTTTGTCGTCTGAAACTCATTTTGCGCCAGTTTTCGAACCACGGTTTCCACTATTTGATTGATCATCTTTTCATCAAGATTCATGCTTCTCATCTCCCTGTATTTGATATTCCTGATCACGGGACATAGAATTCCACGGCATCCTTATTGGTTGCCGGCCTAACAGTCGGCCTGTTTTTCAGGCCAAAGTGAATGTAGGTATGAACCGTTAACCCTGTATTTAAGCTGCCCATCCTGGTCTTCTTCGGTGAAAAATTCGTTAGCGAGCGCAACGCTTTTGTCGAATTCAGCAATTCGTTCCGTGGCCCTTTTGTTGTCAAGAAAAGTAACCTCATGCACCAGTGCGCCGAGAAAAGGCAGAACGTGTGAAAAGGGATCGACAAATGAAACCCCTTCCACATCGAGAATAATGTGCAGGTCCGAAAGACTGACAACAGGGGATTTATGGTTATCGGTGAGAGCGATTATCCTCAGACCGTATCGCTTCGCATGTTCCATGATTTGAAGGGTTCTGATGGGATATCTTGGATAAGAGATTGCGAAAAGGACGCAGTTTTTCGTGCTGTGTGTAATCGAATCTACCAAGTCCCATGATAAATTCATATCTGTGAAAACATTGCCTCTGATCTTTTTAAGGAGATAGCCCAGATAGTAGGCCAGTGTGCCGGAAGCCCTGTATCCAACCACGTAGACGCAGTCGGCCTTATGCAGCTCTTTTGCGATTTCCTTTAAATCAGCTTCCGAAATGGCATTCATCACGTTTTCGAGGTTGTTCATCGCATTCTGGCAATATAGTTTAAGAGTGCCTGTTTTGCTCGTTTGCCGTGATGCCTTGAGGAGTCTTTCTTTGCTTGTCAATTCCATGTGAAGCAAGGCTTTTACATGCTGCAGAAAATCGGAATACCCGGTAAAGCCAAGGTCGACGGTGAATCGAATAATCGTTGGTTCGCTGACGTTGCATTCTTCTCCAATTTCTTTGGCTGTCATCAAGAAGATCTTTTTGTAATCCTTAAGAATAAAGTCCGCTACCCGTTTTTTTTTCGGAGATAGAGTAGGGTAAACGGTTATGATCTTTTCAAAAAAGTCCTTTTTGATGGTGCTCATGACTTACGCTTCTCTTCCTTCCAGATTTTTTAACGACCCTTCAGCGGCTGCTTTGGCAGCTTTCACATCAGACGATGTGCCCGAAAGATAGAGTCGGCCGCTTGCACCGAATACGGTTACATGGTTGATGGTTACATTTGCGGCCTTTTCAGCTTCGTTTGCCGCAAGGCCCGCGTATCCCGCGGGCATTACTTCCAGGATGTACAGGGAATCGTCCGCAAGACACATGCTCGCATTGCGAAAGCGGTTGACAATTTGAGACATGAAAGGATCTGTACGCTCAATGGTTTGGGAGGCAACAATTTTAGGCTTCATGCGATCGGCAAGCGTCATTCCCAGATAATCCAAAAGGACTTCGCTCGCTTCTTTTATATCCGATGGTGAATCAGAATGGACCTCAAGCATTCCGAAGGTCCTTTCCACCACCATGGCCCCCGGTCGCACATTGGCCTTTTTCATCACCACATTGGTCAGGTTGTTAACCTCGATGCCCGGCGCTATCTCAAGGAAAATTGCAGCTTGCCCGGCAACGGGATAATACCCCATGGCGGTGGAGCCGATAAAGCCGGCAAACTGTTTTTGCAAGCGATCAATCACTGCAAATGCTCTTAAATCAATCATGAATGATTCCTCTTAAGTGCTTTTCAGCCATTCTCTCTTATTGGGGCAAAATTCATTGGTATGGGTGCCTGAACCATTCTCGTCGATGCCGCAAAGATCGTTGGTTCCCCGGCCGAACCGCCCGTAACAAAAAGGCTGGATGGAAATGGATGTTTTACAGTCCATGATCAATTCCGATATAAGTTTCCCAATGATGGGCGCCAAACCAAAACCATGCCCGCTAAACCCGGTGGAAAAGACAAAACCGGGAACTTCTTCGGTAAGCCCGAGAACGGGTACGCCATCGGATATCATGGCGATGAGCCCTGACCACATTCGAATCACATGCAGGTTCTTAAGCACGGGAAAGAAGTCCAGAACGCTTTTCGATATGGCTGGACCTATGTAGTTGAAAAGCGGTTTGCCCGTCCGGTAAATGTAGTCTTCCGTGCCGACGAATCCGCCCCAGAAAAACGGTCCGTGCACCGTTTGCCTCCCATAAAATAGGCCTTTGGCGTGTCCTACCATCTGTTGGAACAGGGGGGGGTAAGGCTCGGTGATCAAGGCTTCCGAGAAAATTGGTTTCATGGGTAAATCCAGCCCCACCATATTGGCGATTTTCCGGCCGGCCACTCCAGCGGCATTGATGACCAAGTCTGTTTCTATAACCTGACGATCCGTTATAACGGCTGCGACTTTTCCTTTTTGCAGACGAATGTCTTTAACTAATTCATGGGTGTTAAACTTTGCTCCAAGGCTTTTTGCTTTCTTGAAAAAACCGTAGGTTACCAGAAAGGGATTGGCATGCCCATCCGTCGGGCAAAAACTTGCGCCGATAACTTTTTCACCCACGTATGGATTTATTTCAAGGACTTGCTTGCGGTCAAGCATCTCCAGCTCAAGGCCCACGCCCTTCTGCTTCTCCACGGCCTTTTGCATGGCGTCCATCTCTTCTTGATTCGTGCAGAGCCGAAGGTTCCCCTTACGAACATATTCCACATCCATCCCCAGTTCTTCCGAGAGGCGCCCGTACATCTGTATGCTCTCCATGGCAAGCGGCATTTCTCTGAGATCTCTTGCCGACTGCCTGACCCCTCCTCCGTTGCTCCCGGACGCCTCGCCTCCGATATCGGATTTTTCAATAACAAGGGACTTGAGGCCCTGTTTCGCAAGGTTATAGGCTATGGAGCATCCCATAACGCCACCCCCCACAATAATGCAATCTGCTGTATTCGGCATATTATCTCCTCATCCGAAAAGCCAATATCAGTTGTCTCATCCAGTTGCAAATACGGATAAACGCACGGGCCTGACAGGCGCCCTTGCAGTGGTGGATTCAATTTCAGCCGCACTGATTCCAAGCTCGCTTGCGAGTATCTGAGTTACCAGCCGCTGGCATGTCTGGCCCTGGCAGAGCCCCATTCCCGCTCGTGTAATTCGCTTGATTCCATTTAGAGTGGACATCCCGTTTCTAATGGCTTCTTTGATTTCCCCTTTAGTGATTTCTTCACACCTACAGATCACCAGGTCGTCATCCGCAACGCTATCGCAGGTCAATTTTCGCAGCCGGAAAGGCGCGAGGCCTTTGGCTTTTCGCAGCCGTTCAAGAACCCTGTTTGCAATTTCTTCGATTTCCTTTTCGGAAAATTCAACGCCGTTTTTCTGCGCGACTTCTTGAGGGAAGATTCGGGATGTGCATATCAACAGGTATCTCCAATACTGCTTCTCGTTCTCTTCCGTCGACATTTCGGATTTCGGTCGGAAGTTCGGCATCATCTGTTTCCCGTATGCGCAGTGATGGAATCGACTTTAATATGATGCTCCTTGAATCAGATCACGCGCAGCGGCAGAAATCCGTGCATCCGGAGGAATTTCAATTTCTCTTTTCCCTTCTTTAAGTAGCTTTTCAATATCATTGCCGAATATAAAAACAGTAGCCATCTGGTTCTCCTGCCTTCTCACCATGCCTTAACATCAAGAGCAAGGTTTGCTTTAATCGCTTTGGGTTTAGTGCATGAACTCAAACCGGAAAGATGCGAGATGCGCCGCCATCTGTTCTGCTATTTTGTCTTTCTTCGGGCTGAGCTGGCTTTTTTTCCGGTCAGCTTCTTCGTCTTTTTGGCCCTCGGTTTTGGGCGGGCTTTTGAAGTTTCTGAGTGGTTTTTCATCGCAGAGGCTATGGGGTATCAGCATATCGACGTCATCATGAGGCCGAGGGATGACATGGACAGAGAACAGTTCTCCCACACGTTCACAGGCAGCTGCACCGGCATCCGTTGCAGCTTTCACAGCCGCCACATCGCCGTCAACCATGACGGTAACGAGACCCCGTCCTATCATCTCTCTGCCCACCAGTTGCACGTTGGCTGCCTTGAGCATGGCATCCGCCGCCTCAATAGCCGCAACCAGTCCCCTTGTTTCCACAAGACCCAAAGCCTGTTGCATGGGTACTATCCCCCCTATTGTTTTCTCCCTGAAATAGCATCCAGGGTTTCAATTACTTTTTGTGCTGCCGTACTCACCTCCGATTCTGTACCCAGCCAGATACATGCGACCTGCTGCACCAAAAAACCGAAGATCAACCAGCCGGACATCGCAGTGTTTTTCAGCCTCGTTTGCAGCAATGGAGGAGTATGCAGCGGGTGATACTTCGAGAAGATAAACATCATCACCGCCCAGGATCAACATGCCTTTGCTGTTCCGATTAATAATAACTGCCTGATAGGGATCCACCTTATTAATGATGGATGTGGACAGAATTTTTGGGGCGATGCGGTCTTCCTCTTTTAAGCCCAGTTCCTCCAGGATCATTCTTCCCGCATGCAGGATTTCTTCCTGATCAAAGGAGTGGATCTCCAGCATGCCGTACCTTCTTTCCACAATCAACTCACCGGGTTTGGCATTTGTTGCCTTAAGTGCGATATCAGCCAGCCGATTGATTTCGATCCCGGGCAGCACTTCGATGAAAAGAGAAGCCATCCCTTCAACAGGCAGAAAACCCCTACAGGAACTGCCGAACAGAGATGCAAACTGGGGTTGTATTCTGTCCAAATGGCAAAACACTCGTAACTCAGCCATGTGTTCGCTCTCCTTATGGTGGAATCAAGATTGTTTTAAACTGGGTGTATCCGAATGCCGGATACTATGGTTTTGCATCTGCTCCAAAATGGCAATGGCATGTTCTTTTGCCAAATCCCTTGCCAGTGGAGTGACCTTTCCGCCGTTTGCAAGTAGGATCATCCTTTCTTTATTTCCTCGAAAGCCTTGGTGATATCATTGGCCGTTACAAGAGGCAGGGTCCTGCCCTTGGAAGGTGCGTCGGGCATATTTTTTCCAGGGGCGGCCTGGTGCTGTCCCGATGTGGCCATCATTTTGAACGACTGCTCAATTCTTCCGTCTTACAGAATACCATGCCGAACTGTTTAAGTTTTCCCAGAATGTTCTCAATTTCCTCACGCAGCCTCCCATTTGCGAAGAAACTCCCAGAACATAAAACCGTCCCTGGCTGCCAGGACTTTCTTTCCCCTGGCAAGGGCGGAGAAAACAATTCCCGACTCCAGGTCATCACAGGTAAGCGAAGCCACCTTAGCCGCTACTTTCATGCACAGGGTCGGCAGAACCAGGATATCAGCTTTTTCAAGAATTTTTTGAAGCCCATCCTGTTTTACCGTGTCCAGGATGCAGCGAGATCCTGTTTTTTCTTTCAAATCCTCTCCGCATATCCAGTTCCTGGCCGATTCGGAGGTGAAAACACTGGATTTCTCGACCTGACGTTCGATGTGCTCAACCTGTTGCATTGCCTCGTCCAGCTTGAATATTCCAGCTTGAAATATGATCAGAGCTCTGAGTTTCAACGCCGTCGCTTTTTTCTTTTTTGACTTTTATCGGATATAGCTGTCTTCGCGGCGGAGTTCGTTGACGACCTCGCGAACAATCTGTTTAATTTCTTCGGGGCTTAAATTCGCCATAATTTCTATTGCACAACCTTTGGCTCGATGCACGAAAGAGCGATCCCAAAAGGAGTAATCACCTGGGGGCCAGCGGGTCGGAAGGTCTCCAATCCAAGATTCTTGGACACAATTTCGGAAAAACCTTTCAACGCGCACGTGCCGCCAACCAGGCAGACTTTGTCGATATCTTTAAAGGAGGTCAGAAAACCAGCAGTGATGGTGGAAATTTTATCGATCACCGGTTTTACGATAGGAACGATATCCCCATTATTTTTGCCCATTTTGAGTTGTTCAGCATCTTCATAACTGATCTTCAGGGCGCCTGCCAAAACCATCGTCAGATGAATGCCGCCAGTAGCCTCATCATTACTGTAAACGACCTTTCCGTCTTTGATAACAGCGATGCCGGTAGTGCCGCCACCCACATCCAGGATCGCCGCGTTTTCCATTTCGAGGACACGGTTTGCCGCGGAGGGTTCATCCATCACGTTGAGGACTTCCAGGCCCACGGCTTCGAGGATGTATTTTGTGGTGTTAATATTTCCCGATTCAGTTTGCGGCGGATAGGAGGTGGCGCCCTTATTCACGGGGAGTGGAGAACAGCCTCTGATCTTCTCGATCATTTGTCTCACCATATGAACCGCTCCCATATAATCGACGATCATGCCGCTCTTTACGACTTCGGCACGCTCCAACATCGCTGCCCTGGGTCGTCCGTTTTCATCCACAACAATTGCGGAAACCTTGAATGTGCCGACATCAACGCCGGCAAACAGTTCTCTTGCTCCTGAAAAATCCCACATATCCGGCTTATTCAGCATGGCTAATATGTTGCTAATGTGATTGATCATAGCAGTCTTTCGACGAGATCCTTGTCGGGCGAAGGGAGAACCACATGACATACAACCAGACCCTCGTCTTTCACGAGGTCCACCCCGGCATCAACAGCAGCCTTTACCGAACCGATATCCCCCGTGAGGATAATGTATGACTTTCCTGCCAGTCCGGTGGCGCATCGGATCTCTATGAGATCCACATCAGCCGCTTTGGCTGCTCCATCGGCGGCAGCGATACAGGATGCAACCGAATAGGTCTCGATAATGCCGAGTGCATCTATTTTGCGGATTTGGCTTGTGCCGTTGAGTGCCGGAAACAATTCCGGCGACGCATTGGGGATGATGAACCAATCCACCAGAAATTCGTCGGCCGCAAGCTTCCCTGCATCCACTGCATTTTGAATCGAACCCACATCTCCGCTTACCATGATCAGATACCTGCCCGGGCATGATGGACGCGCTATCAGAAGTTCCACCGATGCTGTCTTGATCATGTCATCCGCGCATGCAATTCCTTTTGCGACGCTGTTCAACTCAACCATGCCGATGGCTCTATATTCCATATGTCAACCTCATCCTTTGATTACAATGACATCCCCAACCGATGTCACCCTGCCTGAGATGCTTGCGTGCACCCTGGCGCCAAGCGCTTTTTCAGGAATCTCGCCGATAACATCTCCTCTATCTACATGATCCCCTTCACGAACCAGGCTGACCGAAGGTGCTCCGAGATGTTGCTTTAATGGGATCGCGACTTCAGAAACCCGAATTTCCGATTCATAAAGTTCAGGATGGATGTCGTAATCGCTTATTCCGAGACGTTGCATGAGCCTCTTTGTAGGTATCTTCCGCATGTCCCTGAAGTTAGAAGGTGTGTATGTCGTTTTTTCGGCAGCTCTTTTGATTCCACTCTTCAGTAGCTCGCGTTTGATGGCTGCATTGACTTCTCTGGGGGAAATCATCATGGGACATGCATATTTTTCGCAGATACCGCATTCGGAGCATATGAGGGCATCCTTCAATGTTTCATCGGCGAGGTTCTTCGTGTTCCATCCCAGATTCCGCATGATCTTGTGGGGTTCCAGCCGATGTCCCAGAAGGTTTCTGGGACAAAGGTCCGTACATCGCGTGCATTGGCAACAAATAGTCGCGGCTATCCTTCGTATCTGTTCAGGATTTTTGATTTTTCCTGTTATGATATTGTGATTGGAGGGGAGGGCGATAATCCCGCTGGTGGTCTTGGTCACGGGTACGCTCATGCTGTTTATCACATGGCCCATCATGGGCCCACCCATGACTACCTGGCAGGTGTCGATCGTTGGTCCGCCAGCCAGGGCTATAACATCTCCCACGGCTATTCCGATGGGAACTTTTATGATCATGGGCCGCTTAACTTCACCTGTGACGGTAAGATATCTCTCCGTCACGGGTATTCCTTCATCAACGGCCCGTTTGATGTTTAGAAGGGTTTCCACATTGCTTACTACGGCTCCCACCTGAAGGGGAATTCCTCCCTCAGGTACAATGCGTTTTGTTACTTCATATACCAATACCTGCTCATCACCGGCGGGGTAAAAATCGTCCAATTCAAAGAGCTCAATCTTCTTGAATGGCGCCTTCCCAACTTTCTGTTTAAGTGCATTCATTGCACCCTGGTGTTTTCCCTTGAGGCAGATGGAACCCTGACGCGCCTCGGTGCAGTCCATAACCAATTGGAGCCCGCGAAGAACGGCGGCCGGATCATTTTCCATCAGGAAGGGATCGCTCATAAGAAGCGGTTCACACGAAGCGCCGTTTCCAAGTACATACTCCACCGTAGCGTTAAGCTTTACATGGGTTGGAAACCCTGCACCCCCCGCGCCGATGACGCCCGCGGCTCGTATTTTGTTTATGATGTCATCCTTTTTCATTCCAAAGTCCCACGATCCGGCATTTCCAGGCTGTCTACGATCGCCACAACTACAGCATCAACCGGGATCAATTCATCCCGGGAAAAAGCCTGCATGGCGGGTGCGCCCTGTGCTACAAGCACCTCTTCTCCGATGCCTGCGCCGATTTCATCGACTGCAACGATCAGATCCGACATGGGCTTCAATCCCGCACCAAGGGGCTGGACGAAGAGCAGTCGAAGTGAATTGAGTTTTTCATTCTTCTTTGTCGACCAGACATTTCCCACAACCCTTGCAATAACCATCGCCTGCAGATCCTTCCATACTATAGAGTTCCGGTTTTATAGGAGCCCGTTACGGAGAGTTTATTTCAAGTTTTCACTGCTTGTAATGGCGTCCAAGCTGGCTTTTACCGCCGACACGTCGCCAAAAATTCCGATCATGGTGATGTGCTGCGGGCAAAGACCGCGCAGGTCGAAGACTTCTACCGAAGCGGCCTTTTCAGCGATATCCGCAGCACATATCATGTCCACCAGCTTTCCTTGAATCAGCCCCACCGCACCATATTCGAAAGCATCTTCAGCAAAAAATTTTTTCCCCTGGCCTCCCAACCGCTGGGCCAATATGTTTTTCACGCCGGATGATGGGTGCGATATGAATTGGATGCTAAATGCCATCGGAACAGCTCCTTACTTTTTAGATTCCATATGCTTGGGACGAACCGGCGATTGCCGCCGGCCAATAGCCGGAATAAAGTCCTGCGCTTATTGTTCCCGTTTCGGGATGATAATTTCAATGTCGGCATGCGGCCTGGGGATCACGTGGACGGACACCAGTTCACCAACCTTCTGCGCGGCAGCGCCGCCCGCATCCGTTGCGGCCTTTACTGCTCCCACATCTCCCCTTACGGAAATGGTGACCAGTCCACCCCCCGCATGTTCTTTGCCCACCAATTTCACGTTTGCCGCCTTTACCATGGCGTCGGCAGCTTCGATTGCTGCAACGAGTCCCCTTGTTTCCACCATACCCAATGCTTGTTCGGCCATAACCATTTACCTCCTCAATGTTTTTGTTTATTCTTGGATTTGAAAAATCTTACACTCATGGACAATGCTTTTGGCACTGCCAACGTAACCACGGCTGTTTTATCCATATTCTCTTTTTTTCTAACGTTCAAAACCTCTGCCTCACCCACCGCCTTTCCGCTTCTGTCCAGGACGGTCACCACATCTCCCTTCTGGGGGAGAGGCAGAAATTCATAGGGTAGCATGACCCTTGAGCGTTCTTCCTCGAAACCATCATCCACCACAAAGATCGCCTGTCCCGGGCAAATGGGGATGCACGAGGCGCATCCGATGCATTTGTCTTGATCCAAGTGCGGCAGGTTGGTGATGTCATCGCCGACGGAAATGGCATTTACCTTGCAACTCGTTTCGCATGGATTGCAGGGGATGGGCTGGATACACTCAATGACCGCCACAGGACCCTTTTTGCGTCTTTCCGCTGAGGGTATTCCCGGCCCTGAAGAAATCTCTGTTTCTGATAAATATCCTGTTGTTTTAAGTCCTTCTGGCATCCCTTTATCCTTTCATAGACTCGAACAGGAGTTGTTTTCCCGCATCCCTTTTTTGACCAAAAGGGCCGCTTCTCAATCCTGCCATGCTTTTCAAAAGCGTTTGCCTTTGCTGACGAAAATCGTCATCGCTCAGATATCCCAAACTGTTGGATATGGCGATTCCAGCGAGTCGCCCTTCCACGATTGCTGAACTGGCTTCTTCAATCCCCGAAACATCGCCTGCCACATATATCCCCGGAACGGATGTTTCCTGATTTTTGTCGTGCGCGGGAATGCTTCCACCCAGTGCCGGAACGGAAACCATTTTGCATGCGGCCATTTTAAGAAGCTGCGTCATGGGGTTCAGACCGACCGCAACGCAGATGGTGTCTACATCGAAACTCTTTTCGGTCCCCTCCACTGGTTGCCAGGATGCGTCCACCTGATAAATGGTAGCTCCTTCCACCCATTTGTTACCATGGGCGGTTTTGATGGTATGCCCAAGATAGAAAGGCACTCCGGTACGCGCTACCTTAGCGGCATGTACGCCATAGCCGCCCACTTCAGGGGCGGCATCGATGATTGCAACCACTTCGCAACCTGCCTGGAGCATTTGATAACTCACCACTACGCCCACATTTCCAGAGCCCACCATCAGCAGTCTTTTTCCGGGTCTAACGCCATGGATATTTGCCATGGTCTGGGCAGCGCCGGCGCCGATCACCCCAGGCAGGGTCCAACCGGGAAAGGGGATCATGTTTTCGGATGCCCCGGTGGCCACGAGTATTCTTTCGCCTTTGACCTCCTCTACATGGTCTTTTACCATGATGTTCATGGTCCCATTCTCGTAAATGCCCATGACAACCGAATCCAGGATCACCTGAACTCCCAGTGATCGGGCTTCTTCAAGAAGGCTTTTTCCAATAGCAAAGCCTCTTTCCATGGCCCTGTGTTCATGTGACCCGAAGAATTTGTGGATTTGTTTAAACAGTTGACCGCCGGGTCTGTCGTTTTCATCATAAACAGCCACCTGAACGCCGTTTTTCGCTGCCTCGATGGCAGCGGAAAGGCCGGCAGGTCCGGCGCCGACGCTCACCATTTCATGCCTTTGCATATTCTACTCCTCAGCCATTATCTGCCCGTTGCCTTTTTGCGTTCGGATATCCATCCCTTCTCGCAAAGGCGTTACGCAGGTGCGTACATTTGGAACACCATCAACCGTCATGACGCAATCCGTACACCGACCTATGGCACAGAAAACCCCCCTGGGTTCTTTTCTCCTTGTGGTAATACGGTGAATCAGCACGCCTTGTGCCCTTAAAGCCGCCGCGATGGGTTCATTGTCACACCCTTCCATGGCCTTGCCGTCAAAAGTAAACCGGATTGTCTTCCCTTTCTCAAAAGTTCCCAATATGGGATGTTCAGTAATTCGCATTTGGAGATTACCTCTAAATAGCCGGTTCACAGGACCGGATTTCCGCATGGCATGCTCTTACCATGCGTTGAAAAACAACATCACTTCGACTGTTAACAGAATCCGAATTTTTCTCCGAAAACATAGTTGGAACCGATCAAAGGAATGCCTGTCATGGCGCAGGCCTCCAGAGTCAGGGATCTCACATCCTCCCGTTCCAGGCTGCTCAATTTCGTCTTTCCCGCTGCTTTGGCGATGATGACGGCTTCATGGGTCATTGCCTTAATATAGTTGGCTATTTTTTGAGCCGCTTCATCAACGTTCAGTTTTTTCCTGAGTTCCGGATCTTGTGTGCCGATGCCAAATGCGCATTTTCCCTCATCACATCTGAGACAAACTACGCATCCCATGGCAATCATTGCGCCGGTGCCAAGCGCCACGGCGTTTGCTCCCAAGGCAATGGCCTTGGCGACATCCGCGCCATCCTTGATGCCCCCCGAGACCACAAGGCTCATTTCTTCCTTAACGCCCATATCTTCGAGCGCGCGGACAGCCTGAACAAGCGCCGGCATAAGGGGAATTCCCAGGTTGTTGGAAGCCACGACCGGCGCCGCTCCGGTGCCACCCTCCGCGCCGTCTATGACGATACCGTCGACTCCGGATTTTACGGCGATTTTGACATCCTCCCAAACCCTTCCCGCGGCGATTTTGATGAATATGGGAATCTCTCCATTGGTCACGTCCCGCAACTCCTCAACCTTGAGACACAAATCATCGGCCCCGAAAATATCTCCATGCCTGGGGTGGCTGTGAAGATCAATCCCCTCAGGCAATTGACGGAATGCAGCGATTTCTTTTGTTATTTTTGATGCCATCAGGTGTCCGGACAGTCCAGGTTTCGCGCCGATGCCCGTGATGATTTCGAGGGCGTCAGCGGCCTCTATGTTCCGAAGGGAAAACCCGATTCTGCTGGGAAGGATCTGCACCACCTGCTTATAGGAGTTTTCCCTTTCTTCGGGAAGGAGTCCTCCTTCGCCGTTATTGATTGAGGTCCCGACAATATCCGTGGCCTTTGCCAAAGCGATTTTGGCCTCTTTGCTCAGGGCTCCGTATGACATGCCGGAGATCATGATCGGCGTCTCGATAACCAGCGGTTTTGTGGCATAGCGCGCGCCCAGAACGGTGCGGGTTTCACAGTCTTCCCGGTAAGTGTCTATGGACATGCGGGTGAGCTGTGAAGGAAGAAACAGAAGATCATCAAAGTTGGGGAATTTTCTTGGAGTGCCGCATCCCCGTATACGATGTTTGCCGGTTTGGGCCTTGCGCTTGATTTCTGAAATGGTCTCCTGGTTCCAGACGCCTCTTTGGACATCTTTGGGTCTCGTCGATTCTTTTTTGTCTCCCATTATTTCTGCACCCCCTTTTTATGGGTTGGCTTAAATAAGACGTATTCATGGCGCCCATACACTTTAGGGACTACGCTTTTAAAATGGTCCACATCCTGTTTAATTCCATATTTATTGAAGAGGGATGCCACCTCCCCCTTTTCCTGGTCGCTTATGGGGACAACTTTGACATTCCCCCCAAGTTTATTTTCAATGTCCGGATCCAGAACATGAATTATGCCGTCATACATGGATTCGCCTGTCCCTTCTCCAATCGTTCCAAGAATAATAATGCGTCCTCCCAGTGTCATTTGTCCGGTCCAGCGGCCCACATTTCCGCAAACAATCAGGTCCCCGCCTTTCATGCCGTAGCCGGTCCTACTGCCGCTGTTTCCCTTGATGACCACGGTTCCGCCCAGCATGGACGGGGCGGCGTTGCTTCCGGTGTTCATCTCCACAATGATCTCTCCTGCCAGCATATTATCGCCTGTATACCAGCCGGTGTTGCCCTTTATAATCAAGGTGGGACCTTCGAGAAAGCCGCCGGTATAAAAACCGGTACTTCCCTCGACCGTAATTTTGCCTTTTCCGATGAGGGCCGTGGCAAAATTGTGAAGGGAATGAGGGTTTTCAATGAAGATCTCCTGCTCGGTTCCAATCAATTCCTTCAGGGTCTTGTTGATCTCGCGCGAACTCATTCTGGAAATGTCTAAATGGACCATACCTTTACGCCTCCCGGTTCCATCTCCGTGGCATACACATCGGAGACGATTGGGGTTAAACAGATTTGTTCCGAACCGAAAAGGACCATGCCGCCATCTTTTTCAAAGAAAAGCATGGGTTTTATGCCCAGACGATCACGGATGGCGCCTATTTGATTCTCGGTGCTAACCAATAGCGTGAACACCCCGTCAAAAGCATCCAGGGCCAGATGGAGTGTATCCTCCAGGGACAACCCCTCTTCTTTCATGTGATAGCCGATGAAATGAGCGGCCATTTCCGAATCGTTGTTGGTCTTGAATCTGACTCCCAAGCTCTGCAATTTTCTGCGGGTGTTAAAATAGTTCGTGAATTGACCATTATGAACAATGGCCAACCCTGGATACTGATAGGAAACAAAAGGATGGGCGAAATTGATATTGTCGACGCTTTCAGTCGCAAGTCGGACATGTCCGATTCCGTGCGTGGATTTAATCTGGGGGATTTCATGAACGCGTTGAAGGTCGTTCGCGGATCCTTGATCTTTATAGACTGTGAGTTGTTTTCCCAGAGAATGAACGCAGAGGGCAGGATGCGTGTCTATGTCATAATGGAGTGCCGATAGTCTTTTGGGATCGGGTGCGATATCTATTTCAGATTGAAAGAATGTGAAGACTCCCTCCCCCTGGTAAACCTTCTGATTAGAAAGAGCGCCATGTTTGGCGATGATTTCTTCAAGCTCAGATAGATAGCGAGGATCCGTCATGGAGACCCTGACTTGAACATTGTCTCTGTTTTGATAAACTGCCAGGCCCGTGGCGTCCTTTCCGCGATGAATAAGCTCCTTGAGCATGTTGATCAGGTCTTTTCCAAGGGTGGGGGAGTCCTTGGCAATAATTCCTGCTATTCCGCACATAATGCTCCTCCCGTTTCAAATATTACGGATCAAATTATTTTGGGTGTTTGCCCAATGGGGCGGTAAAGACTCTATTGCATTCCTTTTGAAATGTTCCGATATTCGGTTAAAGGTGATAAGAATACTCTTGGGTTTCCCAGTCGGTGACGAACGTTCGGAATCGCTCCGCTTCGGCCAGTTTCATGGTAGTAAAGTTCTTTATGATTTCAGGCCCAATGGCGTCGCGGAGCACTTTATCTTTCATAAGTTCCCCAACGGCTTCGTGCAGGTAGCCCGGCATTGTTTCAAATTTTCCGGGTTCCGCGGCGTAGACGTCGCCTTCATAGTAATCGCCCGGGTCAATTTTCTTTCTGATGCCGTCCAGTCCCGCAATCAGCGCCACCGCGATGACCAGGTAGGGATTGGCCGAGGCGCAGGGCGCTCGATTTTCAATGCGGGTCGCTTTCCCCCGCTCGTTCGGAACTCGAATATAGGTTGTACGGTTGTCAAGTCCCCAAGCGATGTAATAGGGAGCGAAACTGTTCAGGGCATAGCGTTTATAGGAATTGATGATGGGTGCGAAAAAGGGCGTCATCCCTTTGGCGTGTGCAAGCTGACCTCCGATGAAATGCCGCATGGTGTCGGACATCCCCAGCTTTCCGTTTGGATCGTCAAAAAGCGTTTTTCCGGTTTTGACGTCGTTCAGAGATACATGCAGGTGATATCCGCTTCCTCCCATGTCGTTCTTGGGGCGGTCCATGAAGGTGACCAGCAGATTGTTGATGAAACCCATCTCCTTGCAGACCGTTTTGAACGTAAAACTCTGATCCGCCATGGTCAGTGCGTCGGTGTGCCGCCAGTTTATTTCGTATTGCCCCTGGAAGAATTCGTGATTGGTATAAAGCACGTCTATGCCCATGGAAAGGAGGGTATTTTGAAGCTTGCGCATCAGATAGATGGGGTCTACTCTCAGGTTTGTCGTGTATACGTTGCTGGGTTGGTTTGAATAATATTCCAAGGATTCTCCGTTATTCTTGAAGACGAAGAATTCCAATTCAGTGGCTGCGACAGGCAAGATGCCCAGTGCCTCGTACTCTTTCATGACTCGCTTAAGGAGCTCTCTGGGTGAAAAAGGAAAGGGCTTGCCGTTTACGGTAATATCTCCGATAAATCGGGCTGTTTTTTCCTGGTACGGAAGGATTGCGAAGGTGTTAATATCCGGAATTACGGTCATATCCTCATAGTTGACTTCTTCCGCTGTTCCCGTTCCTGCCGGGATATTGTAACTCAAGTCCAAGGAAAAGGTGGGTTTTGCACAATTGATGCCTTCTTCAAGGATTTCATCCAGGCGCTTTGCGGGAATAATCTTGCCTCGAGCAATGCCATGCATATCAGGGAAATCAACTCGCAGGGTGTCGATCTCGGCAGCCTTCATTTTTTCTAAGACTTCGTTTTTATCCACAGTCCCTCCTTATAAAAGAGTCGAGAAATGAATGTAGTTCAACCTACAGCATGTCTTAAAATTTGAATATATTAATTCAAAAATGTTGTCAAGAAAAAACTCATATCCTTCTTAATATTTCGTCGTTGCCAACCAATATGTTGAGATAGCCAATACATTACAGTTAGTTACATTTTAAATTAAAATGTTTTTGAAATTTCATAATAGCTAATAATATGTTGGATTTGTATCGTATAACTTACATGTATGGAGGGCCAGCTGCGCCCGGGGTACAGGAAGTTGCAAAAGAAATAGGTTGCCGGCAAGACCTTGCTTCTTTGCGCTTGAAATGATACTGAATACCCGTGCAATTTGATTTGCATCAGCAGGAGATCCTTCCTTTTTACCAATCTGGTCGCCTTCGGGGCGGCATGCCTGTTTTGTCGCGGCCGCGAGGTGTGTGACAATAAACCTGTTTGATGGTTTTATCGGAGTGTAAGATGATGAACGACATCTGTTTTCGCCGGATGACCGAGAGTGATTTAGCCGGTGCGGATGAATTGCGCCGGATTATTGGCTGGAACCAGACCCCGTCCGATTGGCTTCGTTTTTTGGAACTTAGTCCGCGGGGGTGTTTCGTGGCAACGAAGAACGGCTTTTGTTGGGGACGGTGACTTCTCTCACCTATGATGAGAAGCTCTCATGGGTGGGAATGATGCTTGTGCATCCCGAGCACCGGCGGCAGGGTATCGCCATACATCTTCTGAGCCGATTGCTGGACTATTTGCACGACCGGGGAGTGAAATGCATCAAACTCGACGCGACGCCGGCGGGTTTCGGCGTCTACAAAAAGCTCGGATTCGTCCCGGAGTGGACACTGACGCGCCGGCAGGGGCCAGGGAAGAATGATGTATCTTCGTTGAACGGGATGTCCGCCCCCGCGCGAAACCTGCGCGATGCGGATTGGGCGGACGTGGAAGAGATTGATGAAAAGGTTCTGGATGTCTCTCGCGGCGCCCTCCTGCGGAGCCTGGCGCAACAGAGCCGGCGGGCGCTCGTATGGCCGTCGAAGGGGAGGGTGATCGGTTGGGGTCTTCTGCGCGTGGGGGCGAATGCGGATCAACTTGGCCCGGTTGTCTGTCCCGACAACGAAGGGGCCTTGCGCTTGGTGCACGAACTGCTCGCCGGCGCGAAAAACCCTTCGGTCTTTTGGGACGTCCCTGACGGAAATCCGGCTGCCGTATCCGCCGCGGAATGGTTGGGTTTTGCCCCGCTTCGCACCCTCACCCGCATGCGCCTCGGACCGCCGATTGTCAACAGCGATCCTTTGAGCCAGTTTGCCATTGCGGATCCTTCTGCGGGGTAAGCGCGGAAGGAATAATCGCACTGGACTTTTTACGGAAAATTTAACGACATCAAAGGGTTCTTTCCAGGTTGATGGTTTTGGAGGGGCTGAAATGGTTTGCGCTGAAGAAATGGATCAGTTTGGAATCATTCCAGTCCACCAGCGTGTGAATTTTCTGAACTCCCACACTTCTCAAATGATCCATGAATTCATTGATTAACCGTTCGCCGACGCCTTTATGCTGGTAGTCGGGATCAACGCCGATGGTATCCAGCCTTGCTTCTTCCTGGAAAATCCCGAACTCTCCCATGTAGATTTCCCCCATGATGAATCCTACCACGGTTCCATCCTTTTCTTCCGCCACAAGCGATGCGGGCAGATAATCGGTGGAGGCAAAAAGCTTTTCAAATTTAACTTCGTAGTACTCCGTCCTTGAAATCTTGAGCACTTTGCGGTCAATGGCGGCTACAGCGTCAAAATCATCAGCTTTCATGAGCCTGATTTTAATGGTGCTTTCGTCCATGGGGGTCTCCTTACGCTTTTGCGCTTTTTCTGACGATCATTCTTTCTTCCATAGGTATGGGGAGCGGAGCGGGCTCGCCTGAAATCTTCGTCACCGCACCGAATTTTGGCGGACAAGCCTCAAAGCAGGTTCCGCACTTGATGCATTTCTCCTGGTCGATCACATGGATCTGGTTCTTGCCTCCGATAATCGCATCCGCGGGGCATCTCTTGGCGCAAGTCATGCATGCTTTGCACTTTTCCGGATCAATATAATACGAGACGACTTCCTGAAGCAAGCTTTCTATCTCGCTGAGGGTGAAAAGTTTTTCCTGTTCTTCCTTGTCATCGAGACGCGATTCCAGTTTCTCCCTTTCCATTATCTTAATATAAGGAATCAGCTTCGTCACTTCCGCGATTTTTGCCCGCAGTTCTTCCGTTTCGACGGCTTCGCCTTCCCCTTTGCCCAACGGCCCTAACTGTTTACCTTGCGGCTGAAGTCACTCATCATTTCGGCAAAAGGAATGCCATCGCCCGCGGACATGAATTTGATGCGCAATCTTTCCGGATTCAGTCCGATGTACTCCATGATTTTTCTGCATAGAAGCACCATGTTCAGGGCATGATAATTCCCATGCGTTACATAGTTGCAGTCGCCAAGATGGCAACCGCCGATAAATACCCCGTCCGTTCCATTTGAGAAGGCCCTGAGTACGAATTCCAGGTCGACCCTGCCGGAACACATGACGCGAATAAGTCTCATTTCAGTAGCATATTGTAGTCTGGAAACTCCAGCCATATCCGCAGCGCCGTATGCTCACCAATGGCATACAAAGCCTAATATTTTCGGCTTGAATGTAACTCCTGCACCCATTCGTTATCCCCTTGTTTGTTTTATGTAATTCCGGCTTCTACACATCCCCAACGGCCTTATCCATGTGCGGCAAGGTTTCTTGCTTTGGAAACGCCGCGTCAATCTGGCTGAGGAGCTCTTCATCGGTAAAGTGTTTCAGGAAAATAGCTCCTGTCGGACATTTGGTGTTGCAGAGCCCATCTCCCTTGCACAGGACAGGATTTACGACAGCCTTCTGTCCCGTCTTCGTCTTCTGAAACTCTATGGCGCCGTATGTACAGGCTTCAACGCAGGCCCCGCATCCCATGCACTTTTTCTCGTCCACCTCGCAAACGGAACCCGAGGCAATGACCGTATCGTGGGAGAGAAGCGTCAAGACCCGGCCGGCGGCGCCGTACGCCTGATTAATGGTTTCCGATATGCTCTTCGGATAATGGGCGGCGCCACAGAGATAAACGCCATCCGCGGCAAACTCCACGGGCCGCAATTTGGCGTGGGCTTCTTTGAAAAAGCCATCCGGGCTCAAAGTGACCTTGAATTGCGCGGCTACTTCCTTGGTTGCCTCGGAGGGAATCACCGCGGCCGCCAGAACGAGACAATCGGCGTCAATTCCCAGCTCCTGGCCCAGGATTTCATCGTTCACGATCACCCGCAAAACGGGTTTGCCCGCCTCCGTAACCGCTTCCACCCGAGGCTTGTTATCCGGTTCCCAGCGGATGAACTTTACATCCTTTTCGGAGGCTTCCCGGTAATAGTCCTCACTGAACCCATAGGTTCTCATATCCCGGAAGAGGATGTAGATATCCATCTCGGGATTGATCTCTTTCAGCTTCAGGGCGTTCTTGATGGAATTGCCGCAACAGATGCGGGAGCAGTAATTTCTGTCTTCATTTCTGCAGCCTACGCATTGGATCATCACCAGGGTCTGGGCGTTGATGACCTTTTCCTCCCCCCTTGCGATCTGCTCTTCCAGTTCCAAGCTGGGTCAGGACCCGGTCATCTTCTCCGTAAAGGTATTCGGTGGGTTCATAGACATCGGCGCCTATGGCGATAACGGCGGCGCCATGCTTGATCTCCGTAATCCCCTTATCGGATTTTACCTTGGTTACAAAATTCCCCACATAACCGGTGGCCTCCAGGATGGTGGCATCCGTATAGACATGGATCAGGGGATTCTGGTAGACCTTTCTGCACAAGATCGCTGCAAATAGGCCTGAACATCCAGCCCTTCGAGCGTGTAATGAAGCCTTCGCGCGATCCCCCCTAAATCCTTCTTCTTTTCCACCAGGTAAACCTCATGGCCTTTCTGGCTGGCGATGGAGAGGGCGCAGGTCATGCCCGCGATTCCGCCGCCCACAATGAGCGCCCGGCTGTTGACCGGCAGATCAAATTCCTGCAATGGTTCCAGAAGACAGGCGCGTGCCACGGACATGCGGGTGATGTCCTTTGCCTTCTGCGTGGCTTCTTCCTTTTCCTTGGAATGGCACCACGAGCAATGTTCCCGGATATTGGCCATATCGTAATAATACTGATTGATTCCCGCCTCGCGAAGGGTATCGCGGAACAACGGTTCAAGGGTCCTGGGCGAGCAGGCCGCCACCACCACGCGGTTGAGCCCTTTTTCCTTGGCTATGTCCGTTATTTCCTGAGCGGAATTCGTGGCGCATGAAAAGAGCTGTTGCTGGGCGTGAACCACATTGGGAAGGGTCAGGGCATATTCCACCGTGGAGGGAACATCCACGATGCTGCTGATATTGGCCCCGCAGTGACACACGAAAACTCCCACCCTCGGCTCTTCTTGGGAAACATCCCTTTCCGGCGGATAGATCCTTTCCTTGGAAAGATTTCCTCTCCTGTAGTCCAGGAGCTCGCCACATTGGACGCCGCCGCCGCTCGCGCTGAAAACCGACTCGGGGATGTCGATGGGGCCCTGGAAGGCGCCGCTCACGAAGACCCCGGGTCTGGTGGTTTCCATGGGATTGACCGGATTGGTTTTGCAGAAATTGTGGTCATTGAGCTCGATGCCGAAGGTATCCGCCAGTCCCGTGAAGTCCTTGGGGGGATTCAGTCCCACCGACAGCACCACCATCTCGAATTCTTCTTCTTTTACGCCATCCCGCGGGGTCGCGTACCGTATGGTCACATTCCCGGTTTCCGGGTCCTCTTTTACAATGGAGGTGTAGCTCCGGATAAATCGAATTCCGGGAAGGGCTTCCGCTCGCTGGTAGTATCGTTCGAAATCCTTGCCGAAGGAACGAATGTCGTTGTGGAATATGGTGCACTCCGCTTCCGCTTCATGATCTTTCGTCAAAATCACCTGTTTCTGCGCATAGGTGCAGCATACCCCGGAACAGTAGCTGTTGTCGCCCTCGGTCACCCGTCTGGAACCGACGCAGCTGATCCAGGCGATCTTTTGGGGATGTTTCTTATCGGAGGCGCGTCGTATCTCGCCTCCGTATGGCCCCGTGGCGCATAACAGCCGCTCATAGTCCATGCTGGTGACCACGTTCTGAAACTCTCCGTAGTGATATTTCTGCGCCACGCCGGGATCAAAGGGCTCGATGCCGGGAGAAAGAAGGATGGCCCCCACATTGATTTGCAGCTTTTCCGGCTTTTGATGAAGATCGATGGCCTTATTCTGACAGACGCCTTCACAGATCAGACATTTTTTTTCTTTCAGGTACAGACAGCTCTCATCGATATAGGCAATGAGGGGAATGGCTTGGGCAAAGTATATATGAACGGCCTTATTTTCCGATATTTCCTGATTGAACTGGTCCGGGTACTGGACCGGACAGTATTCAACGCAGGTTGTACAGCCCGTGCATTTGTCTTCCAGAATATATCTGGGTTTCCTCGTGAGGGAGACCGTAAAGTCCCCTGCTTCCCCTTCCACGCCGTTCACTTCCGTATACGTCAGGACCTCTATGTTTGGATGCCGGCCGACCTCGACCAGTTTAGGAGAAAGTATTCACATAGAGCAGTCGTTGGTGGGAAAGGTCTTGTCGAGCTGGGCCATATGACCCCCGATGCTCGGCGCCTTCTCAACCAGGTAAACCTTGAAACCGGCAATGGCCAGATCCAGAGAGGCCTGAATGCCGCTGATCCCTCCACCGACAATCATCACATCGCCGAAATTACGGTCCGCGAAAGTCTTGCTAAGCTGTGCCATCTGTTCATTTTCCACTTCTCTATTTCCTTATGAGATTTACAGGGGTTCTTAAATTACTTCCTGTATGATTTCCGTGATATCCTTGATTTCTATCTTTTCGTCGACACCCATGGTGATCCTGCTGTCTTCAAACATGGTAATGCAGTACGGGCAGGCGGTCGCCAGGATCTCAGCGCCGACGTCGATCGCCTGTTGGATTCTCATGTCTCCGAATCTTTCTCCCTTTTGGGTTTCCATCCAGACCCTGCCGCCTCCGCCTCCGCAGCAGAGACTGTCTATCCGGGATTTCAGGCATCTCCATCAGTTCCAGGCCGGGGACCTTCTTCAGGACCTCCCGGGGTTCGTCAAAGATGCCGTTATGCCGGCCCAGATAACAGGGATCATGATAGGCCACCTTCTTTCCGTATTCCCCTTTGAAGGCAAGCCTTCCCGCGTTCATCAGCTCGTACAGATATTGGGAGATATGAATCACTTCGAAGTTCACTTTGAATTGGGGATACTCGTTTTTGAAGGTATGGTAGCAGTGGGGGGAGGAAACAAGAATCCTCTTTACGCCGTTATCGATAAAGGTCTTGATGTTTTCCTTGGCAAGGCGTTTAAATAACTCCTCATCCCCCGTCTTGCGGATGCTTTCTCCACAGCAGTTCTCCTTGGCGCCCAGTATGCCGAATTCCACCCCCGCGGCGTTGAGGATTTTCGCCGTGGCAATGGCGACCTTTTTCAACCTCGGGTCATAGCTGGGGTAGCAGCCGGGGAAATAGAAAATTTCCATTTCCTCGGAGAAGTCTTTACGGATTGGCCTTTTGCCCAGTCCGCCCTCTTTGCCCGTTCTTCCCCAAGGGGGTTGCCTTCGCCCATGAGGCTTCCCACCGCCGTGCGGACAGGTTTGACGGAATTGGGAAACACCCCGTATTCCGTGGCGACCCTGCGCAGGGCGATTCCCGATTCGATCTGCTTTACGTCCCTGGGGCACTGCTGGGGGCATCTTCCGCAGGTGGTGCAAAGCCACATCTCCTCGCTTTCAATCTCGGTAAAACCGAACGTCGCCTGCCTGACCAGCTTGCGCATGCTGAAGTTTCTGACCCTGTTCCATGGACAAACCGTGTCGCATAATCCGCATTGAAAGCATCTTTTAAAGGCGTCTCCGCCGCTTTCTTTGATGACATCGACGATCTCTTTATAATCGGCTACACTCTCCACTGTCTTTCTTAACCTCTTGTTCCGCCTTGATGATTTTAGGCCTTTTTCGACACGGACATCCGGGCAACGGTCTCCATGATCTTGTCCATACCATATTGGTTGGCCAATGCCTGCAACCCGATTTCCATCTCCTCCGGGCTTTCTTCTTCTTCCACTTCCTCTTCCCTTTCTTCGTAAGTTAGGGCATCCACCAGGCACCACTTGACACACAGGGGCTCGTCTTCGCCTTCACACATATCGCATTTCAAAGGGAGGCCGGAATCGGGTTCCTTGAATTCACTTCTAGACGGACAGGAAGCCCTGCAGAAGGCACATTCTTCGTATTCCTTTCCGTCAATGGTATATTTATCCCTGCCCGCACATTCGGCAGCCGTATACTCCCCCGCATATACCGGCACATAGATGTCTTTCAGTGGATGGCGCATCACGCGAATTCGGGATCTTGCCGGATTGTTGCTGCTATATTTGGGGGCTGCGTGAAAAGCGGAGCAGATGACTTCACAGGCCCGGCAACCGTTGCACTTGTCGGCATCAACTTTGATGGTCTTAACGATTTTCTTTTTCTTCTCACCCACGGCTACATCTCCTTCTCTTTTTCGGCCAAGGTCTCTTTGGAAGGTGTATCCCCATTATCTCCATAGATCCCCCGCTTTTCGAAGTCTTCGTACACATAATCCAGACCCAGTTCATGCAAAGACTCTTTCGTGGGAATACCATCATTATTCCATCCCTTTGAATTTGTAATAGGTGTCCAAAAGCTTCTCTTCAAGCTCGGGAAATCTTTTCTTCCAATGGTCCTTTGGAGGATTCTCATCCTTTCTCCTCATGCCTCTTCGGGTATTAATGGCCCTGACCAGTGTCCGGTATCTCTTGACTGCCTGTGTCAGCTTTTCTTCATCCATGGGGATGCCTGGCCCCCGAAGCAATAAATTTCGGGTAATTGTGGATATGATAAGGGGGTTTCAGGGGAAATGAGGACAAACCGGCGCACATGCCCAGGGCGTCATCGATGTAGTGCATCTTCTCCTGCCAGTCAACAATATCGCAACACATTTCAGCAGTCGGGTAATAAGGGATGGAGTTCTCTCCGCGTGGTTCCCAGTCCAGAAAATATCTGTTTGAATTTTTCATCGGGAACCTGGAACCAATCCTTCACAAACGCTTCCCTATGTTCTCTCTTGGGAAAAGGCGCCTGCGGGAACTGCCCTTCAATCTGGGTAATATTGATCTTCTCGCCGGTCGCATACATGAGGAAATAAATGGGATTCAGCATGGACAGTTTGAGGGGCAGCTGCTCATGTTTCTTAATGTTATTATGTGCATATTCCTCAGCACCTTTCCCAATCTCTTTCGCCGCCCAATAGGTGCCGTTGGCAAGCACATCTCCGATCCCTTCCCGCCGGACAATTCTGTCCAACAGCCAGAAAAATCTCCCCTCGCTGTCGGCAGGCATTCCAGGGAAATCATCGTCGGTCAATATGCCGTTTTCGTAAAGCTCCAGGGCAAAGGCCATCACCTGCGGGGCCGAGAATCCATCCACTCCGTATTCCGTGGCACTTTGGGCGATGCCCAGACCAAATTCCAGGTTTGAAAAGGCCGCCATGGTATAGGTCAGTTTCGAGAAACACTTCATCATATAGGTCGGACGTCCCGGGGGAGAAATGGTTGCCCCGCATGTCATGGGGCAGTTATAGCAACTGATCAGCCGCGTTCGCATAGTGTCCAGCGTTTCCATCCACTCTTTTGCAATTTCTTCATTCCAGAATTCTTTCCTGCGGACGCGTGAATTTCCCCACGAGAAATTTTCGGTGTGCCACTTTTCGTCATGGACTTTCATTTCCTGCGGCGATCCAAGCCCGGCTAATATGGGCATGACCCCGGGAACGGGATTTTCATTTCGAAATTTTATATATTCCAGGACTTCGTTGCAGAGCCCTAAGAATTCAGCAGGCTGGGCGAGGTTGATGTCCTTTGTTCCACGAACAACGATCGCCTTTACCCCTTTGTCTCCCATGACGGCCCCTATGCCGCCCCGGCTGGCGCTGGACCTGCCTTGCTCGATGGAAGCAAAAAAGACCCTGTTTTCACCGGCCAGGCCGATGGCCGCCACCTGGGCTTTGGGCTCCTTCAACTCCTGCTTAATCAGTTCCGCGGTCTCCACGGAGCCTTTGCCTTTGAGATGTGAGGCATCGCGTATTTCCACCTTGTCGTTGTTGATCCATATATACACGAGATCGGGGGACTTGCCGCGAAGGATCACTTTGTCATAACCGGCATATTTCAATTCGGGCGCCCAAAATCCTCCCATCATGGAAAATGCCATTAAGCGCGTCTGAGGAGAAATGGTGGAAACAATGGTGCGGTTGCAGCCGGTAGCGGGTGTGCCGCACAAGAGACCGGCGCTGAATATGAGCAGATTATCGGGAGAAAAAGGATCCACTTCAGGGGGAACCCTGTCCCACAATATCTTTGCGTTCGTGCCTAAACCCCCAAGATAAAGCTCGGTGTCTCTTGGGTCGGTTTCTACCCTCTCAATGTTTCCTCGGGATAGATCAATTTCCAGATTAAATCCTGTCTCTGCGTATCTCATTTTCAACTCCTGCTTATTGCCTGAGGCCTATCTTATCTTAATTATTTATCATGTGTTGCAGGCATTTAATTCAAAACGGGCTTCACCCGTAAAATGAAGTATCAGGTTATTTATAATATGGTTATAAAATAGCTATATCGTAACTACCTGTCAAGAGAAAAAGCATGCGTGACAAGATATGCTTAATGCCTTGAATTACTGACTGTTATAAGGAGGGATCGGGAATAAGCGTTCAATTGATGAAATAGGTTGTCAGTCAAGGGGTGCATTCATAACAGCGATCTTTCTTTTTGTCGTCCCGGTCGTGGTCCAGCGCCCCTCCGGCGAGAAACGCAGAGTGGGCGCCTCCAGTTTTGCGTCGTCGATACTTTTCCGTATTACTTCCACCTTGTTGAGTGCTTTGAGAATTTCGCTTTCTGCGGGGCCTGCCGGTTTCGGACCTGTGTATGTCGATGTGCATTCGGAACCTTTCATCCCTGCCTTGTGAAAGAGAAACCCGATAGTCGAGTAAACCGGGAAGCCGAAACAGGGCATCATCCATATCGGGCAGAGTCAGTATCCGGTCAGGACCCAAACGAAGGGCGCCGTTCCATCTGCCTCTGACGCGTCCCATCCGCCTTAGAACACTGCCACACGGGCATGGCTCAGTCATCATCCGGGCGATATCTCCGGTCCTGTATCGAATGAGAGGCATGCCTCGTCTCGTGAGAGTGGTAAAAACCACCTCGCCCATCGTACCGTCAGGGCATGGCTCTCCTGTCTCAGGATCGATTATCTCGAAGTAAAGGTCGGCCTCTCTGAGGTGGTATCCGTTCAGGGCATCGCATTCGACGCCTCCGCCGAGACCCATCTCTGTCATGCCGTAATGGCCGAATACCCGGCATCCCCACACCTTCTCCAGGGTTTCCGTGATTGCCAGGGAGACGTAATCCGTGCTCAGGAGGACGCTCTCGATGGCGCCTTTTCCGATAGCAGCGCCCGCACGCGAGCGGGCCACGGCAAGAACCTGCGTGGGAATGCCAACAAGGCAATGGGCGCCGAAAGAAGAGATCGCTTCAGCAGCGTGATCGGGATCGGCAACAGGACCATATACAAGGACAGGAATATCCATTCTTTGCAGACCTTTACGAAGCAGGTCTCCCACGCTGTCGGGTCTTTCTCCGGGAAGGAGAATCACCACTTTCCGCCCCCGTTGTACAAGAGTGGACATGCCGTGATGGAAGAAATCCACGGTCAGCTCCAGATCCTCTTCTGTAAAAAAAAGCCTCTTGGCCTCCCCCGTGCTTCCCGATGTGCGAAGGGTGACGATTCTGGCTATGTCGTCCTGGCTGACCGCCAGGAATCTCAATGGGTTTTCTATAAGGTCCGACGCGGTGGTAAAGGGAAATCGCGAAATGTGTGAGAGGTCCGTGAGGGGCGTAGTCGAAATGGTGGCCAGGTGGTGACGATAGAAAGGGATGTTGCGACGCGCGTAGTCGATGATCCCGTTTATCCGCTGAAGCTGGTAGCCTTTCAGTGCTTCCACAAAGGTCTTCTCTGCCGATTCGCCGCCAATGCGGATCTTTTCTCTAATCCATGCTTCAAGGGGGGTAATCGTCAGGCTATTTGTCTTCAAGAATCTGCTCCGCTTCTATCTATCATGTTTTGTCTCCAGGTTTCAGGTGTCAGCGTGTCCTGAAACCCGATACCGCGGACCCGCGGGACTGAAATCTTTGGACCAGCACGATGCAGAGGTCCTGCACCATAAAACTGACTGAATAATATTCATTCACGGGTATTGAACTTCATTCCATCTTATCTGTAAAGCGATTATCGGTCAAGAGGGAGGCTGTATCCTATTCAAATTCCCTGGTACTCTGTTTGGATTCAGCAAAGCCATTCCGTCACAGGGTCTTCTTTAGAAGAGATACGGTTTTTTCCCAAAAAAAATACACAAACCACCCCATTTCCTTGTGTGCCTGAACCTCGTAAACTAAAAATAAAGAAACTGTTGAGGAGGTGTTCAAGATGGCAGTATCAACAAAATACGGAAAACTGAATATCCCCAAGGTCGGTGATGAGGAGCCCGTGTTTATCCTCCGTGCCCAGGACAAACTGGCCGAATCAGCCATCGCCATGTACCAGGCCCTGGCAGTTTCCCACCGAGCCCGTGTTGCCAACGACATGCAGAAGGAAATCGAAAGCTTTCACACCTGGAAAGGTACAAAGAAGCTGCCCGATTGATTTATAGTTAGGATGAAAGTCATCACCTCTTTCGCATCAGCGTCAATCCATCGCCGATGGGCATCATGCTCATATCAACGCGGCCATACAAGGAGAGATTAGATATGAATTCCATCAATGCTGAAAATTGCTGGGTCTGGCGCGAAACTTTATGGAGTCACGGATACTTCTCACCGGGGCCGAGATGGATCTTTTCACGTTTCTCACCCCGGCGCCGCTATCCGTCCGGGAAATCGCCGAAAAGAAGAAGGCCGATTCAAGAGGTTTGGCTATCCTCCTGGACGCGCTTGCCGCCATGGATCTGCTGGTCAAAAAGGCGGAAAAATATCAGTGCCCCGCCTCGGTGTCCCGATTTCTTTCCAGGGATGCTCCGGAATCGGTGCTTCCCATGGTTCTTCACATGGGCCATTTGTGGGAACGTTGGTCTAATCTCACGAAGGTCGTTCAAGGTTTGGATGTCCGGGATGGAACCCATTTCTTCCAGTCCCAGCAAGGATGAGGGCGAGCTGCGCGCTTTCATCGGAGCAATGAACGTGGTGGCCAAACCTCTTGCTCCGCGAGTTGTTTCGGCAATCGGGCCTGGTTCGAGCAGGGCACTCCTTGATGTGGGCGGAGCAATGGGGACCTATACCCTGGCCTTCCTGGAGGCGGCGCCCGGGATGAAGGCCACTATCTTCGACCGGCCTGATGTCATCGAGTTGGCGCGAAAACACCTTGGCGATGCCGGTGTCCCGGGGCGCGTCACTCTCGTCCTGGAGATTTTTATACGGACGAACTGCCTGGCGGTCACGACCTGGCCCTCCTCTCCGCTATTATCCATCAGAACGGTCCCGAGCAGAATGTAGAGCTTTTCTCCAAGGTGTTCCGGGCCCTGATTCCCGGCGGCCGAATCGTTATCCGTGATCATGTTATGACGTCCGACCGCACCAGACCCAGGGCCGGCGCCGTCTTCGCCGTTAATATGCTTCTGGTTACGCCTGCCGGGGGGACCTATACCTATGACCAAATCCGAGAGGCGCTTTCAAAGGCCGGATTGAGCGCATGAACCTCCTTCAAGCCGGAGAACACATGGACGGCCTTGTGGAGGCATTCAAACCCTGATGGGTGTAGGGCCTGTTTGAAAATTATCCGTGCCGCGGGCGGCTGCGACTGTCCAGCCCCTTGTATTTGCTGCCTTGCAAATCCTCGCTCAACCAACTTATTCTACTAAACGAAACCAGTCCCCTTTCCGGCGCGCCGGCCACACCATCCGGGTCTGCCAAAAGCATTGCATCCCCGTGCTGGATCAAAAGACCTGGCTGGGCCGGGATATGCATTTTTCTTAAAAAAGTTTCGAGTTTGTAATCGGATATATCAAATTCGTATGATATAGTGGCATCATTTTAGGCAATAACCAATGGGAGGAGGCGTTTGGATTGAGAGGTCCTGAAGACTTGAAATTGAAAGAAAACGAAGAGGCGGCCATAAGAGAAGCGACGCGAATTCTTAAAGAACGGTTTTCTGTCAAAGAGGTTATCCTTTTCGGTTCAAAGGCGAGAGGTGACGGCGACCAGGAATCCGATATTGATTTGCTCCTGCTGACCGCGAAACCGCTTCACTGGAAGGAAAGACACGAGATCGTAGATGCGCTCTTTGAAGTGGAGATAAAGCATGATGTCGTGATCAGCATTATCGTCAATACGTTTCATGACTGGAATGAAGGGATCTGCACCGTTCTCCCGATCCATGAAGAAATCAACAGGGAGGGGGTGGCGATGCGATGACGGAAACAGGCTCCTTCCAATCGGAACACAGATCCATGCTTGTAAACTACTGGATGGAGAAGGCGCATGAATCACTCGTGGCCGGTGGCAGCGAATACCAATCCGGAAGGCTTACAATCGCGGTTAGAAATCTCTATTATGCCGTTTCGGCATGCAAGTTTCCACTACTAAGCCTACCTTTCACGCCGGGTATTTCAGGCAAGAAACAAGGGCGCCACACCTTACCTTGGACGACGTTCACGATTCCGAACGAATAACTCTCATGGATAAAACGCTTCAGGCAAGCCCCGGCTATTGAGAATTTATCGAGCATTCCCGCCACGGGGAGTAGTAGAAGCACACAATCGAACCGGCTTACCTCCTCCGGGACACCCTCAAGGTCGTCGGTTCCGCCGCTCTCAATCTTCCGCCTGCCGCTTTCGGCAAATTCTATGTAGACGAAACCAGTCCCCTTTCCGGCGGCGCGGGCCACACCATCCGGATCTGCCAAAAGCGGCGTCCCTGTGGTGGATCAAAAATCCTGGCTTGAATGGGATGCGCATTTTTCTTATTCCCGGATGACCTGAAATGAGCTTTTCTAATGACGTTTTTTTCTGCATTTTATAGTATAACCGGCGGACTGGAGGTGAGGAAAATGAAACAACATTCCCTTATCCATAGTCAAACCCAAACTGGACAACCTGGCCAATGAAATATGGAAATCGACAGAGCGTCTTCGAAGGCCAGGCTATGAAATTCTCCCCAACAAATATTTCTACCGCTACCAGCCGCCTCCGCTCGCTGACTACTGCTGGCCGAGTTTTGGCGACTGGAGAAGGAGGCCGAGGCGTTGTTGAAAGGACTGGCCCAATGAAAAGCGATGCGGCCGTTCTGGCCACCCCGGATTACCGCCGGTTTATTGAGGACCTTAAAGCGCGCGTCACGGCGGCCCGCATCTCGGCTGCGCGTCATGTGAACCGCGACATGATTTTACTTTATTGGGATATCGGCCGGGCGATCGTGGAAAAACAGAAGACCTTCATTGGGGCGATTCGGTGGTGGAAATGGTGGCGGCGGATCTGCGCCGGGCATTTCCCGGAAATGCGAGGCTTTTCACCGGATAGCGTCTGGCGGATGAGGCAGTTTTACTCGGAATATGTCGATGTCTCCTTTCTGGAACAAGCTGTTCCAGAAATGGAAAGGCAGGGGGCCAAAGACCTGGAACAACCTGTTCCAGGAAAAGCTGTGGATGAATTTCTCTCACGGTTTGTGAGAGAAATACTTGCTCCCATCCCGTGGGGACATCATGTCGAAATTGTCAAAAAGTCAAAGACCCCGCTGCCCGGCTCTGGTATCTCGAGGCCACGGCCCGCCTGGGCTGGTCCCGTAATGTCCTCTTAAACCAGATCAAGGCAGGGGCCTATGAACGCGCGAGAACAGAAAACAAGACCCATAACTTCGAGTTAGCCCTGCCCGGGCATCTGGCTGAACAGGCCGAGGAGATGCTCAAAAGTTCCTACAACCTGGAATTCTTTGGCATTCGCCGGGCGGTCACGGAACGAGCACTGGAAGACCGGCTCATCGACCGGCTGCGGGACTTTATCCTGGAACTCGGGTACGGATTCTGCTTCATCGGCCGCCAGCACCGGCTGACCCTGGGCAAAAAGGAGTATTTCATCGACCTGTTGTTCTACCACCGCTTTCTTAAAGCCCTAGTGGCCTTTGAGCTGAAGGTCGGTCCCTTTGAACCCGAATATGCGGGCAAGATGGATTTTTACCTGAATCTTCTCAACGACAGGGAGCGCGGCCCCGGCGACCAGCCTTCCATCGGCGTCATCCTTTGCGCGGAAAAGGATGATGTTGAGGTGGAATACGCCCTGCGCACCAAGGCCAACCCCATCGGCGTGGCCACCTACGCGCTGCAACCCAGGCTGCCCGCCGAAATGAAGGGGAAACTGCCATCGGCGAGACAGCTAAAGGCCGTGGTCCGGAGTGTGTTGCCGGAGGGATAACTATTGACCTGTCCCCTTTCTCCCGTAAAGGGAGATGGA
>CAVVEP010000058.1:0-93400 GCA_963747015.1 uncultured delta proteobacterium
GAGAAGGCAAAGAGCGAAGGCCGGCTTTGCAGTCTGGCCGACCTGCAGGAAGCCATTCGATTCGGGGCGGTAAAACGGCTGCGGCCCAAGTTCATGACGGTCTCGACCACTTTTTTAGGGCTCATCCCCATCCTGTGGGCGGTCGGAAGCGGCTCCGACGTCATGAAACGAATCGCGGCCCCCATGATCGGGGGAATATTAACCTCCTTTTTGCTGGAGCTGCTGGTGTACCCGTCCGTCTACCAGATTCTGGGAAATGGAACTTTGAGCTGAAGGAGCAGTTGACAGAAACATCCGGTTAAAACTATATCTGTTTAACCCGGACGGAACCCGCCCGGGATCGTTCTTCATCCTTTGGAGATGCGGAAGAACGATGGTCGACGGTGGTAGGCGAAAGAGGAACGCAGTGCATGAATCATCGATTTGTTATTCTTGGGATGCGTGGCAATATGGGAAGGTTCAACCGCCCCGCGCGTTTCACCACGAAGATCCTGATCTTCTCATTTTTAGTGTTGGTTTTGACGGCGGCGGCAGCCGATTCGCGGGAGCTTACGGTCAACAAAAAAAGCGAAAGGATGCCAGGTCGAAGCGACCATAGACAGATATCCCCTTGTACTCGGCGATAATCATATCGAAATCGCGATCAAGGATGTATCGGGGAAGAGCATTACCGACGCGGAAGTTTTGGTGAATTATTACATGCCGCCCATGCCCAGGATGGTCCCGATGAACTACAAAACGAAGGCTGATGCGGATAGCGGGAAGTACGAAGTGAAAATGGATATCATTATGGCCGGTCCCTGGTATATCAGGATAATCATCAAACACGAAGGGAAGATTTCAACCGTTAGATTTAATGTTGATGCCCAAGTAGTATTCCCCTGACCGCATGAATTGAAAAGGTGGGGATGAGGATATGTACCAGGATGCCAATATGATCCGGGAAAAACGAAAAATGAAGAAAATGAAACAAATGAAATAGGCGGCATGCCGGATTCGGGCGCTTGGTTTCACCTGATCCTAACGGACGAAGTTAGGACCAACCCCAAATAGCATAAAAAGGGGAAAAACCCATGTCCCAGTTTCGTTTTATTTTGCTCTCGCTGATGCTTATTTTTGCCTGTCTCCTGCCTGCGCCGGTCCATGGAGGCGAACGTGAACCCGTCAAACCGGCCCAGAGGGATAAGTGTCCGGTATGTGGCATGTTTGTGGCAAAGTATCCGGATTGGTTTGCGGAAATTGTATTTAAAGACGGGACCTATGTCGTGTTCGATGGCGTGAAGGATATGTCCAAGTACCGCATGAACTTAAAAAAGTACAATCCATCCAAAGAGGAGAAGGATATCGACTCCATTTACGTGACCGATTACTATAATTTGGAATTGATCGATGGATTCAAGGCCTTTTACGTGGGAGGGAGCGACGTCTACGGCCCGATGGGAAGAGAGTTGATCCCTTTTGATAAGGAAGCGGATGCCCGGGAGTTTATGAAAGATCATAAAGGGAATTCCCTGCTGAAATTCAAAGAGATAACCCATGACGCAATCAAGGTGCTGGATTGAAGATAGAGTGCACTCACAAAAACCGCGGAAAATAGTCTAGAATGTTTATGCGAAAATCGACAATGTTCATGATCTATATCGCCATCAACATCGCACTCGTTTTTTTGATGTTCGCCCACGCGTCTATAAAGGAAAAGGCCCAGAGCCCATTTCTTGAAGAAGAAACCGGCCTATTGCATAGACTCCAATTGACCGATCTCTGTCTTTTTACCGAGGCCACCTATACACGTCATCTGTCTCAAGCTGATTTACACACCCTTTTTCAGGACTCCCCCATGTCGCTGGAGCATTTTCCCTCCGGGTCACTGGCGACGCCTCCGGAAGGTCTCAGAAAATTGAATGGTCAGATGGATTAAAAGTCAAAGAAACATAATCGACTTTACGCTCTCTTCTCTTTTGAGAAGAAAGGGGAAAAACGTCGCCTTGTTCCTGGTATATACCGCGTCATCTTTTTTCCGGCTTCGGTGTTGTTCTTCACCTATTCCCTACGGTCGTTCCAGACACGGCAGCAACGTTCATCCCCTCGTGGCGGGCGGCAACGGTCGACCCCGATTCGGTTATGAGGACGTAGAGGTGTGATTGGGCTTCGGGATATTCGAAAGGTCTTTAACGCCTACAAGCGTGATCAATTCGTTGCCCTTCGCGGGGGCATGCGGAATCGTCTGGGCCGAATAGAGAACATGCGGCGGAAGACGGCCCCGGAATCGAAATCCGAACAAATTATAATAAGAATCACAATCCCTTACCGAAACCGCTTGACAGCCCCATTTGAAAGGTTAGAATATGCCATACTGTTGAAAAATCGGTCCCTCCCGCGAAAAGAGTCTCTTTTTCACTGGCCCTGCTAAACAGAAAATGACTTTTCAAAATGGAATCGCCTCTTTATCATGCACCTCTTGAAGGGTGGCGTTATGTGGGTTCACAACATCCTTTTTTTCAACAACGGAAAGGGATTTATTCGGTCTTCACCGGCAATAATCAACTAACACATATGAAAAGGAAATAAATGGAAGGAAACACAACCGTCGTATCAGAAAAGGAAGGAGTGTCCGCGGCAGAAGAAGACTCGTCCTTTTCGCAGGCGGTCCCCACGAAAAAGAAAGCCGAAAAATATTCGGGCCGGCGACAAACCGGAACAAACTCCCCTTGTTGAAATGGCGACAGACTGGGATATATCGGAATTTAAAGTCCCTCCCGCGGAAGGCAAAATCCGATTTCACGATTTTGATCTTCCCCCCTCTCTCATGCATGCCATCAGTGATCTCGGATTTCAATACTGCACACCGATCCAGGCTGAAATCCTGCCCAGTACGCTGTCCGGAAAGGACGCAAGCGGCCGAGCCCAGACCGGAACGGGCAAAACCGCAGCCTTTCTGATCACCATCCTTACCAGGATGCTCAATAATCCCGATCCAGGGAAATCGGAACCCGGGAACCCCACGCGTCCTCATCGTCGCACCGACAAGGGAACTGGTTCTTCAGATCAGCGAGGAGGCGCGCCAGCTTTCCAAATATTCCGGCCATAAAACAATCTCCGTATTCGGGGGAATGGATTATCAAAAGCAGAGGGATCTGCTGAACGCGGATCCCGTGGACATCATCGTCGCAACCCCCGGCAGACTGCTTGATTTTCAGCAGCAAAACGACATCGCGCTGAACAAGGTCGAAATCCTGGTGATAGACGAAGCCGACCGCATGCTGGACATGGGCTTTATCCCCGACGTCAGAAAAATCATTCACAGTACCCCCCGAAAAGAAAAACGTCAGACCCTGCTTTTCAGCGCCACACTTACCGAAGCGATCACCAACCTGGCCGCCCAATGGACCCACAATCCCGTAACCGTGGAAATCCAGCCGGAACAGGTTGCGGTGGATACGGTGGATCAGATCGTCTACAATGTAACAGCCGACGAAAAGCTTGCCCTGCTCCTGAACATCATCCTTCGAGAGAACCTCGAAAGGGTCCTGGTCTTCTGTAACCGCCGGGATGAGGTAAGACAGCTCTCCAGCATGTTGACCCTTTACGGCGTCAACAGTTCCGTGCTCTCCGGTGAAGTTCCCCAGAAAAACAGAGACTTCAGCGTCTTGAGGAATTCAAGGCGGGGAAAATCTCCGTGTCCTGGTGGCAACGGACGTTGCCGGGCGCGGTATTCATATCGAGGGGATGAACCATGTAATCAATTTCAAATTGCCCCATGACCCTGAAGATTACGTGCATCGGATCGGCCGTACAGGCAGGGCGGGCGCGGCAGGCACTTCCATCAGTTTCGCGGACGAAAGAGACGCCTTTTTCATCCCCGCAATCGAAGAGTTCATGGAACGTAAACTGCCCTGCATCGAACCCGACCAGGAATGGCTTGTCCTGCCTCCGAAAACCGCCGGGAAAGAAAGCCCCCGGCCACAGAGAAAAAAGAAGGTCGCTCCCTCCAAGAAGAGAATCCCCAGACAGAGAAGAGAAAGGGCTGCAACATGAGCCCAGGGAACACTGGCAGAAGGGATCGTCTACCGGTTTTGAACGGTTATGAAATATGTCGGGATTCATGGAAATCATTTTGATCATTGCCCTTATTCTGGGTCATTTTCGTGCTGCCAAGGCGGATGACCAGGAATCAGAAAAGGGTATGGAAGGCCATGATGACCGTTTCAGGCCCAAGGGATGGACGCGATTAGCCATTGTGGCCTCCTTTATCTGGCCGGCCGTTGCCTTGTTTCTCATGCAACCCTGGAACGGCCGCTGGTTCCCTTTCTCTATGCCGCGGTCGGCCCCGTAGCCCTGATCTGGGCGATTGTATGGATATTTTCCGGCTTCCTCAAGGATACGGCATTAAACCATTCGTGAAAAGAGGCGGACATGACCTCACAATCCGGCAATCATAAAACGGGAGGACTATTTTGAAAGGTTATGTACAGGTATACACCGGTAAAGGCAAAGGGAAGACAACCGCGGCCTTTGGTCTCGCGCTGCGGGCCGCCGGCGCCGGGCTCAAAGTTTATTTCGCCCAATTTGTCAAAGGAACGAAATACAGCGAATGCCACGCAGTGGAAAAATATCTATCTGCATCCATTACCCTGAAACAATACGGAATGGGATATTTCGTTGAAAGAGAACCCAATGAAGACGACAGGCGAATGGCCTCCGAAGGTCTACTGGAAATCAAAGAGATCATGTGTTCCGGAAAATACAACTTATCATTTTAGACGAAGCCAATATTGCCGTTTACTATAAGCTCTTTTCCCTGGATGACTTGCTCGCTTTCATCGACGCAAAACCTGAAGACATTGAACTGATCATCACGGGCAGGCATGCGGATCCGAAAATCATCGACAGAGCGGACCTGGTCACGGAGATGAAGGAAATAAAACATTATTACCAACACGGCGTGGAGGCAAGAAAGGGAATCGAGAAATAGATAGCTATTTCCTTCGAGCTTAACGGGAAGAATACAGAAAAGACCAAGCGCCCAAATGAGTTCCCACGCGGCGCGTGGGAACGAGCACTGCACCGTCTATTTCTACGCCGCTTTTTCCAGTTTTACCGCGCACACCTTGAATTCCGGAATCTTGGCGATGGGGTCCATGGCCGGATTTGTCAGGATATTGGCGTTGCTCTCAAGAAAATGAAAGGCCATAAAAACCAGTCCTTTGCCCACCCGATCCGTTACATCCGTCTTCAGGGTCACCGTGCCGCGCCTGGAAGTCACATTAATCTCATCGCCCTCCGCAATCCCCAAATTTTCCGCATCGCCGGGGTTCAACTCCAGAAATCCCTCACGGACCTCCGCATCCAGGGTCGGCGAGTTGCGCGTCATGGTGGCCGTGTGATAATGGGCATATACCCTTCCCGTGGTCAGCCAGAACGGATATGCATCGTCCACAACTTCGTCGGGCGGTTTGTATTCTATGGCATGGAAAAGTCCTTTGCCTCTCGCAAAAACATCCTTGTGCAGAAATTTCGTCCCGGGATGATTCCTGTCCGGACAGGGCCACTGCAGTCCGTCCCCTTCCAGTCTATCGTAGCTTATACCCCCGTAGGACGGAGTAACCGAGGCAATCTCTTCCATAATGGCTTCCGGCGACTCATAGTTCATGGCGTAACCGAAACGGTTCGAGATTTCCTGGATGATTTCCCAGTCGGCCCGGGAATCGCCAACCGGTTCAATGGCCTTGCGCACGCGCAAGACCCGCCTTTCCGTATTGGAAAATGTCCCTTCTTTTTCCGCATAGGAAGCACCCGGCAATACCACATGGGCCAGTTCGGCCGTGGGCGTAAGGAAGATATCCTGAACAATAAGGAGTTCCGCCTTTTTTAAGGCCTTTTCCACGTGATGGGTATCCGGATCACTCTGCATGGGGTTTTCCCCCATCACATACAAGGCCTTTACCGATCCGTCGGAAAGACCCGTAAGCATCTCGGGAACCGTCAAACCGATCTTCTCGGAGAGCTTTGCGCCCCAGGCGGACTCAAATTTCTGCTGATTGTCAAACAGGTTCACCGCCTGGTAGCCGGGGTACACATTGGGAAGAGCGCCCATATCACAGGCGCCCTGCACATTGTTCTGCCCGCGTAGCGGGTTCACCCCGGTAGATTCCCTTCCGATATGACCTACAAGCATGGCCAGATTGGCCAGGGATTTCACATTGTCCACACCGGTGGTGTGCTGGGTAATTCCCATGCAGTACACGATGGAACCCCGCTCGGCCTTTGCATAGGATTCCGCGATGCGAATGATATCCTTGGCATCCACGCCCGTAATCTCCGCCACCTTTTCCGGTGGATAGTCCGCGACGACCTTCTTCAGCGCCTCAAATCCTTCCGTTCTCTCTTCCACGAAGGCGCTGTTATGGAGACCGCGATCGAGAATCACGTGCATGATTCCGTTCAAAAATGCCACATCCGTACCAAGTTTCTGACTCACGTAGACATCCGCTATCTGGGCAAGATGAATCTTCCGGGGATCCGCCACAATCAGTGTCGCCCCCTTCTTCTTGGCCCGGAAAATTCGTGAGGCCACCAACGGATGAGAGGAGGTGGTATTGGACCCGATGACGAAAATACAATCCGCGTCCGCGATTTCCTCCATGGAATTCGTCATGGCTCCACTTCCAAAAGCGGCGGCAAGACCTGCCACAGTGGAGGAGTGTCAGAGACGCGCACAGTGATCCACATTATTGGTCCCAACGCCTGCCCTCGCAAATTTCTGCATGAGATAATTTTCTTCGTTGGTCACCTTCGCCGAAGAAAGAAAAGCGATGCTGTCGCTTCCCGCCGACTCCTTGATTTCCCTCAGCTTGCTAGCCGTATAATCCAGGGCCTCGTCCCAGGAAGCCTCCACTAATTTGCCATCTTTTCGTATCAGTGGTTTGGTAAGCCGGTTCGGGCTCTGGACAAATTCATGCACGTTCCAACCCTTGATGCAGAGTTTTCCCCGGTTGGCGGGACTGGTCTTGCACGGGATGGTATCTATGATCCGACCGTCAAGCACTTCCAGATAAAAACCACAGCCGCATCCACAATAGGTACAAGTGGTCAGAACGGTCCTGTAGTCCATAAAAGCTCCTCTCTTTCCGTTTCACTATGTCTGATAAAGCTCAAAGCTGAAAGCTCAAAGCGCACGGCCCTTCAGCTTAAAACCGTGTTATTTCTTACTCGGAGGCGCCGCGCAGCACGTTCAGCGGCGATTTCATATAAGCGTCCTGACCGGGGCGGAACTGAAAATCCTCATCGATGATATCCGCCACCTTTTTATACAGCGTCCTGAGCGGTATATCAGCGGGGCAGACCTCATTGCACAAGCCGCAGTCGATACATCTTCCCACCATGTGTACGGCGCGGGTCAGATGAAAGACGGGGTTTTCCGGGGGTACTTCTCCCTTTCCGACCAGATCCGCCTCATCAAGCGTGCACTCATTGCAAAAACACATGGGACACACATCTCTGCACCCGTAGCATTTGATGCACCTGGCAAACTCCTTGAACCAGAAATCAAACCGGCCGTCCTGGTTCATGGCATCCACGCGGGCAACGGAGTCAAAAGCACGTCCTTCCGTTTTTTCGCCTTCCACGAAATCCTCGGGATACGGTTTGAGGCATTCGCAGGCCTCAGCCAGATCCTCCGGACAAGCCACCCCAACGGGAACGACCTTGTCGGGATTCAGTTGATTCCACGTGTAGAGCGCCTTCAGTCCTCTGTCGTCACAGCCTCGAACGAGCACGCCAAAGGAATCTTCCGGATAGCATCGGGCGATTTTGATCAAATTTTTATTGAGCGAGTACCGGGTGTCCCCGGGACGTTTCCAATCTCCGATCACCAGATGTTCCAGATCGTCGGCATCACAAAACAGATGGGGACCCACATGTCCATATTTATTGCTGAGGCCCATGAAACCCTTGATCTCTCCCGATTTCAAGAGTTCCTTCACCTTTTCCCTTACTTTTTCACTCATCGAAATATCCTCACCAAGCCAAAACGGAGAAAAATTCAGCGTTCCTCACTTTCCATTTAAAAAAGGAACGTCCATGCCCCCAAAACAATCAGGCAGCCAGGAGCTTTTTTTTCTGCTCCGTAATCGGCGATGGCCCCATCTCCTTTAATGCACTGACAAAATCTTTTATTTCATGGGCAAATTCCGGACCTTCCGCGGAGGATATCCATCTGGAACGCAGACGATCTTCCCCAATACCGCTGAAGGCCAGTAGTTTTCTAAGAAAACGAACCCTTTTATCCGTCGCGTAATTACCGTACAGGTAATGGCAGTCGCCCAGATGTCACCCGCCTACGAAAACGCCGTCCACCCCCTGCTGAAAAGCACGCAGGATATGGTGCGGCGAAACACTGGCGGAACACATGACACGAACGGTGCGGATGTTCGTAGGATATTGCAGTCGACTAACCCCAGCCAGGTCAGCAGCGGCGTACGCTCACCATGTGCAGAGAAAGCAGACGATCTTCGGTTCAAAATCGGCGTTACTCATATCTATTCCCCTTTACAGGATCAAGGTGTGTTGACTGTTTCACAGGGCCCTTATCTGGGCCAGGAGCTGCTCCGGCTTGAAACCCTTGAGCATGGCACTCTGGGACGGACAGGTGGAAGCGCAACATCCACATCCCTTACACAGGATCGTATTGACCTGGCAGATCTTTTTCTCGGGCAGGTAGTCAATGGCTCCGTATGGACACATATCCATGCATCCCATGCACCCCACGCAACTCTCGGGATCGATCTCGGCAACAATAGCGCTGAGGACCAGCTTATCCTTGAACAGGATCGTGGCCACCCTGGATGAGGCCCCAAGCCCCTGAGACCTGGCCTCCTCCACATTCGCCGGATAACGGGCGGATCCGCAGACAAAAACCCCATCCGTGGCAAAATCAAGAGGCCGCAATTTTGCATGGGCTTCAAGAAAAAAGTTATTCTGATCCATGGGAACCCGCAGGAGTTGGGAAAGACCGGGAGCATCTTCCCTGGCCACCAGGGGGGTGGACAGAACCACCAGATCGCAGGGAATCTCCACATCCTCCCCTGTCAGAGGCCGGTAAAACCGTACCTTACCGTCTTCCACGGATGGAGGCTGGTCAGGGGTGTACACATCGAAACGAACCCCCTCCCCCCTTGCCTTCCAAAGCATCTCTTCATTTTCCGTCCCGTACATCTGCATATCCCTGTAAAGGATATGTATGTGAGAGTCCGGGTTCTGTTCCTTGAGCAGCCGGGCATTCTTCACCGCTGTCTGGCAACATATTCTCGAACAATAGGGACGTTCAGGCGAACGGGCGCCCACACACTGGATCATCACGACCGTTTTTGCCGCCACAGGTCCCTCTTTCAGCCTTTTCTCCAGTTCCATCTGGGTAATGACTTTGTTGCCGTCATATCCATACAACCCTTCCGGAACAAGTGGGACGGCGCCGGTAGCCACCACAATGCAACCCACGCTCTCCTGCACGGTCTTATCGCCGTCGGTCCCGAGGGTAATTTCGTAATTCCCGATATACCCTGTCACGTCTTGCACCCGGGCGCCTGCATAAACGGTAATGTTCGACCTGCTTGTAACCGACCGGATAAGCTCGGCTATTGTCGCTGAAGCCTCGTCGCCATGGGGCGCAATCCGGTTGATTTTCGTCAACAAACCGCCCAGTTCCGTCTCTTTTTCAACCAGTACCACCTCAAGCCCCATTCCGGCCAGGGTTTCAGCGGCCGTCAGACCGGCGACGCCGCCACCGATCACCAGAACTCTCGGGTTGATGGATGCTTCAATATCCGTCTGCGGTTCCAGAAAGGCCGCCTTCGAAACCCCCATCCTCACCAGGTCCTTGGCCTTTGCCGTCGCGGCATCTCTTTCCTGCATATGGACCCAGGAACACTGATCCCGGATATTCACCATTTCAAAGAGATAGGGATTTAGCCCCGCGGCCGAACAGGAACTCTGGAACAGGGGTTGGTGTGTACGAGGCGAACAGGAGGCCACAATCACCCGATTGAGGTTGTGTTTCTTGATCCCATTTTGTATTTCGCCGATCCCGGCTTCTGAACAGGTATAGAGGTTTTCCTTGGCATACACCACTCCCGGGATATGGGATGCATAATCCGTTACGGATTTACAGTCCAGATGTCCCGCAATATTGGAACCACAGTCACAGATAAAAACTCCTATCCGGAGATCCTCTTTCGGCTTTTTCTCTTTGTTTTCCTTCTTACTCATAGCATCAGACTCCTTCAGGATGCCTTGCGCATGGTTGAATCCTTGATCAACTGCGCGGCTCTTGCCGCGGCACCACTGGCCTGTGCGACGGACTCGGGGATATCCATGGGCCCATGGGCGCAACCGCAGGTGAAGATTCCTGGGCGCGTCGTATCCATCGGTTGCGATGTACCGGTCTCGAAAAACCCGAACCGGTTGATTTCAATACCCAAAATCTTCGCCAGATCCTCAACCCCCTCGTTGGGAGCACAGGCCGTAGCCAGAATCACCATATCAAAATCAACCGATTTGACCCGCCTCTCCTTGGTATCTTCATAGGTTATCACGGGGTTGTTGTTCGGTCCCTCCGTGATCTCCGCCACACGAGCTCGAATATAACTGATTCCGGACTGGTTGCCCCCTCTGACTTTATATTCTTCAAAACCTTTTCCCACGGCCCGGATATCCATACCGAATATGACCGAGGTTGTTTCCCGTTCATGCTCGTTGGCAATGATGGCTTCTTTGATGGAATGCATGCAGCAGAAACCGGAACAAAACGGATAAAAACGAAAATCCCGTGAACCAACACACTGGATAAAGGCCAGCCTCTTGGCTACGCCAAAATTTTCCGCTTTCTTCTTCAATGCCTCCAGCGGCTCCACAATGGCAAGATGTGCCGCGTATTTTTCCGCCCACTTCTTTCGATCTTCATCGACCCCGTATACGCCATTGCGGAAGGCCTCACAGGCCTCGGCCGATCCCTGCCCGTATTTCTCTTCAAATTTGACAATCGCTTTCTGGGATTTCTGGACCTGTTTTTCCAACTCGTGAATTTCCGCTTCCACCGCCAGATCGGATGGCCGATCCAGGTGACCGCCCGTGGGACCGCTGGCGCTGAGCAGTCTCTCAAACTCAATGGCGGTAATCACATTGGGGATTTCCCGGTACTGGTACTCCGGGACACGAGAGGGATCAAAGACCTTGTATCCGCTGGCCACGATAATGGCCCCGGCCTCGATCTCCACGATCCTGTCCTTCTGCTCGAAATTCACCGCATCCGCCTGGCACACCTTCTGGCAGATACCGCATTTTTTGCCGTTCAGTTGTCTGCAATGGGCCGGGTCGATGGTATGCGTGGATGGGATTCCTTGGGCGAACCAGCTGTAAATAGCCTTCCGATCTCCAAGGCCTTCATTAAACACATCCGGCAGTACGGTGGGGCACTTTTCTTTGCAGGCGCCGCAGCCCGTACATCGGTCTTCTTCCACATACCGGGCCTTCCTTCTCACGGTAACCTTGAAATCACCTGCCTCCCCTTCCACTTTTTCCACTTCCGAGTAGGCCATCAACTCAATATTGGGATGTCGACCGACATCCAGCATTTTCGGCGAAAGGATTCAGATAGCGCAATCATTGGTTGGAAACGTCTTGTCCAGCTGCGCCATCTTTCCGCCGATACTGGGCAGCCGTTCCACCAGATGCACCTTCATCCCCATTTCGGCGAGATCCAACGATGCCTGGATCCCGGCGATGCCACCACCAATAACGACTATATCTTTCTTCACGGTCTTGCTCCTGTTTACGCCATCTATCTTCCGTTATGTTCGGGATCAGGCTGCCTTTCTCAGACTTGAAGGCCCCAAAGCCCTGACCTGTTCCGTGAATTCCCTGGCAACTTCGGCAAATCGGGTGCCTTCCGCTGAAGATATCCATTCGAGCCGCAGCCTGCCGGCATCAATCCCGAGAATTCCGATCAGTTTAACGGTCATATCAAACATCTTCTGGGCTTTTACATTACCATCCAGGTAATGACAATCGCCGATATGTCACCCGGACACCAGAACGCCGTCGGCGCCCTTTTGAAATGCCTTGAGAATAAAATTGGGATTCATTCTGCCGGAACACATGACCCTTATAATGCGCATGTTTGGAGGATACTGAAACCGGCTGACCCCCGCCAGATCAGCGGCGGAATAGGCGCACCAGTTACACGCGAATGTAACAATTTTGGGAGAAAACTCTTCAGCCATTTTTAAAATCCCTTTTACATGGACGGATATTTATGGTTAAACCCGTGGAACGAAACCCCCGCATCCTCAACCGGTGATCATCAGTCGAGGGCAGCCTCCACCATGGTCATCACTTCCTGGTCATCATAATGATAATTCACGGCCGCGCCGGTGGGGCAGGCCGCGGCACAAGCCCCGCATCCTTTGCAAAGGGCAGCCTCAATGTGGGATACGATGCGTCCTCCTTCCCTTTCCACCAGACTGGGAGCCCCGAATGGACACACTTCCACACAGATTCCGCAGCCAAGACAGTAGTGTTCCTCCACATGGGAGACCACCCCCTCAACGGTGAGGGTTTCCTTTGCAAGAACCACGGATGCCCGGGAGGCCGCGGCCTGAGCCTGGGCTATGCTCTCCTCGATAGGCTTCGGGTAGTGGGCCATGCCGGCCAGGAAGAGGCCGTCTGAAGCAAATTCCACTGGCCGCAGTTTCGCATGGGCCTCCATAAAGAACCCATCTTCGTTCACGGAAAGCTTGAACATCTGCGCCAGTTCCGCGTTGTCCCGGGGAACGATGGCCGATGCCAGCACTATGAGATCGGGAATAATCCGGATGTCCCGTCCGAGAATATGGTCCCGGACGATGACCGAAAGCCCGTCTCCTTCTTTTGTTACGACCGGTTTTCGATCGAGATCGTACCGAATGAAGATGACCCCTTTAGCCCGCGCCTCTCTGTACAGCTCCTCCCTCTGACCGTATGTACGGATATCCCTGTACAGGACATAAATATCCATATCCGGGTTCATTTCCTTCAGTTCGATGGCGGACTTGATGGAATGGGTGCAGCATACCTTGGAACAATAGGGTCTCCGGGGTTCCCTCGACCCCACGCACTGGATAAAGACGGCGGATCCGACCTTCTTGATCTTTTCATCCCCGATCCTCAATGCATCATCCAGTTCAAGGTGCGTCAAAACCCTCTCATCTTCTCCGTAAAGGTATTCTTCCGGCTTGTTTTCCCGGGCTCCCACGGCTATTACGACGGCGCCGTGTTCCAGGGTCCGGTCTACTCCGTTGCTGGAAATCGTTGTCGTGAAATTGCCCACGAATCCCTTTGCGTCCTTGATGCTTGCGTCCATATGGACATCCACGAGCGGATGATTATGAACCGCTTCCATGATTTCCCGCATACCCGCATCGATTGATTCGCCCTGCCATGTACTCACAAGACGATTTGCATTTCCTCCCAGTTCGGAGGACTGCTCCACAAGATAGGTATGGAACCCCTGATCAGCAAGCCCAAGGGCGGCCGTCATTCCGGAAATGCCGCCGCCGATAACCAGTGCCCTGTTGTCCACCCCGATGGACGGCTGGGGCAGCGGCTGTATGAGTTGCGCCCTGGCAACCGACATGCGAACCAGATCTTTTGCCTTCAGGGTCGCCGCTTCCTTTTCCTTGCTGTGGACCCAGGAGCAGTGGTTTCGAATATTGGCCATCTCGAAGAGATATTTGTTCAAACCCGCATCTTTCAGGGTTTCCTGGAACAGGGCTTCATGGGTCCTCGGCGTGCATGCCGCCACCACCACCCGGTTCAGCCCCTCTCGCAGGATCACTTCTTTCATCTTATCCTGCGTGTCCTGAGAACAGGTGAAAAGATTATCCTCCACATAGCTTACCCCCGGCAGGTTTCGCGCGTATTTCACCACGGCAGGGACATCTACGACCCCACCGATGTTGGTTCCGCAGTTGCAGATAAAAACTCCCACCTTGGAGGCTTCGCAGGAGACATCCCGCTCTTCGGGATAGGTGACCTCTTTCGTCAGTGTACCCCTGGCCGATGCAAGCAGTGATTTGGCGCTGCAGGCGGCCGCACTGGCCTCCATAACGGAATAGGGGATATCCTTGGGTTCCTGGAAGGCGCCGCACACATAAATTCCTTTTCGCGATGTCTCCACAGGATGAAAGGCCCCGGTCTGAACGAAATGGTCCTGATCCAGTGCTACACCCAGATCATTGGCCGTTTCTATCAGAGATTCCGGCGTCTCCAGTCCCGATGCAAGAACCACGATATCAAAAACCTCCGAATGCACCATGCCCTCTTCGTCGGCATATTCGAGGACGAGGTTTTTTGTATCCGCCTCTTCCGAGATGGAATGGATCCTCGACCGTATGAACCGCACCCCCTGTTCGTCTTTGGCACGATTGTAGTATCGCTCAAAATCCTTTCCGTAGGTCCGCATATCCATGAAAAAGATGGCAGCGTCCAGACCATGCTCCGAGTGTTCTTTGGCTATCACCGCCTCTTTCACCGAATACATGCAGCAGACGGAAGAGCAGTAGCCGTGATCGCATTGATTGATATCCCGTGATCCCACGCATTGAAGCCAGGCGATCTTCCTTGGTTCCCGGCCGTCCGAAGGGCGCTGCAAATGCCCGTGATACGGCCCGGTTGCGCTCAGTATCCGTTCAAACTCCATACTCGTCACCACATTGGTGAATGACGCATAGCTGTATGTCTCGAAACGGGATGGGTCAAACGGTTTGAACCCGGGCGCCAGGATGACGGAACCCACATCAATCGATAGTTCCTCTGTTTGCTGCGCATGGGACTCCAGCGTAACAGCCCCCGCCTTGCAGGCATCCACGCACTGGTAACATTCACAGCATCCTCCGCAGTTAAGACATCTGGAGGCCTCTTCCGTTGCTTCTTCATGACTGGGCAGAAGGGCGACTTCCTCGAATCCGGAAAGGGCCTCTTCCATGGGAAGGGTCTTTACGGACAACCTTTCCCTGACCGGCTCATCTTCAGGAATCTCCACCCAGTTTTCCCCGATGGGCGGTTCTTCAATCCATTCTTCGGGAAGCTGTTCGCCCTGAAGAAATCTGTCCATGTAATGGGCTGCTCGTTTCCCCGCCTCAACCGCTTCAATAACCGTCGCTGGACCAGTAATCACGTCCCCGCCGGCGAAGATCTCCGGAACATTTGTTTGGAGCGTTTCGGGATTTACCACCAGCAGGTTCCATCTGGAAACCTCGATTCCGGAACCATCCGCACCAAGAAAATCCAGATCCGGCTCCTGTCCGATGGCTACAATCACGTGATCCGCTTCAATGAAGAATTCAGACCCCTCAATCGGAATAAATTTTCTTCTGCCCGTGGTGTCCGGTTCCGTAAGACGCGTACGATTGCATTCAATGCCTTTCACTTTCCCGTTCTCAACCACAATCCTTTTCGACGCCACCTGAAAATGGATCTTTGTTCCTTCTCTTTCAATCTCCGCCGTTTCCGCGGCATCATACTGCATCTGCTCCTGTGAAAAGGGGTCTACCACATTGACTTTCGTCGCCCCTAATCTCAGAGCCACGCGGGCGGCGTCGATACCGGAATGTCCGGCCCCCAGAATCACCACTTTTCCCTCCAGGTGCGGATGCTCGCCCAGTTCGACTTCCCGCAGAAAGGTCGTCACATGACGCACGTCCTCTGAAAGGTCCTCGCCGGGCAACCCCACTTTCAGACCTTTCCAGGCGCCTGTGCTTAAGAAAACAGCTGAGGCGCCATGCTCTCTGAGCTCGGCTATGGTAAGGTCCCGGCCGATGGCGGTGTTGGTATGGATCTGTATCCCGTAGCGCTTCAGGTTTTCGATCTCGGAATCCAGTACCGTCCTTGGAAGCCGGTGTTTCGGGATGCCGTAGCGCATCATTCCGCCCGCTTTCGGCATGGCTTCGTAAACGCTCACCGAATACCCCGCCATAGCAAGAAAATAGGCGGCTGTAAGGCCTGCCGGTCCTGAACCCACGATGGCCACTTTCATATTTACGGGAATGATTTCAGGAACCGGAATGTCGCTCAAATTGGTGTTGTCAGCGGCGATTCGCTTGAGTTCCCTGATGGAGACGGCTTCATCCACCTGCAGACGACGACAACTCCTTTCACAGCGATGGGGACAGATTCGGCCTAAAACACCGGGAAAAGGAAGATCTCGCATAATGATTTTCACGGCTTCCAGATATTTTCCCGCCTTCACCATCTGCACATATCCCTGCACATTCAGATGGGCCGGACAGGCCATTCTGCATGGCGCCTTATCCAGTTTCTCTATGGCGAATCCGCCCGGGATGGCCTGCGCATAAGACTTATAGGTGGCCTTGCGTTTTACCATTTCCATGTCGTACCCGCTTGGCCGCTCCACGGGACATGCTTCGGCGCAATCACCACAAGCGGTACAGGCTTCCGCGTTTATGAATCGGGGGTTTTTCCTGATTTTCACCTGGAAATCACCCTCATCTCCCCCAATCTCTTCTACGGTTGAACAGGTATGAAGTTGAATATTGATGTGCCGGCCGACCTCGACCAGTTTCGGAGAGATAATTCACATGGCACAGTCATTCGTGGGGAATGTCTTGTCCAACTGGGACATTACCCCCCCGATGGCCGGCGATTTCTCCACAAGATGCACATAAAAACCGGAATCCGCCATATCCAGAGCAGCCTGCATCCCCGATATGCCGCCCCCGATGATACATACGGAACCATGTACTTTCCCGGGTATTTCTTTTTTCATTCGGATCACCTCAACTGAATAAGACCTGTCTCACGTTTTGTTCGTGAAAGGCATATATGGTTTATACGGTTAGGCTATATAAAAAAGAACGTGTACAGTCAAGAAATATTTCCCGTGCCGATCGGCATCAGCGATCGTCATTATGCTGATTTCCTCCGCGACCTGCCGGGGGATGGCAAGCAGGAAATCTTGATGCCAAAAAAAATCGTTGCAATTGGCTACATGCAGTGTAGCCATATTAATCGTCGCGATAAGATTCCCGGATCCCCTTTCTTGATTTTACTCTGACACAAACCTGAAAAGTTCAATCATTTCAGATGGAAAAAATGTTTTCCAGGAGATTCACAGTTATGGCACCTGAAATGCATAAGATTGAAATACAGAAAAGACCACTTTCCGGGGATCAGAAAAGGTAAACGCCACTTGTGAACAAAAAGGAGGTCGGTAATATGAGAACGAAAATTTCCAGCATGACGGAAAAAAGCCCTGAACAGGGAAGGTTAATCGCGGTGGATGCGCCCTTTGACTATGATGAAGTCGTGGCATATGCCGGCTTGGAGTACGTTCAAAACCTGCAACGTGACGGGATGTCCTGCATGGCCTATGATGACGTCAAGAAGAAGCTTCCCGGTTTCTATCTGGCTGAAGAAGAATGTATCTGGATGAAAGCCGGCATCATCAATTTCCGAGTCTGTGACAACCACTACAATTGCGATGACTGTGACTTTGATAAGGCCATGAAAATAGCCATGGGAGGGAACCCGGCATCAGAAATGGGACGGTTCCCTGTAAAGGCACAGCGCGAATCGGAAGATCACACGGAAATTGATTCGCCATGCATTCATTTCCTTTCCGGGAGAATTAATACGCCCTTTGAATGCGGAGAAAATTACGAATGCTATCAATGTGCCGTCCATAAGAGACGCGGAGAGAAAAAAGCGGTAATGCCGGCAACCGAAGGGCAACCGTCTTGTCGCGTTGTTTCAGGGCATCTCCTTCACAGCGAGTACTATTATCACTTTGGTCATACCTGGGTAAAAGTGATGGATGGAGCACATGTCAGAATCGGCATGGACGATTTCGCTTCGAGCGTTTTCGGGCGGGCTGAGAAGATTTCGCTTCCGAAGTTGGGTGAATCCATAAACCAGGGTCGGCTTGCATGGTCCATGGAACGGGATGGACGTCGCGCTTCGATTCAGTCCCCACTCACGGGAAACGTTCTCACTGTCAATGGGAAAGCCATTGAAGATCCTGCCATTATTCATAACGATCCCTATGAAAAAGGGTGGCTTCTTGAGTTACAGCCCCATTTCCTGGAACGCGAATTGAATACGCTCTTCTCGGGAAAAGATTGCTCCGGTTGGGTGGATCACGAAAACAGACTCCTCTTGGGTCTTCTGGGTCCGGAGTATGAAAACCTTGCCGCTACGGGTGGCAAGGCCAATGATGATTTTTTCGGAAATTTCCCTGAGAGTGGTTGGGAGCGGTTGGTTCACATGTTTCTTGAAAGAGGAGCGAAAGTCTGACCTCGCAAACCGACTTGGAACAGAGACCTCGAATTCGAACTATCCGGAATGAAGATTCAACTATTCTTGAAATCCTAAGGAGTTCGCTATGATAAGAAAAACCATTGGCTCGGTCATGGTCGTAGGAGGGGGAATTGCGGGGATGCAGGCCTCCCTTGATTTAGCCAACGCAGGGTATTTTGTTTATCTGATTGAAAAAAATCCGTCTATTGGTGGGATAATGAGCGCCCTTGACAAGACGTTTCCCACCAACGATTGCGCCATGTGAATCATATCTCCCAAACTGGTCGAGGTCGGCCGGCATCTGAACATTCAAGTCATCACCATGACGGATGTGCAAACTCTGCAGGGTGTTCCCGGGAATTTTACCGCTACACTGAGAACGCGACCACGCTATGTGGATATGAAGAAATGCATCGCCTGCGGCGTCTGCGCCACAAAATGCCCCCGCAGCGTGGATGATGAATTCAATGAAGGGCTGAACAAACGAAAAGCCGTCTATATCCCCTACCCCCAGGCGGTCCCCCTTAAATATGTGATTGACAAGGCCCACTGCATCTATTTTGAAAAAGGAAAGTGCGGAGCCTGTGAAAAATTATGTCCGGCGGGCGCCATCGATTTCACTCAACAGGAAAAAACCCATCATATTCAAGTTGGAACCGTTGTTCTTGCGGCCGGCTCCGAACCCTTTAATCCTTCCGGATTAAAGATGTACGGCTACGGGGAACTGCCCAATGTCGTTACAAGCATGGAGTTCGAGCGCATATTGAGTTCCTCCGGTCCCTTTGAAGGCCGCCTGGTTCGTCCAGGGGACAAAGCCCCCGCCACAAGGATCGCATGGCTGCAATGCGTGGGTTCGCGAGACACCCATGAAGACACTCGGGAATACTGCTCCGGCGTATGCTGCATGGTTAGCATCAAAGAGGCTATGATCGCCAAAGAACACGGGGGGGATACCCTGGACGCAGCCATCTTTTTCATGGACATGCGGTCCAGCGGAAAGGACTTTGAACGGTACTATAGCAAGGCCCGGGATGAAATGGGGGTCCGCTTCGTGCGATCTCGAATCCACAGCATCGAGTCGGCAGATGAAAACTCGGGGAATCTCAAGCTGAACTATGTCAGTGAAGACGGAAAAACTAAAACGGAAATTTTCGACATGGTCGTTCTTTCCGTCGGGCTGCGGACCTCGAAACACGCTCGGGAATTGGCCGGAAAATTAGGAATCACCCTGGACGCCGATGGCTTTGCGGAAACCAGCAATCTCACACCTGCAAAGACCTCTTTACCGGGCATTTTCGTATGCGGCGCGCTTCAAGGACCCAAAGACATTCCCCAGTCAGTTGTGGATGCCTCGGCAGCGGCCGCGGAATCGGCAGTCATGTTGGCCGGTTCCCGATACACGGCCACATTGTCTGAAAAGGTCACGGAAGAGAAGGACCTCCTCCACGAAGAACCTCGAATCGGGGTATTTGTCTGCCGTTGCGGGACCAATATCAGCGGTATTGTGGATGTCCCGGCAGTGGCTGAATATGCCGAGACCCTCCCGGGCGTTTGTCATGTGGAAGACAACCTGTTTAGCTGCAGCCAGGACACACAGCGACGGATTACGGAAACGATTTTGAAGCATGGCCTGAATCGTGTTGTGGTAGCTGCCTGTACTCCCCGTACCCACGAACCCCTTTTTCGAGAAACGATTCGCGGGGCAGGTCTGAACCCTTATCTCCTCGAATTCGCTAATATTCGAGATCAGGATGCCTGGGTTCACAAGAAAAATCCGGAACAGGCCACACAAAAAGCCATGGACCTGATTCGTATGGCCGTCGCCAAGGCGGGTTTGCTTGAGCCGATTCAAACGTTGAAACTCGAAGTCCATCAGGCGGCCCTCGTTATTGGCGCCGGTGTCGCGGGGATGAATGCGGCGCTCAACCTGGCACAACAGGGATTTCACACCTATCTGATAGAACAAAGCGGAAAACTGGGGGGAGAGGCTCAAAGACTACGGATGACCTGGAAAGGAGAGGATGTGAAAAAATATCTGATCCGCTTACGCACCCAAGTCGTCAATCATGCCGACATCGAAATCCTGACAGAGACAAAGGTGATCGACGTAACCGGCTTTGTCGGAAATTTCGCCACTACGCTGGAGGTTATGGGCGAAAAGCGGGAAGTGCGTCATGGCGTGATCGTCCTGGCCACCGGCGCCAAGCCTTCCGAGACCGTGGAGTACCTGCGTGGTCAAAGCGAAAGGGTAACAACCTGGCATGAGCTGGCGGACATTTTTGAAAGAGAGCCCGACCGATTGAAAGAAACGGAGGGAGTGGCATTTATCCAGTGCGTAGGATCTCGTGAGCCCCAGCATCCCTACTGCTCAAAGATTTGTTGTACCGCTTCCATTCAGCAGGCCATCCATCTAAAAAAGTTAAAACCGGACCTGGATGTCACGATCCTTTATCGGGACCTCAGGACTTATGGCCAAAGGGAAAGGCTTTATCGGGAAGCCCGTAAACTGGGAGTGTTATTCATCCGATACACCCTGGATGAGAAACCGATGGTGACCCGGTCGGAGAAAGATGGGAAGGAACGGCTGCATATCACGGTCAAGGACCCGATCCTTGGCATGGCGATTCAAATCACTGCCGACTATCTGAACCTGGCCACCGCCATTGTCCCCGGAAATCAGCAGGACCTAACAAAGATTCTTAAGGTTCCTCTGAACGAGGACGGCTTTTTCCTGGAGGCACACGCGAAACTGCGCCCTGTGGATTTTCCAACGGATGGTATTTTTGTCTGCGGTCTGGCCCACTATCCCAAACCGATAGAGGAAGCCATCTCACAGGCACAGGCGGCAGCCATGCGTGCAGCGGGCGTGCTATCGCGGAAAACAGTTGAAATAAGCCCCATCATATCGGTGGTGGACCGGTCTCTCTGTACCGGCTGCGGCCTATGTGCGGAATCCTGCCCATTCGGGGCCATGCATCTCAACGAGGTTTCAGGAAAGGGGTATAGGGCGGAAAACATTCCCGCCCTCTGTAAGGGCTGCGGGATCTGCGCGGCATCATGCCCCCGAAAAGCCATCGATATGGTGCACTACCGCGACAGGCAGATCCATGCTGCAATTGAAGCAGGAGGACAAAGCGCTCTCGCAGGGAAACATCTGCCCGGTTCCATAGAGAACAGAGAGCCTATCCTCGTTTCCGGATACAAGATGGCAGATGATTGTTACTATCACGAGGGGCATACCTGGATACGTCCGGAGCGAGGGGGCAGGGTGAAGATCGGATTAGATGATTTCACGGCCAAAGTCTTTGGCCGGGCCGGGTCGTTCAAACTGCCTGAAAGGGGCGCTTCTCTGGGACAGGGTAAAAAAGGATGGATGTTTTCTCGAAACGACCATAAAGCAATGGTCCTTGCCCCTTTAACAGGGAAGGTGTTTGAAGTGAACCACAAGGCCATGGAGCATCCGGAAATGGTACACCAAGACCCTTACAGGGAAGGGTGGCTGATCATCCTGGAACCTTTTATCATGAAGTTGGATCAGAGGCGCCTCTATCGAGGAGCAGAGAGCGTCCGATGGCTGGAAGAGGAGACCAGTAATCTCTTGCAGCTTCTGGGACCTGAGTATGAAAGGCTGGCTGCAACAGGGGGTGAACCAGTCCCCGATCTTTTCGGCCATTTCCCTCAAATCGGCTGGGACAAGCTGGTAAAGACATTTTTGCATACCGGCGAGTAATCCGGAAATCTTTTGGAACAGTGCGTCTGAGAGGGGACAACAGGACGTTCATAAGGGGAGAATGGTTATGTCCGACCAATTTAGACCGAAGATATTGGCCTTTTTGTGTAATTGGTGTGCCTATGCAGGCGCCGACCTGGCAGGTGTCTCGCGTGTCCAGTACCCGCCAAGCATACGCGTGGTTCGCACTATGTGCTCCGGTCGAGTGGACCCCCTCTTCGTAGTGCAGGGACTAAAGGCCGGCTTTGACAGCGTGCTTGTATCCGGTTGACACATCGGAGAATGTCATTACCTGGATGGTAATGCTCACATGTCCAAAGCGATGAAAGTGGTGGAATACCTGTTGGATCTCTCCGGGATTGACCGAAGGCGGATGACCGTTGAATGGGTCAGTGCAGCCGAAGGAAAACGATTTGCCGAAGTGGTTACCCAATTCACTAATCAGACACTGGACTTGGGTCCTTTTGACCCCGAGGCCCACGCCCTCGAGCTGGCTGCCGTCGAGCAGGCTCTCGATTCTCCCAGGCTGCGATGGCTTATGGGCATGGAAATTCAGCTTACAGACAAGGAAAATGTTTACCATGAAAAACTGGATACCGCGCATTATGGGCATCTTTTGAAAGAAGTAAGCCGGGAACAATACGAAAAGGCCTTGATCTCGGAGATCCTCAAGGAAGGGCCAGGTTCCGTGCGGGAAATCGCCTTTAAAAGCGGCCTGCCGGTTTATTCGGTATCCATGCGTCTCGGGGAAATGGAGCGACATCACCGGGTGGAATTGCACCAATACCGGGGAACGGTCCCTCTTTTTTCAAATCAGGCCTCCTCCGAGGCAATCTGACGTCCTTCCTATAAAATGAGCATAAAGGACGGATAGAAATGACCGTTTGCTTTATTCTTGATAAATAACCGACAGGAGCGAATATGACTCTTAAAACAAAGAACGGAAAAGTAGGTTCGGTGATGGTGATCGGAGCCGGGATAGCCGGAATGCAGGCGGCTCTCGATCTGGCGTCCGCGGGTTTTTATGTTCACCTTATAGATCGTTCGCCTACCATCGGCGGGATGATGGCCCAATTGGATAAGACCTTCCCAACCAACGATTGCGCCATGTGAATCATATCTCCCAAACTGGTCGAGGTCGGCCGGCACCTGAACATCCAGATTATAACCCATTCAGAAGTCGAAGAACTTAATGGCGTTCCCGGACATTTTACCGTAAAACTTAAGAGCCGGCCGCGATTCATCGACCCCCAAAAATGCACGGGTTGCGGTCAGTGCGGCCTGGCCTGTCCGGTAAATGCCGTCAATGAATTCAACTGCGCCCTGGACTTCAGGGCCGCCACATATATTCAGTATGCCCAGGCGGTCCCACTTGCTTTTGCCATCGATCGCAATACCTGTATCGGTTGTGGATTGTGCGAAAAACTCTGCATGGCCGAGGCTATTCGTTATGATGACCATCCACGGGAGCTGGTGCTTACGGTGGGCGCCGTTATCCTGGCCATGGGGAACGAGATATTCGATCCCGCGACTTTGGACGCTTATAACTACTCCGAGTCGCCCAATATCATTACCAGCATGGAATTCGAGCGAATTTTAAGTGCTTCCGGACCCTATTCCGGGCATTTGATGCGCCCTTACGATCGCGAAGAACCGAAAAATATCGCATGGCTTCAATGTGTCGGGTCTCGCAGCAACAATGGCGGAAACCCCTATTGTTCCTCTGTTTGCTGCATGTACGCCATCAAAGAGGCGGTCATAGCCAAACAGCATGCACACGGGCCTTTGAATGCCTCCATATTTTTCATGGATATGAGGACGTGTGGAAAGGACTTTGAAGAATATTACGATCGGGCCGGAAATGAGCATGGGATAAGATTTATCCGTTCACGCATCCACAGCGTTGTCCCCGTCGGCGATGGTGATCTGGCGATCGACTACGTGGATGAAAGAGGGAATCGCAAGAGCGAAGTTTTCAATCTGGTGGTTCTTTCCGTCGGCTTTCAGGTGGGGAGGGAAACCGTTCGGATGGCTCAGCGCCTCGGAATTGAACTGGATGCCTACCATTTTGCCAGAACGAGCAATTTTCTTCCCATCGCAACCAGCCGACCGGGCGTTTATGTCTGCGGTTCTTTTCAGAGTCCCAAGGATATACCGGAGTCTGTTATGGAGGCCTCGGCAGCGGCTGCTGCATCCGGCGCCCTGTTGAGCGAAACCCGTTGGTCCCGAACCGAAAAGCAAGAAAGACCTTCGGAGACCGATATCGCGGGGCAACCGCCGCGGATCGGGGTCTTTGTCTGCCGGTGCGGAATCAATATCAGTGGAGTAATCAATATAAACGAAGTCAGGGAATACGCCAAGTCGCTCCCGTACGTGGTCTACACGGAAGACAACCTATATACCTGTTCCCAGGATACCCAGGTGAAGATGACCCAGGTCATCAGAGAAAAAGGGATAAACCGGGTGGTGGTTGCCGCCTGCACTCCAAAAACCCATGAACCCCTTTTTCAGGAAACCCTTCAAAACGCGGGGTTGAACAAGTATCTTTTTGAAATGGTCAACATTCGAAATCAGGATTCATGGGTGCACAGCCATGTTCCCGCCCTGGCATGCGAGAAGGCAAAAGACCTGATACGCATGGCGGTTGCAAAAGCTGCGCTGCTTGAGCCTCTTCCTGAAACCCGGCTGAACCTGAATCCCGTCTCTCTTGTCATCGGCGGAGGCGTGGCGGGCATGACGGCCGCCACGAATCTGGCGGATCAGGGCTATGAAGTGCACCTGGTGGAACGTTCGCCAAGACTGGGGGGACAGGCAAGAAGCCTCTACAAAACGTGGCAGGGGGAACTGATTCAGGATTATGTGGGAAAACTCATGGAATGTGTCACGAAAAATCCTCGCATCCATCTGCATTGCTCCACGGAACTGACGCATGTGGAAGGTTTTGTGGGGCAATTTCATTCGATCCTGACACCCCATAAAGAAAAGGCCATTGCCCTGGATCACGGAGTCGCCATTGTGGCGACTGGAGGATCGGAATACAGACCGGTGGAATATCTCTACGGACAGGATAAGAGGGTACTCACCCACCTTGAGTTGGACAGACTGTTTATCGAAAATGATCTAAACATGCAAAAATTAAACACAACCGTTTTCATACAATGCGTAGGATCACGCGAATCCGATCATCCCTACTGCAGTCGCGTATGCTGCACACATACCATGGTAAGCGCCCTGGAACTGAAACACCGAAATCCGGACATGGATATTGTGGTTCTGTACCGCGATCTGAGGACATACGGTGAACGGGAAGGGCTATATCATGAAGCGCGAAAAAAAGGGATTATTTTCATTCGTTACGATCTGAATCACAAGCCGGAGGTCACCGCGAAAGACGATGCCCTTATCATCAAAGTATGGGACCTTATTTTAGAAAGGCCCCTCATCATCGAAGCGGATCTTCTCACCCTGGCCTCGGCAATTGTGCCGGAAAAGCAGGAAAAGCTGGCCGGATTTTTCAAAGTTCCGGTAAACGAAAAGGGCTTTTTTATCGAGGCCCATGCCAAACTGCGGCCGGTGGATTTTGCCAGTGACGGGGTTTTTCTATGTGGCCTGGCCCATTATCCCAAACCTGTCGACGAAAGCATTGCCCAGGCCCTGGCGGCGTCCGGACGTGCGACCGGTCTCCTGGCGGCCGGCGAGGTAGCCATCAGCGGCACGGTGGCGGAAATCACCCCCGCGTGGTGCTGTCATTGCGGCATCTGCGTAAGTATCTGTCCTTTTAACGCGCCCTCCTTCGGTGATAACGGAACAGCAACGATCAATCCCGTTCTCTGCAAGGGCTGCGGATTGTGTATCGCTTCGTGCCGAAGCGGTGCTATCCGCCTGAAGGGTTTTGATGATGCCCAGATCATGGCGATGATCGACCGGGTCTGAATAAGGGCCGTATGACCGCTTGACCCGGCGCCTCCTCCCGGCTATAGTAAAAATCAGAATTCCGGTTGGGACCATCTGAAGATGGCCGGGGCACGCAAAAGGGGGTTACCATGGAATTGGGTCGCAAGCTGTTCGGAGATGATTTTGAGCAACCGAGTCTGAAGCTGGCCATCGTTGGAGGTGGAAAGGTCTGTAAGTCCTTCCTGGAACTTCTTCAACATATTCCGCCGCTTCCTGAAATAACCTTTGAAATACTGGGTGTATCGGACCCCGACCCCGATGCCGAAGGACTCCGCTTTGCAGAAAGACTTGGGATTTTTACGACCAGCACCTTTACCGATCTTTTTGCCATTCCCAATCTGGACGGTTTCGTCGAACTGACGAATGACGAAAACGTTCTACTGGAAGTCACCCGAAAAAAGCCCCGGGGTCTGTGGGTAATGGGTCACGATCTGGCCCGAATCATCATCTGGTTTATCCGGATGCATGGCCGATCAAAAGAAAAGGAACGGGAAGTTTCGCATGTGCGGATGGTCTCGGAGTTTCTTCTTCGACACGGCAACGAACGAATCGTGCTACTCTCCCCTGATTTTACGATTTTGGAGGCTTCCCAAGCCTATTTGCAGGCCGTACAGAAAATTCGAAACGAGGTCGTGGGAAAGCACTGTTATGAAATCACCCATGGGTTTTGTTCTCCTTGCTCGGAGTGGAATTCCGATGTAACCTGCCCCATGATGCAGACCTTGAAAACAGGAGAAAGTGCGCATGCCATCCACGAGCATGCGACGGATTCGGGAAACGCCACATTTTGCGACCTCGAGACCTACCCGGTTCATAACGACCGGGGAGAACTGGTAAGGGTAATCGAGATCTGGAGGGATATTACGGATGAACTGTCTCCACGCTGGGAAAGGCGACTCCAGGATCTCAAAACCGGCCTGGGCAAGCTGGTTCAGGAAGACAGGATGATATCCCTTGGCCAACTGTCGGCAAGTTGTGTGCACGAAATCAACAACCCCATTCAAGGTCTGCTGACCTTTGCAGATCTCATGCGAACCATCCTGAACGAAGGCGATCCTTCCTCGAAAGACCTGGCGCAATTCAAACAATTTCTCGAACTCATGAGCAGTGAACTGGAACGTTGTGGAAAAATCATCTCCGGCCTGCTCTCTTTTTCCCGGGAATCGTCCACGGAAACCAGAGACCTGGATCTGAACGTAATCATCAAATCCGTCATTGAATTGACCCGGCACAGAATTCAGTTGCAGGGGATAGACCTCGAGGTGGTCTATTCAGAACCTCTCTTGATGGTAAGGGGGGACGTCAATGAATTGCAACAGTGCTTTTTGAACCTGATTTTCAACGCCATAGACGCCATGCCCGATGGAGGACATTTGTCCGTAACCTCCGATGTGGATCCTGACAAGGGATGTGCCAGAGTTACCTTTTTAGATACCGGTTGCGGCATCGAGGAAAAGGACATGGACCATGTTTTCGATCCCTTTTTTACCACGAAGGCGGAGGGAAAAGGAACGGGACTTGGACTTTCCATCGTCTATGGCGTTGTGAAGGGACTTGAAGGCACCATTCAAATCGAAAGCAAGGTAAATAGTGGCAGCAAAATCGTTTTGTGTTTCCCGAGGATATGAAACGCGGGGACTTACCGGAGGAAAACCTTGGACCGTAAAATGAGAATCATGGTGGTGGATGACGAAAGAATTGTCCGGGAATCCCTGTACCACTGGTTTGAAAGAGCCGGCCATGCGGTTGAAACGGCCGCCTCCGGGCCGGTCGCCCTGAAACAGCTGGAAAAGACTCCCTTTGACGTCCTTTTCGTGGACATCAAGATGCCGCACATGGATGGCCTCGAGTTATTGAAAAGAGTCAAAGAAACCTATCCCGATACGATTGTGATCCTTATTACCGCTTACGGTTCCATAGAATCAGCAGTACAAGCCATGAAGATGGGCGCCAACGATTATCTCCTGAAACCGTTCAGGCCGGATCAACTCGCTCTTGTGATGGAGAAGACCGTCATCCAAATGGAACTGACCTCCAAATACCGCTACATGAAAGGGATTCTGGATGAAATCACCCGCTTTGATAATATTATCGGGCAATCCCGCCCCATGCAGGATCTTTTTGACCTTATTCCGGAGATAGCGCAAAGCGACTCTTCCATACTCATAACGGGAGAAACGGGGACAGGGAAGGAACTGGTGGCAAAGGCGGTTCATGCCAAGAGCCATAGATGCAAAGGACCATTCATTGCCATGAACTGCGGAGCTCTTCCCGACACGCTACTGGAAAGTGAACTTTTCGGCCATCAGAAAGGCGCTTTCACGGGGGCGGACCGCGCGCGAAAAGGTTTCCTGGAGGTGGCCTCGGGAGGGACGCTCTTCCTTGATGAAATCGGGGAGATCAGTCAGAAGATGCAGGTTGATTTGCTGAGGGTTCTGGAGGAAAGAAAGATTTTCAGATTAGGGGAAAGAACGACCATTGATGTAGATTTCAGATTGATTTCCTCCACCAGGAGAGATCTGATGGCGGAGGTCTCCTCGGGTCGTTTTCGTGAGGATTTCTTTTACAGGATCAATGTGATTACGCTCAAGATTCCCCCTCTGCGAAAAAGGAAGGAGGATATTCCCCTGCTGGTGGCGCATTTTCTTGAAAAATACAGCAAGGAAACCAACAGGCGCGTGGATCACATTACACCTGAGGCCCTGGAATTTCTCAACAGACATGATTGGCCTGGAAACGTGCGGGAGCTGGAAAATGCCATTGAACGGGCTGTTGTTCTTTCGAAGAAGAGAAGCCTCGGAATTCAAGATTTCTCCTTTCTGCAATCCTTTCCCACTGAAACAAGCAACGCACGGACGCTGAAAGAGAGGGAGAGAGACTATATCCGAAAAATTCTAGAGGAGACTGAATGGAATGTAACCCGTTCAGCGGAAACATTAGGGATCAATCGGGTCACCCTGCACAAAATGATCAAACGGTATCAGTTGAAAAGAACGTAATGAACCATACAGCGGAAACTGTTCTGCCATGAATTCAAGAAAGGGGTGTATTGCGGTCTTGCCTCTCGGAGTTATTCCTGATGCCGCCGCACAGTCTGTAGCGAGGCATATCCCCACCTACTTCCATCAGCCCGGTCGCATCCTTCCACCTGTGAAAATTCCCCCGGACACCTTTGATAACAGGCGCAGCCAATACGACGCGGGACTTATTATCAAAGCATTAAAACGCATGCCGTTTGAAGGGTGTTTCAAGGTCATTGCCATTTTAGGCGTGGATCTGTTCATCCCGATCTTCACCCATGTTCTTGGAGAGGCACAAGAGGGCGGCAGGTTTGCCCTGGCCTCCATGTATCGGCTGAAAGGGGAATCCACAGGAAACGTTCCATCGATGTCAAAGGTACTTGAACGGTTGACCAAGGTAGCACTGCATGAACTGGGGCATCTATTTAATCTGGTGCATTGTCCCGATCCGAAGTGCCTCATGCACTTTGCCGGCGACCTGCGGAATCTGGATGAGATCGTGCTCGATTTCTGCGGATACTGCTCCCGGTATCGGAATGATGCCTTAAAACGGGGCCCGAAAATAAATACAGATAAGACAGACTCATTTATGTGAGGAAATCTGTCGATGAAGAGAAGGTCCCTCATAGTTGAGATTGGGATTAGAATTGCCGCACAAACATGAACCCTCTTGATAGACCATTTTTTTTGTGATTTAATCCCATATCCTCAACCAGTTGAAACTTGAAGATAGATCCCCGAAAACCATACGGCATTTGCATGGCATACATAGGAAATTCCGGGGGTGAAGCGCTATAATGTAAACATCGGGACAAGGAGTTGCTCCTATGAGCACCGGCATATTTATCAACGAATCGGACTTTCGGAGCCTTTTCGACAACGTTGCCGATTACGTCATCGCTATCAACAGGAATTACCAGATAATCATGTCAAATGATCTTTTCAAAAAACGATTCGGCGCAGGACCCGGAAGCAAATGTTACAAGGCGTGGAAAGACGCAAGCGAAAAATGTATCAATTGCCCTGTGGAAAGATCCTTTGCAGACGGGTTGGTGCATTCACACGAGGGAACCGCCATCAGTAATGACGGAAAACTGATCACGGTGAACGTGAAGACAACCCCTGTTCGAGATGACCGGGGAAAAATCGCTTATGTGCTTGAAACAGCAACCGACCTGACGGAAAAGAACAGGATTCACGACGAACTGAACCGGGTATCCGGAACCCTTGAGACTACTATCAGGAAGCGGTTGAAACAGCTTGAAAAATCAGAGGAATGTTACCGAACCATTTTTGAGCGATCCTTGGATGCCATTGTTTTGACGGACCCAAAAGGAAATATTCTGGAGATCAACCAGGCGGGTGTACAAATTCTGGGATACAGGGACAAACAGAAACTCCTTTCCTTGGGGTCCGCGCAGGATCTGTTTGAAAACGGGGAAGACCTCTACCGATTTCAGAAAACCATCTTCAGGGAGGGCTTTGTTCTGGAGTTTGAAACCCGTCTCATCGGAAAAGGGGGGAATGTCTTCGATGCCCTGATCACCTCCAATGTGATTCTTGACATCGTAAAAAAAATTACCGGATATGTTCTGATCATTCGAGATATCACAAGGAGCAAACGGGCAAAACAGAAGATAGAGGAACAAAACGCCCGGCTTTCCATCCTGAATGCTATTGCCACGGCGGTGAACAGCACCCTTGATCTCAATGATGTGCTGAACATAACGACAAATAAGATGCTTGAAATCCTCGAAGCAGACAGTTTCAGAATATACCTGCTGGATGAAAAGAGGGAGATGCTTGACCTCGTGGCCTACAACGGTCTTTCCGCCAAATTCATTGGAAAACCCCACATGAGGCATCGCAAGGTGGGAGAAGGTCTTCTTGGAAAGACGGCGTTAACCGGCGAGACCAAGGTGGTCGATAACTTTTTAAGATCGGGAGATCCTTACGCGAATTTCCTTGTTGAGGAACAACTCCACTCCACCATTTATCTTCCCCTCCTTTCCAAAGGGGAAACGGTGGGAGTCATTGCCGTCTCGAACCACCCTTCTGCTGAATTTACAGACGAATATATTGATTTTCTGAACGCCATCTGCAACCAGATAGGCGTCGCCGTGAGCAATGCGGACCTTTACAAAAGCATCAAAACCGCTTATCAAGACCTCAAAGAAGCACAGGAACAGGTGATTCGCGCCGAAAAACTGGCTTCCCTCGGGAAACTTTCCGCTTCAATCGCCCATGAAATCAATAATCCGCTGGCCGCTGTGCTGACTTACGCCCGGCTAATGACCAAACTGATCACTCTCGGACGGTTCACTCCCGAGCGGTTCGATGACATAAAGAAATATCTCAAGACCATAGAGGATGAAACCTCAAGATGCGGTGAAATCGTAAAAAATCTTCTGGCTTTTTCCAGGCAGTCCAAAATGAAATTTGAAATCCGAAACATAGAGGAAATCATTGACAAAACGCTCCTCCTGATTGCCCACGATCTGGAAATGAAAGGGATAACCGTCGAGAAAGATATCGCCGAAGGCACCCCGGACGTTGTATGCGACTTCAAACAGATACAGCAGGCGTTGCTGAACCTTTTTCATTAATGCCTCGGATGCCATGAAGGACGGAGGGACATTGAGCGTAGCAACAGCGGATTCAGGAAAGAACGGATTTCTGGAATTGGCCATTTCGGATTCGGGGCACGGCATTTCACGGGAGGAGCTGAAAGACATATTCGAGCCTTTTTTTTCTACGAAAGAAGAAGGGAAAGGGGTCGGATTGGGACTTTCGGTAACCTACGGCATCATCGCGGAACACAGAGGGAGAATTGAGGTGGAAAGCAAGGTGGGCCATGGCACAACCTTCAGGGTTTACCTGCCCAAGAACACCGGGCAGGGAGACCTCGGCGCTTGAACTTCCAACCGTAACGGGATGCGGTACATCTTTCACCATTTTTTCTATGAGGGGAATCAACAATGACGAAAATGCCCAGAATTCTCGTGGTTGATGACGAAGCCGCCATGCGGGAAAGCCTGAAGGATTGGCTGAGCGAAGACGGTTACCAGGTGGGACAGGCGGCGGGCGGCGCCGAAGCCATCGAGATGGTCAGGAAACATCCCTGGGATGTCCTTCTTCTTGATCTCAAGATGCCCGGTATGGATGGAATAGAGACCCTGAAAAACATAAAGGAGATAAACCCTGAAGATCGAAGTCCTCATGATGACGGCCTATGCCACGGTGGATACCGCCGTTCAAGCCATGAAACTGGGCGCCTTTGATTACCTGGTGAAACCTTTTGATCCGGATGAAGTGGAACTGCTCATCAAGAGAATCATATCCCATAAAGAACTCGTTTTAGAGAACGTCCTCCTTCGGAAAAAGCTGGAAGAGAGGGACCAGTTCCAAGAAATCATCGGAAAAAGCAATGCCATGAACGAGATCTTCGACCTCATCTCCCGAATCGCCCCGACGGATTCCACCGTGCTGATCACGGGCGAGAGTGGTACGGGAAAAGAGCTCATCGCCAGCGCCATCCACGCAAACAGCCAGCGCTGTTACATGCCTTTTATTGCGGTAAGTTGCGGGGCATTGCCGGATTCCCTCCTTGAAAGTGAGCTGTTTGGTTATGAAAAAGGGGCTTTTACCGGAGCTGAGCATACCAAAAGGGGACGCTTTGAAATGGCGCATAAAGGCACCCTTTTCCTGGATGAAATTGGAGACATCAGCCTGAAGACCCAGGTGGATCTGCTGCGGGTGCTCCAGCAGAGGGAGATCAATCGTCTTGGCGGCGAACAGACCATCAAGGTGGATGTACGAATCCTGGCCGCCACCAATCGCGATCTCGAAAAGGCGATCCGTGAGGAAAGATTTCGAAAGGACCTCTTCTACCGCCTGAACGTGATATCCATTCACCTCCCCCCTTTGCGGGAACGAAGTGAGGACATCCCTCTTCTGGCGAAGGCGGCCATCAAAAAATACTGTATTGAGATGAATCGAGAGGAAGTCGGAATTGCGCCCTCGGCGATGAAGCTGCTGATCGATTACGACTGGCCGGGAAACGTCAGGGAACTGGAAAATGTTATTGAAAGGGCATTGGTGATCGGATTCGGAGGCGAGATTACCGCGGAAGATTTGCCTTTCGACCGAAGGACGAAAGGAAGAGCAGAAACTTCCTTCTTCGCTGAAACAGATGGAAAAACTGCACATTGAGAGGATTCTCGAAGACACCGACTGGAATATCAGCAAAGCCTCGCGGGAGCTGGATATCGATCGCCAGACCCTGTACAACAAGATAGACCGGTATGGCCTGAAAAGGAGCTGATCCCCATTCCCGTCCCCAGTCGCATCAGAATATGCCCTCTCGGCAAAGTGGAGCATTTTGTTACTGAACAGATCGCGCTCTTCCTCTTTACGCGAACCGGTCTACCGTGCGAAATACTGCCCCATCTCCAATCTCCCGTCTACGCCTATAGTGAAAGAAGAAAGCAGTACGATGCCAAACGGATACTTGAGTATCTTGACCGGTGGAAAGGTTCCGGCAAAATCATAGCGGTTACCGATGTAGACCTGTATGTCCCCATATTGAAGTATGTTTTCGGACTTGCCCAGGTGGGCGGAGCATGCACGGTCATTTCCCATTGCCGGCTGCATCCCCTGTTCTATGACGCCCCTCCCGATGAAGCGCTTTTCCTGGATCGCATCAAAAAGACGGCGCTCCATGAACTGGGACACAGCTATGGTCTGACCCATTGCAGATCAAAAAGATGCGTTATGTTTTCGTCCACGCGGATTTGCGACACGGACTTCAAAGAGGATTTTTTCTGCCCCACCTGTGCCGAGTTGTTCCTGTGGCACACACACAAACACGACATTCCTGCCTCCGAGGAGTGCTGAAATTTTCGGCACCCCGGCTATTTCCTCGACACCATACAATAAATACATTTAAATTCCATATGTTATTACATAGGGCATGCCGTTCTTTCAAAAGATTGCCGATAAATTCGACAGATCTCCTTTTCAGATAATGGGGCACTTTCAACCCGAAGCATGCAAATTAATTATTTATATTTCAATGTCTTATACAATACAACCAGCCCTATTTCCGATTATGGCACATACCTTGCTTCCTAAGAAGAACAAATCGCAGCATCAATCGAAACTACATAGATTTTTCTATCGGAGATAACGTTATTTTGAGAGGAGAAAAAAATGGCCGAAAAGATGCAAGGAATGAATCGATGAAAATTGTGCCCCCCGGAAAGAAAAAATGCGTGTGGATGGAAGCCGGGGTTGTTTCCTACAAACTCTGCGACAACAATTACGATTGTCCCACCTGCGTCTATGACCATGGGATGCAGTTGAAAGTAGCCAGGCAGAAAGAGGTGGCAGCCTCGAGCCAGGTAAGCGCGGCAGCCGATAACATCAGCCGAACATGGGTGGACAAAATGATGCTTATGCCCGCTTCAAGAAGGAAGTGCCGCTACATGCTTACCGGCGAAGTAGGCAGGAAGATATGCCCTAACGCCTATGAATGCGGCACCTGCTCTTTTGACCGGATGATGCAGAGCAGGCTCAAAACCGAAAGCAACCCGGTTCCGAACCGGACGAACGTGGCCGGCTTCGAAATGGCGGAAGGTTTCTACTATAACGAAGGACACGTGTGGGCAAGACCCGAATACGGCGGCCGTGTGCGGATCGGTTTGGATGACTTTGCACAGAAACTATTGGGAAAACTTTCTTCCGTGGAAACCCCGGATATCGGACATGAACTCACAAAAGACAAGGCCGGGTTCCGACTGAAACGAAATGGCGCATCGGTCGACGCCCTTTCTCCGGTGGATGGAATCGTAACCCATATCAACCAGAGGCTGGTGGACCATCCGGAATTGATCAATGAATCCCCGTACATGGACGGATGGTTGTTTATCGTGGAACCCACCCATCTCCGCAAAAACCTCAAGGGGCTCCTGTTCGGTGAAGAGGCCACGCAGTATATGGCCGAAGAAAAAGAGAGGCTGTTTGCCGAGGCCGATGAGAATACCCGATTAGCGGCAGACGGTGGGGATACCATTGAGGATATTTTTGAAGAGCTGGGGGCGGACGCCTGGAGCAGACTGGCGAAAAAGTTTCTGAAAACCTCCAAATAACCCGATTCCGGGAACAGAATCTCATTCGACAATAGAATTCATCACACTTCGGCCACAAAAAAAACCTTTCGCCGGCAGAACCGGCGAAAGGTTTTTTTACTGAGGGGACTTGAAATCAGGCCTCTTCCAGATTTTCTGAAAGATAGGCGTAAAGATCTTTGATTTCCAGGTCTATCTCCGCTGTTCCCCGTGCACAGGTGAAATGGATCTGGCACTTGGGACAGGCGGTAATGAGGGTCTTTGCCCCGGTTTGAACCGCCTCCTGCAACCTTTCGATGCGCATCTCTTTGGAACAACTGGAGCATTCCATCCAGGCGCTGGTGCCACAGCAGAGGGCGTTTTCCCTGTTGTGCCCCATTTCCGTGAGCCTGCTCCCGGGAACCATCTTCAGCAGTTCCCGAGGCTGTTCATATATTCCCGCTCCCCTGCCCAGCCGGCACGGATCATGGTAGGTAAGAGCGCCATTGGTGGACGGTTTAAAAGAAAGACCTGAACCTGGAAGTTCCCGCGCCAGGAATTCCGTCATATGCAGGACCTCGAAAGGAAGCTCACCACAGACTTTGGGATAATGCTTTTTGAAAGTGGTGTAGCCTTCCGGGCAGCTGAAAAGCACCGTTTTCGCCCCGGAAGCTGCAATCACCTCCAGGTTGCGCTCCGCCAGTTTCCGAAACGTGGCTTCGTTTCCGGTCCAGAGGGCATCATGACCGCAGCACCTCTCATCATTACTGATCACGGGCGTGATTCCCATTTTGTTCAGCATATGAAGGACAGCTTTCGCGTTTTGAAGGGGTGAGATATTCAGGTAGCTGAAGACCACTTCGTGATAGGGAAGACATCCGACAAAATAGAAATAATCCCCCTTGTCCGTAAAGCTGCCCGCTTCTTTCGCCCAGTCCGTACGTTTCTGCTGAATATCTCCCGTCTGCATATCCACGATGGACTGCAAAATACCATGATGGCTTTCCGCGGGGAAATTACCTGCTTCCCGAGCCTTCTGCCTCAAGGACAGAATAAATCCGGGGATATCGATCTCAACGGGGCATCTCTCGCTGCAGCGACCACAACTCAAACAGGCCCATATACCCTGACTCAAAACCGGATCATCCACCGGGTCGTTCAGATTATGTTTTACGACCTGCCTGGGAGAAAAGGAAGGAAGAACACGGCTGACAGGGCAACTCCCCGTACAAACCCCACACTCCATACAATAATCGATTTGATGCTGAGTAAGTTGCATTGTAAATACCAAATTTTTTAGATTACAAGGATTTTGGTCAAACGGGCTTCGAAGACAGGTACCGCCCACGCAATTATCAAATGTACTTATCATAAAGGACCTCGGATCTGTCAAGAAAAAACATGGATCACATTCCAAGGATTCTCTTGTTGCACGAGACAATGGACCAAATGGATATTCCAACAAAAAATTACTTGACAGGAAAGTCATTGAAAAATATATTTCTCTTTTTTATAGGAATTCGTAAGTAACGAATATTTTTTATGGCGTTCATGCAATCGGTTTTATCTCCAACGGAATCAGGTTAAAAACATGGCTAAGACTGCAAAAAAAGGGAAGATTGTAATTGACAGGGAATGGTGCAAGGGGTGTCACATCTGCATCGAAGTTTGCCCTAACGGAGTCATCGAAGTGGATCAGTCGCTCAATAAGAAGGGTTACTCTCCCGCTCGATTTAAAGAAAATATTTCTGAAGGCGAAAAAGGATGCATCGCTTGCGCCCAGTGCGCAACCGCATGCCCCGAAGTAGCCATTGAGGTGTATCGTGCCAAGTGAAAAAATGCTGATGAACGGTTCCCACACAGTGGGAGAAGCGGCGGTGCGCGCTGGATGCCGTTACTATTTCGGTTATCCCATAACCCCGCAAAATGAACTTCCTGAATACCTCTCCGCCCGCATGCTGGATGTGGGCGGCGCCTTCATCCAGGGGGAAAGCGAAGTGGCTTCCATAAACATGGTGTTAGGCGCCTCCGCGGCCGGAGGCCGGGCCATGACTTCTTCCTCATCGCCCGGGATATCCCTCAAACAGGAGGGGATATCCTACATGGCCGGAACGGAACTGCCGGCTGTTATTATCAACATGATGAGGGGGGGACCCGGTCTCGGAAATATTTCCCCGTCCGCGGCCGACTACTTCCAGGCAACAAGAGGGGGCGCCCACGGCGATTACCGCACGCCGGTTTTAGCCCCCGCGGGAGGCCAGGAGCTGGCGGATCTGACTTTTGTGGCCTTTGATCTGGCCGACAAATATCGAACTCCCGTGATGCTCCTGGGCGACGGCTTGATGGGACAGGTCATGGAACCGGTGATCTTTCCCGACTTTATCGATCTGGATAAACTGCCCAAAAAAGACTGGATCGTTGACGGATGCAAAGGGCGTGAACCAAGGGCCCTTTTCTCCATGCTCCTTGGCTATGGAGAACTCTATAAGCATAACCTGCATCTTCAGGAGAAATATGACAGAATCACCGCCGAAGAGCGTCGGTGGGAGGTCAAGTATTAGGAAGACGCGGAGATCGTGATCGTTGCCTACGGCACGGCGGCCCGTATTGCCGAAAGCGCCATCGAAGAAGTCAAGGCGGAAGGGATCAACGTGGGATTGTTCAGGCCTATTACCCTGTGGCCCTATCCCATGCCCGCTCTTCGGGAACTTTCAAAGAAAGTCCCGAAAATTGCCGTCTTTGAACTCTGCATGGGGCAAATGGTGGAAGATGTCATCCTCTCGGTTGGCGAAAGATCGGAAATCTATTTTCACGGTGTGCCGGGAGGAATAATTCCCACCCCCGCCGAGGTGGCCGAATTCTTGCGTTCGGTTGCAAAGGGCGACGGAAAAGTGGGAAGGAGGATTGAAGTATGAGCACGGAAACCCAATACGAAAAGATCTTTGGCTGGCCGGAATCGCTAAAGCATAACCCAACCCATTACTGCCCCGGATGCGGGCACTCCGTCGCGCACCGTCTGGTTGCCGAATGCATCGACGAAATGGGCCTCAGAGAAAAGACCATAGGCGTCCCCCCCGTGGGCTGTGCCGTACTGGCCTACAACTACTTCAATTTCGACATGGTTGAAGCCCCCCACGGAAGGGCACTGGCAGTGGCATCCGGCATCAAGAGGGTGCACCCGGATAAGTTTGTCCTTACCTACCAGGGCGATGGCGACCTGGCGGCCATTGGGGCAGCGGAAACCATCCATGCGGGAAATCGGGGCGAAAGGATTTCCACCATATTTATTAACAATGCCATATATGGAATGACCGGTGGCCAGATGGCCCCTACAACCACCCTTGGGCAGAATGCCACAACGGCCCCGGGAGGTCGTAATCAAAAGCTTCATGGCAACCCTCTGGACATCTCCAAGATGTTGGCGGTGAGCAACGGCGTGGTCTATGTGGAACGGTGTGCACTGACTACGGTCAAGCAGATCCGAAGGGCAAAAAAGGCCATCAAAAAGGCCTATCAGTGCCAGTTGGACGACCTGGGTTTTGCCCTGGTGGAACTCCTGTCTCCCTGCCCGACGAACTGGAAACTTTCCCCCAAGGATGCCTGGACGTGGGTGAACGAAGAAATGGTCAAGACTTTTCCATTGGGTGTTATGAAAGATAGCACCGGATACGAGGATATAAAATGATTACCCGAACAACTTTCGCAGGTTTCGGCGGCCAGGGTGTTTTGTTGATGGGCTATGTCCTGAGCCATGGCGCCATGCACAAAGGGCTGAATGTAACCTACTTTCCTTCCTATGGCGCTGAAATGCGGGGAGGAACGGCAAACTGCACCGTAACCCTGTCTGACAAAAAGATTGCCTCTCCGGTGGCCTCCAATCCGGAGGTCTTCGTGGCCATGAACTTTCCATCCCTTGAGAAGTTCGAACCCACGGTCAGCAAGGGAGGGACGGTATTCCTGAACTCTTCCCTTTTCAAGGAAACTCCTTCCCGGACCGATATTGAAGTCATTCAGGTTCCCACCCTGGAACTGGCCATGGAGGCCGGAAATGCCAGAGGCGGCAATATGGTCATGATCGGAGCGGTATGCGCCAAAACGGGGATGCTGAGTTTTGAGGAAACCTGCAAAGGCATGCGGGCTGCAATGAAAGGAAAAGACAAATTTTTCGAATTGAATGAAAAGGCCATTGAACGGGGATTTGCTTTCGCAACCAAAGGGTAGACGAACTGTCAAAAGCCGGGTCCTTGGGACCCGGCTTTCATTGGCCCATGGCGCAGTCGAATAAATTTCTCTTATTTTACCGTTGCCTTAAAAAATTTCGCTTTTCCTTGAATCCGGTATGGCGCGGCACACGATGGGACAATAACGGATTCGCCCGAGGCTATCTTCAGAAAGAAGCCATCCTCCATATCTCCTATACGGGCCTCGCCTTCCATACAGATCAAGATCTCGACATTTCGATCCACCGCACTCATAAATGAATTTCCTTCTCTCACGGATATTTCGGACAGCTGGAACTCCTCGGCGGGTGTGGGGTAAATACGCTCACCGTCTCCTGCTGTCTTCCGGATCTATCAGCAAGGGACTGACAAGGATCAAAATAGACGATTTTGAGCAATTCGGGCACATCTACATATTTGGGCGTAAGACCGCCCCGGAGCACATTGTCGGAATTGGCCATCAACTCCATGCCGACCCCTTTCAGATAGGCATGGAGTTCGCCTGCGGGGATATAGATCGCCTGGCCGGGCTGCAGGCGTCACCAGATTGAAAACCAAGGGAGAAAAGACCCCCGTATCGCCCGGGTATTCCCGGTTCAGTTCAACCATCCAGTAAAATGCCCTGTTCCGGTTCACGTGCTCTTGAGCGCGCCTGACCGCCCGATGGACAAGTCTTGCTTTTTCTTCCCCGCTCATCTGGAACAGACCACTGAAAAATTCCTTTAATCCCTCTGGAGGTTGGTTCTCTTTCCAGGAGAGGAGCGGCCTCCTCAAGTTCCGGAATACAGACCTTTTTCATCAGATCGACGATGTCTTCGATTTTACGAAAGCCTTTCAGTGCCTCAAAAGGGGTAACCGCGCACAGGACCTCCGGCTTGTGGTTCGGGTCCCGGTAATTTCTTTCAGCGGCAGTGAGAGGAATATGCCGTCGGTTTTCCGTTGCATATCCCTCTCGTGCCTGTGCCGGATCGGGATGAACCTGGATCGAAAGAGGGCGATCGGCAGCCAGCACCTTAAACAGGAAAGGCAGCTGGTTTTGAAACCGTTCGGCAACCTTTTTTCCAAGAATGGACTCCGGATTCTTTTCAATCACATCCACCAGCGACAACCACTCCGAGTTGAGGCATACTTCCGAAGGTCCCTTTGGGATGAACGCCCATCCATAACTCCGCGGCAGGGGTTGTTCCCGGGACGGGCATCTTCAAGAGAGACTGAATAGCCGTCTTTGAACCCCATGCGATATTCCTGGATCGGATTCCTGAGAAATGAAATCGAATTCATATTCAACTTCCACCCTTTCCCGGTCCGTCCTCAATCTCAAGGAGGCCACTGATAATCCGCTCAATTTCGTCTGTTTGTCCCCCGTAGAAAATGATCGGCGCCCTCAATGATTCGCAACTGGGCGTCCTTGTTCCAACGGGGAAGGACTTCGGCAATCAGGTCGGGAGGTGCGATATCATCCAGGGAACCTGTAATAACGATCCTGAGCTCTGCGCAGTGCTCCACCAAAGAGAAATCCATAAAATTCACAGGCGGGGAAACCATGATCATTCGGTCAATCCCCCCATTGTCTGTCACACGACCTGTGCGTTCACCCAGGCCCCGAAGGAGTATCCGGCCAGGTCAATGGCCGACTTTCCCTTCTCGCGAAGGAAAGCAAGTGCCGCTCCGACATCCTCCTGCTCCCCAATCCCCTTTTCATGAACCCCTTCACTGGCGCCCGCCCCTCTGAAATTAAATCGCAGTGTCGTATACCCTTTTCCGGCATAGGCCCTCAGCACAGCCTCCACCACGTTGCTGTGCATGGAGCCCCCGTAAAGCGGATGGGGATGCGTGACGACAACCGCTTTTTGACCGGCATGGGCATCCAACAGGCCTTCCAGCTTCAATCCGCCGGAATAAAAAAAGATGTGCTCTTCCATAGGGTATATGCTCGAATTACGAAGCAAAGGACAACTTCATATAATCCTTTTCTTCCTGAAATATGTATTTCTTATCCAACACTTCAAACGCGGAGGCATACTCAAACAGGCCGTCTCTTTCGCTCGCGATGGATAATTTTTCCAGGACGGCAGAAATGATGGAGCCAATCAGATGAAAATCCGCCAGCACCATGTGGACAGGAATCAGGATCTCTTTTTCACAAAAATGGGTCGAAATACCGGAAGTCACAAAAGCATTCTCCTGGCGGAGGTATTTGATATCCACGTTTTGGGAAGGATTCATCCTGTTTTCGATAGTGCCGATGACATTTTCTTCACCTTGCTGGCCAACAGCCGAGTTTGTCATAAATATTTCTCCCGCGGAGAGGGAATCTTTGAATAGCGACATTCTTGCATTCATTGGGAATATTCAGTGGCCCCGAATAGAGGTCTTTCAGGTTCATCACGCAATATCACACACATCCGACTCTTGGTCAAGCATCAAAAAATCCATCAATTTCGATGAACCTTGCCTGCTATCCTCCTCGCAAATCCAACCTGGAGAGGGTTGTTAGACGTTCTCTTATGTCATGTCTTATAAGGAGAGACGGAGAAGGTTTAAATCAGGATGCTTTTCGTATTTGTTTTGACAAATCTGGAATATCTGCTATAGAGTGTCTCAAGAAATTTTTAGAAAGGGGGAACGTAACAGGCATGGGAAAAAAACACGCGTTGAAAGACAAAGTAATATTGGTGGTGGATGATGAACCGGATGTTCTGGAAACAGTGGAAGAGGAATTGGACATGTGCCTCGTTCACAAGGCAACAGATTATGACACGGCCCTCCAGTACCTGTTGAGCTACACCTATGATATTGTCATTCTCGATATCATGGGAGTGAACGGTTTTGAACTTTTAAAAACCTCCGTATCCAGAGAATTTCCAACAGTCATGCTGACAGCCCATGCTCTTTCACCTGAATCCCTGAAAAAGTCCATAAAACTGGGCGCCGTCTCTTTCCTGCCGAAGGAAAAGATCTCCGATCTTGCTTCTTTTCTTGAGGATGTGGTGCTGGGCGAGGGAAAACCTGTCTGGCAAAAGCTCTTTGACAAGCTGGGAGAATACTTCAACAAACGGTTCGGCCCGGACTGGAGAGAAAAGGACAGGTTTTTCAAGGAATTTGAGGAAAATCTGAAAGAAGATCTGGGCAGCTGATTTTGTTGTACGTCTGAAGAGACCCGGCGAATGGGCTCATCCAAATAAAGGATGTCCCCTAATCGATAATATATTTCATGGGGTTGACGGGCACACCATTGAGGTGAACTTCGTAATGAAGGTGGGGACCGGTTGACCTGCCTGAATTCCCCACAAGCCCGACGATCTCCCCGCGCTTTACAAACTGTCCCTTCTTCACAAGGATTTTCTTTAAGTGTGCGTATCTGGTTTTCAAACCGTAACCGTGTTTTAGAACAATGGTTCTTCCGTATCCCCGATCCAGTCCCGAAAAGGCAACTATTCCATCGGCAGTTGCTACAACTGGTGATCCCATCCTTGCGGAGATGTCGATTCCCTTGTGAAATTCTCTTTTACCGGTAAATGGCGAGGCACGATAGCCAAAGCGGGAACTGGTCCATCCCCTGGTCGGCCACATGGATGGAGTAGATGCAAGGACGGTTTTCTGTTCATCCAAGAACTTGAAAAGCTCGATCTTATCCCGTTTGTTCAATTCCATCTCACTGTTCAAGTCGCCCAGATTCTTGTGCATGGATCGAATCAAATCCGGACTGACTACGGTGAGATTCCGTTTGGGATCCAGGAGCGCCGGATCGGAACCGCCGATACCCACGGAATAGGAGTCCCCTTCGGCATTTTCAAAATTCACCATGGTCCTGAGTTTCTCGATCCAGTTCCCGCATCTCGGACATTTCCTGAGTGATCTCGTCCAGGCGGCGAGCCAGGTGCAGAAACTGCTCATTATTAAAAGAGTTTTCTTTCTGCAAGGCAAGGAGCCGAGGGTGCTCCCCTTTCAAGGATAGATAGTCTATAAAACCAAGGGAAAGAAATAGGATCGCAATCAGGATAAGAACCGGGGCAAGATATGCTGCGATCCTGGGAAGTTTGAACTGCCTGATCGTCTCCGAATCTTCGGATGACAGGGATATGGCAATCTTCTTATGCTTTTTCAGCGGCAATAGGTTCTCCTGGATTTTGGGATGCGGAAAACAGGAAGAAATTTTGTTAACACACCTTCGCTCCCGAGTCAACCCTCATTTTTCAATCGCTAACCATTAAGTGTCCTATAATGAGGGGCAAGTCCAATGCCTCGTTTCTTCCCGAAAATGAATACAAATGGCTGGTTACGAAACCACAAGACTATTTCTATTTAAAATGTTAACGTGATATCCGTGTTGGAAATAAGGGCGATGTGGCAACCATTTTACAAATGTACTTTGTTGACCAAGAACAAAACCGATACGAACCGTACTTCATGGGGGTTGTGGAAGCTGTCAAAATTTTGAGGAACTTGTTAGGTCGAATGAAAATCACTATTTTTTTCAAAAGGAGATTGGGATGAAAATCTATGTGGGAAATCTATCGTACGAAGTAACTGAAGAAGACTTACGGCTGGCGTTGGAAGCATTCGGACAGGTTGAAACCGCCACCATTATAAAAGACAAGTATACAGGTCAATCAAAGGGCTTTGGATTTGTGGAAATGGCCTCTAAAACTGAAGGGCAGTCCGCGATTGATGGCCTGAACGGCAAAGAACTGAAAGGAAGAGCACTCAATGTGAACGAAGCTCGCCCGCGCACCGAAAGCCGCGGGGGTGGTGGATACGCGCGGCAGAGGCGGACAAGGCGGTGGCGGTGGATACGGTGGGGGCAGAGGCGGACAAGGCGGGGGTGGTGGACGGGGAGGTCAAGGTGGTGGGGGCAGAGGGGGACAAGGCGGTGGTGGTGGTGGACGAGGAGGTCAGGGGCGTGGCAGATAAGGACCAAAAGGTCGCCGGGCCGTGTAACCTTCAGCTTTCAAGATGCGCAATGAATGGATAAACTCGGTTGCCTGACAAGCCACTCAAGACCTACCTGAAAAAGATCCCCCCTTTTTCAGGCTGGTTGCCTTTCCGTAACCCCGGTGATTACGGGAAGTCGATTAAGCAATACGCTTTCATTTCCTGGGGAGCATGTGCGTGACGCTTCCCAGGAAGATATCGGCCGCCTCCCCCACGGTCTCGGAAAGGGTGGGATGGGGATGAATGCTCAAGGACAGGTCTCGGGCGAGGGAACCCATCTCAATAGCCAGGACCCCTTCGGCAATCATCCCTTCCGTGTCTCTGCCGCTAATCCCGAGCCCCAGGATGCGTTCCGTCTCCGGATCGATGAGAATCTTGGTCAGGCCATCCGTGGCGCCCATGGTCACAGCCCTGCTCGAGAATTTCCATGGATACCGCTCTATGCTCACAGTTCGGCCCTCTCTTTCGGCATTCTCTTCGGTCAGACCCGCCCAGGCCACCTGAGGATCGGTGTAAACAATAGCCGGAATCGCCCGTGCGTCAAAGGCCGATGGTTGTCCCGCGATGACTTCGGCAGCGACCTTTCCTTCATGAAAGGCCTTGTGGGCCAGCATGGGGCCTCCGGCCACGTCGCCGATGGCAAATATCCGTTCATCAGCGGTTCGCTGTTGTTCATCCACCTCCACGAAACCCCGTTTGTCGACCTTTGCCTGAGTCTTTTCAAGGCCCAGATCAGCCGAGTTGGGGCGGCGACCGATGGCCGCCAGTACCCGATCAAAGCGTTCGGGGCGTCCCTTATCCCCTTCATTCCAAGTCGCGGTCACGCCGGTTTCATCTTCCGTCAAGGCCTCGGGAAGGGAATCGAAAAGGATCGCGTCGAATGTCTTACGGAGTCTTCGCACAAGAGGCGCGGCAAGGTCCGAGTCCGCCCCTCGAAGAAGGCGATCGCTCCTGACAGCCAGCGTTACCCGGCTGCCCAGTGCCGCATATACGGAACCCAGTTCCAGTGCGACATACCCTCCTCCCAGGACCAACAGCGTCTCGGGAATATCCACCAGGGAAAGCGCCCCGGAAGAGTCCATGATCCGCCCGCCGGGGGAAAAATCGATCCCCGGCAAAGATCTGGGACTGGATCCGCTGGCCAGAATGGCATGTTGAAATTTGATGTGGCTCACATCGGAATCGAACAGCCGCGCCCGCCGGGAGGACTCAAACACGGCTCTGCCCCGGAGAAGCTGCACCCCACGTTTTTCACTCAGTTTCACCAGGCCGTCGGCCAGCGTGTCGATAACGTTATTCTTCCACGATCGAAGCGCATCAAGATCCACCCGGGGCCGGTCAAACGTGACTCCCATAGTTTGCGCACGATGGGCGTCATGAATAAGCTCCGCCAAATAGAGAAGCGTTTTGGAGGGGATGCACCCCCGAAACAGACATTCCCCGCCCGGCCTCGGCGCAGTGTCCACCAGGATCACCTCAAGGCCCAGATCGGCGGCCCGAAAGGCGGCCGAATACCCACCAGGCCCACTCCCGATGACCAGTACCTGCGTTTCCTGTACCAATTCTCCCATGACCATAATGAAATCCTTTATATTTTTTTAGCGGGCTGTTTTTATATCCAGTCAAAATAGCCTTTCCAAGAGGCTCACGTCATGGTGATGAACAGTTCCTCCGGATCCTCCAGTGCCTCCCTGACCGCCCGCATAAATGCCATGGCGTGAGCGCCGTCGAGCACTCTATGATCGATGCAAAGGATCAAGGGCATCATAAGACGCGGGACAATGTCGTGGCCGCCCCCCTCGACCGGCATCGCGACCGGCTGCATGCGGGCGCTGCCCATGCCCATGATGGCCACTTCCGGATAGTTGATGATGGGCGAAAAAAACCCGCCTCCCATGGGCCCCACGTTGGTGATGGTAAACGTCCCCCCCTGCAGTTCGTCCAAATTCACCTTTCGAAGACGGGTTCGCTCCACCAGTTCGTTCAATTCCACGGAAAGTTCCAGGATGCTTTTACGATCCACGTCCTTCATCACCGGCACGATCAGTCCTTCCTCGGTATTTACCGCCACGCCGATGTGAAAGTAGTGTTTCAGGATGATCTCTCCCTTTGACGCATCCAGGGTGGCATTGAAATTGGGATAGGTCTTAAGCGCCGTGGCGGCGGCCTTTAGGGCGAATACCGTCATGCTCAGCTTGCCCCCCTTTTTTTCAACTTCCTCCTTGTGTTTGCGGCGAAATTCGTCCAGAACGGGTCACGTCCACCAGGTCCTGGCTCTGGACATGGGGGATCTGGGACCAGGCCAGGGCCATCTGCCTGGCCGTGGCTTTTCTGATGGACCGAAGGGGTATACGCTCCACGGGTCCCCACTTTTCAAAATCGGGCAAGGGCAGGCGCCGTCATGTAAGGCAACCCCGCCGCAGGCGCCTGGCCTTCAGTCCTGTGCCGCCGGAGCCTGACCTTCGGCCTGTCGGAGCCGGGGTCTCGCGGACCGGCGGTCCTTCCGCGGCCTCGCCTTTTTCCGCATGTGCCCGCACATCATCGGCCGTAACCAGTCCCCCGGGCCGGTGGGCGCAACCCGGCGCAGATCCACGCCCAGTTCGCGGGCCAGGCGCCGGGTTGCGGGCGAGGCCGGGACCGGGCCTTTGGTCCGATCGGCTGGGGGTTCATCCAGGGTTTTGGTCGGGGTTTTGGCCGGCGTCGGTCGGATTTCGGGTGTTTTTTCCGCGGGTTTTTCAGCGGTCGGCTTTTCCACGGGCTTTTCCGTCATCGTTTCAGACGCCTCGCCACTGTCGAAAATCATGAGCACATCGCCCACGCTGGCCGTTTCCCCTTCCTTGGCCCGAATCTCCCGGACCGTGCCCGTAAAGGGCGACGGGATGTCAACGGTCGCCTTGTCCGTCTCGATCTCAAGAATGGAATCTCCTTCCTTTACCTCATCGCCAACGGAAACCAGGACCTTGAGCACCTCCCCTTCGTGGATTCCTTCGCCCAGATCGGGCAGTTTGAATTCAAGCGGCATCTGTATCCTCCTTGACCCTTTCCCCTCAGGCCTCGAATGTGGAGACGTCAAAGGTCCTTCTGGCGGCCCGCACAATGCGATTGGCATTCGGCAAATAAGCATTCTCCCGGCTGAACAGTGGAATGATCACATCATAGCCCGTAACCCTTTCGATGGGCGCCTCCAGGTAATAAAACGCCTTTTCCATGATGCGCGACACCACTTCCGCTCCGGGCCCGAAACTCCTGTGGGCCTCGTGAACCACCACGGCCCGTCCGGTCTTCCGTACGGATTGTACGAACGGTTCATCGTCCAGAGGCGAGATGGTGAGGAGATCGACGACCTCCGCATGAATGCCCTCTTTGTCTTCCAGAAAGGTCGCGGCTTCCAGCGTCGGGCGCATCATGGCCCCATAGGAAATCAAGGTGATGTCCTTGCCTTCCCGGACAATTTGTGATTTCCCGATGGGCAGGGTTTCTTCCTCCTCGGGCACTTCTTCCCGAAAGGCTCGATAGAGGGCCTTGGCCTCATAAAATATGACGGGGTCAGGATCGCGGATGGCGCTCAAGAGGAGTGCCCTGGCATTTCGGGGGCCGGAGGGGATGACCATCTTCAACCCGGGTGTATGTGCGTAATAGGCCTCCCGGCTCTCCGAGTGGTGCTCCAGGGCCCGGACACCGCCGCCATAGGGCGCCCGCAGCACCATCGGTACGCCCAAACGGCCCTGGCTGCGCCATCTGAGCCTGGCGGCATGGGATTCAATCTGGTGGAAACCCTCATAGGTGAATCCCGAAAACTGGATCTCGCAAACGGGCCGCAGACCGTACACGGCCATGCCGATGGACATGCCTATGATTCCCGATTCCGCCAGCGGGGTGTCCAGGGATCTCTTATCCCCGAACTTATCAATCAGTCCTTCGGTTACGCGAAACACCCCCCCGTCCCGTCCCACGTCCTCTCCCAGAACGATGACGCGGTCATCTTTTTCCATTTCCTGGTGAAGGGCCAGATTCAAGGCCTGGACCATTGTCATCTTAGCCATGGTTCTCCTCCTCATCCGCCGCCAGATCCGTCTTCAGTTCCGCTCTTTGCGCCTCCAGGTGGGGCGGCATCTCCGCGTAGGCATGATCAAACATATCCAGCGGGTTCGCGCCTTTCTTCATCACGGACTCCGCCCGATCAACGGCGCCCTGGATTTCCTCCTTGATCTCCGCCTCGAGGGCCTCGATTCCGTCCGTTGAAAGCAGACCTTTATCTATCAGATATTTTTGAAAACGGAGGATGGGGTCTCGTTTCCGCCACCCTTCCACCTCGTCCTCGGTCCGGTATCGCTTGGGGTCATCGGCGGTCGTGTGCATCATCATCCGATAGGTGACGCACTCGATCAGGGTGGGTCCGCCGCCTGACCGGGCCCGGTCCACCGCCTCGCGGGCGGCCGTATAGACGGCCAGGATATCGTTTCCGTCCACCTGAATGCCGGGCATGCCATAGGCCAGGGCCTTCTGCGCCAGGGTAAAGGAACGCGTCTGGCTCTTGCGGGGAACCGAGATGGCCCACTGGTTGTTCTGGCACAGGAAGACGGCCGGCAACCGGAAGACACCGGCAAAGTTGAGCCCCTCGTGAAAATCGCCCTCGGAGGTGGCGCCGTCTCCAAAAAAGGCCATGGCCACGTCGTCCTTGCCCCGGTACTGGATGCCCCATGCCAACCCCACGGCGTGGAGCACCTGGGAACCTACGGGCACGGCTATGGGGAGGTCGTTTGAATCTATATCTCCCTGCGCTCCTTCAGCAAATCCGCCGAAGACGAGCAGAAAACTCTCCATGGGCGTTCCCCGCCACAACTGGGCGGCCATCTCTCTGAAAGAGGGGGCGATCCAATCCGAAGGTTTCAAAGGCGCAACCGCCCCCAACTGGGCGGCCTCCTGTCCGGTCACCGGCGCAAAGGTGCCGATTCGGCCCTGTCGCTGAAGGTTCAGCATGCGTTCATCGAACCGTCTGCCAAGAACCATGGCCCGATGAAGCTTGAGCAGGAGTTCATCCGGGAGATCCGGCTCCAGGTCCTTGTCCAAACGGCCCTCTTCGTCCAATATGGAGAGGTACTCCACGTAGTGTTCGGGAATGTCGATCTTATTGCGGGGCATAGGCACACTCCTTTAGATGGCAGGTGGGTCATCACTTTAAAACATTTTTTTCAAGCTAATACCTCAAAGAAAAAAAATAAAGGCCTCTTTAACAGGAGTCGTCCTTTCCTTAACATTCCACGGTGTTTCTGAGGGGTCGCCCCTGTTTCAGCCGGGAGATGTTGTCGGCCACTCCCCGGCCCAATGCGCTGAAGGACTGTTCGGTTACGCCTGCGGTGTGGGGTGTGATCACGATACGCTCATGATTTACGAACGGGTGCGTCGGCAAAGGAGGTTCACTGCTCAACACATCCAGACCTGCACCGGCGATGATGCCCTCGTTTACGGCGGCCAGCAGATCCTCCTCATTCACGATGGGCCCGCGGCTGATATTGATCACGTAGGCCGATGGGTTTCATGGCTCAAAAACCGAACGGTTGAGACTCCCCCGGGTTTCGGGTGTGAGGGTTACGGCCGAAATCACAAAATCGGCATCAGGAAGGAGAGAATACAGCTTCTCCGGTTTCGCCACCAGAGCCAGCCCCAGCTCCCGGGCAAGCTCTTCTGAAGGAGACATCTCGATAGCCATCACCTTCATTCCCAGGGCCGTAAGACGCCGTGCCAGCGCCCTTCCAACCGCTCCAAGCCCGATAATGAGGGCCGTCCTGTCAATGAGGGCCATTCCCCTGGGTCGGCCCCATTCCCCCCTGGCCAGGGTTTCCTGTGCCCTTTTGAACAACCGGGCGCAGGCCATCATCAGAAACACCCCCCCTTCGGCCGTGCATTCGGCGTGAATCGGGGCCTGATTTCCGGGGACATTGGCCACCGGGATACCCCTGGCTGCCGCGGCGGGTATATCCACGCCTTCCAGACCCACGCCGAACTGCTGAATCAGCTTCAGATCCGGAGCCGGACTGGATGATCCGGGAAGTAATCCGGGTCATGGAAGGGATCAGGACTTCCGCCCATGGGGCCTCTTTTTCCACCTCTTCCTGGCGGCAGGAACGCACCTCATCCTGGGAAAGGAGGCCATGAAGGACTTCCATCATGGCCGGAAATATATCATCACAGATCAAAACGCGCATCGTTTTCTCCTTAAGTCATCAAAAATATCAGACTGGTCACGATTTATCCCGGAAAAGATCCTGTCTTCCAGTCACGGCCGCAAAACGGGAACGCACCATGGGATCGGTGCACCGATCCATTTCTCTTCTGAAATCCTGCGCGGTAAATTCCTGAAGCACGATCCCCTTTCACGGCATAGATGATATCGTTCTCATCGGCGTCTCTTTCAGGATTCCGTTCTATGAATTCATGGAGAAGCACCGGTTTTCGAACCTTCCGGGTGTCGGTCCTGGGGAGTTCACCCATTACCCGGATATATCCGGGGAGGGCATAGGAGGGAATTTTAAGACCGCAGAATTTGTAAAGCCCGAAGACGTCAAATCGCGGAGGATCTTCCACCTCCACAACATATATGGGGTTGTCGTTTTCCGTACTGTCCACGTGGGGAATGCCGATTACCACGCAATGGTTGACCCCGTCGTATCCCATAATGATTTCCTCCACGAATGCGGCGGAAAAATTTTCCCCTTTGGAACGTAGCCTGTCCGTCCCGGTTCGCCCCAGGAACAGGATATATCGCTCTCCACCCAGCTCCACACGGGCCCCCAGGTCGCCCATGTGATAATATCCCGCCTCATCCACCCGTTCGGCGCTTTCCAGAGGCATATTGTAATATCCGGTGAAGGCGGAATCCCCCAGCGAATCCTGACTGACCACAATCTCGCCCACAGCCTTGTCGAAATTAAGGATTCGCCCCTCTGAATCCACGTGAGCCGGTTCCTGTTCCCGGCCGGTTATTTCGTCCACGATCTTGATATCCTTCCCGGGCAGGTATTTTCCCACGCAGAAGGGAGGCGTATCCGGGGTCACCGTGGCAATGGCCCCCACCTCGGTGGAACCGAAGGCCTCGGTAAAGATATCCAGCCCGAATATCCGGGTAAAGGCCTTTCGATTGTGTGCGTTGGTTCCGGTGCTGATCAACGGTTCTGAGGGGCAGGTGGGCATAGTCGGCCTCTTCCCCCACCGTGTTCAGCACATATCTCACCGGGTCCCCCACACTGTTCCAGACAGTGGCGCCCACCCGCTCGATGTCCTTCACAAAATGGCTGGCGCTGAATCTCCTTCTGATGAGGAGCCTGGCGCCGTTGAGCAGGGCGGGGATAAAGCTCAGATACAGGGAATTGGAATGGTTCAGGGGCATGCACACATAGCTCACGTCATCTTCCCCGTAATGCAGGATGGTGGTGGACATGACTCCCACATCAAAGAGCTTTTTCCACGAGACCTCGATTCCCTTGGGGGCGCCGGTGGTCCCTGATGTGAAGATAATGACGCCGGCCCGCTCCGGTTGAAGGGGCGTTGGGACAAAGTCTTTGTCGGCCGAGGCTTCCAGCATCTCTTCCAGGGTGGCCACTCCTGCAGGATGATTCTGCTGCTGCCGCTTTCGTGCAATGACATATTCCGGGTAGAGAGAGGAAAGATCGTAGTCCTCGTTCGCTTCCATCACCGATTCCAGAAAGGTTCTCTCCGATTTGGGCTGTTGGACCTCGTCAACCAGAAGGATATCCACATCCATGTTCCGAATGTCCTCGGCCAATCTTTGCCCAACCTGGGCATTGTTGATCCCCACCAGGGTGGAGTTGGTGAAGGCACAGCCCCCGAAGGCATAGAGCACCTCGGGAGTATTTTGCATGTAAAAACCAACATGAAAACGCCCGTCCCCTTCCCTGCCCCGGCGAAATCCCAAGGAGTCGATCATTCGGGCATAATTCAGAGACATTTTCAGAAAATGACCAAAAGATACCTCTCGAAACCCGCCCCCTTCATCATAATACATGAAGAAGGTCCTATCCCTGAACCGGGGATGATTCCCGTAATATTCAATGACCCGGGCGATATCCATGCCCTTCACATCAGCTAAAGCCACTTAACATACTCCCTTTTGGAATTAGGTTCTCTGTCATAATCGGGTCCATACGCGAATAACCTTAACCCTCTTCATATCATCCAGGCCTTGGCAAACAATTCGATGCTGGAGATTGATCTTTTTCAACCAAGCACCAGATAGATCACCAACCAATCTCTCGTATGGGGGTGGGATACAGGATCTTCCCTGAGTAAAGTCACTCACTGAATGGAGTGGGCGGGACCCGACCATAATCCACGTCGCGATGGGCCGGATTCAATCCTGCAGTTGTTCCTGGAAAGGCCCATTGCGAGAGCAAGCTTTTCCAGTGTCGCCGTCCGCAATCCATTCGTGCTTTTTTCCATCTGGGAGAGTGCGGCCTGGGAGATCCCTGCTCGTTTTGCTACCTCCCTTTGTGTAAGGCCAAGATGAGTTCGCCACGCCCTTACCAGATTCATTCCCTTTTTGACGACCAGGCCCACGACCTCATGGGGAACGTGCCTCTTCCTCTTGGGGGAGGCGCTTCATATACTCTTCGTAGGGAATAACGGCAAAGGCAGGCTTTCCGTCTTTTTTTAAATCTGGACGTCAGTAAGTGTGCCCATTCCGCAAGTTTACCTTCCGAATTTCCAGGGTCTCAATCGGTTCAGTGAAAATGACTCGCCACCGGCCGACCCTGAAACGATATGCATCTCTGTCTTGGAGCTTCTTTACATTTTTGCGCTCGGGAAATGATATCAGGCTGTTATTACTTGTTCCCAAGCTCTGTATGAACAAATCCGCACTACCGGTGCGTTCCGCCCTTTGTCGTCTTATGAAAGCCAATCCAGTTGACCGTATCCGGAATTACTCCTTTTCCCGTACCCGTTCATTGTTCTCCATATCAAGTTGCCAAGTCCCGTGCACCAAGCACAACTCCTTATTAATTTTTGCGATCGTTACCTTTGCATCCGACCTGTCCAGCTTCAACGTAAAGTCAGGAGGATTCTTCCCTATGGGGATATTAATTGTCGGCCCATCTGCAGCAAAATGCTTCTTTCCCACATCCAGGACTTGAGAGAAAGAGAGAAACCGGAATCTCGACAAGTTCATAGAGATGCAAGGATTGAAAATACCGCAGTTGCACGATGGCATCGACTTCATCGCAATATTCTTTGAAAAAAACGAATGCGTATAAAAATTGGTAACACAAACAGAAGACGTTTAAAAGTTCTATTTTTCGGGAGCGCTTCCACTTTTTTTGTTGACACAAAACCCCGTTCCGGATAAATATGGAATGAACATTCATTCTGTAGTTGGAAGAGCGGAGAAACAAATGGACAAACGGGAGGCCATCCTGGCGGCGGCCCTCAAACTGTTCGCGGAAAGAGGGTTTTACGGGACCCCCGTGCCCTTGATTGCCGAGGAGGCGCAAGTGGGCGCCGGGACCATATACCGCTATTTTTCCAATAAGAACAGTCTGGTCAATGAGCTTTACCGTCATTGGAAATCCGCCTTGAGCCAGGCGCTCACGGAGGGGTTGCCGGAAGACCTTCCCTTGCGGTCCCTCTTTCGCGAAGTCCTGAAAAACTGGCTAAAGTTTGCCATAACGAACCGTGATGCCTTTGTTTTCCTGGAGTCACACCACCATGGTTCCTATCTGGATGAAGAGAGCATCCGACTGACCGACCGTATCCATAACAATTATTTGCAGATCTTTGAACAGGGCCAAAGGGACCAGATTGTCAAACAGGTGGAACCCCAACTGCTGATGGCGGTGGTCTCCGGAATGGTCATCCAAATGATGAAGGCCTCCTGGGCCGGATATCTGGATTTAACACCCGAAAACATTGCCCGGGCGGAAGAAATTTGCTGGGAGGCCATTCGGGCCTGATATTTTTTTGGACAAAAAAGGAATGAACATTCATTCTTATGCTATTTTGCGTAGGAGGAAGACCATGGAAGATATACTCAACAGGAAAAAAGGAATTCACGCAAAGTCGCAGATGCTTTTTGAAGACAGCCGCCATAACCACCGCGGCCCTTTCCCTGCCGACAGCCTGCTGTAGTCATGAGACCAACCGTTTTTCCGCACCCCGGACCGAACAGGTGCAAAAGGCCTATGTCCTCTGGTTCAGCCAGACCGGAAATACCGAAAGGATGGGACGGCTCATCGGTTCCGTCTGGGAGAAACAGGGGGTGAAAGTGGATTACGCTGAAATCAGGCAGATGAAACAGGAAGATGTGAAGGGATACGATCTCATCGCCGTGGGGAGCCCCGTAAACCATTACGATGCCCCGGAATATCTCAAGACCTGGCTCAATAAACTGCCGGAGTTGGGAGAAACACCCGTAATCGCCTTTGTCACCCATGGCATGCCGCCAAGCAATCAACACAATACGGGCTGCGCCGTGCTGGAAATTCTCGCAGGGAAAGGCGGCGTGCCCGTGGGTCTGGGAACCTTCGGCAACATGGGAACCTACCCCCCTTACTGGGCCTTTTATCCGGAAAAGGCCATTGCTTCGGCCGTCTATCCCGACAGGGACACCTACCAGAGGGCCCGGCAATTTTCCGAAGACGTGCTGCGGAAACTGAAACAAGGGGAGGGGTTTTCCTTCAGCAGGGAATGGAGTTTCGGAGATATCAAGAAATCACTGGCCCCCATCCGGTTCAGCAAACTCATTACCAATGAACACTATATTGACATGGAAAAATGCATCGGTTGCGGGACCTGCGTGGAAAAATGTCCGGCCAATGCCATCGACCCCTTGAAGGGCACGGTGAACAAGGCGGCCTGTGTCGACTGTATGGGTTGCATCAACAACTGCCCCGTTCAGGCGGTCAAGATCGTTTATTGGGGAAAGCACCTGATCGGGTATCACGATTTTCTGCGCGCAAACCGAATAAAGATCCGTGAACCCCAAATGGCTAATGCGTAATTCACATATGATCCGAGGACATTTCCGGATGTGGCAATGCCCACCGAAATGACCGGATCGAAATCGTTCAACAACAGAAAGCCAAGAACCACTTCCGAGCTCAACGGCAGAATGGTCGCGGCCAAAAATGACGCCAGAAAAAGTCCGGCATATCCCCATTGTGTATAATACTCCACGCATTCAACTCCGCAATTGCAGTAGGGTTTCATCCAATCGCCTGGCTGGGTAAAGGATGAAGGCTCTCCCTCTGTACAAAAAGAACGCACGCAAGCAACCCATAGGCGCCGGCCATCCAGAGATTGGTATGATTCGGTGCGCTCCAGGGGAAGTATATTTCTCCCGAAGGGATAATCGAATGCATCAGGCCGAAGGCCGTTAAAACTCCGCAACAGAGGGAATATGCGGCGGCGGCGTGTGTCTTTCGGTCGATGATCAACGCAACGATGCTTCCCCAGAGCATGGCGGTCAGGACAAACCCGTTGCTTAAGACCGTAAGGGATTGGTGCAGAATCCGCAACCGCAACGGAAATGCGTCGGAGGTTATGGCTGCGAATGCAAGGAATTGGGTCAGGATGATCATGACAAGGTTGGCGATGACCGGCAGAAAGCTGAAGCTGACGGCGGGAGAATGGGATTCCGGGCTTTCCCTGTAGGCCTGGTGTACGATCTCGAATCCGATGAAGAGGAATATGGGTGCAAGAACGGCCCTCGGAATGAGCGCCAGGAAAAACGAGAGCAGCCCCACGAGCGAACCCAGCCCGATGAGCAGACCGGTCGCCAGGGTATACCAGTACGTGGCCCCCATCTTCTTGTAAGCGGGATGGCCGATATAAGGCGTTGTCTGAATCACCCCTCCGAAAAAGGAGGCAATGAGGGATGTCAAGGCTTCGGTCAAAAGGATGTCCCGCGCCTTATAGTGGTCTCCCGCAAGACGCGCGCTTTCCGTATTGTTGATGCCGCCTATGATGGTCATAAGCCCGAAAGGAATGGCTATGGGGAGGTATTTCATGCATTTTGGCAGGGTCTCCAGAAATTCATAGGAAAAGGACGGGATGCACAAGGCAAAGGTCCATGTGGGTTTCTGGAATTCGGGCAACAGCCCGGCATAGCCTAAAATGAGATGGAGAACGGCCCCCAGGATGACGGCGGCCAAGACCCCGGACATCCTGCCGGGCAATGTCATTCTGCCCAAGAGCGCCGCGAATATGAGTCCAAGCGCCAACATGCCCACCACGATTTCATTGAAAATTTCCAATAGGGGAAGAAACCCCAACAGGACCAGACCGATCCCGGCAATGGATCCCAGAAGTCCCGCCGTCGGGATGATACGCTGAACACGCCTGCCTAAAAAGGCGGTGATGACTTTTACAAGTCCAATCAGAAAGAGGGTGGCCATCCCGATCTGCCAGGTCAGTATCGGGTCCTTTGTCTCCACATAGGCCGGACCGATGACCGCAAAGGCCAGACCGATGGACGAGGGGGTATCCAGCCCCAAGGGCATGGCGGTGACATCTTTTCTATTTGTGGATTTGCCCAGTCTATAGGCCATGTAGCTATAGACGAGGTCTCCGAACAGGACCGCCATGGCGGTCCCCGGCACCATGTGCTTTAAAACCATCTCCATGGGGTAGTTGAACGTAAAGACCAGAATGCCGCTGAAAAAGACGAAAACCCCGATGTTGTCAAGGAAAAGCGCCAAAAAGGCAGTCAGCTCCCCTGAAAAGTGTCCTTTTTGACGCATATTCTTTTCCGTATCAAAAGCCTTATCATCTCAATGGTTATTTTTGTTGCGATCTATTTTCATTGTCAAGTATTCCCTGGCAATTGCAGTTGTCAACCGCGCTCCTTCAATTGTGTTGAAACGGCCTCGTTCAGCACCCGCTGCGCTTTGATCAATTGGGCGTACTTGGCCTCGATTTTATCCAGGTTTCGGGATAGTATGGCCTTCAATAGATCACCTTCCACTTCGGCGACATCAATCCTGCTGTAGTAATCCATGGTCTCCTTCAGATGGGCGAGGACTATTTTGCCCGTCAGAATGGGATGATTGTTCGTCACATTGGCATCTTCAAACCGTGTGCCGTGTTCCAGCTCGACTTCCAGGCCGATTCGAAAATCCTCCAGGGGAATCTCCATCGATTTTGTATTGACAATAGCCAGAATCGTTGATGCTTCTTCATCCGAAACCGTTGCATCTCTCTTTTTGGACCAGTCGCTCAACCCGATGGCTTCACAGACTCTTTGAACCTCTTTAACGGTAACATACTCAGGCAATTCCATAACTTTCTCCTTTCCTTAAAAGAATTAATCCGAATCCTGTCCGGATGCTAAGGGCCCACTCACAAATGGGCGTGGGATCGTAGATAAAATTTTACGCTGCCGTGGGATCAATAAGAAATGGCAAAATAGTCGGGTCCGAAATAAATATATGGTATTCCCTTTCGAGTTTCGCGATCAAATTCCCGGCGACCGTCAAATCATTGTCCTTGCCGGCCTTTTCCAATTCAAATGCGCAGTCTCTCAGCGAATTCGCTTCAAACAAAGCGGATCTCCCTTTTATCTTATGCCCGATCTCTCCTATCAATCCTGCATTGTTGTTTTCCCATGCTTGCTTCATCTCTGCAATATGAGAGGGAAATTCATTACAGAACAGATTGAGAAATTTACGATAGAGCGCCTCGTTCCCTCTGAATCGATCCGGCAGCAACGGCGTTTTTGCGTCAACGCCGGATGTCTCGTCTTTTACGCCTGTGCCCATCGTTTCTGGATCTGTTCTTCCGAGGTGTTTGAAAATTACTCGAGCAAGCTGTTGGGGGTCAATCGGTTTGGTTACATAATCGTTCATCTTTGCCTCAAGACACTTTTCCCGATCCCCTTCCATGGCATTTGCGGTGATGGCAATAATCGGTATGTCATGATCACGCACATCGGATCGCCTGTCCCGAATGATCCGCGTCGTCCCATAGCCATCCATCAACGGCATCTGAACATCCATCAAAACAATGTCATAGTTTTCCGTACCCAATTTACGGATGGCAGCCTTACCGCTGTCCGCCATATCCACCCGGCAGCCCAGTTTCACGAGAACACTTGATCCATACTTTCTATTGATCATGTCATCATCAACCAGCAAAATCCGAACCGAACGCTGAAACGTCCCCGCCAACGCTGGACAAAAAGGTTCGGGTTCCAATGTCTCCACTTCCGGTGGTTCCGGTTTTTCACCGAACAGCGTCGTCAGGCAATAAAATAACTGCGAACTCTTCACTGGGCGCGGAAGACATGTGGTAAAACCATTTTTCGTCACATTTTCCGGATCTTCCCGATGTCCCAGGGGAGCCATCATAACCATGACCGTACCACGCAAATCTTTATCTGCCTTAACGGTTCGGCCAAAATTTTCAGCGTTCTTTTCCTGGAATCTCCATCCAACGATCACCATATCAAAAGGGATATCCAATTCGACGGCATGCCGCATCATCTCTAAAGCAGCGGCTTCACTACAAGCCTCCTCATAACGCACCCCCCAATATACCAGCAATTCACCAACCATTTTTCTCAGAAAATCCTTGTCGTCCACGACAAGAATCCTTTTAGGTTTCAGCGCCGTGGGAAGAACTCCAATCGACGCATTCTTTTTCTCGGAGTTTTCAAAACATGCGGTAAACCAGAAAGTGGAGCCCTGTCCTTCCCGGCTCTCCACTCCGATTCTGCCTCCCATCATTTCCGCAAGTTGTTTTGATATGGCAAGCCCGAGCCCGGTGCCGCCGAATTTGCGACTGGTTGACGAATCCAGTTGCGAAAATAACCGGAACAAGAGATTCATGCGGTCAGGAGGGATGCCAATGCCGGTGTCCTTCACTTGAAATCGAACAACAGTCTGTCTACTTGTTTTTTCATCGAGGATAATCGTTACAATCACATCTCCGTTTTCCGTAAACTTGATGGCGTTTCCAATCAGATTAAGCAGATTTTGACGCACCCGCCCCGGGTCTCCTCTCACCCAGGAGGGAACCGCGGGAGGAAACAGGTAGGCGATTTCGAGCCCTTTTTCATGCGCCTTCGGCGCCAGCATTTCCAAGACCTCCTCAACCAGATTTCTGAGATTAAAATCGATCTCTTCCAATTCGAATTTTCCTGCTTCGATCTTCGAGAAATCCAAGATGTCGTTGATCAGGGTGAGGAGCGCCTTCGAACTGGTCTGAACCGTCTCGGCGTAATCTCTTTGTTCCATGTCCAGCCTGGTATCGAGCAGCAATTGATTCATCCCCATAATGCCATTAAGCGGAGTGCGGATTTCATGACTCATATTTGCAAGGAAAGCCCCTTTGGTCCGGTTGGCGATTTCGGCCTCTTCTTTCGCCTGTCTTAACTCCCTTGTTCTCATTTTCACTTGTTTTTCAAGAAGCCGATTATGGTCTTTCACTTCCTGGTAGAGCATGGCATTTTCCATGGCCAGAGAAATATTGAGCAGCGCGATGGAGAACAGATTCAGCGTTTCTTGAGTGATCTGCTCCCGTTTTGTCCTGATCTGGCCACAAAACATTCCCAGCACCCTTTTTTTGACGCGAATCGAATGAAACAAAAAGTCTCCATCATTCTCTTCAGCCATCAAGGACGGAACGATAACCGGAGAATACTGCTTCATGGCCCAGGCGAAGGTCCCTTTCTTTATTTGAAGACCAACATGGTTTTCGATAACCTTCCTTAAATTTTCCGGATACACATAATAAGGGACCAGATCGATGAGATCCTCCTGGAAGAGAAAGAAACCGGCCACCCTGAAATCAATCAACTCCAAAATCCTTGCAAGACCTTGGCGGCAGATCGTCTCAACGCCATGCTCGATATTCATTTCCTGCTGAAACGCCTCCAGGCTGTGAACCGTATCGAGTGACGCCCGGATCTTCCGATTTACCTCTTCCAGATAGGCAATACGTTGCCTCATTGCGGTAAGAAGAGCCTCATTTTGATCCATCTGCATTATTTCTCTTGGGTCCCCATAATGAAAAGATAGGTTTCTTCGAACTGCTCTTCGATTTTTTCAAAGACCGGCTCAAGAATACTTTTCCGTAGCCCAACTCTTTCCCACGCATCAGCGACCAACGGCGGCACGAATTGTTCCCCGCTCAAGCCGATTTCACAAACATGGGTCAGAATGTCCGCGATGTGAACGATATCGGCATACATCGCCGCATTCTTGGGCCGGTTGGGATTGTGGTGATACCCGACGGCGGTCCTTAGGGTATCCGGAAGGTTCCACAAAGAAACAAGTTCCCCGGCCACGGCGGCATGGGTAAAACCTAAGATGTCCATTTCCGCTTCAAAAACAAGCAGATCCTCCTCGTTCACCGCGGAAAGAACCTTTCCATACTCGTCCATGTATTTGTCTAAAAGAACCATGCGGCCGATGTCGTGCAACAGACCCGCGACAAAATAGGATTCGGGATTTTTCTGACCGCTGTATATGGCAAGTATCCGACTCGCAAGCCCGCAACCGATGCTGTGTTTCCAGAATTCTTCCATATTCAGGGAGATGTCTTTGCCTATGTTTTTGAACATGGACATCACCGATGTGGCAAGAACAAGCTCCCGTAATTGTTTGAAACCAATAATGGTCACAGCACGCGATACGGTGTCTATGCGACTGGGAAATCCGTAAAACGAAGAGTTAACGAGCTTTAGAAGACTTGAAGTAAATCCCTGATCCGCCGATATCACCTTCCCCAAATCCGAGGCCGAACTGGTGGGGCTGTCGACCAATTCATTCACGCTGGAATAGATCACGGGGAGCGTTGCTATCTTATCGATGCTCCGAACAATCTTACGAACAGGTGAATCATTCTGTCTTTTCATGAAGCAACGCCTTCAATTTTATTTTTCTTCTGATTCGATAAAGTTCAGCGGTAACCGGGTCTTTGAGATCGGTTTTCTGAAAAAGCCGATCAAGTTCGGACTCAACGGTTTGAGTGATCTCCGGGTGGATATGGCCGTGATGCACCTCTTCTGCATTTTCGTCATCAATCCCTTTGATATCCGCCTCGGTGATCCCCCACATCTCAAAAGCGTTCAGATGTCTTTCGGTCAAGACGGTCCCGCTTTTTAACAACGTTGCCCCCGCGAAACTCACAATATCTTCGGCCAACTCCATACCGGGCCGTATATGCTGAACGTGCAGCACGCCCATGGCATTTTTCCTTTGCTACTTCTTTAGAAGTTCATAAAACCTGGATCGGCTCAGGCCCGATATCCGGCGCATTTTCTCCACATTCCCCTCGGTGCATGCCATAAGATGCGGAAATCTTTACACTAAGCGGCTAATTTCAGAAGATTCCTTGGTCGTGCTGGATAATCCATCCTATCCAAAAGAAATTCAAATAGGTCGTTGGGTTTTGCCTCAAATAATCGTTCTGCAGCGGTTGTCCCGTCCCGTCTTCTGGCATAATAGTTGTGCATGACTGTGAGCGCCTGCAAATGTTGGTTACTCAATCGATGAATTCCCTGGTGACGGAGGGCCAGTTGTGCGTTCTCCCTTCAACGCAGGAACTTGATCTTTGAAAAATTTGAGCGCAATCCCTCGCGGCTTTCTCAGTTTCTCCATTTTACAATCTGAGCTTGCTTTAGCGAAGGTTTTAAGATCATCAACAATCGATAGCAACTCCTGAGCTTTTTCAAAGAGATCCGCTTTGCGGTCAACATCCCTTTCCTTCATTGCGGCAGCTTTAAATAATGACCCGGGATCAGATAGTTGTGCATCAAGTACTTGTCACGATCGACAATTGCATGTTATCAAGATAAATGTCGATCATTTGAAAAAAGAAAGAGATCGTGGCCACCATGGCACCCACAACGCGTTGGGCTTTATTAACGCGATCGTTGCACCGATCTGAAAGATCGATGGTCGCCTTATGAATTTCATTAAAACAGTCCGACAAAAGGTCAGAAACAGTGTCAGTATACTGCTTTTGGCCGGTTTTCAGGTCGTATGGATGATAGACTCTTCCTATCTCAGCCTTTGCGTTTCGAACAGTTTCGTGGTTTAAGCGGGCTTGCTCTAAACCTTCTTTGGCCTGTTGCTCCTTTTGTTTTGCTTGCTCTATTCTTTCCTCAAAATGGGGCCTGCGCCCCCGGGGTGGTTTTTCAGCGCCATCGAATTCTTCCTTTTGGCTCTCTATCTTGAGGGTCTGTTCGGTCCTGTTTTCGAGCTCTTTTTCGGCTTTTCTTATTTTTGACATCAATGCACCGCAGGTACCTCTGCCAATTTCGTAAATGACATGGAAACAGTCCGGTGAATGATGAACCTTCAGGCCTTTCAGGGCGTGACTGATCAGGCTGCGTCCCTCATCACTGGCAACTTGAATAACTTCAACCGGCAAATTCTTGAGCGCATCACAAACCGCTTCATCCCAGGTTTTGGTCTTGCGATCCACGGCATACCTCTGAACCAGGATAAAGTTTGACACCGGTTGAATGGCAACAAGGCAAATTTCAGGATGAAAAGTCTCGTCCTCGCAAAGTGTGATGGTTTTTGTCGGCATTTGTTGCCCTAGTCTTTTGGCCTCGATTTCTCCGAACTGGATGATCTTGGCATCCAGTTCTTAAGACACTCTTCGCTGAGACGAATAGGACGATGCCACAAATGGAGACAGCCCTGATTTCTCCAAAAAATCGACGACATTGTGGATACTGGCAGTTCCATCTTTTGTAAACGATACGTGGGCAGCTGTTACCAGCCTATGCAAAAAAGCAATTCCAACTGGATATTCAAAGAACTCAATTAATACAGGATGCGCATCAATGCCGTTTTTTCTGGCAAGCCAATACCGCAGTGTTGACCGAGGAACATCGGCCATTTCTGCAAAATCACGTTGGCTAATACTTTGATTCCTCGTTTCAAAATCGAAATCTTCTTATCTTTGCCCTTCACGCTCAAACTCTCTTAGGGTTTACCGGAACATTGGTGAACACCCTATTTTCATCCAGGATCTCTCTCAATTTCTGTGATAATTCTTTTGTTCTGAAGGGTTTTTGAATAAAACCTTTGCAACCCTGGCCCAAAATTCCGGTCGCTTGACGATCGATGCTGTATCCGCTGGACAGAAGAACCCTCACTCCGGGATTGATATCCTTCATTCTCGCATAAGTTTCTCCTCCACCCATGCCTGGCATGATCATATCCAAAATCACCAGGTCAATACGTTCCGCATGCTGCTTATATAAACTAATCGCCTCTTTCCCGCTTCCGGCGATCAAAACCTCGTAACCCAACGCTCGTAAAAGGTCTTCAACAACTTCTGTTATCATCTCTTCATCATCCACTAAAAGGACCGTTCGGATCCCCTTAATGTGGCGCCCGCCCTCGCTTTCTCTTCCACCACTTTCCTGTTGGAGGCAGGCAAATAGAGATTAAACGTGCTACCGCGCCCCTTTTCACTGTAAACGTTGATAAATCCACCGTGATTCTTGATTATTCCATACGCCGAGGCCAGGCCCAAGCCCGACCCGTGCCCCATCTCCCTTGTGGTGAAGAACGGTTCAAAAATCCGATTCTGGGTTTCCTTATCCATTCCCATGCCCGTATCCGTAATGGAGATTTTCACGTAATTGCCGGGGGAAACGTCGTGGGGCCTCACGCAGGCTTCATCAAGCATAACGTTTTCGGTACTGATGTACAACTCTCCGCCTTCAGGCATGGCATGCCAGGCATTTAAAAAAATATTAAGCAACACCTGTTCAATCTGTCTCCCATCCATGTCAACGCCCCGGATATCATCCTGGTATTTTTGATGGATTCTGATTTCCTTTCGGGTACGGCCAAACATCTGGAAGCTTTTAGCAACAATCTCATTCGGGTTCTCCGTTTTCACTTCGTACTTCCCGGCTCTGGCAAAACCGAGCAACTGTTTGGACAGACCGGCCGCGCTTTTCACATATTCCTCGATTTCCTTCAGATGAACAAACAAGGAACGTCCTGGAAGCACTTCCATGAGCATCAAAGAGACCCGCCCCTGAATTCCCATCAAGAGATTATTGAAATCATGGGCAATCCCCCCTGCAAGCGTGCCGATGGCTTTCATCTTCTGTGCCTGAAAAAACTGGATCTCCAATCTCTTTGTTTCGGAAATGTTTCGAATAACAACAAGCATTCCCGAAGGCTTTCCCTCATGATCGTTATAGCGCGATGCGCTCAGACTGACATCCAGGAGCTTCCCATCCTTTGTAAGCCGTTTGGTCTCATAGCCGTGGCATGATGTCCCCTCCGTAATGAGAGCATGAATAGTGGCCATGCTCGTCTCTTTTTCGGACTCCGGCAAAAAGGGGATGCGCTTTCCTTTCAATTCCGCCAAGCCCCATCCGAAAATCTGTGTAAAGGAAGGGCTTACATATTTACAAAACCCCTCCATATCGTAAATAATAATGGCATCCGCCGATGAATGGATCAGGGAACGATAAACCTCCTCTCCTCTTCTGGAGTTTTCATAAAGGACCCTGTACCGCTCCTCACTCTTCTTAAGCGCATCCTCTGCGCGAATTCGGTCCCTGAGTTCCAAATTTAGCTGTTCGTTCATCCGATGGAGATCCAGGGTTCTTTCCGCAACTCGTTCCTCCAATTCATCGTAAGCATTTTGCAGCGCCTTCTCGGCTCGTTTGCGTTCCGACACATCGGTGAAGGAAAAAAGACAGCCCTTGGACAGCGTGCTTTCTTTGAGCGGACGGCCGTTGACAATACAAGAAACAGGGTTCCCGTTCTTATGAACAAAATCATAATCCAGAACCACATTCCCCCTCTTGGACAAACCTGCATGGATATCTTCCTTAATCCTCCTGCATTCGATGATGCCGGGAAATAAAATATTCATCGATCTTCCAATAAATTCATCCTCACCCCAGCCGAAAATATGGGTCATTCCTTTATTGCACCAAGCGAATCTGTCTTCCAGGATCAAACATATTCCATGGGTGGTGGCAGTCAGGATGGCATTGAGGAAATCTTGCGTATGCTTTAGCTGTTGATGCTTGATTTCGAGGTCTTCCGCCCGATCCTGACTTTCCTCCAGGCTGAAGATATATTCCTGAAGCTTTCGCCTCCCGATCTCGTCCTGTTCCACGTTTCCCTCTCTCCCTGTTATTCCTTGTCGTACGCCTTTATCTCTTTTAAGATGTCGGGAAAACCAATAGGTTTACAGAGATATCTGTCTGCACCTGCCTTCAGACCCTCAGCTATCTCATAGGGCTGGGCCTTTGCGGAAAGCATGATAATGGGAATCTGTTTCAAACTCTCATTTGATTTGATCCTCCTGCATACTTCAATACCATTCACCCCAGGCAATTTCACATCCAATAAAATGATGTCGGGTCGTTCTGAAAAAGTCCGGCTCAGAGCCTCCTCGCCATCTTCGGCGGTGCTTACAAAATACCCCAGCTTGCTGAGCTTTCGCCGTAAATATTCATGAATGGCCTTTTCATCATCCACAACAAGGATCTTCTTGATGCTCACCAAAAATTCCTCCTTACAAAACCGACAGGATCCAAGAAAGGAAATCCACAGAGAAAAAGATCAGGAAATCCTTCGGTTGAATCGAAAAATTACATTTACTCCCCGCGTCTATTTCGGGCAACCCGGGTTGCAATCCTCTTTCCCGCCGACCGGCACATGAACAAAAAAGGCCGTTCCCTTGCGGTCGCCCCCAAGGGGCAAATCCGGAAACTGCCCTTCGGGGATCGGGCTTATGAAGGAAATGCTTCCCCCGTGCTCTTCCACAATGCCCTTTGAGATGGTCAACCCCAAACCGGTCCCTCCCACCTTTTGGCTCATAATGCTGTCTGCCTGAAAGAATCGCTCAAACACCTTTTCATGTACCTCCGGCGGGATACCGTATCCGTTATCCACCACGGAAAAAACGATCTCATTTCCCTCTTTTTCCACATTTATCACAATTTTGCCATTTTTTGGGGTATATTTTATCGAATTGCTCACCAGGTTTACCATTACCTGGACCATCCGCTCCCCATCCACAAGGATATCAGGCAATTTCATCGAATAACGCTCGATAATGACATGGTTATAGGCTTCCATCAGCTTGGATACCTCCCCTAAGGCGATCTTCAAGATACGCCCAACCGGCATCCGAACTCTGTTGAGTGTAAATTTCCGCGACTCAATTCTTGAAAGATCCAGTAGATTTTCCACCAGGCCCATGAGCCGGGCTATCCCTTCATTCACAACCTCAAGATCCTCCCTGGTTTCCTCGTTTATCTCGCCGGAGTAACCCTCCAAGATGCCGGACACCCCCAAGAGCATGGCATGTATGGGCGTCCTGAATTCGTGGGAGGCAGTGGTCACGAATTCGGATTTCATCCGGTCCACCTCGGAAACCGCCCTGGCCATTTCATTAAACGACTCCGCCAATTGCCCGATCTCATCCCTCGAGTTAACTTTAATGTTCTGATCCAGGTCTCCCCTGCTGATGGCAAAAGCTCCTTGGGTCAAACGCTTCAGAGGCCGGGTGATGTTGAGCCCCAACAAGATGGAAACAAGGATGACGGATAAGGCCGAAATGACGGCAATGATCGTAATCAGCTTACGGTTTCTGTCGGAGCTTTCCTCGATCAATGCCCCGGCCCTTTCGTTGGCGATTCTGATGTCCTGTTCCTGCCGGGAAATGCTACGTTCAATACTGTTCCGGGTCTCGTTGGCGGCACTATGAAAATCATCCACATTGGCGCCGAGAGTCACGTAACCGAATCCCCGCTTGGAAGAACCATAGACGCCGGTGTAGTAGGGTACCGTTGCATAGGTGGTCAGCTTCCACAATCCGCTCCAGAGGATCAGGAAGGAACCGGCCCCGCCATCTTTCGTTCCCCTGTGCCACCCCTCGCACTGCGGGGCCGTATCCAGGATACGGCAGTCCAATGAAATCTGTCCCGCATCTGATTGCTCTTTTGAACCGCGTTTTCTGTGGGTAAAATCGCGAAAAGAAGCCAACTTCCCCACAAACTCCTTTAAGCTCAAACCACTATTCTTATATTCATCATACGTATCCTGGCTGATCCAGCCAGGGACTTCTTCCCCCGTTTCGGGATTGTACCCACAGATAAAGAAATCCCGGGCGTGCGAAATGCATTGATCTTGATCGTCCCAGAGGAAAGCATAATTTCCGGAACCACCATCCGACAATTCGGAGAACCTTTCCTCGGATGGGACCACGTGGTCCGTAAATTCCATAAGATGTAGATGATCCAGCGCCATGGTCAGAAACCCGGTCTTTATTCCATTTTCATACACGGGTAGGGCCCATCTGACAATGCCGTCGAATTTCTCGCCAAGGGGATTCTCCTTTCCGGCGTGAGCGCTTTCCGGTTTCACTTTGATGCCTTCGGAACTCTTATACAGCCAGCCCTTCTTGTAAGCGCCGATGACCCGTGAGACATAGATTTCCCCCTTTTTCAGCGACGGGAGATGGGAAAAGTAGTCTTCGGCCCTGCAAAAAGTATTTTCCTTCCGGCTCACATCTCTCAGATCCTTGGAAATCTTACCGTCTTTGATTTTTATCTTTTCCCGGCCCGACAGATCAACAAAGGTAATCTCCTTATAAATAGGCTTGGACATTCGTTTGAAATCATCGGGTGGTCTGTGGCGCCAGCTCACTCTGTTTTCGGGATTGGACCAGAGTAAACCGGTGGAGTCCCCGGAAGTTGTCTCCCTGGGCACATTTCGTGGGACAATCACATCCCGGACGCTTGAAAGATAGACCAAACGGTATCTTTCAGGGTCGGGTTTGAAACTGGAAAGAACGAGTATGTCGTTATCTCTTTCGTAAAGGAAATCGGCGATCCTCGAGGCCAGCTCCATGGTCCTCAATTCAATGGCGTCCGTTGATTTCTCATCCAGTGCGTGCACGCTGTCTTCGATGGCCACTTGCCCTATTTCCCGGGCCGACTCCAAATTCCTTTCCCCCATCCTCGTAGCCACGGCAGTGGATTCCAAACCGGTTCGCGCCATATTCTTGTTCGCCATATATCCCATAACAATCAAAGGACTTATGGAAAGAACCAGGAAGAACAGAAGGAGTTTCGGGAAAATTCCCAAGACCGGACCGCCTCGTCCCACTTTCTTAGTCATCTTGTCCATCCTATAATCAACTTTCCTCAACAAGTCGCCCATGCAATCTTCCGTAAAAAAGAAACGGAATACGGAGGATCTGCGATCAGATTCAGCTCCAAAAGCGTTTTACCGATCGCCTCCTGCCTTGTATACCCGGTCAGCTTCAAGAATCCCTCATTCACATCCATGAACAGACCTTAAAGTCCGCCACAGTAGATCCCATGGAAGTTTGTTGAATGCCATAAATGCGTAGAATCGACGCGCTGAGCATCAGCGCATTTGTCAAAATGGCCAGGCCGACAACATAAATGAGAACCAATGTGCTACCCGCCCTGAATCCATAGCTCAAATTGCGGCTGAACAGGAGATACACCATACCCAACAATGCCGAGGCATCGAATGCCGCGAGAAACCACAAATATTCTTTTACAATCAACACAATTGCGGCTGAAAATGCTATGGGAGCGAGTAAGAGCCCACAAGCCGACATGGAAGACACAATCCGTTCACGCCAGTGGGTCGTCTTTCTGCTCTGAGGGAGGGAATAACCTTTCTCTCAGAAATCCTTTCCAAGCCAAAAGAAACAATCTCCTTTAAGAACTTTATCGATACCAAAAGAGAACGCCATCGGGACTGAAACACACAGACCTTGCTCCATCAAAAGCCATCGCAGATAGAGGTATCAGCATTCAAGGTTGGAAATTGAAGCGCAAATGTGCCTCTATTTCGCATCCAAAATCTCTCTTAATTTTTCCGACAATTCCTTTATCTTGAAAGGCTTCTGAATGAAACCCTTGCAACCTCGATCCAATATTCCGGTTGCTTGACCATCGATGCTGTACCCGCTCGATAAAAGAACCTTAACATCAGGATTGATTTCTTTCATTCCGGCATAGGTTTCATCACCGCTCATTTCCGGCATGATCATATCCAGAATCACCATATCAATCCGTTCCTCATAGCGCTTATATAACCTGATCGCCTCTTTTCCGCTTCCGGCGATCAAGACATCGTAACCCAACGACCGCAAAATTTCTTCGCCAACTTCGGTTATCATCTCTTCGTCGTCAACAAATAAGACAGTCTCAGATCCCCGCAATGTGTCGCCGGCCCGCATTTTCTTTTCCATAATTTCCCTGTCAAAAGCAGGCAGATAGAAGTTGAACCTACTGCCGTGCGCTTTTTCACTGTAAACGTTGATGAATCATCCATGATTCTTTATGATTCCATATGCCGCACGGAAAAAGACCTCATGACTTCATTTCCCGGATTTTTGAAAAGGATACGTTCAAAATATTTTTTTCAAGCTATTCTTCGCCCTTTAGCAAATTTGTTATATACCCTGGCAATACATCAAAGACCTCTATCGGCGCTTTAAAGGGTTTTCGTTTGTCAATTTGTATTTCAGGTGATTCGACAATGCTTATACGCGCAAGATCGATTGGATCCGGCTTGTTCAGCAGGGGTTGCCCTTCGGCATCGGTAAACGGGAGAATAATCGGACCAGCACTGAGAAGCACGTAAGCCATCTGACCATTTCGCAAGGTAAGTATGCTTCCGGGAGGATAAATGCCGATAACTTTCACGAATGAATGCAGGACAATATTAAGAAAAGGATCTTTATTTGCATAATTACGGAATATAGTCGTTACAACATTGATGGGATTAAAGCCTTCTTTGTAGCATCTTTTGCTTGTCATAGCGTCATAAATATCAACCAGCTTAGCAATTTTGACATAGGGAGGAATTTCAATGGGGGCCTTGTTATCAGGGTAACACCTTTGCTCGTGATCAAACAAAGCACTGTGATGGTTGCTTAGGATATTCCTGACGATCGCATTGCCTATTCTATTTTTATCAAGTATCTCAACACCTTTCTCATAAGAATGGGTTTTTATAATCTCAAATTCTTCCGGAGTAAGGCTTCCTTTCTTATTTAATATCGCATCTGGAATCAGTACCTTTCCAACATCATGCAGAAAATAACCCAACGACATATCGTGCAATTCCGAAGGCTGGTAATTCATGAAGAATTTTGCCGTGGCGGCACTACCATTTCCGCTTTCACCCAAGGATAGTGATGCCAAATAATTATTAATAATATCACTAAAATGGTCATTAAAATGGTTCAATATTGCCGTTCCGATCGTGCAAACATTAACGGAATGGCTATAGAGATAGTCATCATAGGAGAAGATTTCCTTGGCAAGATACGAAAAGGCACTACTATTTCGATTCAGAAAATTAAAAATATCTGAAACCGTATCCTCCACTTGTTGAACATCGAACTGACCTCCTGAATCCTTAATTTCAAATATCACCTTCTTAATATCATTCTTAGCTTTTCTATATTTTTCTATCGCTTCCTTTTTGACTCTGGTTATCTGCCTTATTCGACTTTCAACATCGGCTAGATTGGAAGTGTTATTTTCAGGCGGCGCCGTTTTCTCATTCATTGTCAAAGTCAGAGCTTTCCCTGATTTGTCCCACGCTCCCCCTGCTGATGCTGCATCTATATCCAAATTGCACACGCCGCTTTGTTTGATAACAAGCAGAGTGCTCACTTTATTAACCAGGACATTTTTTTCTAAAAGCAGCGTGCCCTCTTTATTGAATATATCTATACCGGTTTTAATACTTCCGCCTCTTGCAACGATATCCACTAGCCTATCAATTTCCATGAGTTACACCTATATCAAATAGCTTAAAGGCTCATCAAAACCAAAAATCTTGGTTCGCATACATTTGATTGCGATCCCGGGCGATGGCTATCCCTTCGTTTCCGACGGAGTCCATGATCCTGAAAAAAGTTTCAGACTCTCTGTTAATGCAAAATGCGCGCCATAAATGGCTTCGACAGCGAGTCCCAACCTAAGGATTAGAAAATAACACAAATTCAACGTATCTTATTCAAAAATCCGGGATTGAATGGAGTCATGAGGTCTTTTTTGCTGCCGGGGAATTTGAATAGGATACAATCCAACATATTTCGAGCATCGATTTCCCATAATGATGAAATCGCTTTAGCCGAAGGTCGAATCCGCCGATATGAACCATATCAATATAACAAAATTTCAAGAAAATTGACAGCATCCAAATCCATGAAATGAAAAGAACTCACTTTTTCAGCAGGGAGAAACAAGATGAATAAATCTCTCCAGGAAAATGGAGTAATGTGGTATCTTATTCAAAAACAATGGTGCGAATGGAGTCATGAGATCTTTTTTGCTGCCGCATCTTGGATAAACCTTCACCGACCGTCGAGAGGTCCTTCTATGCTGGTACAACGAAACCATTATTAGTCATACATTTTTTCGTACCAGCATAAAAGGGCCGGTGCTGCCATAGGAATCAGATGCGGCAGCAAAAAAGACCTCGTGACGGAATGGCTTCCGGATTCAGCATTTCGTTGCCAGGGGATTTGAATAGGATACATAATGTGTTAATATGTATTCGTTAAAAAGTTTGATGCTGCTCTCTTTTCCATGAGCGCTTGATCTCGGTCTAAAACTCGTCATCAACAGGAATAAGTTATGATTATACAAGAACTTTCGCCGCGGAAAATAGCGAGCCTAAAAGACCTCCCTACCCTGCCCCACATCCTATTGAAGCTGATCGACGTCTGCAATCAAGAGGAAGCAAATTCAAAAGACATATCTGAAATCATAGAGAAAGACGCATCTCTGAGCATCAAAATCCTGAGGATGGTGAATTCCGCCTATCATGGACTTCCTCACCGACTTGGAGATATCCATCAAGCTGTTACGATCCTTGGCACCAATGCCATCAGAAATATTGCCATCTGCACTTCCATATACGAGGTTTTCAATCACGGCAAAGAGAGAGCCGGTTTTAAGCTCAAGATTTTCTGGTGGCACTCCTTGAAATGCGCGGTCCTATCCAAGCTTATCGCAAAAAAAATGATCTTCAATCAGCCTGACGAAGCATTTTTGTCCGGACTGCTGCACGACATCGGGAGGATGGTTCTCTGGATTAACTTTCCTGAACAATACTCACGGTTGTCGGACGCATATGGAGACAATCAAAATTTGCTCCTTGCGGGAGAATCCCGCCTGGTTGCCACCCATTGCGAAATTGGAGCGTGGTTGATGCATCAGTGGAAGTTGCCGGCGTCCATGGCGGACGCCATTTCCGGCCATCACGGATCGAAAAATAAAATCTTCAAGGCCCCTCTGTTAACACGGATTGTCGCTGTAGCAAACGCGTTATGTCAAGAGCCCATTTTGAAAAAGGAAGAAGCCTTTGCGACCGCGATGGATGTTTTTGAATTTCCAGCCTTTGAAATTGAGCAATTATTGTCCCAAGCCGATGAAGAGACCGCACAGGTAGCTGAATCGTTGGGCATAGAAATTGAGCGACCGGGAGAGTCGCCAAATTATTTTTCTGAAAACGATATGAAAAGACGGAAAGAGTTGACGGATGAAGTCAAACATTTTTCACTTCTGTTTGGAATCCTCCAGGACTTCTCGGAAGCAAATGATCAAGATGCGATATTAAGAGCCGTTCACCAAGGACTTGAACTTCTGTTTGATGTGGAAAGTGTCATCTTTTTTCTCCGATATCCGGAAAAAGGCTGTCTAATCGGAAAGGCTGTCGGGGGAAATAAGAACCTTGCCGCAATTCAGGACTTGCGCATCCCCATGCAGATGAAAGAAAGCCTGTTGGTCGCTTCTCTTCTTGAGGGAAAACCTCAAGACTCTTTTTGCCGATCAAGGGTTCAGGCGCCCGCCATCTTGGATAACCAAATTATTCGCGCCCTTGGCGAAGAAGGAATCGTCTGCGTCCCCATGCTGTCAGGTCCAGAGCGTGTGGGGGTCATTGCCATTGGTTTGGGTCAGGCTAAATTCACCCATCTTTCAAGACAATTCAAGCTTTTGAAGCTGTTCTCCAACCAGGCTGCAATAAGCATAGAGCGGAATCTAATAACGGCGGCGCTGCGGAAGAGCCGGCAAAAGATGAAGGCTATTCTCCAGGCTTCACCTGTCGGGATCGGCTTGGTTTTAAACGGTCGGTTTGAATGGGTCAATGAAACCATGTATCGTTTGCTGGGTTATGAAAAAGAAGCCTTATCCGGGAAGAATGACAAGGACCTCTACCGGAATAATGACGAATATAACCTAGCAGCGCGGAAACTCTATTCAGATATGGCAAGGTTGGAGGGCGCTTTTGTGGAAACACAGTGGGTTCGCAAAGATCGTACTGCTTTTCCCTGTATAGTTCGCTCCTGTTCCCTGGATCCCGCGGATCCCTCCATGGGATACATTTTGGCGGTGAATGATATCTCGGAATTCAAAGGTCTTGAAGCACGACTACAGCGCGCGCGGAAGATGGAGGCCATAGGGACCCTTGCGGGAGGGGTGGCCCACGATCTCAATAACATCCTTTCCGGCCTTGTAAGCTATCCTGAATTGTTGTTGCTGCAAATCCCTGAAGACAGCCCTTTAAGAAAACCGATGTTAACCATACAAAAGTCGGGAGAAAGAGCAGCCTCAATCGTTCAGGATCTATTGACATTGGCTAGAAGAGGCGTTGTTGTCACTGAAGTGGTTAATCTGAATGATATCATCTCCGAGTACCTGAAAAGCCCCGAGCACAAAAGACTTCAATCTTACCATGCCGGGGTTCATATGCAGATCCATTTTGATAAGGACGCCCTCAATATATTCGGATCAGCCACCCATCTCTCCAAGACCGTAATGAACCTGGTTTCCAACGCTGCCGAGGCCATGCCGGAAGGAGGGGAGATAGCCATATCCACGGAGAACAGATACCTTGATAAACCCATAAGAGGTTATGACGATATCAAAGAGGGCGATTACGTGGTTCTCACGGTCTCCGACACCGGGACAGGTATTTCCCCGGATGAGATAGAAAAGATATTCGAACCGTTCTATACCAAGAAGAAGATGGGAAGAAGTGGGACAGGGCTGGGCATGGCCGTGGTATGGGGAACGGTGAAAGATCATAATGGATATATCGACGTCCAAAGCATGGAAGGGGAAGGAACCACCTTCACGCTCTATTTTCCAGTCACCCGTGAAAGATTACCCGAAGAAAAATCCGGTTTAACGGTGCATTCCTATAGCGGCAACGGGGAATCCATTTTGATCGTGGATGACGTGGAAGAGCAAAGGCAAATCGTATCCGGTATGTTAACGGAGCTTGGGTATTCGGTCGTTTCGGCTTCCAGTGGAGAAGAGGCTGTTGAATATCTGAAGACCCGCACGGTTGACTTATTGCTGTTGGATATGATCATGGATCCGGGCATGGATGGATTGGACACCTACAAAAAGATCATTGAACTTCATCCCGGACAGAAGGCAATCATTGCCAGTGGATTTTCCGAAACGGATCGCGTCAAGGAGATTCAGAATCTGGGGGCGGGCGCCTATATAGAAAAACCATTCTTACTTGAAAAGGTAGGCCTTGCCATTAAAAAAGAACTCGGGAAATAGACAGATCTCTTGACGTTCAAAATTTGACGCCGCGATGCCCAAATCTTGATTTTTCTCTCCCTGGCCTTCTCCGCGGAGCCGCGGCCATGGACTTCTTCGATTTCCCTTCTTTTATAAATAGCCAAAATAAAACCGCATTCTTGACTATTACGCCCCGCGAGAAGAATAAGTAAAATTTAATGGCATGATTTTTGCATAATTTTCTGGTAATTATTCTTCAGGCGGAACCCGTTAGGTAGGTAAACATTTTTTAATCGTGGAATGAAACGCATGTTTGTATCGCCCACAAGGGAAGGAAGAACGGCCAGGGAGATCATTACGGCGCCCCAAAAGCCGCAAGGGTCCGAGTTCTCCCGCATACTCAACAAACAGATCACGAAATCGGTCCAATCCGTCGATGTGCCCGCTCCCGAGCAAAGATTGCGGACCTGGAATAAAACATCCATTGCCCAGCGGGATCCTTTGTTAAGCGCTGTCTCCAGACATGCTCCTTCCGTTTCAAGCAAGGAATCGGATGCATTGGCGCAAGACCCCCAAAAGCCAGAAGAGCTGCTTCTGCTTGGAACCCTCTCGAAAAGCAACCCCACTGTCTCCGACCTCATGATCAAACATCCGGCCTATGGAAAAGACTGCTGGAATATCGTTTACTCCGACATAAACCGCCACAAGGACTACACTGCCATACCGAACGGCTCCCGCATCTATTTAAACCCAGGGACCCTTGAAATCCAGTGGAAACAACAGGCGGTTCCGGGCAATGAGCCACAGACGGCGAACAACGCTTCGAAAGATGGTGAGCCCGTCTTCCTTGGAACCATCTCCGAGAACGCCCCCACCGTCTCCGACCTCATGATCAAACATCCGGCCTATGGAAAAGACTGCTGGAATATCGTTTACTCCGACATAAACCGCCGCAAGGACTACACTGCCATACCGAACGGCTCCCGCATCTACTTAAACCCCGAAACCCTTGAAATCCAGTGGAGCGGGAACCGTAATGTTGCCACGCGCATCAGGCAGGGCGATCCGCCCGCTTTGCAGCCGGAATACGCGCACTCAGGCGATTCCGATCCTTTTTCAGCGCGTTTGGCCGAGGCCGTAAAACCATACATCGGAAAATCCTATAGAGAAATGGATTGCTTTGAACTGGTGGTGCAAGGGATGGAAGAACTTGGGATCCGATACTACGGTCGAGGCGGATTGGGGGAGCAGCTCATGAAAACAGCCACGGAGAACGGCCTGGGGGCTAATCACTACCTTTCGGGAGAAGGGCTTATTGAGACATCCGGTTCACGAATTTACGCTAAAACCTTTCCAAAAATCAGGAATTCAAAGACGGAGGCACTCAAGCTTTACCAAGAGGTAAAGCCATTACTGCGGGAAGGAATGATCCTTTCATTTTCCACGCCTACCAGGGGGCACACGGGAATCATTTCCCGGAAGGAACAGGATTGGACCTATATCAACTCGGGGCGCATGGATCACCCCGTTGAAGGCAGGCCTTCAAAAGGGGTGGGGGAAGAATTCCTGAACGCCGAGATCCGAAACTGGTTCCGGCTTGCGGCCGATAGGACCGAACCGCTTCAAATTACGATAGGTCGACTGGCCAAGGACAAACTTCAGGGATTTTTAAAGGGCGAGCAGGCCTTCGTTGCCGGGATTCCCATCTCCCGGCCTCAGCCTCAAAAAGCGACACACTCCATATAAACCCGGCCTCGAACGATCACGGGGCCTTTACTCCAAAGTCCGCTCGGTGGTTTTGCTGATCATTTGGCTCCCTCGCCTGAACAACCTTCATTGAGGCTTGGTCAAAGTGCCCTTGGCATCCTTTTTTTCATCGTTCGATTCATCCATATGCCTTAAGCCGTCGGGGGTGGTTAAGAACCCGTTTCCGGTTTTCTCCCCATCCTTCCATTCACCCTCATAAGCGGAACCATCCGGATAACGCATAATCCCGGGCCCATTTCTTTTGTCATTCTTGAAGTGACCCTCATATATGGAACCATCCGGATAGGTCATAATCCCCGGCCCGTCTTTCTTACCGTCTTTCCAGTCCCCCACATACCTCGATCCGTCGGAATATTCATAACTTCCTTGCCCGGATCTCTTTCCTTCCTTCCATCCCCCTTCATATTTTCTTCCATCGGGATGGGAAAAAAAGCCAACCCCCTCTCTCCTGTCATCCTTCCATTCACCCTCGTATCTCGAACCATCCGGATAGATCATAATCCCTTGCCCATCTCTCTTGCCTTCCTTGAACCCGCCCTGGTATCGTGACCCGTCCGGATAGGCGCCCCTTCCATATCTTTCACCATTTTTCCACACCCCTTCATAGACTGAACCATTCGGATAGGTCAACGAACCTTTTCCATCTCTCTTGCCGGCCTTCCATTCGCCTTTATATATGGAACCATCCGGATAGGTCAGGATACCGTATCCGTCCTTCTTGCCAAGCTTGAATTCCCCCACGTATTTCTCACCCTGGCTGATCAGAATCCCGAATCCATCGGGTTTATCCTCCTTCCATTTCCCTTCATACCGGCTTCCGTCGGGCTGGGAGTAAATCCCTGCTCCATCCCTCTTGTCATTCTTCCATCCCCCTTCATATCTTGAACCATCGGAATAGGTATACGTCCCTTTTCCATCCCGTTTGCCGTTCTTCCATTTCCCTTCATATTTTCTACCGTCGGAATGAGAATAGACTCCGTACCCATCCCTCTTGTCATCCCTCCAACCCCCTTCATATCTTAAACCGTCAGGCTGGACCAAAACCCCTTGCCCATTCCGTTTGCCATCCTTCCATCCCCCTTCGTATTTCGAACCATCGGGATAGGTCAAAGTCCCTTGTCCATCCCGTTTGCCATCCTTCCATCCCCCTTCGTATTTCGAACCATCGGGATAGGAATACGTTCCTTGCCCATCTCTTTTATCATCCTTCCACTCCCCTTCATATTTTGAACCGTCGGAATAGTTTGAAGTCCCTTTTCCATCTCTCTGGCTTGCTCTCCATTCCCCCTCATATGTCGAGCCGTTGGGATAGGTATAGATCCCTTGCCCATGAGCCATATAGTCCTTGAATTGCCCCACATATTTAGAACCGTCAGGGTAGGCATAGGTCCCTTTTCCGTTGACGCAGTTCCCTTCAATGCATCTAGCAAACGTTATCGCGGGGAGAAAACAGATAAGTAACAGGAGAGGAATAAAAGAGATACACGTTTTCATTTTGCCTCGCACAGTAGGATCAGCAAGAATGTAAGCACGGATAATGCCGGGACAGTAAACTCTTATATGTTTTTTGAAGAAAGCTGTAAAGATATTCCATCTTTTTGCCGATCTATCATTTGAAAGCATTCCATAGAAGACCATTGATGGATGGAAACCATGAAGAGACCGTTGGCAATCATTACACTTACAGCCATTACAATTCTATTCACGTTAAGCGTGATTCCTGAAGCCATTGCCATTGATGTTTACCATTTCCTTGTGCAGTATAAAAACGGCAGGGTTGCTGAAAAGATTGCAACGCACTCGGAGAAACACTACAAGGACTCCTTTGATGGATATGTTGCAAAGGTGGCATTTCTTGGCAAGAAAGAATATTCTTTGCATGAATTCATTCGAACCTTCGGCAAGAAAAACTACTACCGGTTGATGACCGGCTATTTCGGGTTTGGCCTTGAAGAGAAAATTATTTCACAGAGAAACGCGGGGGGCTTGGGCGTGAACCCGCTGGCTTTGCCCCCGCCCGACAATAGATCAAAGATACTGGCAAAAAAACTGGACGGAATTCTCCAGAGCAGTCGTCAGGAAGAGGTCCCTGACCCATTAGACCAATCCACACTGTCGAAACCGGCGCCGCCATTGCCCGCGAAGTGTGAAGACTCCGGCTTTTTGGCAAATTGTTCTCTCCCGGAAGGAGGGGTCAAACTGCCGGTTGATCTCCGTTCGGGAGGTCCAAAAGAGTCGGACGAAAAAGAGAATTACGGCCCTGAAATAATCGTTTACCGATTCTCGGTGGAATACATGAACGGCAGAACGGTTGAAAAGGTCTCCACGCAGTTACCCGAGGAATATCATCGGTATTATAAGGGCTATGTCAGAGGAACAGCTCTGATCGAAAGAAAGGCATACTCGGTGAAAGAGTTCAAAAAAGCCTTCGGAGAAAAGAATCGCGTTTTGTTAATTCAAGGGTTGTTCGGAAAAGATGACATAGACATCATTATGGAAAACAGGATGAAGAGGGGATTGGCGCCCGATTTAAGCGTGTTGCCGGCGACATCCAGGCCTTCCGCCAAATTGGCAAAACGATAAGGGATACTTCTTGGGGACCACCAATCTCTCTTTTAGATTCGCCTCTTGGACTCCTCCAGGATCCTTTCGATTAAGGCATAATAAGGATTTTCTTCCGGGAGTGCCTCTCTCAGATGTTCGGCGTACACTTCAATCTTCTCCAATGCCTCTGTTTGCGTCACGATTATTTCTTCATATCCCTTCTGCATGCCAAACAGGTGATCGATCTTTTTCCCCAAGGTCTTCAAGATCTGCTCGAGTTTCTCTTCCGGGATATCCTCTCTGTTTATCAGCAGATCCAGCAATTGATTATGGAGCGCCTTATACATTTGCAGTGTATTTTGCGAGCTGAGGAAACGCTTATATTCCAACACCCTGTCAATTTTCTCCTTTAGTTCAAAAAGGGGAATCGGTTTCATCACATAGTCAAAGGCGCCCAGTTTCATGGCCTCCACGGCGCTTTCCACCGTGGCATACCCCGTGATCATAATGGCCTCGGTAAAAGGGCTATGTTCTTTCGCATATTTCAGAAGACTCAACCCTCCCTCTTTGTTATTGTCCATATCAGGCATGTTCTTGTCGGTCAGAAGAATGTCATAGTCATTTGTTTGCATGAGGGCCAAGGCACTGTCCACATTCTCCGCCACGCTAACGTCGTAACCACTGGCTTCCATGAAATCAGAAAGCGTATCAAGGATGTTCTTTTCATCATCTGCGATCAGTATTTTTGCTTTCATCTCGCCCCCTTCTTGTATTCTCCAATTATAACTTTAGTAGAATCAGCCACGTATGTCAATAGCACGGGCATCGAGAGATTGGAAGGAAAAATTATCTCTTCAGTCCAATCAGCGCCATGTCAAGGAAAGTTTTCATGAGACAATAAAGACCGCAAAGTCAAAGAAGCGCCAATTTTTTGACAAGATTGTCTACCCTGCCGACAGATACCCGTCCCCTGTCTCTTGGCTATAACTTATTATAATTATACTATAATTAAGATAACATTAAGACTTTTGGCATTGTGGCATAAGATTTGCTTTTAACTAAGTAACCACATTTTGTAGCCATATAGCTAATTTGCATTCAAGATTTTCACTGAAATGCCGATATGTCTTTTCAAGAACCTTTACGCGAGTTCCCTAATTCAGCAAAAATGAGAGGATGGAGATGGAAAATCTGTTATCGGTATCTCAGGTCGCGTCCCTATGTGGTGTGGGGCACAGTACCGTGGGGTATTGGATACGCACCAATAAACTCAGGGCCTTTCGAGTAGGGAAACAGTACTCTATTCCGGTCGAGCAGTTGGTCTTTTTTCTGAAATCAAAAGGACAGGAAATCCCGGATGAACTCGTCGGGATGCATACACCACCCCCTGATAGCAGGGATTTCACCAACTGCTGGCAATACTTCAGGGAAACCGCCAACCGGCATGATTGTGATCGCTGTCTGGTCTTCCAAAAGAGTGTGGGAACTTGTTTTACCAACAAGGCTGAAGGCTCTTTAAAATGTGCAACAACCTGTGACAACTGCACCTATTACATGGAAACCTTTCTCCCGAAGATACGGTTCATTCACCACATAACCTCCCCCGCGGCCATAACCAAGGATTTTTGTCTCTGGGGCGGAAACAGGCTCTGGGCAAAATTGTGCGGGATGAACGAAACGGATCTGCCGGGTATAGGGATTGAAAAAATATTCCATCGGAATTCGTTGGAGATGGTCATTTCCGGCATCAAAAAATGGATTTTGGAAGATCCTTCCGTGAACAAGACCTGCAAGGCCTTTTTCAAGAACGATGAAAAGGGCGACATGGGGCGTTTACATCTCCGTTTATGGTTTGAATGATCCCGATGAAGCGCTTCTTCTTTTGGCGGAGCCGAATAATCACACAGAACCGCGGAACAACTTCATCGGGGCAAAGATTTAGGATCAAAGACAAGGTACAGTTGAACTGGCGAAATTGCCGGAGACGATGGGCCGGGCAGAAAAATTCATAAGGAGGTTTACAATGTTTAAGAAGATGAAACTGGGAACCAAACTTCTGATTGCCTTTTTGGCTGTGGGGATTATTCCCTTTGCGGCAATAGGAATCGTTTCGCTCGTGAAATCCTCAAACGCCCTTTCAACATCGGCTTTCGACCAGCTGGAAGGGGTGCGCGGCATCAAGAAGAACCAGATTGAAAGCTTTTTTGAAGAGCGAAAAGGAGATATGTCCGTCCTCGTGGGGATGGTCGCCGCCTTAAAGCAAGGAGGCCTTTCAAAAATTGGAGCGCGATTCAGAAAATCAAAAAAGCGCAGATCGAAAACTATTTTTTGGGTAGTATGGACGACGTAAACGTATTGTCCAAGAATGCGATTATTTCGGAAGCACTCGATAAATTTGGAATGGCCTTTGCGTCGGAAGGCGAAAAGACCGGAGGGCCTCTTTGGACCTATAACGAAGGAAAATTGGGATCATCGCTGAAACAGTATCAGGATCAATATGGATACGATGATCTGCTTCTTATTTCAAAGGCAGGGAACGTAGTTTACGGCACAGCCAAAAAATCCGATCTGGGACAGAACCTCGAAACAGGTCAGCTAAAGAACAGCCCTTTGGCCAAATGCTTTAAGGATGCACTCAAAGGGATTGCCTTGCAGGATTTTGAACCATACGCTCCTTCTAATCATCAGTATTCCGCCTTCATCGGGGCGCCGATCAAAAGAGAAAATGAGGTCATCGGGGCGCTTGTTCTTCAGATCCCGACCGGTCCTATCAACGCCATTGTACAGAGGCGCGAAGGAATGGGAAAGAGCGGTGAGACCTATCTGGTTGCGAAGCACGAAGGAAAAACAGCCTTCAGGAGTGACATGAAGACCATGGGAGAAGGCAAATATGTCATCGGTCATGAAATATCCACTCCGTATATAGAGGCCGCCCTCTCCGGCAAGTCAGCCCGGGAAATTCACACGGACAGCAACGGAAATCTGGTCATGGTGGCCTATGATCCTCTAAAAATAGATGGGCTCAACTGGGCCTCGGTTTCCAAAATAGATATGGAAGAGGCCATAGCTCCCAAGATGGAGGGCGCGGAAAACGACTTTTTTACAGAGTATATCAAAAAGTACGGCTATTACGACCTGTTTCTCATCAATCCGAACGGCTTCTGTTTTTACACCGTTGCCAAAGAGGCCGATTACCATTCCAATCTGGTGAACGGAAAATTCGCCGATTCCAATCTTGGTACGCTTGTCAAACAAGTATTGAAAACCAAGGCATATGGGGTAGCCGATTTCAGCCCCTACGCTCCAAGCAACAATGAGCCCGCTGCCTTCATCGCCCAGCCGCTTGTTCAGAATGGAAAGGTGGAGGTGGTGGTGGCCCTCCAACTGTCCCTCGAGGCCATCAACAAGATCATGCAACAGCGGGACGGAATGGGAAAGACCGGGGAAACCTATCTCGTAGGCTCCGGATAAGCTCATGAGGTCAGACTCTTTTCTGGATCCGAAGAACCATTCAGTAAAGGCCTCCTTTGCGGACCCCGGCAAGGGGAGCGTTGATACGGAAGCCGTCAGGGAGGTCTTGGCCGGTCGGACAGGCGAGAAAATTATCATGGATTACAACGGCAACCCTGTTCTCTCCGCATTTACCCCGATACAAATAGGAGGCACAACCTGGGCCTTGATCGCGGAGATCGATGAATCGGAAGCCTTTGCGGCCGTTACCATGCTGAAATGGTGGATCGGAATCATAGCCATTGCGGGAATTGCGGGCATCATTGTGATGGCCCTTCTAATTACCCGCTCCATCACCAGGCCCATTAACCGGATCATCGCCGGTCTTAACGATGGATCCGACCAGGTGGCATCCGCTTCGGGGCAGGTATCGGCCGCCAGCCAGTCCCTGGCCGAAGGGTCGTCCGAACAGGCTGCATCCATTGAGGAAACATCGGCCGCACTGGAGGAGATGTCTTCCATGACCAAACAGAACGCGGACAATTCCGCCCAGGCCGACAGCCTCATGAGGGAGGCCAATCTGGTGATAGCGGGCGCCAACCGTTCCATGACCGACCTTACCGGCTCCATGGGTGAAATCTCAAAGGCCAGCGAACAGACATCCAAGATCGTCAAGACCATTGACGAGATAGCCTTTCAAACCAATCTCCTGGCACTCAATGCGGCGGTGGAGGCGGCCAGGGCAGGAGAGGCGGGGGCAGGGTTTGCGGTCGTGGCCGACGAGGTGCGAAATCTGGCGCTGAGGGCCGCGGACGCGGCCAAGAACACGGCCGAACTTATAGAGGGTACGGTAAAGAGGGTGCATGACGGCGCCGCCCTGGTGGAGAAGACCAATGCCGAGTTCGCCAAAGTGGCCCAAAGCACCGAAAAAGTGGGAGATCTGGTAAGCGAGATATCGGCCGCCTCCAAAGAGCAGTCCCAAGGGATCGAGGAGGTGAACAAGGCCGTCACAGAGATGGACAAGGTAACCCAGCAGAATGCGGCCAATGCGGAAGAATCCGCCTCGGCCGCGGAGGAAATGAATGCCCAAGCCGAAGAGATGAAGGGGTACGTGGGAGATCTGGTTGCCCTTGTAGGGGTAAAGATGGGACAACAAACCGGGGTTCATGACCGGCCGGCCACGGGAAAAAGGAAGGCCCTTGCGGCGCCCAAGACAAAGAAACAGGCGGATCGAAAGGAGGCAACCCCTGAGGAAGTCTTCCCGCTGGACGAGAAGGAGTTCGAAGATTTCTGATTTGGTTGTCGCTGCCTGTTAGCGCCTGCGTGTTGCGCGGGAGTATATCAACCCAAAAAGGTTCCTCGGAATGGAGATGGAAAAGACCATCACCCCTGACCCCACAACGAGGACGAAACATGGAAAGGAGATAAAATAAGCATGGCGGAATTAGCGAAAAAGATGGACCAGGCAGTGAAGGTTATGGCGAAAAGGGAGGGAAAATACCTCACCTTCACGCTGGCTGAAGAGGAGTACGGCATCGGCATCCTGAAAATCAAGGAGATTATCGGGATGATGCCCATTACACCGGTACCCCAGACACCGGAATTTGTAAAAGGGGTTTTTAATCTGCGCGGAAAGGTAATCCCCGTTGTGGACCTCAGGCTGAGGTTCAGCATGGAATCGATCGATTATACGGAGCGTACATGCATTATCGTGGTGGAGATCGAGGCCCAATCCGGGACCGTTATGATCGGCATCGTGGTGGATGCGGTCTCCGAGGTATTGAACATCAAGGCCGAAGATATTGTGGATACCCCCACATTCGGCGCCAGTTTGAATACGGATTATATCCTCGGCATGGCCAAGATGGAGGGAGGAGTGAAAATCCTCTTGGATATTGATCGAATTTTGGGTTCGGAAGAGATCTCCATCTAGAAAGAAAGAAATTTCCGGAGGAAATATTATGTCAACGGTTCCCAAAGAACCAAAAATACTGTTGGTTGAAGATGCGTCCGTTATGCGCAAAATCGAGTTGAAGGCGCTTAAAACCTTGGGGTTTGATAATATATTGGAAGCCAAGGACGGTGACGAAGCCATATTGCGGCTCGAATCCGAAAAAGGAATTGATCTGGTCATCAGTGACTGGAACATGCCGAACAAAGGCGGGTACGAACTCCTGGTATGGATGCGCGCCGAGCCAAAGTTTAAGAATCTTCCCTTTATCATGGCAACGGGCGAAGGGGATATGAAGCAGGAAAAAAAGGCCGTCGATGCGGGGGTAAACGGTTTCATTGCCAAACCTTTCAACGCGGATGAGCTGAAGAAGAAAATTGATCAGGCCTTCGGCAAGGGAGAAAAGGAAGAGGAGACCCTTCGCGAGGAAAGGACTCCGAGGAAGACCGCGTCCGGTAAAGTGAGATTGAAAATTGCGCATATTCAGATCACGGATCATCTGGTTTTGGGCGCCTTAAAGCACCTTATCAAGAACGGCGATCTGGTCCCCGAACATTTTGAACTGGAGACCGTCTGTATGCCCGGCTGGAATCCCGTGCAGGAAGCTCTGGGTAAGGGTACGGTGGATGCCGCCTGCATTCTTGCCCCGATGGCAATGGACCTTTTCAACTTCGGCATTCCCATCAAGATGGTGCTGCTTGCCCACAAAGGCGGCAGCATATGCGTACGCAGTACACAGGGGGAGTACCGTGAACCGTTCCCGAACTTTTTCAAGAAAAAAACATTCCTGATTCCCCATAAGATGTCCGTCCATCACATGCTTGCCCATATGTTTTTCAGCAGGATCGGAGTGAAGCCCGGCATGGCGGGCGGGGAGGACATTGATCTGAATTTTGAGGTGGTGGCGCCCATCAAGATGCCTGAATTTCTTCGAGGCAACCCCGACGCATGCGGGTTCATGGTGGCGGAACCCTTGGGTACAAAATCCATAGCCTCGGGGATTGCGTCTTTGCAGTTTCTCTCGAGCCAGCTCTGGGAGAATCATCCCTGTTGCGTGGTGGCCGTAAGAGACGATTTTGCCGGCCCCTACGCGGATGCGGTCTATGAATTCACGGATATGCTGGTAAAGGCGGGCAAATTCATCGAGAACAGGCCGGAAACGGCGGCCGAAGTTGCCGTGTCCTTCCTGGACCCTCAAAAAATGTTGGGGCTGAAGGTTCCCGTTCTCAAGAACGTCCTTACGGAACCCCAAGGAATCAAGACCGGCGACCTGTTTCCGTCTCTTGAAGAGATCGACAGGATGCAAAGATACATGGTGGAGAAGATGGGGATCGGCTCTTTGATCGATGTGGAAAAATTCGTTGACTTACGATTTGCCGAGGCGGCTTGTAAGGATACAAGAGGGAGCAGGCTGTCTTCCACGCTTCACGATGCGCCCGCCGAAGTCATGGAAATCATGCGCCGCGCCGCGCCTGGAGGGGGAAAGACGGACAAATCGATGCTGAGCATGGAGGGAAAGTACCTCTCCTTCGCCCTTGGGCAACAGGAATTCGGTATCGATATCTCCCATGTCAGGGAAATCATCGGGAGGATGCCGATCAGAAGCATGCCAGGGAGACCCCCGTTTGTTAAAGGGGTCATTAATTTGCGAGATAAAGTAATCCCGGTAATGGAACTCAGATTGAGATTCGGAATGGAAGGGATCGAGGCTACCGACCGGAGCTGCATCATCGTGTTGGAGCATATGTCGGACGGAGTTGTCGCCAACGTTGGGGTAATTGTGGATTCGGTCACGGAGGTGCTGGACATAAAGACTTCGGAAATCGAGGACACGCCATTTTTTGGGGCCGGCATAGATACCAATTATATCCTGGCCATGGCCAAAAAGAAGGACGGCGTCAAGATTCTACTGGATATGGACCGTCTGCTATAGGGTTTCCGATAACGGGTCCGATAGTTGCGACCCTTGGAAAGTGGAACAACCCATTATTTGAAACAACTTTTGAGCCGGGTTCCCTCTCATGACGAAAAAGGCCGTTTGTCACGGCCATGGTCCCAAATCGATCTTCCGGGGCTTTTTTGGCCGTTACGGGGAATCCGCCGGAACACACAAGAAAGGAGCAACGTATTATAATGAGAATGAATTTAAGAAACAGGTTTTTACTTCCCATGCTCTTGCTGATTATCCTCGGCATGGGTACATCCACGGTGGTGTCCTACATCAAGGCAAAAGGCGCCCTTGAAGACGAGATCCACTCGCGTCTTGAACAGACGGCAAAATCAACTCTGGAGGTGATCGATGCCTGGATCGCGGATCAGAAGCTCAACGTAACCAACTGGAGCCGCCAAAAGATGTATATGACGGCAGTGAAAGACTCCTTTATCGGCAAGGCCGCACGGAAATCGGCCGACGCGGAACTGGCGATGTTGAAGCGCGACTACAAGTATTATGAGGATATTAATGTTGCTGACCGGTCGGGTATGATTGTCTCGGCTTCCAACGAAAAGATTCGTCGGCAAGATGGACATGAAAGACCGGGCCTATTTCAAGGCATCCATGGAAGGAAAGGTCTATGTCTCCGATGTCCTCAAGAGCAAAGGGACCGGCAATCCGGTGTTCGTGGTCTCGGCCCCCATCAAGGAAAACGACCAGGTCACGGGGGTCTTTTTCGGCGTTGTGGACCTGAATACATTCACCAAAAAGTTTGTGGATAACATCAAGGTGGGAAAGACGGGGTACGCCTATATCTACGAGAAAAGCGGATTGCTCATTTGCCATCCGGATAAAAGCCAAATCCTGAAACTCAACATGAATGAATTTGATTTCGGCAAAAGAATGTTGGCGCAAGGCAACGGTCTTATCGAATACGAATGGAAAGGCGTTGTACAAGCTGGTGGCCTTCAGGACCATCCCGGAAATGGGATGGACACTGGGCGTTTCGGCTGCCACCGCCGAACTCCTGGCGCCGGTCAAGAACCTCAGTTATTGGAACCTGGGGGTTGCCCTGGGCGTATTGCTGCTTGCGGCGAGTCGTTATTTTGTTGTTGGTGCAATCCATCGTAAAACCGATCAACCGGATCGTGGACGGGCTTCAGCAAGGATCGGAACAGGTGGCCTCCGGGGCCGATGAGGTATCCGCTTCCAGTCAGTCCCTTGCGGAAGGGGCCAGCGAGCAGGCTGCTTCCATCGAGGAGACCTCCTCCTCCATGGAAGAGATGTCGTCCATGACCAAGCAGAATGCAGGCAATGCAAGACAGGCGGACAGCCTGATGAAGGAGATGGGTGATTTCGGAAAACAGGCCAACGATTCCATGGAACAACTGACGGGATCCATGGCGGATATTTCGAAGGCCAGCGAAGAGACGTCCAAGATCATCAAGACCATTGACGAGATCGCTTTTCAGACCAATTTGTTAGCCTTGAACGCAGCGGTGGAGGCGGCAAGGGCGGGAGAGGCAGGAGCCGGATTCGCCGTGGTGGCCGACGAAGTGCGAAACCTGGCCATGCGCGCGGCCCAGGCGGCCAAGAATACGGCGGAATTGATTGAAGGAACGGTGAAAAAGGTGAAGGACGGATCGGGTTTCGTGACAAAAACCAGCAACGCCTTTGCTCAACTGACGCAAAGCTCCACCAAGGTGGGAGAGCTGGTAAGTGAAATTGCGGCGGCATCGGACGAACAGGCACAAGGGATTGAACAGATCAACATAGCTGTTACCGAAATGGATAAGGTGGTCCAGCAGGTGGCGGCCAATGCGGAGGAATCCGCATCGGCTTCGGAAGAGATGAGCGCCCAATCCCTGGACATGAAAGCCATGGTGAACGATCTATCCACACTGATCAGCGGGAAAAGGAGCGCAATGGACAAGAAGGCGCCCGTGACCGCTGCCCGCAAGAAGCGGCCTGCCCGGGATCAGAAGCCCTCCGCGGACAGGAAACTGCTTCCCCGAAAAGCGGCGCAAACGGATCCCGAGAAGTTGATCCCCTTGGATGACGACGATTTCAAAGATTTCTAAAGCGGTCCCAGTGAGATCATATAATACATTAAAAAGGAGGAGGTGTTCATGAAAGTGAAAACGTTGATTGTATCATGTTTTGTTTCAATTTTGATGGTAGGCGGCGTAACGGCCGCGAGTGCGACGGAAATCGGTGTGGCATGGGCGGGAAAATCGGGAATGGCCGTCCGGGTGTCGGACGGTTTTGCACAGGGCATGAAGGAGTTGGCCCCGGATATCAAAATCGAGTACAAAAAGGAACTGGGGACCATGGAAGAACTGGCCGATGTGGCGGGAAAATGGGAAAAAGAAAAAAACGGCATGGTCCTTCTGCGTTCCAATGCCGCAAAATGGTTGGGGCAAAATCCTCCTTCCATCCCCACATTTATAGGCGGATGCAACAACCCAATGGAACTGGGCGCGGTCAAGGACCTTCAGGCGCCGGAAGGAAACATTACCGGCGTGACCTATTATCTGCCGGTGGACTCCCAGTTCGACATTTTTCAGGCTATCATACCCGACCTGAAATCCGTATTGCTTCTCCTTGGAGCTGGAAACCCTTCCGCTCCTATCGACCAAGAGTCCACGAAGGCGGTCTGCAAAAAGCGCGGCATAGAATATAACGAAACATTGTGCGTCACCACGGAAGACGCCATTGCGGCGGTGGATCAATTTAAAGGGAAGGTTTCCGTCATCATTATCGGCAATCAGTCCCTCAATATCGACAATGCGGAAAATATTGTGAAGGCTGCGGGAAACACCCCTGTGCTCTCCTATTCGTCAAAACCGGTGAAAGCCGGGGCCTTGGGCGGGTTTGTGGCCGATGACAAGAAACTGGGATATATGCTGGCGGAATCGGTCGTGGCGGTTCTTAAAAACGGCAAGACAATCAAGGAGGTTGCCGTAAAAGTGGATCCGGAACCCAAATTCTATATCAATGCCCACACCGCCGAAACCTTGAAGATAGACATTCCCTTCAACATTCTCGAAACGGCGACGGTGATTCAATAACCCACCCGCCAATAAAAATGGCACGGGATGTCCTTTGCCGGATATCCCGTTGCCATATAAAACATCGCGATCTTTTCAAGCCCTACTCCCCTTCCAGGACCTTCTTCAGTTTCTCCGATAACGTCCGGAATGAAAACGGCTTTTGAATGAAGTCCCGGGCGCCTGCATTCAGGATCTTTCGGGCAAGTCCATCGATGGTGTATCCACTGAAAACAATCACCTTCAGATTGGGAAGGGCCTTCATGATCAGGGGATACACCTCTTCGCCCTCCATATCGGGGAGGTGTATATCCAATAGGGCAAGGTCGATCTGCCCATCAAAGTTCTCGGCGATATGGATGGCATCCTTTCCGGTCTTGGCTTCAATAACCCGGCAACCTAAATTCTCCAGCATCGCTTGCGTAACATCAAAAACGGCCTCTTCATCCTCAATAACCAGCACCGTTCTTGTCGGAGCTGACGCCGTCCGTATACGGCGCCTTTTCTTCCTTCACCTTTCCCTTCCACGGCAGGAAGGTAGATGACAATCCTCGTCCCCGCGCCCAATTCGGAATCGACCGTTATCCACCCGTCGTGGTTTCTGATAATGCCGTAAGCGGCGGCCATGCCAAGCCCTCGCACCATAAAATGGGTGGTAAAGAAGGGCTCAAAAATCCTGGCTTTTGTTTCTTGATCCATGCCTTTGCCATTATCCTCAAAACTGATGGAAACATAGGGGCCCGGTTTGAGAGCGGGACAGCTTTTCACGAAATCGTCTCCTATCACCACATTTCTGGCCGAAATGATGATACGGCCCGAATCCTCCATGGCTTCGTCGGAATTCTTTAATATGGCGGATAAAACCATCTGCATCTGTGCGTCGTCTGCCTCTATCTGCATGATATCCGCGGGAAGATCGGTTTCTATACGGATGTCAAGATCGGAGGTATCCACAATCAAGGGGATGGCTTTCTTTAGGAAATCAGTGGGAGACAGAATTTCAGGATTGTATTTGCCGCCCCTGGCGTAGGCAAGGAGCTGATTAGTCAAATGGGCCATCTGCCCGGCGGATTCTTTCATTCGGGTGACATATCTCTTCAATTTTTCATTTCCGGGAAACTCCATCTCGATCAGGTCCGCATTTCCCGAAATTGCCGAAAGGGCGTTGTTAAACCGATGAGCCATTCCCCCCGCCAAGGTAGACAGGGCTTCCATCATTCTTGATTGCAGCACCTCTTCCGACTCCCGGGGCTTCTTTTCTAACTCTGCGCGTGTTTGTTTCCCTGGCAAAATTAATTCCTCCAACCGATATCAAAAGGGTATGAACTACCTCATTACGTGTCGGCTTATCCATCCGTTCCTATCCGCCGGCGGAAATACCCCCGGGGTTGGAACGAGCAAGAAGCCGTTGCTCACTAAGAATTTTTGCATATGGGATGGGTTTTATGGTAAGGAACACTCCGATATTATTCTCCCGTTTCCGCACGATTTTTCCCTCCACGCCCACCGTTTGACCGTCGGAAAAGATGACCTCTCCACTTACCCATCTCCCGAATTTTGCTTCTCCATCAGCCAAAAACATGACCCCTTTTTCAGAGATGTTGACCACTTCAAACTCGTGTTTTCTGACCTTCAAGGTTGGCCTCATTGATTCCGGATATTCTACTCGAAAGTATTTTCTTTTCTCTTGGTTCTTTCTCTTCTTTTCATCCATGGGGTTTCCTTTGCGGTGCTTTTACCTTTGCGTCTTCAATTACGGATAACCCATAGACCCGGCCGCCGGGTGAAATGCACGCACCGGATAATCCAGAATTGGCTGCAAAAAAAATCAAATGTAAAAATCTATCAACGTTCCCGATACACTTCCAACAATTTCGAGCCCGTCTGATCCATAAATGCGATTCAGCTCATCAAACTCATAAATGATATTAGCAGCTTTCCGATCGATTCGATCAGAGCCATGGTAGTCATGAACAAAAAGGGTATCGGTCCCCGAAAATAAAGGAGGAGAAGCATGAGCCGGGATTAAAGCAAGCGAAGTATCCATGTTCAATTGGGCAGGTCTTGGGATAGAGTTAACAGGGGAAAATAGTTTTATAAACTACGATCGCATGTAATGCAAGCTTATATTATTCAAGGAACCATGATTAAATTGAATTTTGCCGCAAATCGTTCGACTTTCAGATCGTATCCTCTTCCCGGAGTATCCCGGTATTTCTTATTCTCACTCAGGACCTTCTTGATGGCATTGGCCAGGGTACGCCCGGTGACCGGCTTCGTTATAACCTCTTTAATCCCGATTTTCATGGCCTTTTCATGGTAGATCTCCTCATCATACCCTGTACACAGAATGATCGGAATATCAGGCCGGATTTTCACACACTGCTGAGCCAACTCCTCTCCCGTCATCTTAGGCATAATCATATCGGTAATAATCAGCTCAAATTTATCAGGGGCGTCACGAAATGTTTCCAGTGTTTCCTTTGGACAGGTCTTGGATTCAACTTGATAACCATAGCCCTCCAGCATGTCTTTCCCCATATCCGCGATTTCCTTATCATCATCAACAAAGAGTATTCGTTCCTTCCCTGCAACGGGACGGATGGATGCAGAGAGTCCGGGCTTGCTCCCCTTCTCTATTTTCGGAAAGAAGAGATGGAAAGTCGAGCCTTTTCCCAGCGCACTCTCTACCTCTATGATCCCATTACAACTCTTGACTATTCCGTGGACCACGGCCAGCCCCATTCCCCTCCCTTCACCCACACCCTTGGTCGTGAAAAATGGCTCAAAGATCCTCTTTTTGACCGCGGGTTCCATACCAATACCGGTATCCATAACGCTTAGCCTGATATATTTTCCCGCGGCCAGCTCATGGTGGAGGGCTGTTTCATCCGGGCCTACTTCAACATCCGCCAGGCTTATCTCCAGAATGCCCGGCTTTTTCGCCATGGCATCGGCCGCGTTCGTACAAAGATGAATAAGCGTTTGATGCATTTGGGACGGATCAGCCATGATTGTCCCCGATTCGGTAGCGATGTTCTGCCTGATTTCGATAGTCGTTGGAATGGATGCCCGCAAAAATTTTGATGACTCCTTGACAATCGGCAGGATGTCTAACGGCTTGGGCCGATATTCGCCCTGCCGGCTGAAACTTAGAATCTGTTGCACGAGATCCGTAGCCCTTGAACAGGCCTTTTCCATGCGATCGAGATTCTTGTGTGCCCTATTTCCTTCAGGGAGATTCACCACCGCAAGTTCTATGTTAGCCATAATGATCCAGAGAATATTGTTGAATTCATGGGCAATTCCTCCAGCGAGCGTCCCGATGGCCTCCATTTTCTGAGCGTTTCGCAGCCTCTCTTCCGCCAGTCTATCATTGGTGAGGTCATGCATAAGACTGAAGGCATAAGACAAATTCCTCTTTTCATCGAAAATAGCATCTGTTCTTTGCCAGAGAGGGAAACGACGTCCCTCCGCATCGATCGCTTCTATCTCGCCTTCCCAGCTGTCTCCTTTTTCAAAGGCCGGTCCAATCTTTTGATGGAATATTTCAAGAGATTCCTCCGGGTAAAAATCCCTGCAGTTGGTTAACCGGGCCTCTTCAAAGGAGAGGCCGAAGAGCTTTTCGTAAGCAGGATTAACATAAACAGGCTGGCCGCTTGGTTTGACAATCGTGATAGCTTCGTTCGACAAATCAGCAACCGTCTTGAAAAGGGCCAGATTTCCCTGGAATTCGGCAATTTTCTTTTTCAGCATCGATTTTTCTAAACATGACGATACCCTGAAAAAAAGATTGTCAAGATCTACAGGCTTGAGAAGATAATCGTCTACTTTGAGCCGG
>CAVVEP010000059.1:0-20325 GCA_963747015.1 uncultured delta proteobacterium
CCGATATGCTTTTCGGTTGGCAGGTGGAACAGGGGGTTACCTCCAACTCCGTCATCTATGTGAAAGACGGCGTCACAATCGGGATAGGCACGGGAGAGCAGGACAGGGTCGGCGTAGCCGAAATAGGGATATTCAAGGCCTATACCAAATATGCGGATGCACTCTGTTTCAAGAATCACGGCATTCCCTACAAGGAACTTGAATTTTTGATAAAATCAGGCCGGAAAGACCGGGCTCTCCAGGAAGAAATAGATCGACAAACAAAGGCGGACAAGGGTGGACTCGTGGGCGCCTGCATGGTCTCGGATGCTTTTTTCCCCTTTCGGGACGGGGTGGATGTTGGAATAAAAGAAGGAATCACGGCCATCGTTCAGCCGGGAGGCTCGCTGCGCGACTTTGAAGCAATAGAAGCTTGCAATGAGGCGGCCCCTCAGGTTACCATGGCATTTACCGGCCAAAGGGCATTTAAACATTAGAAAAGAGGCGGATCATGTATAATGCAAGTGATTTGAGAAAAGGGCTGAAGATTGAGATTGACAATGACCCCTATATTGTCACCGATTTTCAGTTTTCAAAACCGGGTAAAGGACAGGCCCTTTACCGTTGTAAATTGAAAAATATGATAACCGGGGTAATCATCAGCCCCACGTACCGCTCAGGAGATTCCTTCCAGAAAGCGGATTTATCGGAACGTAAAATGCAGTATCTCTACAACCAGGATGATGAATTTTGGTTCATGGATCTGGAAAACTACGAACAGACCGCGCTCACTTCCGAACAGGTTGGTGATGCGAAAAATTTCATGACGGATAATCTTGAGGTGGATATCCTGTTTTTCGGCGACAAACCCATAGGGATTACGTTGCCCAATTTTGTGGATCTCCTGGTACAAAAAGCGGATCCATGGGCAAAAGGAGATTCCGTTGCAGGGGACACCAAGCCCGTAACCATGGAGACAGGGTATGAATTGAGAGTTCCTCCATTTATTGAAGAAGGAGAAAAGCTGACCCTTGACACCCGTTCGGGGGAATATGTCACGCGGGTCAAGGAATAGCGGCTCAACGCGGGGTTACGTGATCCTAAGGCGTGATCCCGGAACCTTGTTCAGTCGCCGGGTGTCGGGTTCGGGAAGAACCATTTATTTATTCGTCTGATTTGTACAATTCGTGGTTGAAAAAGTGTTTTCATGGTAAAGGCTGCTCTGGAGCTTCGGGCCCGAATGATACATGCCGTCAGGGCCTTTTTCGAAACAAACGGTTATCTTCATGTGGAGACTCCCTGTCTCATTCCGTCGCCGGCGCCTGAAGCCCATGTTGATGCGATCCAGGCTGGAAATTATTATCTCCAGACTTCCCCCGAACTTTGCATGAAACGATTGCTTTCGGAAGGTTTTTCACGCATTTTCCAGATATCCAAGTGCTTCAGAGAGCGGGAGAGAGGCGATCGTCATCTTCCTGAGTTTACCATGCTGGAATGGTACAGGACGGAAATCGACTACACGGATCTCATGAAGGAATGTGAGGATCTTTTTGTTTTTATCCGTGAAAGCCTCCACCTGCAAAAACCGTTTCGGTACGGAGGCCGAGAAATTGATTTCAACGCCCCTTGGGAGAGGCTCTCCGTTGAAGACGCCTTCAGGGACCTGGCTTCCATTCCCTTGGGAGAGGCGCTGAAAAAAGACCTGTTTGATGAGATCATGGTAGAGGAAATTGAACCCCGTCTGGGTTGGGGCAAACCAACCTTCCTGTTTGATTATCCGGCATCCATGGCGGCGCTGGCAAGGCTGCGAGAAGACAACAAGGCCGTTGCCGAAAGGTTCGAAATCTACATCGGGGGCCTGGAACTGGCCAATGGCTTTTCGGAATTAAACGATGCCCGCGAACAGAGAACAAGGTTCGAAGAGGAATGCAGAAGAAGAGCGGATTCTCACAGGCCCGTTTATCCCCTGCCGGAAAAGTTTTTAGACGCTCTCCCATCCATGCCCGATGCGGCCGGCATCGCTCTCGGGCTGGATAGGCTGGCCATGATCCTGACCAATTCATCAAATATAGATCAGGTCGTGGCATTCGTACCTGAAGCACTGTAAGTTTAAACTGGAGGAAACGATAACAGAAATGAAACACGCCGCAACCCAGGAAGATATGGCCTCCATGGCCTTAAGACCCTCCCGCCGGGTTGCGAACAGAACATGCCTTTCCTGCGGCACCCAAGACATGAAAAAGGGGCGGCGGTACTGCTCCAAGGAATGCCGGCAGAAAATCAATTGGGTGCTGGCCCTCTCCAAAGGACTGCTCAGCGCCCTCAATGCCAGATATGCGGCTTTTTCCTTCACGCGCGAGATGGTGATGCTGGACGTGTATCCCTACTGGTCCAAAGAAATCTCCCGATTCACCTATGAGAGGAAAAACGGGCAGAAACCAGCGGAAGACCTGAAATGCCTTGTGGTTCAATGGGGTAGGGAATGGTATCGGCTGGTGAACAACAGAAAATCAAAAAGCCATGCCTCTCTCACCCTGATTAACAGGACCAATCAGAAAGATATTGATCCCGATAACGTGAAACCATGCAGGCGCGTCCAGCCGAGACTGTCCCGCACGGAAGCCTCCAGTCTGAAGGTTCTTAAGCTCGAGCAGAAGCGATTTATCTTCCGATTGCACCAACGAAAAAATTAAATCCGCCTACAAGAAAATGGCCAAGATCCATCACCCCGACGTCGGGGGAGATGAAGAATCCTTCAAACAACTGCAAAATGCCCACGAGCAGATGCTTCACTGGGCGGAAAATCCCCAATTCACCTTTCGAAAAGCCCTTGAGGGATGCTGGTTCTACGATGGCTACACGGGGCGATGGTCGCCACCACTGTAACCACTCGGACATTCATTTTTCAGAGAGTTCACTCTCCTCTTTCTTTCTGTTCCGTGTTCCGCTTTTCCCGGCCCGGGATCTGGCCTGGTTGATCTTTCCCATTCTCCTTCTGATCTCCTGCTCAAAACCTCTCCCGGTGGGCCGGTAAAAGATCTTTTCACGCACCTTTTCGGGGAGATATTCCTGCTCAATCCAGGCATCGGGGTAATTGTGGGGGTACAGATAACCCTTGCTGTACCCCAGTTTTTTCATGAGCGCCGTGGGTGCATTTCGGATGTGCATGGGGACTTGCAGAGGCCCCGATTGGCTTATCGCTTTTTTCACTTCTTTTTCCGCCAGGTAAAGGGCGTTGCTCTTTGGCGCCGACGCAAGATAGACGGCTGCCTGGGCAAGGGCAAGTTCCGCTTCGGGAGGTCCCACCTTCTGCCATGCTTCAAAAGCGCAAAGAGCCACCTGAAGGGCGCCGGAATCAGCAAGCCCCACATCTTCCGAGGCAAAGCGAATCATTCTTCGACAGATAAACAGGGGATCTTCCCCGGCCATGATCATCCTGTACAACCAATAGAGCGAGGCCTGTGCATCGCTCCCTCTCAGACTCTTGTGAAAGGCGGAAATGATGTCATAGTGCTGTTCCCCGTTCTTATCGTAGGGAAGGGATTTCACCTGGAGCGCGGCTTCCACATCCTTCAATCCAATCACAATCGGATCGCCCGGCATCGCCTCCCCCTTAAAGAAAAAAGCGGCCTCCAGATTGTTGAGGGCGGCCCGGGCATCCCCGTGCGATACGGCGGCCATATGTTCCATGGCATCCGGATCGATCTGGATGGGAAAACGTCCCAGGCCTCTTTCCACGTCCCTGACGGCCCGATGCAGAAGATTTCGGAGATCGTCCGTGGTCAAAGGATTCAGGACCAGGACCCGCGTCCTTGAAATGAGCGGCGGAATCACCTCAAATGAAGGGTTTTGCGTAGTGGCCCCTATCAAAACGATGAGACCGGATTCCACATGGGGAAGAAACGCATCCTGTTGGGCCTTGTTAAACCGGTGGATTTCGTCCACAAACAGGATAGATGCCTTTCCCGACAAGCTCTTTTCCTTCTCCGCCTGGAGCAGGATCTGCCGCAGATCCTTTACCCCGGATGTTACCGCCGAAAACGCATGAAAAGGCAATCCCGCAGCATGTCCCATAACCCTGGCAAGGGTTGTTTTCCCCGAACCGGGAGGTCCCCAGAATATCACGGGAAATGCCCTGCCGTCTTGAATAGCTCTGGAAAGGTAGGTATCCCTCCCCAGAAGGTGCTCCTGCCCCACCATTTCCTCAATGGTTTGCGGTCTCATTCTTTCCGCAAGGGGGATGTTGGAGGAGGTCCGTGACATCATCGCACTTCCTTTCTTTGAAAGACTTCTGAAAGGAGCAGAAAAAAATCGTCCATATTCAATGGCCTCCCTTCAATAAAGTCCACGCCGAGCTGTTCCCAAAACGGCTGTTCCCGGATTTGCTTGCCCGCATTAACCAAAACCATGGCAAGATCCGGCCATAATTTTTTGATCCTTCGTATCATGCTCTCCATCGCATCCCTGCTTGCGTCGTAGTGTATGATCAACAGATCATAGATATCTTTCCTGAGTTCCCTGATCCCATCTTTCTCTCCCGAAACAACCGTAACATGCCCTCCCCTGTCTGCAAATAGCAGACGGAGAAGATCCGTTAACCGATTTTCAGAGGAGATAAGCAGGATGGATCGATCCCTGATCCAGTTTTTCCTCACTCCGAGCCTTGTTTGTTACGCCCTTTTCCGCAAGGGGAAGTCTCACGGCAACCGTGGTTCCCTGGCCCTCCCGACTGATGAAGTCTATTTTGCCCCCATGCCGCTCGATGACAGCGTAGGCCACGCTCAACCCGAGCCCCCTGTGCGGAAACTTTTTCGTTGTAAAAAATGGTTCATACAGATTATCCGCCACATCTTTTCGAATCCCGGCGCCACTATCCTGTACATATACGAATGCGGACCCGGAATCTTCTTCGGAGGTCACATGGATCTCTCCGAAGGAATCCCTGGCTTCCATGGCGTTTTGAATAATGGAAACAAATGCCTCCCTCATCTCATCTCTACAACCCCATAGGGGCGACACGGTCCGCAGGTACTTTTTCAGTCCAACCTCGATCTCTTTTACACCCGAATGACGGGATACCCTGTTTCGGGATATCACTTCAGCATCTTTGATAACTTTCTGAAGATCAAATAATCCCATTTCCGATGGATCATATTCGGGCCTGCCGATAAACCGAAGCTCCCTCCCCATGGGGGAACAGATCTCACGCAGATGATCCAGCCTTTCAGAGGATATCTCCGGCATTCCGCCTCCCGTTTGACTTTTCCCTGCCCCTCCCGCCGGTTCTTCAAGGACCCGTATAAAGGCTTCCATCTGTTTATCAAACATGGCAACGACCCGCTTCATGGTTTGCGCATTCACGGAGGCGCCGGCCCTTCTTTGGTTTTCCTTGATCTGCTCAATTTCCAACATATTGACAAGAAAAACCTTTTTCCTGTTTCTTCGGATTGCCCGCACCCCGACTCCGCAAGACAGCCTTTCTCCGTTTTTCTTCAGAAAGGTTACTTCATAGGGATCATGTATCCGGTCGCCGGAGTAATTTCTTTCAGAGAGATCTTCCAGAAAGCCCTTGGAATCCGGATGCACCAGACTTGCCAGGCTCATCTGAAGCAGGTCCTGTTTCTCGTAACCGAATACATCGCAGGCGGCCTCGTTCGCAAAAATGATGTGCCCTTTCTCCACCAGGATCACCTCGCCGGGCAACGCTTCCATAAGTTGCCAGGTATTTCTCAAATCCCTCTGAAGGGTTGCCGCTTCGGTTTTGAGTATCCCTATCTTCTCTTTCAGAGCCCCTGTTTTCCCGGGTAAGTTTCTCTCCCCAGGTCATGGGCTTTGCATTTTGGATGTTACCCATTGTTTTCCCTGATCGTTTTCTCGCCGGTTCCATAACGATGAATTTCGGGGAAACCTCACCGTGGAACGGCTGTTAAAATGCCTTGATGAATGGCGTTGTTTAACGTATCATACGCCCCCGATGACTGACAAGACGCAAACTGGGAATCCAGTACATTTCAAGCGAGGATTACGTGGCGATTTCACCTTTTGTCCACCTTCATGTGCACACGGAATACAGCCTTCTTGACGGCGCCATCCGAATAGATGGCATGCTGAACAAGGCCCGTGATCTCCAAATGGAATCCGCGGCCATTACGGATCATGGAAACATGTTCGGAATTGTTCAGTTTTATGAACAGGCCATAAAGAAAGGGATCAGGCCGGTCATCGGTTGCGAGGTCTACGTGGCTCCCGGCAACCGGCGTGAACGATCCCCGTCTTCCGATGGAAGTCCCAATGCCTATCATCTGGTCCTACTCGTCATGAATGAGCAAGGCTACAAGAACTTGAGCCAGCTTGTGACATTGGGGCACCTGGAAGGGTTTTATTACCGTCCCCGCGTTGACATGGAGCTTCTGAAACAATACAACGCGGGCCTCATCGCCTTGTCGGCCTGCCTGAAAGGAAATGTCCCCCACCTCATAAACAGAGGCAAGGTGGAAGCGGCCAGGGAAAAAGCCAGGGAGATGGCAGCCATTTTCGACGAGCGATTCTACCTGGAAATTCAGGCCAACAACCTTCCTGAACAGAAAAAGATCAACAAGGTCCTGGGCGAACTTTCAAAGGATCTGTCCCTGCCTCTGGTTGCCACAAACGACTGCCACTATCTCAACAGAAGCGATTCCGAATCCCACGACGTGTTGCTCTGCATTCAGACCGGCAAGTCGGTGGACGATGAAAAACGGCTCAAGTTTTCCTCCGATGAATTCTTTTTCAAATCCGCGGAGGAAATGGCGAAGGATCTTCCGGAATTCCAAACTGCCATTACAAACACCGTTGAGGTGGCAAACCGTTGCACGTTTGAAATGAGATTCGGGGAATACAAATTTCCCGCCTTTAAAGTGCCGGAAGGCCAGAGTCTTGACGACCTGCTTATCGTGCAGGCGCGAAAAGGTTTCGAAAGAAGAATCCTCCAGAAAAACGAAGGCAGCGACCATTTCACCCAAGAGGTCAGGATACAATATGAGGAAAGACTCGAATTCGAACTGAAAGTCATTAGAGACATGGGGTTCCCGGGCTATTTTCTGATCGTTGCCGACTTTATTGAATATGCCCACCAGAACGATATCGCGGTAGGACCGGGCAGGGGATCGGCGGCCGGTTCGCTTGTGGCCTATTGTCTGAACATCACGGATGTTGAACCCATACGATACGGCCTCTTGTTTGAACGGTTTCTCAATCCCTCAAGAATAAGCATGCCCGATATTGATATTGATTTCGATATCCACGGCAGAGATGCCGTTATCAAATATGTCTCTGAAAAATACGGTCGCAACAACGTCAGTCAGATTATCACTTTCGGAAGCATGAAAGCCAGGGGGGTGATAAGGGACGTGGGTAGAAGCCTGAATATCCCCCTTTTCGAAGTGGACCGCATCGCCAAACTGGTTCCCGAAGGACCCGGCGTAAAGCTCTCAAAGGCGATTGAAGAAGAACCGGAATTGAAGGCACTGGAACAAGGGGAGAACAAATCATTCAAGGATCTCCTGCGCATTTCCCGCGACCTGGAGGGGCTGTCAAGGCATGTCTCCACCCATGCCTGCGGAGTGGTGATCTCGGACAGGTCCCTTGTGGAATACCTTCCGTTATACAAAGGGTCCAAGGGTGAAATCATGGCCCAGTTCACCATGAACCGCATTGAGCAACTGGGGCTTATCAAGTTCGATTTTTTAGGATTGAAGACCCTCACCGTCATCAAAGAAGCTATCCGGATCATCAAGGAAACAACAGGAACGGAAATTTCCCTGGAAAATCTTCCCCTCGATGACGAAGCCCCTTATCAGTTGTGCTCCGAAGGCAGAACAACGGGCGTGTTTCAGCTGGAAAGTGCGGGCATGAAAGAGCTGGAAAGGAAGCTGAGACCGGAGGTCATAGAAGATGTCATAGCCCTTATGGCCCTTTACAGACCGGGCCCCTTGGGAAGCAATATGATTGATGATTTCGTGAACGGAAAACACGGAACGAGCAAAATCAATTATTTTGTGCCGAAACTGGAACCCATCCTGAAGGAGACTTACGGGGTCATCCTGTACCAGGAGCAGGTCATGCAAATTGCTCAGGTTCTTTCCAGCTATTCCATGGGGGAAGCGGATGAGCTCAGGAAGGCCGTCGGGAAGAAAAAGCCGGAACTTTTGGCGAAACACAGGGCGAGATTCATAGAAGGCGCCGTGGCAAACGGGGTTGCTGAAAAACTGGCCCGGACGCTCTTTGATCTGATCGATAAGTTCGGGGGATACGGGTTCAATAAGTCCCATTCCGCGGCCTACGCCATGATTGCCTATCAGACAGCCTACCTGAAGGCCTACTATCCGGTGCAGTTCATGGCCGCCCTGTTGACTCAGGACATGGGAAATCAGGACAAAACGATCAAAAACATCGCCGAATGCCGGGCCATGGGGATCGACATCCTCCCGCCCGACGTGAACGAGAGCCAGGCGGATTTCTCGGTGGTGGATTGCCAGATACGCTTCGGGCTTGCCGCAGTCAAGAACGTGGGGATCAAGGCCGTCGAAATCATGATTGAAGAAAGGAACCAGCACGGTATTTACGGAGATCTGCTGGATTTCTGTACCAGAGTGGATGGTTCAAAAGTGAACCGACGGGTCATGGAGGGCCTCATCCAATGCGGCGCATTCGATTTCACCGGAGAGGCCAGATCCCGCTTGTTCGCGGGCCTCGACGACGCGCTGAAAATCTGCGGGGCCAATCACGACCCGAACCAGATGAACATGTTCGGCGCCCTTGCCTTCTCAGGAGAAACAGGAGGTCTTCTCGAACTGCCTGAAATAGAGGAGTGGGACGAAAAGCAGAAGCTGAGACGGGAGAAGGAAGCCTTGGGCTTTTATATTACGGGACATCCTCTTTCGGATTTTCAGGATGAAGTGGAGAAGTTTTCCACCTGTCTGATACAAGACCTGCCCACCCAAAAGGATAAGTCTCCGGTAAAAGTCGCCGGAATCGTGGAAAGCATAAAGATCAAAAGAACCAAGAAAGGCGACAAGATGGCCAGTGTTCAACTGGAAGACCTGACCGGTTCTACCGAAGTTGTCGTATTCCCGAAACTTTTCGCGGATGTTTCTCTTTTGCTGAAGGGAGAAGGGGCGCTGCTCGTAAGCGGCGCCGCCGAAGTGGGAGACAACACGGCAAAGATCATTGCCAATGAAATTGAATCCCTGGAATCGGTGAAGCTGAAGAATGTCAGGGCAGTGCGACTGACCCTGCAACAAAAAAAAGATACCCCAACAGACCTGCTGGAGGATTTGAGAGACATTGTCTTCAATTATCCGGGAGATTGCAGATTATTTTTCACCATGGAATCCTCGGAAAAAAAGCTGGTTACCATCTCCGCCCACCATCGTTTCAACGTATCGCCTTGCGGTGCGTTTTTTCAAGAGGTGGAGGGGCTGCTGGGATACAAAGGATATGAATTGGTTTTATGAGCCAAAATGAAGGGATAGGAAACATGAAGAAAATCAACGTTGGAATTATTGGATTCGGGACCGTGGGGGCGGGAACATTCGAGGCCCTTTCCATGAACCGACACATCATCGCGGACAGGGTCGGCGCGGAGGTGGCAGTGCGGAAAATAGCCGACCTGGATATAGACACGGACCGGGGTATTTCCGTAACTCCCGAAAGGGAATCTATGACCACAGACGCCATGGAGGTCATCAATGATCCCGAAATCCAGATCGTTGTGGAACTCATGGGAGGCCTGGGAAAAGCAAAGGAATTCATTTTAAAGGCCATGGAAAAAGGGAAGCATGTGGTTACGGCCAACAAAGCCCTGTTGGCGGAGTGCGGAGAGGAGATCTATAAGGCCGCCGACCAATACGGAGTCGGTCTCTGTTTCGAAGCAAGCGTGGGGGGAGGCATCCCCATCATCGGAGCACTGAAGACCGGACTTTCCGCCAACCGGATCACCACCTGCATGGGCATACTCAATGGGACATCAAACTATATCCTTACGAAAATGACCAAGAAGAATCTTCCCTATGAGGAAGTGGTTGCGGAGGCCGTAGCGCTGGGTTTCGCCGAAGATCCGCCGACCCTGGATGTGGATGGAACGGACGCGGCTCACAAACTTGCCATCATCATTTCGATCATTTTCGGGCAGGCGGTCGCTTTCAAGGATATCCCGCGAGAAGGCATCCTCTCCATAACCCCTGACGATATACGTTTCGCCAAGGAGTTGGGCTACAGCATCAAACTGCTGGCCATCGCCACGGATCTGGGGGAGAGGGTTGAGGCACGGGTTCATCCTGCCATGATCCCGAAGCATCACATTCTTGCAAATGTCAACGGCGCCTACAATGCCATTTATATTGAAGGAGATTTTGTGGGCCCGAACCTTTATTACGGTCTCGGCGCCGGGAGAAAACCCACGGCAAGCGCCGTAGCCTCGGACATCATCAGCCTGGCCAGGGAAATACGGTCCGGCGCCAAAAACCGGCTGTCGCCATTGGCCCATGCGTCTTCCCCTTCAAAAAGGATCGAAATACAGCCCTCCGACGAAATACAAACGCCCTGTTATTTCAGGTTTTCGGCCGTGGATACCCCGGGCGTTCTCTCAAAAATAGCGGGAATTCTGGCCGATTTCAATATCAGCATCTACTCGGTCATTCAGAAAGGCAGGGTCACCAAAGGGTCCGTCCCCATCGTCATGCTGACCCATAAGGCCCTGGAAAGGGACGCAAAGAAGGCCATTTCCATCATCGACGGATTGGACATGGTGACGGACAAAACCGTTATGATTCGCGTGGAAGGAAGCAAACTATGAAAAAAACGCCCCGGAAAGGAACGAAATTCATTCTCCTTGTGGGGGACGGCATGGGGGATTATCCCATTGAGGAACTGGGCGGAAAAACACCGCTCGAAGCGGCCCACACCCCGAATATGGACCGCATTGCGGATTGCGGGACGGGGCTCGTTGAAACGATTCCCGCGGGAATGGACCCGGGCAGCGATGTGGCCAATCTTTCTCTTTTGGGATACGACCCTTCAGTCTACCACACCGGACGCGCCCCCTTCGAGGCCGCCAGCATGGGCGTATCCCTTTCGCCAAGCGATGTGGCGTTCCGGCTGAATCTTGTCACCCTCGATCACGGATCGGATCGTGAAATCATCATGGTCAGTCACAGTTCCGGCGACATCACCACCAAAGAAGCGGTGCAAATCATAAACACCCTTAAGGAGCAACTCATTTTGCCGGGCATTCATATTTACCCGGGGGTCGCTTACCGTCATCTTCTGGTGTGGGAAAACGGACCGGAAAAAACCGCCACGATTCCACCCCACGACGTCCTGGACCGGAATATGGACCAATACCTCAGGGAAAAACAGGACCCGGTTGTCGCTTTCATACGGCGTTCCTGGGAATATCTGAAAGACCATCCCGTAAATCTGGAACGAAAAAACAGGGGACTCCTTCCAGGGAACTCCGCATGGCTCTGGGGACAGGGCAAGGCCCTCCGGATGCCTTCGTTCAAAGAGCGGTTCGGCCTCACGGGAGGCGTTATCTCCGCGGTTGATCTGCTCAAAGGGATCGGCGCCTACGCGGGTCTTGAGCCCGTCAGGGTGGAAGGCGCCACAGGCTATCTGGACACCAACTATTCGGGGAAGGCGGAAGAGGCCATCAAGGCGCTGGACCATCTGGATTTCATGTTTGTTCACGTGGAGGCCCCCGACGAAGCCAGCCACAGCGGGAATATTCGGGAGAAAATCCAGGCCATAGAAGCCTTTGACCAAAAAGTCGTGGGAGCGGTCCTGAAAGGTCTGGAGAAGTTTGACGACTACAGGATTCTGGTAGCCAGCGACCACTATACCCCGATTTCCATAAAGACCCACGCCATGGATCCGGCGCCCTTCGCGTGGGCTTCAAAAAAAGAACTCTCCGCCAATAACGCCAGGCGAGGGTTCAGTGAAAAAAACGCCATCCAATCAGGAATTCTTTACCATAAAGGGTATGAACTTATGCCGGCGTTTCTGGGTCGTGTTTGAAGAAAAAAGGAATGGGCCCTCGGAGAAAAGGCATATCGCCTTCCACCGGCCCGGGACCTTTAAGGAGATGGGATGTTGCGGCCTACGATCATGGCCAGGGGGACACCTTGGCCATGCAAAGCAGTAAGTTTGAGATGATACGCCAACGTTTACGGTGCTTGTGATTTATAGCAGATGAACATCAACTATTGACCCTGAATATTGGCCAAAAGAATGGCGACCCAGAACCCGCCATAATATCCCCTTCTCTGAGGACCGGCGGCCATGTCGTAGAACTTTTTTCTGAGCCCAAGGGGCCTATATTACGACATGCCGGTCGAATTAGGATTCCGTGCAATGCGTGCCTTGAGATCATCCATATTCCGATCCGCTTCCGCTTGCATGATTTGGATTTGTTCCGGTTTCAGGTGTTTGTATCGCCCCTGGACCTTGAGATATTCGTCAATGGGCCATCCTTTCGACTCATAAGTCTGGGTATAATTCACCCCGTCTTCGATCTCGTATAAAGGAAAGACATTGGTTTCCACCGACAGCATGGCAACCTGGACCGCCATATCCTCTTTGATTTTCCATCCTGTGTTACAAGGCGCCAGAACATGCAGGAATCGGGTTCCGCGCATGGCCTTGGCCTTTTGGATCTTTCGGGTCAAGTCCTCGGGAAATGCAGGCGAAGCCGTAGCCGCGTAGGGCATGCGATGGGCCGCTATGATTTCCATAAACTTCTTTTTCCGGCGGGTGTTTCCTGAAGGCGACGTACCGGTCCAGGTAAACTGGGGCGTGGCCGATGACACTTGGACCCCGGTATTCATATACGCTTCATTATCCATGCAAACATATATGATATCTTCATTCCGATCCGCGCACCCGGACAAAGACTGAAGCCCGATATCAAAGGTCCCGCCGTCCCCGGCGAACGCCAGCACCGGGATGTCGTCCTTGCCCTGCTCGATCAGGGCATTGCGGATTCCCGCGGCCGTGGGAGCGGCAATCTCAAAAGCGGAGTGAAAGGCCGGCACGCCCAGAGCATAATAGGGAAAGGGGCCGGTGGTGACCGCCACACAGGAGGGGACCACCACAACGACACAGCGTTTTCCCATGGCCCGCATCACCTGTCGCATGCCCAAAGCCAGACCGCAGCCAGGGCATGCCATCTGTCCTGAACTCATGATTTCCGTGGGTCGAAAAAGTTCATTCATTATTCATCACCTCCCATCCAGATAGGACCGTCTGTGTACGCCTTTGCTTTTAGAGCATGACGTACGACCTTCTCAATAAGCTCCGGATCCACATTGGTGCCGCCGATCCCCGCGATATAGCCTTGTATTTTTGGATGATTGTCGCAATTAATAAACGCGGATTTCAATTCCGAGCAGAATATACCTTCCCTTCCCTGGGAAATGTTCCGTTCCAGGACTGCAATCCTTGGTACATTCCTCAAGGCCTTCTTGATGATCTCCACTGGAAAAGGCCTGAAAATCCGCAGTTTGCATAACCCCACTTTTAAGCCGTCCTTCCTGAGCCGTTGAAGGGCCAGTCGCGCGGTTGAGGTAATGGTGGCGGTTGTTACCAGGACGATATCCGCATCATCTGTTTCTACCGTCTCCAACAAACCGTAACGCCTGCCAAAAACCTCTCCAAACTCATGGTCCACCCGTTGGATGACGTCAATGGCGTGGGTCATGGCATCAGATGTGTATTTCCGGTACCTTTCGTATTCCTTCTGTGTCACCGTGGGCGACACATAACCCGGGTTATCCACATCAAACCTTTGTGGCAACGCGACAGGGGGCAGAAAGGCATCCACCTCCTTAGGAGATGGGATATCCACCGGTTCCATGAAATGGCTGATGAAATTGGCTTCCAGGATCACCATCATGGGCAGCATTACCTCTTCCGCAATTTTGAAGGCCTGGATGATCATATCCGCCGATTCCTGGTTGTCTTCGCAGTATACCTGCATCCATCCGGTATCTCTTTGTGAAAGGGTGTCGGTTTGATCCGACCAGAAAGCCCAAGGCGCCGCCAAGGTCCGGTTGACCGCGGCCATTACGACACCCGTACGCAGGCCGGAAGCAAAATGGAGCATTTCGTGCATCAAAGCCAGACCCTGGGAAGAGGTGGCTGTAAAAGTGCGTGCTCCAGCCAGGGATGCGGAAAGGCAAGCAGCCATGGCCGAGTGTTCACTCTCCACACGCATCATTTTTCCGCCCATTTGGCCGCTGTCTTCCCAATCCGAGAGTTTTTCATAAATGGGCGTCTGCGGCGTAATCGGATAGGCCGCGATTACATTGGGCCTGCATAAACGCACGGCTTCCGCAACCGCGGTATTGCCGGTGATAAATTTTTTCATTGAGTACCTCCCATTTCCATCACACCGCGCAGACATACCGAGGCGCAGACCCCGCATCCTTTACAAAATTCTTCGCGATAGAGATATTCGCCGCCGGCTTTTTCAGGGGGAATGATGCATCCATCCGGACAAAAGACCAGACAACGGTCGCAGCCGACACAGGTCCCGCAAACAAGACAGCGGCTTGCCTCTCTCGCAGCCGATTCAGCTGTCAGTCCTTTAGCCGCTTCTTCATTGGTTCGGACTCGCTCGACCACATCGGCTTCCGACAGGTTTTCTGATTCCTGTAAAGGAATCATCTTTAGCGTAAGATCACTCGGCTGGGCGACATGTTCCGGGGACCAACCTTCCGGTCTTTGAAAACAGGCCGTGATGGAAAAGCTCGGGCCGCCTCCCAGAGTGACCGCTTTTAAGGTCTCATCATCCAGATTGCCCACAACACTCAGATGGATTCCCAGGGCCGCTCGTTTGCCAGTGGAAATGGCATCCACAACCGAAGCGCGGGCCGGCGTCAGATCTCCGCCCGCGAAGATCTTCGGATTGGAGGTTCGGCACCATCCATCCACATCGATACGACTATCTTTCCACCGCAGATCACCGGTCATAAAAGTCTTGTCGGCCTTCTGTCCGGCCGCGATGATCACCAAATCGCAGGCCATTATCTCTTCCGGTGCTTCCGTAGCAACCGGCCGGGGGCGATCATCCGGACCGGGTGCGCCCAATTCATACTGGGTCAATTTGACGGCATTGACTTCGCTTTTACCCAGAAAGGCGGTGGGGGCCACCAACTCTTTTATTTTGACGCCTTCTGCTTCCGCTTCATTGATTTCATCTTCAAAAGCGGGCATTTGGGCTCTGGTTCGACGATAAAGAATCGTCACGCTTTTGGCGCCGGCCCTCAGCGCCATACGAGAAGCATCAATGGCGGTATTTCCGCCGCCGATAACGAAAACGTCCTTATCCTTGGCCCCGGCCTGCAGGTGGACTTCTCTTAAGAAAGCCAGTCCCTGCAGAACTCCGTCCAGGTCTTCACCCGGAACCCCCAGGTCCTGGTGATCGTCAGCGCCCGGGCTCAAAAACACGACCTCATAAGACCGGCACAATTCATCCAGTTTTTCCTGGTCCACTTTCACGCCGGTCTTCAGGTTTACTCCCAGAGACCAAATGCGATCCAAATCTTTTTTCAGCGCATCCTCGGGAAGGCGAAAGCCCGGAATCCCCCGAGCCAATAATCCCCCGGGCCGGTCCGCGGACTCGTAAATGGTGACAGGGTGGCCCATGCGCGCCAAATGATAGGCGCAGGAAAGACCGGCGGGACCGGACCCTACAATAGCGACCGGTTTGCCTTTGCCGGCGTCACTCAGTTTTGTGGGCGCAGCATTTCCATAGTCCGCCGCCGCCCGTTCCAAGGCGCGGATATTCACCGACCCATCCTGGTCGCGCCGGTTGCAGGAGAGCTGGCAGGGATGGTAGCAGACTCGGCCGCAGGAACCCGGTAAAGGGGTCTCTTCCAAGAATGCGGCCAAGGCGCCATCATAATCGCCTTCGGCCGCTGCACGGGCCGCAGCGCTGATATTATTGCCGGCGGGGCAGGAGGAACGGCAGGGAGATATCTTTTCACCAAAACGGGGCCTTACCGGCGACCAGGTCCCCGTCTTGAACACTTCCGTGGTCTGCCGGGAGATTGGAATCATGATTTCCGGGTCCATGCATGCCGGACATGGTTGATCAGCCATTGGGTCCTCCTGTTCCGTTTGTAGATTCAACGATGGAGACTTGCTCGAAAGCAGCCAGAGCACCGCGTTTGTTCAATTCCTGTTTGGTGGGCGCCATTTCCATGATTGCCTCCGCAATGGGATCCGGGCCGATATGACCGGTAAAACCCCCATAGGCGCCGACCATAATGGTGTTGAAGAATCCCCCCAGCCCGACCGATTGGGATAAGGCCACTCCGTCGATGATTCCCACCTTGAACCGTTTGGCCAGATCCGAAAAGGCTTCGGGGCCTTTTCGCGTGTTGATGAGAATATTCCCTCCCGGCACCAATTGGGCGCTGATCGCTTGGGGATCCAGCAGGCTGTCGTCGAAGCAAAGAAATTCATTGGGATGCTTGATTTCGCACTTCAGTAGAATCTTCTCTCTATCGACCCGTAAATAGCTCGCCAACGGCGCTCCTCTTCGTTCCCCGCCGAAAACCGAGTAGCATTGGGGATAATTTCCGGCCTTGAAAAAGGCCAACCCCAAAATCTGTGAGGCGATTACCACCCCTTGGCCCCCGCGTCCGCTAAAACTGATTTCGATCATTCGTATACCTCTGCTTATTTATTATGAATTGGCTTAAAGTTCGTTATTTAGCATCCTATTCAAATCCCATGGGGGCCTGAAAAAATCAAGATTCACGAATGAATAGTCGTAACGGCAGGATGATCGTATAACATCGCACGATCTACGACAATATGATTCCTCTGATGAAGGAAAGCGGTATGATATCCCACCGGGTTGAGTCCAGCGACCCCGCAAAGGGATGCCGGGACTCTGGTGAAGCCGCCCGTATCGGTGCCAAGAGCGGCCGCACAAAGAGCCCCGGCCGTGGCGGAGCCTCCGCTCGAACTCCCGGTTATTCTCGAAAAATCATGGGGGTTTCGCACCGGACCGTAGTGAGGACTGTTGTTTGTAATACCAAAGGCCAATTCATGCATGTTCGCTTTACCCGGAATAACGGCTCCGGCAGTTTTTTGACGACATTGGCATCCGTGGGAGGGACCCATGAAGCGAGGATCTTTGATCCCGCGGTGGTCCTGCTACCCAATGTGTCAATATTATCTTTGAGGGCAACGGGCAACCCGTGGAGCGGCCCCTTGAACTTCCGTTTTTTCGCAAGCCCGTCCAACTCCTCGGCCCGCTCCGGGGCTGAATCGGCGGCGACCGTAATATAGGCATTGATCCCCCGTTGGCCGTCAAACTTCCTGATTCGATCCGGATAAATCTCGACGATCCTTCTGGAAGAGATCTCTTCGTTTCGAATCATCCCGGACAACAGGGAAAGGGGCAAATGGGCTGTTTCGTCATCCCATAGTCTTTTTCCGCGGGCTGAATCCTTCGGCAATCCCGCGGGAACGGCGCCTGCACCCACAACCTATGCGTCCGTCGAAAGCCTTTGCCGATTCTTTCCTCCGTCCTCCGTTTCCATTCTTCTCCTCCCGATGGGATTGTCCTCTCATGGCTCTTTCCGAAAGAGGAATTCCACGGTTCCCGTCACGTTTCAAAGAGCTGAAGGAATACTTTTCCCTCCTCATGGGCAGTTAAAATCCCGGGTCGGCCCGGCGTCACCCCATGAGGCTGGGCAGCCAAAGGACAAGCTGGGGCCAGGCGATCACCATGGCCATGGCGACAATTTCGCACAGGATAAAGGGCACCGCCGCGTAACAGATATCCTGAAAGCTGATGTCATCCGGCGCCACGCCCTTCATGACATAGAGCAGCATCCCGAAAGGAGGGGTGATGAAACCTGTGTCGAAATTGATGAGCATGATGACCCCGAACCAGACGGGATCAAAACCCAGCATATTCACGATGGGCATAAAAATGGGCATGCAGATCATCATAATGGAGATGGTCTCCATGAAGGTACCCATCACGAACACAATGAGCTGCATACCGATCAAAATGAGCAGCGGGTGCAGATGAAGCGCTTGCACCAGGCCCAGAAGGCCTCGGGTTGCCCCAGTATAGGCCAGAATGCTGCTGAAGGAGTTGGAGGCGGCGATAATCATGAAGACCATGATGGTGATTTCCAGGGTCCCCACCATGGACGCCTTGATCATCGTCCAGTTCAGTCGCCCGTAGACAAGGGTGACCAGCATGGTTGCGACGGCTCCCGAAGCCGCCGCCTCCGTGGGCGTTGCCACTCCCAGCAGCATGAGACCCAGCACCATGAAGATGATGAATCCGAGGGGAAGCACATACTTGACGGTTCCCGTGATCCTTTCCCAAAAGGTCGTGTGCGCCACGTCATAACGGGGAGCAAGAGAGGGATTCAGCCAGCAACGCACGATGATGTAGGAAGCGATCAGCACCCCCAAAAGCAGACCGGGGATCACCCCGCCCACGAGGATCTTTCCCACGGAGATGTGACCGATGCTTGCCAGCACCACCGCAAGGGACGAGGGGGGGATGAGCATGGCCAGTCCGCCGACTCCTACAATGGGACCCACGGCCATGGAAGTCTTGTACCCGCGTCGCCTCATTTCGGGGAGCAGCACCGTTCCCAGCATGGCGGTGTTGGCCAGGGTGGAGCCGCTCAAGGCCGCAAAGAGAACGCCCGCCCCGGCTGCAAGGAGGCTCAACCGCCCGGGAAGCCGCCCCAGCCACTTGTCGATGACATCGATGGTGTCATTGGCGATCCGCGAGTGAAACATCAGCTCGCCCATGAGGATGAACAGGGGGATGGGCGTGAGGGTGAACGTGGTCAGAGAGGCATTGATCTGGAGCGTCATTTGCTGAAGCCCCATGGGTCCCATGAAAATAAGGACTCCCAGGATGTCGATCATGAGAAAGCCGAAGGCGATGGGGAATCCCGTCGTGAAGAGAATAATCAGTCCAAAGATGAAGAAACATAAAACGACCCACCATTCCATAGTCTTCAGTCTTTCTTCTCTTGGGGGAGTTCCGCTTGAGCCTCGGGAGCGGTTCCCTTGTGCGCAACGGTTCCTGCAGAGCGGACGAACAAATTTCGGGCAAACTGGACTCCCAGAGTGAGAAACCCAAACGGGATGATCATCAGGATGAGGAATTTGGGCACATCCACAGCCTGGACCTCGGTCACACCCCGCTGAAAATGGTCCCAGGTCACGGCGGCACCGTACCAGAAAACCTCGCATACACCGATTCCCATGAGACCGTGGATCCTGTCCATGATTCTCAGGGCGGGGGGCTGGAGCCGGGTCGGTTGACGACGTCCATGGAGACATGCTTGCGCCTGCTCAAAACCCATGCCGATCCGAGGAAGGTCATCCAGAGCAGCGCGTACTCATTGAATTGGACGGTCCAGATCGGTTGGGTAATCCCGACCAAACGTGCAAAGATGCTGTAGCTGATGGAAAAGGTCATGAAAAGGAGGAGAAGACCCGACAGCACGGCCATCACATTGAATACCCTGTCCAATATCCTGCTCGACAAATCGGCTCCTCCTTCATTTTCCGGCCCTTGTTGCGGCCCCCTTTCTTTTACTGGTCCAGCAGCTTTTTCAGCTTTGCTCCGTTCTCGGGGGCCTTTCCGAGCACGACATCCCAGAGTGCCGAATAGGCGCGGCATTGAATAAATTGGGCGTTGTCGTCCGGAGAGAGATCGATGAATTTTATCCCCAGCTTCTTGTAGGCCGCGAATTTCTCTTTCATCAGTGCATCCGCACGATTCACGACGTAATGTTCCGTCTGTTCTTCGGTATCCATGATGAGTGTCTGAAGATGCTTCGGAAGCCCATCCCATTTGTTCTTATTGACGAGAACCAGATTCGCCGCCGTATAGAAGGGTGCGTTGACAATATACTTCGTCACCTCCTGCCATCCCCAGTCGTCGATCAGGCCGGCGACCCAGACGTAGCCGTCCACCACCCCGCGCTCGAGGGCCGTGTAGACGTCCGGCGGGGGGATGACCAGAGGCTGGGCTCCCAGCTTTTTGATAAAATCGATGTGCGTCGGGGAACAGCGAATTTTCATCCCCTTGAGATCCTTGAGGGTCTTGATGGGCTTCGTGAGGTAGAGCATGAAAGGCAGGGAGTTGCCCAGCCGGCCGAGGTAAACCGCATTGACCTTTTCCCGGTGAATCTTGTCGAGAAAGGCGTTGGCGCCTCGCTTGCGCTCTTCCCAAGGCTTGAGTGTGGTCAAGCTCATGGCATTGACCACGGGCACCGCGGAAACATAATAGCCGTCGGTGGTGAATAC
>CAVVEP010000060.1:0-55206 GCA_963747015.1 uncultured delta proteobacterium
ACGATACGGAAGGGAATCTTTTATTCAATATCCACAAAATGTCAGATCAACTCTCGGTAACTACAGATTCCTTTAATCCGCTATGCCGCAGCAAGGCTTCCGTGCTCGGGTTGCGACCACGGAAATCCTCAAAGACTTTCATTGGATGACGACCGCCGCCATAAGAGAGAATCGTACGGCGGTATCTGCGCCCCAGCGCGGCGATCGCCGCCTCATTATCCAATCCCGCTTCTTCAAAGGCAGCAAAGGCATCGGCGCTGAGCACTTCCGCCCATTTATAACTATAGTAGCCCGCCGCATAACCACCGGCGAAAATATGGCTGAATGAACAGAGAAATCGTGATTCGGGCAGCGGCGGCAGCGGGTTCAAGTCCCGTGCGATCTGTTGATGCGCATCAAAAACCGTTGCAACCCCATTCGGGTCAAAGTCGGTATGCAGCATCATATCGGTAATGCCGAATTCCAGTTGGCGCATCATCGTGGACCCGGCACGGAAAGTTCGAGCGGCACAGAGCTTATCGAACAGCGCATCCGGCAACGTTTCGCCCGTTTCGAAGTGCTTCGTCATGCCGAGAAGGGTGGGTTTGTGGTAGCACCAGTTTTCCATGAATTGGCTGGCGATTTCCACCGCATCCCATTCAATGCCGTTAATGCCAGCGGCATCGCTGTAATCGACTGTCGTGAGCATGCCCTGCAGCCCGTGACCGAATTCGTGAAACAGGGTCGTCACCTCCCCGAAGCTCATCAGAGAGGGACGACCATCCACCGGGGGTGTGCCGTTGCAGCATAGATACACCACCGGATGACGCAATTCCCCGGCGACGTAACGGCGGTTCAGGCAACTGTCCATCCACGCGCCGCCGCGTTTTTCCATCGGGCGGGAGTATGGATCGAGATAAAACCATGCCATGGTTTCACCGGTACCGTCTTTGACGCGATAAAACTGTACGTCTTCATGCCACACGGACGCTTGGCCATCGGCTTTTTCGAAGGTGACGCCAAACAACCGGGTACATAATGAAAACAGTCCATCCATCACGCGGTGCAGGGGAAAATAGGGGCGGAGTTGTTCATCCGTAAATTCGAAGCGTTGCTCCCGCAGTCGTTCAGCCCAAAACGCTACATCCCAATGGGCCAGGGGCTCCATCTGACCGGAAGCTTCGGCCAGTTGGCGCAAGGCATCCAGGTCTTTCCTGGCGGGTTTTCGAGCGGCCTGCACCAGTTCCGCGAACATTTTTTGCACGGCCGCTACATCGGGCGCCATTTTCGATTCCAGACTGAGATCGGCATAGTTTTCATAACCCAGCAATATCGCTTTTTCTTTGCGTAGAGTGAGGATGCGTGCGATCAATCCGGAGTTGTCCAACTCGCCCGAAGAAGCGCGCAGGATAAAGGCGCGGTAAACCTGTTCCCGTTGCGTGCGGTTGCGATGGTGCTCCATGAAAGGCACGTAACCGGGATAATCGAGGGTGATGCGCCAGGGACCCTGTTCGGGTGTAGCTTTTGGACCCTCCTTGTTCACCGAATTCCACGAGCGTGCTGCGATCTGCTGCAAGGTTTTCGGCCAGCCTTCGGTTTGCTTGATATCCGTAATGATGAATTCGAAGGCCTTGGTGGCATCGAGCACATGGTTGGAAAAGTCCGTGTACAATTGTGAGAGTTCTTTGGCTATGGCATTGAATCTTTCCTTGGCCTCACCGCTCAAGCCCACTCCGGCATGTTTGGCGGCCCGGATTTTTTGCTCAATAATACGCTGCTGGGCTTCATCGAGCCTCTGCCAGGCGTCGCCATCACGAATGGCCAGCAGCCCCTGATAAATGGCGGGACTCTGCTTGATCCGCAGACCGAACTGCACGGTATCAGGGAGCACCTGGCCATGGGCTTTACGCAGTGCTTCGGAATTCTTAACGCCCATCAGGTGCGAAACCACCCCCCAGCTATATTCAAAGGGAATGTCCATCTGCTCCAGTGGCTGCAGCAATCCGGCCCAGGTCGGCGCCAGGTTTTGTTCCAGCGCTTCGAGCCGTGCATTGGCATGATGTAAAATATGTTCCATGGCCGGAACGATCTGTTCCGGCGCCACACGGTCAAAAGGGGGGAATCCGGTTTCGACCAAAAGTGGGTTGCCGGTTTGAGTCTGATCTTCCTGATGCACGTATTTTTCCTTTCTTACATGATGCTGTGTTGCGGGGGCCTGGGAAAAGAACCAGGCCACCCGATTTGGCTCGCGCCGTCCGGATACGCAAATAAATACGCATTTACGATCCTGTCCTATTCGAATTTCTTGGAAGGCCGGCCAAATAGAATGAGTGATCGAAACGGTATGATGTCCATCATTCCGGTGGCGTTAAGGCTAATCCTTTTCGTGTTCGAGAACCCTTCCCGGAAACCGGATCAGTTCTTTGATCATGGCTTTTCGAATTTTCTGGTCGTGTGTGTCTTTTTTTTCAAACGCCTGCGCCAGTTTTACGAGAAGCTCCTCAAGTTTGATCGGTTTCATGAGGTAGTCAAAGGCCCCGAGTTTCATTCCCTCGATGCTGGTCTCCACGGAAGCGTGTCCGGTAAGCAACAGAACCTCCGACAAGGGTTGTATCTTCTTTATTTCCCGCAAGGTTTCAATGCCGTCCATGCCGCCCGGCATCTTGACATCAAGAATGACCACATCGAAGAGCTTTTTCTTCATAATTTCCAGAGCTTCCTCCCCGCTCTTCGCCCCGGTGGTATCAATATCCCTCCTATTCAGACGTTTTACCAGTGTCTCCAGGAAGTCCTCTTCATCATCCACAACCAGCGCCCTGAAAGAATCCATGATTCCCCTCCTTTAAAAGATCTCTTTTTGCCATCCATACTTCGTTCCGTGGTCGAATAGTTGAATATTTATTGTGGCATCAAACTTCTCCTCATCGGCACTTATCTCAGAATAGAGCCCCTTCCAAGCGCCAAGGTTCACTTCTTTTCAGGAATCACGAGAGGCAAATAAACCGTAAAGGTTGTTCCCTCTCCCGTCTTGCTTTCGAGACCGATTCGCCCTCCCATCTTTTTGAGGATATCGTAGCTTACCCAGAGCCCCAGGCCGGTTCCTTTGCCGGGCTCCTTTGTCGTAAAAAAGGGATCGAAAACCTTTTTTTGTTGTTCCTCCGGAATTCCCGGACCGTCGTCACCGATGGAAATTTCTATCTGCTTTGCCTTCCATCCTGGTTCCGACCACGATGTTCCCATCTTTGCCTATGGCATCTATGGCATTGGTCAGCAGATTCAGAAATACCTGCTGAAGCTGGGATTGGTCCCCGGAAATAATGGGAACCTTGGATAGTAAATGCGTCGAAATGCGAATATTATTGTTGCTTGCGGAATTTTCCAGAAAAGCGATGGTCTCCATGAGGGTCCTGTTCACATCCACATCTTCCAGGTGAGGCTCCATCTTCCGCGCATATCCCAACATGCTGTGCACCACTTTCCGCGCCCGCTCCACATGCTCCTCGATTTTTTTCAGGGAAACCAAATATTCTTCGTAGTTCTCGGATTTTTTGAAAGATTCTTCCTCAAGAAGATCCTCCATCCATCCGGTCTTCTGCAAGATCACCGCCAGAGGATTATTGATCTCGTGAGCCACGCCCGCCGCCATTTTTCCAAGGGCGGCAAGCTTGTCGGACTGGACCAGTTGCGCATTGAGTTGCTGCATCCTCAAGTCGGATTGCCTAAGCCTGGCAACGGTCAGACGGGTAGTAAATACAACCGTCCCCACAATGGCCAACAAGGTACAGAGGATGATGCCGATTTCGACGTTCCGCGCGGCGAAAAGCCCGCTCATTTCCTCTTTCGCATCCTGGCTGACGACCAGCAGCCATTTGCCTCCCCTGAGCCATTTACCCGCAAAGAAGACATCTTGCCCCCGTCCATCCTCTCCCTCCACAATCGTGGTTTCCCTGCCAAAAAGGCTTGTATTGAGTTTGGATATGCCAAGGCTTTTTCCGCCAAACCGGGGAGATGTCTGAAAGACCCCTTTTCTGTCAACGATATAGGCATCCCCGGTCTGTCCTACTTGCGCCGAGCGGACAATTTCCTCGAAAATTTCAGGATCGATTGTCGCCCGCAGTATCCAGGTGTTTAATCCTTCCTGCCGACGAACCGCGATAATGAAGTGGGGCGATTGTCGGTATCCCATATAAACATTGCTGATGTAAACCCCTTTACTCATGACGTCGGCAAACCAGGTTTGCTGATAATAATTCAAATTCTTCAGATCGTACGGTCCCACATATGCCAGGTGCTGTCCGGCGTTGTTTATCACCCCCAGATCAACGAAGGCCCCTGCTCTGGCATTCATTACTTCGAATATCCGGGCAAGATATCTTTCGTCAATCATCTGGTCAAGGGTATGTGTGTCCGCCATGGCGCAAAGAATCGCCGTGCGTTCCTTGAGAAACAGATCAACCGCCTCGGACTGGGATGCAGCCCGGAATCGCATCTGCTCCTCAATTTTATCCTCGTACATTCGTTGAAATTGGTAATAGATGGTCACGCCCAAGGTAATCAGCGGTGCTAACGCGACAAACAGCGTGATCACAATGATCTTTCTCTGCAGATTGGTGTAAAGCGCTGATTTCATAGCCGCAACTCCGCTTGAAACTCCTGATCTTGAAGAACCGAACCCCTTCCGGAAGTATTCGTTAGACGGGCCACGACAAGAACTGCCAATAGCCCAGTATGCTCCAGAACCAAAGGACAAGCCAGGCAAGAATCGTGACCGGAAGCCCGAACTTGACAAAATCGAAAACGCTTAAGAGTCTTTCTCCTGTCTCGGGATCCTTACTCATGCCAAATACGATGGCATTGTTGGGCGTTCCCACCACTAAAAAGTTAGCGAATGACGAGGAAAAAGCACAAGAAAGTCCTAATTTCCAGACACTTACATTGGCCAATGCCGCCATGGGGAGAACAATGGGGCCAAGGGCCGCGACCGTTGCCCCGTCGCTCATGAAGTTTGTCATGGTTCCCGTCAGTATGCTTACGCCAATGACAAGTCCGTCCCCATGGGATATGCTTGCGGGAAGCAGGCCTACAAAGGAATTTGCAAGCCAGAGCGCCCCTCCCGTAAACTTGAGACCAAGTCCCATGGCGCAGGCCGCGGCGTAAAGACCCACCACATCGAACGCAACGCCTTCCTGAACATCGTCCCAATCTATGATACGGCACAGAAACATGGCAACCACGGCATACAGGGTTGGACCTCCCAGTCCGGCATGTTCCCCAAGCACAATCCAGGCGATGACCAGCGCAGATCAAAATGAAGGTCATCATGGCCTCTTTTCCCGCAAATTTGGGCATTTTCGCGACTTCGGACTTTACAATTTCACTGGGGTTGATATCTTTTACCAGAAATTTGGATTTCAATCGAATATACATATAGGCGCCGATAATCATCGCTGTCACCGGAACAAAAGGCATGCCGTACTTCATCCACTCCAGGAAGGACATGGGGGCCCCATATTCCGTAAAATAACCCATCATGATGGCGTTTCTTCCCCCTGCGGCCGGTGACCCGGGTCCCCCGTGATTGGCCGCGAAGCAGATCCCCAACAAGAGAAATACGGCCAGGGCCTTGTCCTTCTCAACCCCGTACATCTTGCATGTCACCTTGTAAACTCCCATGAGTACGGGAACCAAAAGGGCTACAAGGGCGTGTTCCGACAGGAAACTGGCGGCCATGGCCAAAGCCGGCAGAAACAGGAAGGCAAATGCTTTTGCGCTCTTTATGCGGCTAAGCAAAATCAGGCCGATCCGTTTGTCAAGGCCGGTCTTGGCAACGCCAACGGCAACCACGAGGATGCCGAAAATGAAGAAAACCGCGTCTTGCATAAAGGCCTTGGAAATTTCATTCATGGGAAGAATAGTGAAAAGATACAGCATGACCGCTACAAGGAGATCGGTGGCGCCCAACGGAAGAGCTTCGGTAGCCCAGAAAAAGACCGCCAGAAAAAAAATACCCAGCATGATCTTGGTCAATTGCGCCGCCTGCTTCTCGGTAAGCAGCTTTTCTTTGTGGGGTTTGTTTTCACGAGCGGCCTGTTCGGCCCGACTGTATGCCTTTGGATCCAGGGTTTTATTCATGGTGTCCGTGATCGTAGAACATCCCCCGCTGACTTTATAACCGGCAGGGTTTTTCTTGCCTACCAGGTCAATCATGCTTCGGGGAGGGGGGATAATGACAAGGATGGTGAAAACAATGGCGGCACTGAGCAGCAATATCGGCTTATACCCGGGTTTGCTGGCCCAGAAGCTGCTTTTATGAGTGGCATCGACTCCGGCATGGTGAGACATATTTTCCTCCTCTTAACGTGTGCAGCATTTTATCTTGCCATTTTTCATGGAACAGTCAGGACGTCTTCCTTGCTTTTTCCTTGGGAAATTTCACATGGGAAACTGATATGGCAACGAACATGCCAAAGAAAAAAATGCGGTATCGAGTCAATAACTGATTGAAATATCGGGCCATGGAAGGGTATTAAGGGGAGGTTTTTCAAATGTTGGGCGAAATAGCTGTCGATATTCTTTACAAATTGTAAAAAGGAAAGCTGGAGGGCCGATGCCGGATAGTCCGATCCTGAAGTCCGGGATAAAAAAAAAGGGGCTTTTCGGATGAAAAGCCCCCCGCGGAATTGGTTTTATAAGCAGACTGTCAGAACGCCCCTCCGCTTTTCCTTAAGAGGAGTTTGGCTTCGGCTTTGCGAATCCTTTCCTCCTGTTCATCCTTTCTTTGTCTTGCCCCGGTCACCTTGGTCACCAGGTCATCAAATTCCGCCGGTTTCATCAGATAATCAAAAGCTCCCGACTTCATGCCCTCAACGGCGGTTTCCGCGCTTCCATGTCCCGTCAGCATGATGACTTCCACCAGTGGAAACTTTCGTTTGATTTCTTTCAGGGTTTCCATGCCGTCCATCCCGGGCATTCGTATATCTAAAACGACCACATCAATACCGTTCTTTTGGAGAGCCTCCAGACATTCTTTGCCGCTGTAGGCTTCAAAAACCTTTTCACCGACTTCCTGCAATCTCAACGACAGCATCTCGACGAAATCTTTTTCATCATCCACTAAGAGGATTCTTGTTGGTATCTTGATCATGGCTTTCTTCTCCTTTTAAGGATTGTACGCAATGTGCCTTCTGAATTTTCAGGAGTAACCCATCGCCCTACGCATCATTTCTTGCCGACATCCCTCCCTCATAACACGCGGGAAGACGAATAGTAAAACAGGTTCCCTGCCCCAGCCTGCTTTCCACGCATATTTCTCCACCGAGCTTTTCAATAATGCTGCGGGATACAAAAAGCCCAAGCCCTGTGCCCTTTCCAGTGGGTTTGGTGCTGAAGAAAGGTTCAAAAATTCGGGATAAATTCTCTTTGGGGATGCCCTCGCCGGTGTCCTCGATGGTCAGTATAACCCCATCGCCGGATCGCTTCAGATCCATGGTAATGCTTCCCCCCGATTCCGTCGCATGGACGGCATTGGTAAGGAGATTCAACAACACCTGTCTCAGTTTATAGGGGTCGCTCCAGATGACGCTCTCCCTTGAATTCACGCTGTTATTGACGTGAACATTCTTGTCGGATGCCTCATTCTTCAAGAGACTGAAGGCTTCATCGATCAGTTGTTTAAGGTCTACTCTCGATAACACGGAATCGGTCTGTTTGACCGACCCCAGGAGTTCATGTGTGATCCTCCTGGCTCTTTCCACTCCGGTTTCTATCTTCCCCAGCGCCTTTTCAAAATCCGCTTTACGAGGAATGCAAGCCATCTCCTCCTTTTGAAGGATCGTTTTCATCCATCCCGCGCACTCCTTAATGATGGCCAGTGGATTATTGATTTCATGGGCCACGCCGGCCGCCAGCGTGCCAAGGGAGGCCAACCTTTCGGTGGCAATCATCTGCTGTTCCATTCTTGTCCGAAATGCCGCCTCTTTCGCCTTTTCATCCTCCCTCAGGATCTTTTCATGGGCCTGGTGGATCTTTCCCAGGAGGTGTTCCAGTTCGATCGGTTTGGTGAGATAATCAAATGCCCCCGTCTTTATGCCTTCCACACCGTCCTGGGTCGTAGCATGTCCGGTAAGCATGATCACTTCCACCTCCGGGATATTTCTCCTTGATCCGATGAAGGGTTTCTATGCCGCCCATCCCGGGCATCTTTACATCCAGGATGACCACATCCACCGGCTTGTCCTGGAGGATGACAAGGGATTCCTCTCCGCTGCCGGCCTGTTCCACCTCCATCCCCCTTTTTACCAGGCGTTTGGCAATGGTGGTTCGAAAATCTCCTTCGTCATCAACAAGGAGTATCCGCGTGTGTTCCATCTATTTTCCATCCACTCAGACCGGATTTTCCCGGAGTTCGCTCAGGTCTTTATCCAGTGATTTACACCAGCCCCAGCACCTTCCACCAGGTGGAGGCCACCAGGATCAGAATGCCCAGAAGGATCGGGGTGGCCACAAGACCCACCTTGGTCAGATCCGATGCCTTGAAATACCGGTAACTGTAGGCAATGGCGTTGGGAGGACACCCGATGACCAGGAGCATGGCAAAAGAGGTGGCGGTACCCAGGCAGAGAGCGATGATCGTGGGGTCAACACCTTCCAGTTTGGCCATGGGAATGACGATGGGCAAAACGAGGGCGGCGGCGGCCACATTGGCCATGGCGTTGGTCACAAGCGCCCCGAAGACCCCGACGCCCACAAAGAGCAGCAGCCATCCTCCTCCCTGCACCAACGGGAAGAACACATGGGCAAAGTAAGCGGCGGCGCCTGAATAGCCCATGGCCAGGCCCAGGGAAATGCCGCCACCGAAGATAAACAGTGCGGTCCCCCACTCGAGATTCTTGTGGATATCTTCCCATTCAAGCACCCTGAAAAGCACCAGAGCCGCCACCCCCAGCATACCTGTGACGCTGTAATCCATTCCGTGTACGCCTTTGGTAAGCCATGTGAGAAAGGTCAACCCGATGATGATCATGGCCTTTTTCTCGAGGCTCGTCCAGGGACCGATTGCCTCATCGAAATCGGGGAGTTTAAACTTAGGATCGGGCCTGAAAACAAAGTAGACAATGAGCACCGCCACCGGAACGGTCAGAAGAGCCGCCGGCATGCAGTATTTGATCCAGTCGAAAAAGGTGATTTCTATTCCCGTAAATTCGTACAGAAACGCCGCCGAAACCATGCATCTCCCGCCTCCTATGAGCGATCCCATGCCGCCGCAGGAGCAGGCAAAAGGCAGGGAAAGCATCATGAATTTTGCCGTGTTGGTGTTTGGTCCGATGCCCACCGCCCTCATAAGGGGGATCATGGTGATGATTCCGATGGCGCAGGCCGCCGCATCGTGCATGAATGAAGAAGAAATCCCCAAACCCATGGAGATGATAAAGGTGAATTTGACCACGCTGTTGCCGGCCTTCTTCACAATGAAATACCCCAACCGCTTGGTGAGACCGGCCTTATCCAGGGATATGGCAAAGATCAGACAGCACATGATGAAAATAACCACCGGGTGCATGTAGGGCGCCCAGGCTTCTTTCACGTCCGCAACACCCATGAGAACCAGGAATACGCCGATCAGGATGGCGGTGATCTCAAGGGGAATCGGTTCAACGATGAAGAGGAAAATGAGGACCGCAAGGACGGCCAGAAACCGCATGGCCTTGGGTGACAGGCCGTTTACATACCCGACTTCCGCCCCTTTCAAGGAAAGGTTCCCGACCTTTTCTTTCAGAAAGGTCGCCGTGGAATCCGTCGCTCCGGGGGTTTTTGCCTCAACCACATAGCTTTTGTCTTTTCCTGTTGAAATAAGCGTGAAATTCTGCTCTATCAGCGGCATCAATTTCTGGTCCCGCATCCCCTGTAATCTTGAACTTGGTCCCTTCGGGCCTCGGCAGCATTAAGACAATCGCGCCTAACGCCAAAGCCAAGCCGAGCTGAAATCCTTTAGACTTAAAGAACATTGTTTCCTCCTGAGCCTTTGCAGTGAACTGATGATCGTCAATTTTCAGAATAAGATAAATTCTGTCCGCGTGCTGTTTCTTCCGCCTTATGCCATGGGTTAAAAAGGGTAAAACCGTGCTCAGCAGATCAACCAACAAGTTCCATTGCACAATCAAGGTTCGTTCATTTCCACATTATCCCTCCCGTTAGCTCCGTCATTTTCGTTTGCACAACAATTGAAAGGCATTCCTTGCGGTTATATTGCACAAATTTTCATGCCAACAGCACTTTTCATGCCAAAATTCTGATTTCGTTGTATCCTGTTCAAAACCCGGTTATGAATGGAAAGCTGAACGGGATCGATCTCCGTACTTGACGGATTTGCTTTTTAGGCGATAGTGCTTTGAGCATGACAAAGAAAACGCGAGCGGATATCGTGTGAAGTATATCCACTGCAAATAGGAGGCTGAAAATGAAAGCAATGGTTTTGAGCAGGACGTGCAGGATAGCGGAAAATCGGGAACCCCTTCAACTCGTAAACATGCCGGACCCTGTTGCGGGGGAGGGGGAGATCCTCGTCAAAATCAGCGCCTGCGGGGTTTGCCACACGGAGTTGGATGAAATCGAGGGGCGGACATCTCCTCCCCGTTTCCCGGTCATCCCCGGTCACCAGGTCGTGGGAAGGGTCGAAAGCCTGGGGAAAGGCACAACCCGTTTCAACATCGGCGACAGGGTGGGCATCGGATGGATCTACTCTTCCTGCGGCCGATGTTCGCTATGCCTGGACGGGAAGGAAAATCTCTGTGGGGAATTTAAAGCAACGGGCAGGGACGCCCACGGAGGGTATGCCCAATATATGACCGTAAAGGAGGACTTCGCCTATCCGATTCCGCCGGTGTTTTCCGATTCGGAAGCGGCTCCTCTGCTCTGCGCGGGAGCGATAGGATATCGGTCTCTTCGGCTGACCGGAATGAGAGACGGACAGGATCTCGGACTGACCGGTTTTGGAGCGTCGGCTCACCTGGTGATGAAAATGGTGAAACACAGGTATCCCGCATCCAGTGTTTTCGTGTTTGCAAGGAGCGAAAAGGAAAGGGAGTTTTCCAGGGAACTGGGCGCTGTCTGGGCCGGAGATACGGGAGATGAGGCGCCGGAGAAGCTGGACTGCATTATTGATACAACCCCCGCGTGGAAGCCGGTTGTGGATGCCCTGAAAAACCTTAAACCGGGCGGAAGGCTGGTGATTAACGCCATACGAAAGGAGGAAAGGGACCGGGAATACCTTGTGAATCTGGACTATCCCGGTCATCTCTGGATGGAAAAAGAGATCAAGAGCGTGGCCAATGTCGCGAGAAGGGACATCAGCGAATTCTTGGATCTTGCGGCTCGGATTCCCATAAAACCGCAGTTCGAGGAATTCGAATTGCAGGAGGCAAACAGGGCACTTGTGGAATTGAAGGAGCGAAAGATTCGGGGGGCAAAGGTGCTGCTGATTATGATTTTGTCATCTGTTCTTTTATACCTTCCGTAAAAGGCGCCCTGATCACCCCCTTTTCCGTTATGATGGCGGAAACAAAACGGGACGGAGTGATATCAAAGGCGGGATTCAGAATCCGTGACCCCCGGCGGACCGATCCTGACTTTTCCGAAACGGCAGATCTCTTCCCTGCCACGCTCTTCCACCGGGATCTCATCTCCCGTCTTTATGGCCGGATCGATCGTTGAAAGGGGCGCCGCCACATAGAAAGGGATGTTGTGTTCTTTGGCCAGCACGGCAACCTGATAGGTTCCTATTTTGTTCGCCACATCCCCGTTTGAGGCGATTCTATCGGCCCCCGTAATAACCAGATCGATCTTTTTTTGCCGCATGAATGTGCCGGCGGCATTGTCCGCGATTACGGAAACAGGGATGTTGTCTTCCATCAACTCAAAAGCGGTTAATCTCAGGCCTTGAAGCCACGGCCTGGTCTCGTCGGCCAGGACCTGAATCTTTTTTCCCTTTTCATAAGCCGCTCGAATGACCCCCAGCGCTGTTCCGTAGCCCCCTGTAGCGAGAGAACCCGCGTTGCAATGGGTAAGAATCGTCGCGCCTTCCGGGACCAGAACTTCTCCATGCATGCCCATGGCGCGGTTGATCTCGATATCTTCAACGAGGATTTTTTCGGATTCCTTTCGCAAAGATGCCTGAATTTCGGAAACGGAGAAATCGATCATGCCCTCAGCGAGGGCCTTCATCCTGTCCACGGCCCATCCCAGGTTTACGGCGGTGGGGCGGGCGCAGCGCATCTCGGCACAGATAGTCTCAAACCTTTGCATGAAATTTCTGTTTGTCACGGCTCCGGATGGTATTGGCGCCCAGCGAAAGCCCCATGGCGGCTGCTATGCCGATGGCGGGCGCCCCCCGGATCACCATTTTGCGGATCCCTTCGATGACGTCCCTGTATCCTCTGCAGACATACCATTCCACCTTTGCCGGCAGTTTTCGCTGGTCAATCATCCTGACCGTATTTTCGTGCCATTCAATCGTTGGAATCATAGTGTAAATTGACCCTCTTTATTTGTCGATCCGCGTTACCCATCCATAGGGGTCGGGTTTCTTCCCGTACTGTATGGCCACAATTTCATCATAGAGCCGACGGGAAAGTTCACCCATCTTTCCTCCGGCTACGATATGGTCTTGTCCCTTGTAGGTGATCTGTCCGACGGGAGAGATGACCGCGGCGGTGCCGGTCCCGAATGCCTCTTTCAAACGTCCGTCATTGGCGGCATCGATGACTTCATCGATGACCAGGGACCGTTCGGTAATTTTCAAACCCCAGTCTTTCACGATTCGAATCACGGAATCTCTCGTGACTCCGGGAAGGATACTTCCGTTGAGGGGGGCGGTAATCAATTCATCCTCGATGAGAAAGAACATATTCATGGTCCCCACCTCTTCCACATATTTTCTCTCCGCCGCATCAAGCCAGAGCACCTGCGTGAAACCCTTTTTCTTCGCTTCCTCGGCAGCCAGCAGGCTTGCCGCATAATTTCCCGCTGTTTTGGCTTCCCCTGTTCCTCCGATCGCCGCCCGAACGAAGAAATCTTCCACGTAGATCTTTACGGGATTCAGGCCCTCCTTGTAGTAGGCTCCAACCGGTCCGATAATAATGAAGAAAAGATAGGATTTTGCCGGTCGCACTCCGAGATGGGGCTCCGTGGCCAGCATGGTGGGCCTGATATACAGGGAGGTCCCTTCAGCTCTTGGGTATCCATTCCCTGTCCAGCAGGATCAGTTTCTTCATCCCTTCCATGATCAGATCGATATCCACTTCGGGCATGCAAAGCCTTTTGGCCGAACGGTTCATTCTCTCAAAATTGTCCCTTGCCCTGAAAAGATAGATGCCGTCATCTTTTCCCCTGTAGGCCTTGAGCCCCTCAAAAATCTCCTGACCATAGTGAATGGACATGGCGGCGGGGTCAATATGCAAATCCCCGTATGGTTCAACCCGCGGATTTTCCCAGCCGTTTTCAGATCGATAATCGATTGAAAACATGTGATCGGTTGTAATGTCCCCGAAGCCGAGGCTGGATTCGTCCACGGGTTTGGGTTTCAATCGTTCCGATTTAGCCTTTATCACCTTGATTTCCATATTTTTACTCCTTCATTATTTCAAAATTAGACTTTTTTTTATTAACATAGGAAAGATTCAATTGCAAGCGGCATGCTTGGGCTTTCCGACTCAAATGGGGACTAATTCGTACTTGCGACTGCCCAGGCCTATTTTCTCGGCATGTTCAAGCTGGATATTCCAGTCTATTTTGGGATATACCCCCCTGAACTTGTCTTCTCCCCGGGACGTGCGGTTGTTCAAACAGCAGCCTGCCGCGGCCTGCTGGTCATTGACCAGGTCAACGGAGGCCTGGTCAATCGCTACCGGATCCCTTGATGCGACTATGCCAATATCGTGGACGATGGGCGCATCGCTGTGTCCGTAACAGTCACAGGCGGGGGAAATATCTATCAGGTAATTGAAAAAAAGGGATTTGTTCTTTTTCCCTTTCAACACCGCAAACGTGTATTCCGCCATCTTTTTCTGAAAAAGAGGAACATCCGCACTCCATCGAACATCTATGGAACCGTTTGGGCAGATCAGTATGCATTCTCCGCATCCTATGCATTTCGTCTCGTCTATGGAAGCCTTCTTTTCCGTGATGGACAGCGCTCCCTGAGAACAGTGCCCCACGCATTCGCCACAGCCAACGCATTTTTTTGAACTGATCTTGGGCGACAAGTCCGAATGCTGGTCCATTTTTCCCTTTCTGGAGGCGCATCCCATCCCCAGATTTTTGATGGTGCCGCCGAAGCCGGAGAGTTCGTGGCCTTTGAAATGGGCCAGGCTAATCAGCGCATCGCTTTCCACGATATCCTTTCCAATGTAAGCCGTCTCTATGATCTCCTGGTCGATCTTCACCTTTGAAACACTGGCGCCCCGAAGGCCGTCGGCAATGATGACAGGTGCGTCGATGACAGGATAGGTAAAACCATTTTCCGCGGCCGTCAACAAATGGGAAACACTGTCTCCCCGGGTTCCCGCATAAAGGGTATTGGAATCCGTGAGAAAAGGGGCGCCCTTCAATTCCTTTATCTTTTGTAGAACAGGTTTGACCAGTACGGGGCGAATAAAAGCCGTATTCCCCTTTTCGCCGAAATGGAGTTTGACGGCAACCAGGTTCCTGTGTGAAACAATTTTTTTTATTCCGGCAAGCTCGGCGAGCCTCATGATTTTGGATGGGAGGTTTTCCTTAAAGGAAGTCCGTAAATCCGAAAAATATACTTTGGGCGTGGTCATGAAAATTTTCCTCCTCATATTTTGAAACAATTATTTTCGGGAAAAGTCCCTTCAGGTTCAATAGGAAAATAGTTCCCGCGACGGAAGCGCCTGCAATGGGAACTGCTTATTTTTCATTGACAAAGTCATGGTACTTGATTATTTCTTTATACTCAAGAATTTCCCGATGCCGCCTTGGAATTCACACTCGGTTGAGGGTTTGCTTTTGAGCGGTCCGGCGGTTTTTCAACGACCATAAAGAAGAAATATTATGATGAAAATCAAACCTCTTATATACTCAATGGCGCTGGTGGCCCTGTTTGTTTTTTTCGGACGCTCTTCCGCCCAGGAACTGAAACAGATATTGAGCCTGGAGGCCTACGATATGTTGAATACGGTTCCGGACACGTACCTCATAGATGTAAGAACGAGGCCTGAATACCAGTTTGTCGGCCACCCCATTAATGCCTATCTCTTTCCCTTATCAGTTTTTTACGCAGGATCTGGAAAAAATCAATGATGAGTACCGGTACGTTTATAGTGAAAAGAACAAGCAGTTTGTGGAGGAGATCTCCAAGGTGTTCAAGAAAACGGACAACCTGTTGATCCTCGGTTCTGACGGGACCAGGAGCGCTTTGGCGGCAAAAGAACTCATGGCGGCCGGTTTCAAGAATGTGTATGATGTGGAAGATGGATTTGAAGGACCCATGTTCCCTTTTTTTAAAGACAGTAATGAACAGAAATTTTACAGGCAACTTGCTAAAAGAAATAAAATTAACGGGTTTAACCAGAAAAGACATTACGGATGGCAATGGTGGGGACTCCCATGGACCTATGAGATAGATCCTAAATTTGTCTATCCCCCTGACCTGAATCCATCCAAGAAAAAGAAATAGGGAGGGAAAAGCATGAATTCCGAAGAACTGAGTCAATTGATGAAGCAGGTGGAAGAAAAAGGCATAAGCTGGGAAGAGGTGGAAGCAAAGACGAAAACGCCCCGGAAAGTACTGGATCTTTATCTGAACTCCGGGCCTGTTCCCGTAACGATTATCAAAAATCTAAAAGGCCTGTTGGAAGCGCCGGCGGCATAATCAGGCATTTCTTCGCCGGGTTTACCAAAAGACGGATGGCTGAATGCTGAAACAAGCGGAATGGAAATTATAAAATTATAAAGGAGTATTGTCATGGGTGATGTTTTGCAAGTAACGGATGCGAATTTTGAAAAGGAAATCGTACAATCGGACATTCCCGCCATGGTCGATTTTTGGGCCGTATGGTGCGGACCCTGTAAGACCGTAGGCCCCGTGGTGGAAGAATTGGCCAAGGAGTATCAGGACAAGATAAAAATAGCCAAGATGAATGTGGACGAAAACAGAGAGACCCCTGCCAAATTCGGCATTCGGAACATACCTACCCTTATCCTTTTTAAAGGCGGCAAAGTGGTGCAGACCATTGTAGGTGCGTACCCGAAAAGCCATCTTGATGGGGAGTTGAAAAAACTCCTCTAAGATTCTGTGTGATACCCCGCTTCTTGCCCTGTAAGCAGGGTTTTTTTTGAAAGGGCGACAAGGTCCATTTTTGGGCTGTCAGGTTTAATATGAAAGAATTGATTATTATCGGGGCAGGGCCCGCGGGTTTGACCGCGGGCTTATACGCCGCAAGGGCGCGGCTCGAAACCGTTTTGCTGGAAAGGCTTGCTCCTGGCGGACAGGTCATGACCACGGATCGCGTGGAAAACTATCCTGGTTTTCCTGATGGGATAACAGGCTTTGATCTGATCGATCGAATGAAAAGGCAGGCTGAAAGTTTTGACCTCAAAATAGAAGCAACCGAGGTTACCGGCCTGGAACTGTCGCCGGAAAAAAAAGTGGTTATCACCGACAAGGGCAGATACGAATGCAAGTCCCTGATTCTCACCACGGGTGCGACGCCGTTGAAAATTCACATCGAGGGAGAAGCGCTGCTGACCGGGAAAGGGGTATCCTACTGTGCAACCTGCGACGGACCGTTTTACAGGGACCAGGACGTTGCCGTCATTGGCGGTGGAGATACGGCCATGGAAGAAGCGCTTTTTCTAACAAAATTTGCCAAAACCGTGCACGTCATACACAGGCGCAAGGCGTTGCGTGCCACCAAACTTCTTCAGGAAAGGGCCATGGCGGAGGAGAAAATCCGGTTTATCTGGGATTCCGTCCCTACCCGGATACTGGGAGAAACCGGGGTGGAGGGCGTTGAGCTGGCAAACGTTCAAAACCGGAAAGATCTCTCAATTGCCCGTGGAGGGTGTTTTTATCTTCATCGGATACAGCCCGGGCAATCAGCTGGTAAAGGGGATATTGGACCTGGATCCCTTTGGCTACGTCATAACCAACAACGATATGGAAACCTCCATCCCCGGTGTCTTTGCGGCGGGCGATGTCCGGTCCAAACTGCTTCGACAGATCGTCACTGCCGTCGGTGAAGGCGCCACAGCCACCTTTGCCGCGGAAAGATATTTAGAGGGGTTCAAATAGCATCGTTGATGAAATTCGGTACCTATAAGAGGTTCTGTCTGTTCCTTGCGGGAATCTGCCTCGTTCTGCTCCCGAGTGGATGTGGAGTCTGGAACCATTTCTTCGGGAGTGATACGGAGCCAAGTCCCGCGGAACTGATGAGCGAGGGGAGAGACAAATTCAACTCAGGCGAGTTTGAAGGGGCTACGGAAATATTCCAGAAGGTAAAGGACCGGTATCCGTACAGCAAGGACGCCCTGGAGGCGGAGCTGAAAATGGCGGATGCACTCTACCAGAGGGATCTCTATGATGAAGCCTACGAGGAATATTCCGAGTTTGAAAAGCTTCATCCCAAGAACCCGCAGATCCCTTACGTTATTTTCCAGGAAGGGATGTGTTTTTACCAGCAATCAAGCACTATAGACAGAGATCAGTCCCATACTCTCCGTGCACGGGAGGAGTTTGAAAGGGTCATCAAGCGCTACAAAAACAGTCCTTACGCCAACATGGCAAGGAGAAAACTGCGGGAAAGCCTGGTCAATATGGCAGAGCATGAAATCTATGTGGGAAACTTCTACTACCGCACGGGAAAGTATGACGCGGCCATGGCCCGGTACATGTATGTTATCGATCACTTCCCCGACCTGGGGCAGTATTATGAAGCCATAGAAAACATCAAGAAGTGCAAGGAAGAGATCGCGCGTGAGAAAGCGATCGAAGAAAAAGAACGGATAGAGGGCAGAAGCTGGTGGAGCAGCTTCAAGCACTTTGTCTTTGATAATGAATCGAATTACTCTTCTGATTCCAGTTCCAATCGTGATGAATGACGATGGTTGAAGGGCCAACCATCGTCGATCGGATTCCCCTTTCATTCTCCCCTTATGATTCCATCCAGCCTTTCCATGGCTGCTTCCAGCTTTTCGGGTTGGTTTCCGCCTCCCTGCGCCATATGCGGTTTACCACCGCCTTTTCCTCCAACGATAGCCGATAAAGTCTTTATTATATTTCCGGCATGGAATCGGCGTTGAAGATCTTCCGTAACAATACAGGTCAGGATAGCTCGTCCATCAGCCTCGGCGCCCAGAAGAATGATGCCTGATTTCAGCCTGTCTTTTATGCGATCTCCCCATTCCCTGAGTTCCGCGGGCGATGCCACATTGAGTTTTTGTGAAATAACCTGAATCCCTTCCACTTCATGCATATTTGCCAGGAAGTCTTCTGATTTTCCGGATAGCACTTTTGCCTTGAGCGTTGCAATCTCTCTGTCTTTGTCCCTGAGGTCTTTCAGGAGCTTTTGTATCCTTTCCTCCACCTTTTCCGGAGAACTTTTCAAAAGCATGGCTGCGTTTTTAAGGATCGTTTCCTTTTCCTGATCATGCAGGAGAGCCGCTTCTCCGGTGACGGCTTCAATCCTTCGCATGTTGGCCGCAACCGCACTCTCGGAGCATATTCGAAAAAGGCCGATATCCCCCGTTCTTTTCGCATGGGTTCCCCCGCACAACTCCTTGCTTACGCCGTCTCCCATTTGAACGACCCGTACCGTATCTCCATATTTCTCTTCAAATATGGCCATGGCGCCGCTCTTCATGGCCTCTTCCTTGGACATGACCGTTGTGTTGATCTCCAGGTTTTGGCGAATATGTCTGTTTACGATCCTCTCGATTTCCAGAAGATTTTCCGCCGATACCTGTGTGAAATGGCTGAAATCAAAACGAAACCGTTCGGGCGTAACGAGGGACCCCGCCTGTTTTACGTGGTCTCCAAGGACCTCCCTGAGAGCTGCGTGAAGGAGATGGGTTGCCGAATGGTTGCCGGCGGTCGCTGCTCTTGACTCGGAGGCAACGCGTGCCTCGATCTTATCGCCTATGGAGATTTGCCCCGTTTCCAGAACCCCCTGGTGAACGATAAGATCTCGGCCATATCGGATGGTGTTCGTCACCACAAAAGTCGCGCCGCTGTTCTCCAGTCGGCCCACATCCCCCGCCTGCCCACCGGCTGTAGCATAAAAGGTGGTCTGGTCCAGTACAACCCGCGCTTTTTCGCCGGTTTTCAAAGAAACGACCTCTTTATCGTCGGCAATCAGACCGACTACTTTCGCTTCCCCGCAAAGTCCCTCATATCCAAGAAATCCTGTGGTCAGCCCCTTGGCAAGAAGCGCGCGAAAGACCGCCGGAATTTCCTCCTCGCCGCTTCCTTTCCAGGAGTCCTGGGAGAGAAGCCTCTGCTTGGCCATGGCAGCTTCATATCCGGGCATGTCAATGGACATATTTTCATCGCGCACCACGTCTTCCACGATATCCACGGATAGCCCGTAGGTGTCGTACAGTCTGAAGGCCAGGTCGCCGGGAAGGATTTCTTGGCCTTTCGCCTTCAGGTTTCGGATTTCGTCGTCAAGGACCTTCATGCTGTAATTCAAGGTATCGGCAAAACGTTTTTCTTCGTTTTCCACAACGCCATCCACCAGGCTCCGCGATCGGGCAAGCTCCGGATAATCCGGCCCCATGACCTCGATTACGCGGTTGCACACCCCTTTTAAAAAGAGGTCCTTCAACCCCAGGGACTGTCCGAATCGAATGGCCCTGCGAATGATTCTTCTCAGTACGTACCCCCTTCCTTCGTTGGAGGGCATAATTCCGTCGCTGATCAGAAAAGTGATCGCGCGGGCGTGATCGGAAATGACGCGAAACGCCACATCCTGTTTGGTTTGATCGCCGTAACGCGTTCCCGATATTTCCTCGATGAAGCCGATGATTCCCTTGAAAAGATCGGTATCGTAATTGGAGGTTACCCCCTGGATGACGGCGGTGATTCTCTCCAGTCCCATGCCCGTGTCTATGTTTGGTTTGGGCAACGGCGTTAATGTCCCGTCCGCGCTCCTGTCAAACTGTGTGAAAACCAGGTTCCATATTTCCAGGAAACGGTCACAGTCGCAACCGGGCGCACATCCCGAATGGCCGCATCCCAATTCTTCCCCCTGGTCAATATGGATTTCCGAGCAGGGACCGCAGGGACCGGTGTCGCCCATGGCCCAGAAATTGTCCTTTTCTCCCAGGCGGACGATCCTTTCAGAGGGAATTCCGATCTTCTCCCTCCAGATGTCGTAGGCCTCGTCATCGTCTTTGTAGACGGATATATGCAATTTTTCCGCGGGCAGCTTGTAGATTTCCGTCAGAAGCTCCCAGCTCCACAAGATCGCTTCCTCCTTGAAATAATCTCCGAACGAAAAATTTCCCAGCATCTCAAAGAAGGTGTGATGACGGGGCGTGTAACCCACATTTTCAAGATCGTTGTGCTTTCCCCCCGCGCGAACGCACTTTTGGGAAGTTGCCGCTCTGGTATATCCGAGATTGTCCTCCCCGAGGAAAGCGCCCTTGAACTGCACCATCCCGGCATTGGTGAAAAGAAGCGTTGGATCGTCTCTCGGAATAAGAGAGGAACTTTCCACGATTCTGTGGCCCTGCTTTTTGAAATATTCCAGGAATGCCTTCCTGATTTCTCTAAAATTCATCATTTCCATCTATTTTCGCTGACGCGCAGCAATATCCTTTTTCTGCGGCAGGGAATAAGAAACAGGGGAATGCCGTTTCTTTTTCTCCGCCATGGTTTTTGTTTCTTACCTGCATGGGAAAACCGGATTCTTCACGAATCGATCACAATCTCCTCTTCCTGTGCCGTTGCGGCCCGGATGGCATTCAATCCTGTTTTCTCCATGATCGCTTTTGCGATTTTATCCCGGATATCCACGTTTTCAGAAAGAAAACGTTTCACATTCTGCCTGCCCTGGCCTATTCGGTCATCTCCGAAGGAATACCAGGCGCCACTTTTTTCAACAATGTTTAGGGCAACGCCCAGGTCGAGAATATCGCCTTCCTTTGAAATCCCTTCCCCGTAGATGATATCAAATTCAGCGTCTTTGAAAGGCGGCGCCACCTTGTTTTTGACGACTTTCACGCGGGTCCTATTCCCTACCACCTGGTCCCCTTCCTTAATGGCGCCTATTCTTCGGATATCGAGGCGCTGGCTGGAATAGAATTTCAGGGCATTCCCGCCGGTCGTGGTCTCGGGATTGCCGAACATGACCCCGATTTTCATCCTGATCTGATTGATGAAGATGACGCTTGTTCTCGATTTGCTTATGGTTGCGGTCAATTTGCGCAATGCCTGCGACATGAGCCTGGCCTGAAGCCCCACATGGTGATCTCCCATCTCCCCTTCTATTTCCGCCTTTGGAACAAGGGCGGCAACGGAATCGATGATGAGCACATCTATGGCGCCGCTCCTTACCAGAATCTCCGCGATATCAAGGGCCTGCTCTCCCGTATCCGGCTGTGAAACCAGCAGGTTGTCCACATCCACACCCAGCTTCCTGGCATAGGTTATATCAAGGGCATGTTCCGCGTCGATAAAGGCTACCATACCGCCTTTTGCCTGGGCTTCGGCCGCGATATGCAGCGTCAAGGTGGTTTTTCCGGACGATTCGGGGCCGAATACCTCGATCACCCGACCTCTTGGAACGCCTCCCACTCCGAGGGCCAGATCGAGAGACAAAGACCCCGTGGAAATGGCGGGAATCCTGATGATGTTTTCCTCCCCCATCTTCATGATGGAGCCCTTCCCAAACTGACGCTCAATCTGTGAAATGGCCTGATCGACCGCTTTTTCTTTATCTTTCTCCATGGTACTCCCCCTGCTGTTTTTTCAAAAAACAGTTCAGAACAGATTAACGATCATTTTCACTGCCATATGAAACCGGTTTCGGGTTTCAGGTGTCAGTGTCTCTCGGATTCCCCAAGCGACCAGCGGTTTATCTTCGTGTAGACTGCTCCATCTTTTTTCAAGTCGCTCCTGAACAGCGTGAGCGCTTTCATAACTGCCGTGGGACTTGTCAGTTCTCGGTATTTTTCGAGCAATCTTTTGAGGTGCTCCACGGAGCCCACCTTCTTTTTGAACCGTCCGAGGGTCAGATGGGGTCTGAACGGGCGCGTCTCCTTCTTTACCCCGAAGGGGGCCAACCCTTTTTGAAGGTCATCCCTCAGGCGAGACATCTCTTTTACATCCCCGTTTAAGCCGACCCAGAGAACCCGCGGATTCCGAAAATTTCCAAAAAATCCAAGACCATGTAAGGAGATTTCAAAAGGATGGCTTCTGCCGCAAGCCAGGCACGCAACCTCTTCAAACCGAAAAACCATGCTTTCGTCCACATTGCCCGCGAAAACGACGGTCAGGTGAATGTTTTCCGTCCTGACCCATCGAACATCCAGAGGGAGTTTTCCCGCCTCTCCGGAGATCTCATCAATCAGTTCACGGATCTCTTGTGGAAGCTCAAATGCCAGAAATAACCGGATATCCATCAATGTGCCTTCTCACCCAATCCAGTGCCATCATTGCGGCGTTCAGTTTCACCTGCCCGCGGCTCCCTCTGAACCTGTATTGCTGCGTGAAAAGCTCTTTTTCGGAGCTGAGACCGATATGAACCGTGCCGACAGGCTTTTCATCGCTGCCTCCATCCGGTCCGGCAATGCCGGTGATCGCCACTCCCAGATCCGTCTTCATGCAGGCTCTGATGCCCTCGGCCATTTCCCTCGCCGTTTCAGCGCTGACTGCGCCATACCGGGCCAGGGTTTCTTTTCGTACACCAAGGAACTCTTCTTTGGAACGGTTGCTGTAGCAGACGATCCCCCCCTGAAAATAATTTGAACTCCCAGGAACGTCGGTCAATCTATCAGCGATCAGTCCTCCGGTGCATGATTCGGCCAGCCCTATGGTGATTCCCTTTTTAATGAGTTTGTCGGCGACAACATCCTCCATTTCCCGGTTTCCCGCGGCAAAGACATAGTCCCCCAGAATTCCTATGATCTCCGACTCGATCCGGTCGAGGTTTTCCGAAACAGCGGACGCGTCTTCTCCATGCAACGTGATGGTGATGTGGTTTTCCGGAAAATGGGGATAGAACCCCAGAACAGCCTTCCCTATATCGCCCTTCAGGCCTTTCAGTTTCTCGGCGATAATCGGTTCGTTCAGCCCATAAATCTTAAGGACACGATGCTTCATCACGGGGATGGAATCGCACAGGCTCAGGATGTCGGGAAGAACAAAGGTGTCCATCAGGTAGCGCATCTGGTCGGGTACACCCGGCAGAAAGTAGAGATGAACGTCCTTTTCCACGAGAGAATAGCCACAGACGGCGCCATCGGGATGAATCAGCGTGGCGCCATGGGGAAGATTCGCCATCTTTTCGATGGAAGGGGTCATCTGCATCCCGCGTTTCTTGACAAAGTCAGCTGATTTTATCCAGCATTTCCGTATTCACGGAAAGTGGTTTGTTAAATGCCCCCGCAACGATTTCACTCGTGATGTCGTCACTCGTGGACCCCAGCCCCCCCGTTACAATCACAAACCGGGAGGTGAGACAGGCCCGCTTCAGCGCCTCGGAAACCATTTCGGCATTGTCGCCTACGGAGGTGACTCGTTTTATCGCCAATCCGGAAGAAGCAATTTTTTCAGCCGCGTACCAGGCGTTGAGATCAACGGTCCTGCCGGCCGTCAGTTCGTCCCCTATGGTAATGATTTCGCCGTACATCCTAACATTTCCTTGATACAGAGTCCTCTGTATCACCCCGAAAAAACAATTAGCGTTCACCAGCTATCTATCAGCTGCGTAATTTCATGCCTGCCAGCCGGATAGAAAAAGGATAAGCCTGAGAGCCAGATGGGCATAGACCCCCGCCGCAAGGTCGTCTAAAACGATCCCGAATCCTCCTCTGAGCTTTTCCGCCCGGTTGGCCGGCCAGGGTTTTATGATATCAAAAAAACGGAAAAGAAAAAACCCCGCGCAGAGAGACAGCCACGACAAAGGAACAAGGAGCATGGTGACGCTGAGTCCCGCCACTTCGTCTATGACAACGGCGGAGGGGTCCTTTTTCCCCAGGAGGTTTTCCGCTTCCCGGGATACCCAGATGGCCAGACCCGAAATGCCCATTACGCAAAAGAAAGCTGTCCAGTTCCCAAGAAATCCGAATCCGATGACAAGCGGTACGGCGGCGAGGGTGCCGAAAGTCCCGGGCGCAAAAGGAACAAGGCCCGACCCGAACCACGACGAAAGGATAAGAATCGCCTTGCCCTTGATTCCAGTCCTTCGAAAGCAGTCAGCCACGGAGGGGTTATCAGCTCCATTCTTTGACATCAAGGCCCTATTCCAGTCGCCAACTCCCTTTATCCGGGTGTACGCGTCTTCCACAATATCTATGATGGAAGGCAGTTTTCATGATTTTCCTTCGCCGGACCGCAAAAAGCCCTGCCGTTCCACCTGCCTCGTCTGTTATGTCCGTAACAGGTACGGACCCTTCTATCGGCGATGCAGGCGGCCATGGCAAGGCTTTTGCTGTCCAAATAAAAGGATTACAGAGCTTCCGCAATCAGCTCAACGATATCCTTGATCTCGATGGCATCTTCCTTGTTGACGGTTTTCCTGCTGTCCTCAAGCATGGATATGCAGTAGGGGCACGCCGTGGCCAGGATGGGCGCCCCGGTCTTGCAGGCTTCTTCTATGCGAAGATCGGAAAAACGCCATTCAGGTTTTGTCTCCATCCACAGTCTTCCGCCGCCTGCGCCGCAGCAGAGGCTTTCTTTCCTGATCCTGTCCATTTCCACAAGGTTCCCGTCCGTAACCGCGTTAATCAGGGCGCGGGGTTCATCATAGATCTCATTGTGCCTTCCGAGGTAGCATGGATCATGATAGGTAACCTTCTTGTCCAATGGTTTGGAGAAGGTAAGTTTTCCTTCTTTCAAAAGTCCTGCCAACAACTGGGTATAGTGAATCACCTCAAACTCGCCACCCAACTCAGGGTATTCTTTTGTCAGGGTATAATAGCAGTGGGGCGAGGTGGCGATGATTTTCTTGACCCCTTTTCCACTGAACAGTTTGATATTTTTTTCCGCGGTGTTCGAAAAAAGTTCTTCGTCGCCGATCTTTCGAACCGACTCGCCACAGCAGCTTTCTTCCTCTCCGATGATCCCGAAACTGATGCCCGCCGCCTTGAGCACCTTGACCATGGCCCGGGCAACCTTCTGGCCCCTTGCATCATAGGCGGATGTGCAGCATACGTACAAAAGGTATTCGGTCCCTTCTTCGAAAACGGGAACGTCCATGTCCTTCATCCAGGCCGTGCGCTTTTCCCTCGGTTCGGACCAGGGATTTCCGCTGCTGTGAACGCTTCCGGTAGCCGTCCTCAGTACCCCGGGAATGGCGCCCGTCTCGGCAATCATGGACCTCATGGCCCTGACAATATCGATAATCGTTACCCCCCTCGGGCATTTCAGGACACACTTGTTGCAGGTGGTGCACCCGTAAAGGATATCGTCGGATTCATATCCTTCCACTCCCAGTTGGGCCATTCGTATCAAACGACGGATATTAAACGGTCCGTCTACTATACGCCAAGGACAGGAACCCGCGCACATTCCACACTGCATGCAAAGATTCAGTTTTTCGGCCCCCATAGCCACCAGGGCCTCGTTTACTTCATAAAACGGGGTTAATGCTTCCATTAAATACATGCTCCTTTCCTTCAGATATGATATCTTTAGATTGCTGCAAAATATTTGATTCTAAAACTCAAAATAACAGGTTTGCCAGGAAAAATGAGTTTTCTTAACAAATGCGCATTTTGATGTCAACAGGGGAAAGATTTCCCTGTGCGTCTTTCCATTTACGGCGATGAAAAAAACGGCCGTCGGAACTGACTAAAATCCCGTCACACGTGGGCGATCGCCTCGATCTCCACCCGCGTCTTAAACGGCAGGCACGCCGCTTGAATACACGTCCTGGCCGGCAGGTTCTCTCCGAAATATTTTCTGTAGACTACATTGAAGCGGGCAAATTCCTCCATATCAAGCAGATATACGGTCACCTTTAAAACATTTCTTAGAGAAGATCCAGCCTCTTCCAGAATGATTTTCAAGTTTTCAAGAGCCAGCTCCGCTTCCTCCTCCACGGTTCCCAGCCTGATCTGATTCGTCTCCGGGTCTATAGCGCCTTGTCCTGAAGTATAGATGAGCCCGTCATGAATAATCGCCTGGGCATAGGGGCCACCCGTAACCGCCGCCTTGTCCGTATGAAAAACCCGCTTTTCTCCCATTTTTTTCTCTCCATTTGCCGTGCAACAACAGCGTTTTCTTTCTGTTCATCCGCGGAAATCCGCATCCCGAAAATTAGAGCCCCAGATAAGTCTTTCGGATATGCGGGTTTTCCATGAGCCATTTCCCTTCGCCACTCAGGGCGATCTGTCCATTTTCGAGGACATACCCCCTGTCCGAGATGGTCAGGGCATGAAATACGTTCTGTTCAATGAGCAGAATAGAGGTTTTGCGTTCGTTGATCCTGCTGATAATCTCGAATATGGTTGTCACCAGCAGGGGCGCCAGTCCGAGGGAAGGTTCATCGAACATCATGAGCCTGGGTTTGGACATCATCCCTCTCCCGATAGCCACCATCTGCTGTTCGCCTCCGCTCAGGGTGCCCGCCTTCTGATTGAGCCTCTCCTTCAAACGGGGAAAAAACCCGAATACTTCCGCCATGGTTTCTTTTCGGAGCTTCTTCGTATGGGGGAACTGGGCCCCCATTTCGAGGTTCTCCTCCACCGTCATGGTGGGAAAAAGCTGCCTTCCTTCCGGAATGTGGCTGATTCCCATTTCAACGATCCGGGAAGTGGAAGCCCTGGAGATGTTCTCGCCATCAAATTCAATGGTTCCTTTCCGAGGGCGGAGAATTCCCGAGACCGTCTTCAGGCTAGTGGATTTTCCGGCGCCGTTGGAGCCGATAACGGAGACGATCTCCCTCTCGGTCGCTTCAAAAGAGACGCCTCTCAGAGCCTGAAGATCCCCGTAAAAGACATCTATTCCATCAACCCTGAGCATGGAGAAACTCCTTGCCCAGATAGGCCTCGATCACTTTTTCGTCTTTTACCACTTCGTCCGGCGTGCCTTCGGCAATCCGGCTTCCATAATTAATGACCAGCACCCGTTCCGAAAGGGCCATGATGCCCTGCATGACGTGCTCTATAAGCAGGATGGATACACCCTTCTTATTGACCTCTCTGATCAATTCGATAATCTCCGAAACTTCCGTGGGGTTCAGTCCCGCCATCACTTCATCTAAAAGCAGAAGTTTCGGGCGGGTCGCCAGCGCCCGGGCCATTTCCAACCTTTTTCTGAGGGGAAGGGGCAACCCCTCGGCCTCCTTGTGGGCCATGGGACCAAGACCGGCCCATTTGATAATCTCCATGGATTCCGCACGGGCCTTTTGGGTGGATTTTTCACGTATCAGGGCGCCTACCATCACATTATCCAGCACCGAAATGGTCAGAAACGGCTTGACGATCTGGAAAGTCCGGGCAAGACCCGCCTGGCACACCTGATAAGGCTGCATGCCCAGCAGAGATTTTCCCGAAAAGATCATTTGGCCCGCATCGGGGGTGTGAAAGCCGCTCAGACAGTTGAACACGGTGGTCTTGCCCGCGCCATTGGGGCCTATCAAGCCCAGTATGGCCCCTTGCCCCAATTCGAAGGACAAGTCCGAAATGGCCGCCAGACCACCGAACCGCTTGCTCAGCTTTGTTACCTTCAGAATATTCACGATTCTGCTTCAGCCTCTTTTCTATTTTCCGTGTACCCCGGGTTTTTCCCTTTCAGCCTTAGCAGCGGATTTAACCACTTTTTCGCGTAATAAATGATCCCTTTGGGCATAAAAAGCACCACGAGGACGGCAAGAACCCCATACAGAATCAGATGAAGCCCCTCAAATCCCCCCTTTGCAAAATAGGCCCTGGAGATCTCTGAAAGGGGCGTGAGGATGAACGACCCCAGGATGGGTCCCAGAATGGTTCCCAGTCCCCCGATGATGGGGCGCAGGATCAGTTCGATGCTCAGGGCCATGCCGAACAGCGTGTCGGGATGAAGATAAAAAATATAATTGGCATAAAAGGTGCCGGCCAGAGAGGTCATGAAGGCGCTTAACGCAATGGCGATCATGTTGTACTTGAAGGCATTGACCCCCAGCGCCTGGGCGGCTTCTTCATCCTCTCTGATGGCCACCATGAAACGACCGGCCCTTGAACCCTCCAGAATGCGGACTACGATTATGGAAAACACCATGAAACCCAAGGCAATATAATAGTAGGGAACATTTCCCCTGAACTGAAAATTCCAGAAGGAAGGATTGAAATCCAGAAAGATCCCGGAAAAAGAACCCAGTGCTTCCACATGGGAAACGATCAGGCGGGTGATTTCCGCAAAAGCGATGGTGAGGATCACAAAATAAACCCCTCTGAGTCCGAAACGAAATCCCAGGTATCCCAGAAAAAGGGCGATGACCACCGCGAAAACTCCTCCCACCAGCATGCCGATCCAGGGGCTGAGTCCGTAGGTCTGGGCCAGAAAGGTGGAGGTATATGCCCCTACCCCTACATAGAGGGCGTGTCCCAGGGAAATGTGTCCCGTATATCCGGTGAGGATATTCCATGACTGTCCCAGATAGGCATAGAAAAAAATCATCACAAAAATACCCAGGATATACTTTTCAAGAAAAAGCGGGAGCAGAAGAAGAATGGCCAGAACAGCCGCCAAAAGAACATAGAGCCTGTTCATTTCTTCCCCCCTAACAGCCCCTGGGGACGGAAAAGCATGATGACGATCAGTATGCCGAAACTAACCACCTGTTTGAGGGTGGCAGGAAGAAAAAGGGTGGACATGGATTCGGCCACGCCAAGAATGAGCCCGCCCACAAGGGCGCCCACGAGATTTCCCATGCCGCCGAGGATTACCACAATGAAGGCGGTCAGCGTAAAATCGTGGCCCAGGTTGGGGGAAAGGGGCATCAACGGCAGAAGGAGCGCTCCGGCCGCCCCGGTTGTGGCGCCACCCAGCCCGAAGGAAAAATTATTGATACGGCCCACATTGATGCCCACGAGCGTGGCGGCCATGCGGTTATCCGCCGCTGCCCGGATGCGTTTGCCCATGTGGCTTTTCTTCAGAAAGATGAAGATAGCCAGGGTGATAATAATAGCCATGGAAAAGGCAATGAGGCGCGACACATCGATCATGGCGCCTCCCAGCCAGATGGTGTCCAGGCTCATGGCGGTTTGCGGGCTCCGATGATCCGGTCCCCACAGCATGAGTGCCGTGTTTTCGAGAATAATCCCGATCGCTACGAGGGGAAGCACCTGCATGGCTTCCGGATAATCGAGGATCCGGTTGACCACCGAAAACTGGATTACATATCCCAAGACAAAAATGGCGGCGGAGACGATAATCAGGGACAGGTAGGGATCAAGCCCTAACAGAACGAATATCCAGTAGGAAATGTACATGCCGATGACCATCATCTGGCCATGGGCAAAGTTAATCACCCCCATTACCCCAAAAATGAGGGAGAGCCCCAGGGCGATAAGCCCGTAGAGCCCTCCCAGCAGAATTCCCTGAATCAGAAGCTGCAGGGCGAGGGTGGTGTCCATTAGCCTCTGTCCCAGATCTGGGGTGCGGGAAACACGTAATCCGCCTGGGCGAAACTTTTGGGCAGGACGACCTTGACCCTTTTTTCCGGATCGGGATCCGGCAACACCTGGACCATGGCCGTCGCGGCATTGATGTTGTCGCCGTTCTCCGCGAAACGGATGGCTTCTCCCACCATGGGTTGCGCTTTCAGGTCGGTTGTCCTAAGGGCGGCCAGGAGCTTATCGGTGTCGGCGGACCCCGCCCTTTCCAGGGCGTCGGCGATCACAAGGATACCGGTATAGGCATAGCCGGAATTGGTATCAAGATAGCCTCCGTATTTCTTATTAAAAAGGGCGTTGGCCTGTTGGTACACCGGGCTCGCGGGGTTGATCCAGGGGACATTGTCCATGACATAGTAGACCAGTTTCCCCAGATCCTCGATGACCTTGGGTTCATACCATCCCGGACTTCCCGGGCTGATAATCCCCATGAGCGGAACCCTCTCTTTGAGGAGCTGCCTCGTCAGGATAATGGAATCTCCCGGTCTGCAGACGGGAAAGAGCAGGTCCGGCTTGGCGGCCTTGATTTTCGCGACCTCAGAGGAAAGATCATGAATGCCTAGGGGATAGGTAATATGTTCCACGATTTCCACCGGCATACCGGATTCCTTGAACCATTTGATGAAATTTCCTCCCTGGCCTTTCCCGAAAGGGTCGCCCGTGTTGGTCACGACCGCTCTTTTAGGCGTTACCTTCCTTTCTGTAATCATCTGTTGAATATATTTGCATGCCGTTTTTCCAAAGGTAGTTACCGTGGGGAAAATACGAAAGCTGTATTTATATCCTTTCTGGGTAATGGCATCAAGGGCCGCGACGTCCATGACAAAGGGGATCTGTCTCTGTTCGGCCAAAGTGGCGATGGCCATGCCCGTACCACTCTGAAAAGCGCCCACCAGCGCGACCGCGCCGTCTTTGATCAACCTGTCCGCCTCGCCGCGTCCCACCTCCGCCTTGGTTTCGCTGTCGCCAAGCAGGAGTTCAAGTTTTGCCCCTCCCATCGATTTGATGCCGCCCATGGAATTGATATAATCCACCGCAAGTTGATTTCCTCTGCGCTGGCCCTGTCCGATTACCGCAAGCGGTCCGGTTGCCGGCTGAACAGAACCGATTTTTATGGTTTTCGGCTCCGCCTTGAGCAGGGTTGGAACTCCAAATGAGGATGCGGTCAGGCCCAGCCCGACAGCTCCCGTGACTTTCAAAAAAGTCCTTCGGTCCATCTCTTTCTTTACCAGATCTTGTTCGCCCATTCTAAGCCTCCCGAGGAAATTGTAAGCGTTAAGAATCTATTTCCGGCCTCTTTGCGTAGAATCGATGCGGATTACACGCTTTTAGCGAATATATTGAATTGACTTGTGGTTGTCAACAGATTCATGCTATTGTTTCCGATTCTTTACGGGATCGCGAGATCAATGAACCCTGAAAAAGAACAGTCTGATATGGCTCCACGACGACACTTCCATTTGCCTAAGTTTTTGCTTGAAAAGGCCCCTGAAAAACGGATAGATTTAGCTTCTTCCAAGAAGTTTTGAAACGAGGAACCCGGGCCCATGCCGTTTATTTTTGTTCGCGACATACGGATCTATTACCGAATCCAGGGAAAAGGACCCCGTCTGCTTGTAATCAGCGGCACGGGGGGAGATCTGCGGCGGAAGCCGAGATCTTCGACTCCCCTCTGGCGGCCCATTTTGAAATTCTTGCCTATGACCAGCGGGGCCTTGGCCAAACCGACAAGCCGGACATCCCCTATTCCATGGCGGATTATGCCATGGATGCAGCAGGTTTGCTGGATGCGTTAGAATGGGATGGTTGCCGCGTAATGGGAATCTCCTTTGGAGGCATGGTCGCCCAGGAGTTTGCCATCCGGTATCCCCGTCGTGTGGAACGTCTGGTCCTGGCCTGCTCCAGCTGTGGAGGAGTGGGGGGAAGCTCCTATCCCCTGCATGAATTCACCGATCTGACTCCGCGGGAAAAAGCCGTTCGATTAATCGAGATCATGGATGCACGGTGCAACGCGGAATGGAAAAAGGCGCACCCGGAGCAGTGCCGGCGGATGTTGGAACAGATGGTCCAAAATTTCAGCATCGGCGCAAACGAGCAAGGACGAAAAATGGGCGAACGCCGTCAATTGGAGGCCCGGAAAAATCATGACACGTGCTCTCGCCTGTCGGGTCTTACCATGCCGGTGTTCATCTGTGGCGGCCTCTATGACGCCAACTGCCCGGTAAAAAGCCTGGGATGGTTGCACAGGCGGATTCCCCATGCAGACTTTGAACTGTTTGAAGGGGGTCACCTCTTTTTTTGCAGGATCCCGGGGCATTCAAACATATCGAAGCGTTTCTGAAGGGTGAGGCTGATCTTTCGAGCAAGAGCCCAATAGAATAAGAATCTTGGAGGGTGCGTGAAAAAGCTGCGATCCATAACGAAAAAGGGACGGGAAGAAGAGACGTCAAGTTTCGGGGGACCGTCCTCCCAATGGGAGGGCCTGAATCCGCGTGCTTTTGAAACGGAACCCGCGGCCATGGAAGTGAACGAACAAAGTACTTTTCTGGTTAACAACCAGCCCATCGAACCCGACTCAGGAGGAAAAAGCAGCCGCGGATTTTTGAAATGGATCTTTTTTGTCCTCCTCATCGGATATGCGCTCTTTTCCTATTCCCGTGTTCCGATCCTAACCTGGATAGGAAGCCTTCTTGTCGTGGAACATCCGGTGAAGAGGGCCGATCTCATCGTATGCACACCCGGAGAGCCTTATGCAGTGGGACTGATGGCGGCGGATTTGTACAAAAAGAAAATGGCAAAAGATATTTTCATTCCTGAAACACCCCCCTCTACCGCCCTTATGCTGGTGAATGAGAAAGGGGGACGCTACCCCACTTCCGGGGAGCTTCTTTTAAGCATTCTTAAGACATTAGGGGTGCCGGCCTCCGCCTGCATCCTTGGAAAGCAGTCTTCAGAAACCATCCAGGCAGAAGCGGAAGAAGTTCACCGATTGGTCCTCGATTCGGGGAAAAGTGATGTCATCCTGGTTGCCCCTCCCTGGAAATCCAGGCGTACCTGGTCCATTTTTCACCGTGCTTTCGAAAATGACAGGGTGAATATCATGATGGCGCCATCCACCTACACCGATTTCAAGCCCGATAACTGGTGGAAAACGGACAAAACCTTTCACGAAACCATCCTGGAGTTCCAGAAACTCCTTGGTCGGATGGTGTCGCAGATCTTTTGAAATGGTTGTGTTCGAGCCAAAAGCCTGTTCAGATGCGACTTCGGCATTCATGAGAAACATTGACTCCCAAAAAGAATTAGCATCGGCCGAAGACGTTTTAAATGGCGAGTCGTACGACTTTATGGCCAAGTACCTGGCCGTCGGGCAATTGTGCGCCATGGCGGAGACAAACCCCGCGGCATTCAACCTGGAAACCGTTTCCATCCTCAAGGGTCTGTTTGCCAATGCGATTGTGTACCGACAAACCCAGGCCTATTTTCTTCACAAAGAAACAGCCAATACCCTCTGCAGACTCGCCGTTTATTCCCGAAATGCCCCGGTGGCTCTGGAGGCCCGGCTTGCCGTCATGGGCCTCCTTCAAACGGCGAAAGGACGAACCCACCGGGCCGTCGCCGAGGCCCTGGGGTCTCTTCCCTTTGCCATTGAAGGCCCTGCCATAAAGAACGGCCACGGCAAGAACATCCCTGTCGTGGGCTGGCGGGATCTTCTTGAAGAGACCGGTATGGTCCTTCATGATGCCCCATTTTTCATGGGAAGAAGTCTGGTGGGCGTTACCGGCAATGGGAACCGGGTTCTTGTGGTCAAGCTTGCCGGAGCGCAGCATTCCCCCCAATCCTTGCGTGCGGAAACCGACTGGCTGGACCATATGCGAAATGGCGACTATTCCTTTCCGGTAAAATTCCATGTTCCCCAACCCCTGAGGGTTCAAAACAGCTCTCTTTTTCAATTAGAGGATCTGCCCGTGCCCATTCCTGAAAATGGGGCGCTTCATCCGGACCGGCACGCCATCGCCTTTTTGACCGGTAAGGACTATTTTCTTTATCCCAATGAATCGATCCCTGAAAAGCGATTGAATCCCGATCTGTTCAAGGAAGTCCTCTTTCGAAACGCTTTTCTGTTCGGGCGGCTTTCGTCATTGGGGATTCTCCATACGGCGCCTATTCCCCTTTTTCATAACCGGGTGCAGGCGTTTCGAAGGGACGACCATGGACTTTATGAGTGGCAGAGGGCGGGAAGGCTCGACCGGTGGCTGGAATCGTGTCTTCATCCCAATTTCGGGGTCTCCGGAATCAGGGATTTCGAACATTTCGAATCTTTCAAAGGCGAAAGCCGGATGCTGTATCCCCACATGGGAACCCAGCTTCTGAGCCTTCTTCTGGTTATTGGGAGTTACTTTCGAAACAAGGATACGAACAAGGTCGGTCTTGACGGGAAAGGAAATCCCGTGGATGCAAGAGACTGCTTCGATCAGACCGTTTCTTACGGAACTTCTTGATGGTGTTTTCTCGCACTACTACCTCGGCTTTGTGGGAAGAAAGTTCACCGGACGGGCGCCTCTCGACATGGACAGCCTTTCCAGCCGCATGGTGGAGGAGATGGGAGTAGACCGCTATATGGAAGAAATCCTCCGTGTCACCGACCAGCAGGTCATGACCGATGAAGCGTTCTTCTCTTTTCTGGAGCAGAGAGGTTTTTCAAAGGAAGAAGCACGCCGACGGAAAAGGGGAGGGGAGGATATCACCCTTTTTACCGGCCCCCACCTGGGAGGATTCAATCAGCGCATATCCATTCCGGAACTCATCGAATCCGTGGGAACCATGGCCGCGTTGTGCATTTACGGGAAATACCTCGATCTGCGAAGCCGGGATCAGTAGGCAAAAAGGCTTGACAGCAAAATGGGCGGTGGCTATTTTTAAAACTGACCGGTCGGTATTGAGGCGACTATCGGTAATGGGTCTCCAACCACTGATTTCCTTCGTTCCGGGTCTGGAAACACAACAACGACTTCGATAGCAGGTATCTTATTCAAAAATACTGGCACGAATGGAGTCACGAGGTCTTTTTTGCTGCCGCATCTTGGATGAGCCTTCACCGACCGTCGAGAGGTCCTTCTATGCTGGTACAACGGAGCTATTATTATCCATCCATTTTTCCGTACCGGCATAGAAGGGCCGTTGCTGCCATAGGAATCAGATGCGGCAGCAAAAAAGACCTCGTGACGGAATGGCTTCCTGATGCTCTATTTCGCTGCCGGGGGATTTGAATAGGATACGATAGCTGTTACCCCGGTTTCTGTAAGAGCGGATCAACATGCAGGTAATGGATGAAGATAAACGCATCAGGATTCTGACGGCAGCGGCCGAACAGTTTGCTTCGCAGCCTTTTCACAGGGTGCTGCTCAGCGATGTGGCTGAAGCGGCCGGTGTGGGCAAGGGAACGTTATACATCTATTTCAAGAGCAAGGAGGATCTCTACCTTTCCGTGCTCTATAGCGGTTTTACCAGGCTGGTGGAGAGGCTTCGAAACCAGATGAGCGGAGAGGCGCAAAATCCGGTGGAAAAACTGGAGATCGCTGTTCGTGAAATCGTTCATTTTGCTTACGAAAATCCTTATGTTTTCGAACTGATGCGCACTACATCCGGTCGGGAAGCTTTCAGTGGTTCCGATTGGGGCAGAAAGCGCATGGAACTCAAGTCGTTGCTTGAGTCGATCATTCGGCAGGGGATCCGCCAGGGAGAATTTACGGATCCCCATCCGGAATTGACCGCACGGTTCATTCCCGGACTTGTTCGTTCGGTGATGATCGAAGCTGATTCCTTCGTTGATCAGCAAACATTGATGACGCATATTTTGCGTTTTGTGAAGGCCGCGCTCACGAGCAAACAGGCGTAACGTGAACCCGGTTCGCGGGATATCCGCATTATTCCATTATTCAGAGATAAACAAACCATGACCCCGCCAATCGAAAATTCAACAGAGCAGAATGACAGAGACGTTAAGCAAGACGAAACCCGATGCAGAGGTTCCAGGCCCGGGCCATCCGCCGAAGTCAAGGCGCCGCATTTTATTGCGGATGGTGGTGATTGCGCTGGCGGTCGTCGCACTGGTTTTCGGCGTGCTTTACTATGTGCGTTCATTGTCGCACGAATCCACGGACGACGCCTTTATCGACGGTCATATCATCGCGGTGAGCCCACGGGTGGCCGGTCATGTGGCCCGGGTATATGTAACCGACAACCAGTGGGTCAAGGCCGGTGATCGATTGATCGATCTGGATCCCGCCGATTTTCAAGTTCGGCTCGATGCGGCCGAAGCGACCCTTGCAGCGGCCCAGGCCACCCGGCATTCACGCAATGTTGAGGTGGACCTGACCGCTATCACTGCAGCGGCTGATCTGGATGGGGCAAGAGCCGATGTGGAGGCGGCCAAAGCCGCGGTTGAAGCGGCCAGGGCCCAGGCCGCGGCAGGCCGCCAGTCAGGATGAACAGGCCAAGGCGCAAATTGCCATAGCCGATGCGGCGCCTGGCCCAGGCCAAGGCAGAGGTCGATTCGGCGGCCGCCAGACACACCCGCGGACTCCGAAGACCTGAAACGGTTTGAGGAAATGCGCACCGCCCGGACGGTTTCGGAACGAGATCTGGATCATGCGGTGGCCGCGGAACGGATATCCGCGGCTGAATCTGACGGCGGCTGAAAAGAGAGTCGAGACCTATCGGTCCACTCTGCGGCAGTCACAGGCGGCCTTGAACGCCGCGGAGGACAATCGAGCGCCGGACGGATGCGCAGGTGACGGTCGCGACAGGCCCGGCTAGATCAGGCCGAGGCCCGTCTGGCTGCCGCCCAATCCGCTCCCAAACAGGTGGAACAGAGCCGTTCGCTGGCCGAAGTGTCCGGTGCGGATGTGGAAAAGGCCAGGGCCCAGGCGGAGCAGGCCCGCCTGAACCTTTCCTATACCCGGATCAGTGCGCCGACCGACGGTTTTGTGACCAAAAAGGCGGTCGAACCCGGCGCCTTTGTGCAGGTGGGTCAGTCGCTGCTGGCCATCGTTCCGAAAACGGTATGGGTGACGGCCAATTTCAAGGAAACCCAGCTTACGCGCATGCGGCCCGGCCAGCCGGTTGAAATCAAGGTGGATGCCTACCCCGAGCATCACCTTCAGGGGCATGTGGACAGCATTCAGCGCGGCACCGGGCGCCCGTTTCAGCCTCCTTCCGCCGGAAAATGCCACCGGCAACTATGTCAAGGTCGTCCAGCGGGTGCCGGTCAAGATAACCTTTGATGAGAACCCGGAGACCGGGCAGGTTCTCCTGGCGCCGGGCATGTCGGTGGTTCCGGATGTGGATGTCGGCGGCAGGCGGACCCCGGAGTGATAAGGCAGGCAGGAGCCTCGGCCAGACCATGAAAGGACCGCGCAGCCATCACATCCGGGTTCCGCGCAAACGCATCGAGGCCAACAAATGGCTGGTGGCCGGCACCGTCATGTTCGGTGCGTTCATGGCGGTCATGGACATCAGCGTGGTCAATGTGGCCCTGCCGCATATGATGGGCAGTTTCAGCGAAGACCTGTCCATCCATCACCTGGGTGGCCACCGCCTACAGCATCGCGGAAATTATCATGGTGACCATGGCCGGGTGGCTGAGCACCCTCATGGGCCGTAAACGCCTTTATCTGTGCTCCTTCGGGCTGTTTACCCTCGGATCGGTTCTCTGCGGCACGGCGGTAAGTTTTCGTCAGATGCTTTTCTACCGGGTTCTGCAGGGGGTTGGCGGCGGCGCCCTGATTCCGGTCTCCCAGGCCATCCTGCGGGAATCCTTTCCCCAGGAAGAGCAGGGGATGGCCATGGCCGTCTACGGCATGGGCGTGGTTCTGGCGCCGGCCATGGGGCCGATACTGGGCGGATGGCTGACCGATCGACTACGGCTGGCCCTGGATCTTTTTCATCAACGTTCCGGTCAGCGTGGTCGGCATGTTGATGGTGGGCGCGTTTGTCAAGGATCCCGACTATCTGCGCCGCGGCGTGCACAAGGTCGACTGGATCGGCATTTTCCTGCTGGCGGTTGCGCTGACGACCATGCAGATCGTGCTGGAGCGCGGACAGAGTGAAAACTGGTTCGATTCGCGCATGATCCTGGCCGGGACCGTCATCTGTGCATCCGCCCTGCTGGCTCTGGTCTACTGGGAATTGAAGACGCCGGAACCGGTGATCAACTTTCGCATCCTGCGCGATATTCCCCTGGCGCTCGGTTGCGTCATGGGCCTCATTTTCGGCGTCGCGCTTTTCGGAACCACCTTCATCCTGCCGCAGTTCACCCAGACCCTGCTGGGGTATCCGGCGTTTGAGGCCGGACTGGTCCTGATGCCGCGCGCCCTCATGATGCTGCTGTGCATGCCCATTGTCGGCCGGCTTTACAATAGCGTCGACTCGCGGGTTCTGGTGCTGTTCGGCACCGGGGCCATCTGCTGGAGCTATTATGATCTTGCGCACCTGTCGCTTCAGGCCGGATTCTGGAATCTCGTCCCTGCGATGCTCCTGATGGGGATCGGCATGCCGGCCATGTTCGTGACCATCAGCACCCTTTCACTGGCCACCATACCGCGACCGAACATGACCGATGCCACAAGCCTCTATACCCTGGCGCGGCGGGTCGGCGGCAACATCGGCTATGCCCTGGTGGCCACCATGGTTGCCCGCAGTCAGCAGATTCACCACGCGCAACTGGCGGATCATGTCAATCCATTCAATCCGCTGTACAATGAATACAGCCGGATGGCCGCAAAAATCCTGGGACGCGCGGGGCTCAATCCCGAAGCTCTTCGCACAGGCCGGGCATGCCCTGGTCAACAGGATCATCAATTTGCAGGCAACCATGATGGCCTACAACGATGTCTCATGGTTTTTCGGCATTCTTTTCCTGAGCGTTGTCCCCTTTATTTTCCTGCTGCCGAGACGTGCGGCGCTATCGGGCAAACATCCCAAGACGCCCGGCCATTGATCGAAATCGGAAGGGATTCCGTACGAAATCGATGATTGACTCTGTATCACCGAGGGTATGCGCGTGGCCTTTTCGCCTTTTCGCTTTTTCCCTTTACAACCATCAAATCAATGCCGCGGAAGTCAAAAATCAACGGTTCATCAATGACGGAAAGCTTGGAACCGCGGAAGTGATCAGCAAGAAGAATCAGCGCCAGGAGTTTTACACGGAATATCCCAATGAATACGGACCCGCCGGCGGGAAACTGGTGGAAGTACGGAAACCCAAGGGAACGACGGAAGTAACATTTAAGAGAAAAGGGGGCAATTACGGAATTGAGCTCAGTCATTTCCAGTTCCGAGGCGGCCCCTGCCTCGGCCAATAAATGGATGGGAACTGAATTAGGAGGCAAGCCGACAGATTCGTCAATTCCTTTATTCCTCGAATAACTTCAAATCGGGGTAAAGCTTTTTGGCGCATTCGGGACAGATACCATGGGTAAACCTATCATGGGTCTTTTTATGCATATAGATTTCCACCGCTTCCCAGTACCCCTTGTCGTCCCGGATTTTTTTACAGGCAGAACAGATAGGCACGAGTGGTGCCAAGGTTTGTATGTTTTGGTCCGCGGAGGCCAGCTCATTCTCCATGCGTTGGGCGTTGAGCGCGATCAGACCACCCATTATCATCACGCAGCCCAAGGCATAAATGATAAAACTGAGCCCTTGCATTGTGCCCGCCGGAAAGAAAATCAACTATGCGACCTTCAAAAAGAGGGGTGATCACGGCGCGGGCCATGTACCATGTCGCCATGGATGCAAGAACCACATTCAGCAGTTTATTGCCGCTCCCAAGCCATAACCGAACATATTGCAAAATCAACGTTAGAATGTAGAACAGCATAACGCTCACGGCAAGCGAGACCGTTACAACACGTGCAGTGACGCTTGGCTGCCAATAGGTGTAATAGGCCAACGCTACCATACCGGCAGCCAAAGTGATTCCATGGAACCACAAACGACTGGGCGTTTCAAAGAATTCAGAAACGCCAAGTGACAGCAAAAGCGCGAAGGCAATGATGCAGCCATTGGCGGTCAGTATGGACAGCCAATCCGGCGCAAGGTGGCGCAGACTGATGAGAACCATTCCCAAACCACCAAATACGAACCCCCAGGTCCAGCGGTGAAAACCGGGGTAAACACGCCGTGACATGGAAATATAGACCATGATGCTTGCCAGGGCTATGCTATTCAGCCCGGCTATCAGCGAGAGAGTGCGTATATCAAGAAATCCGGTCATAATAAAACCTTCGTGGTGGACGACTGCCCTCCTGTGTATCCTTTTCGGATGGTTTCAGACTGTCCAAAATCATCAGGGCATCTTCGTTATGGTAGGCCGGATGAAGGGACCGGTCCAGATGGTTGTAATACCGGCGGTGGAGCCTCAGGTCTTTTTCTTCGATGCCGCCGGTAACGACCCAGTGTAGGTCCAGAAAGGCTCCCGTATTTTTCACCAAAAAGAAATTACCCTTTTCCGCCTTTAAGGCTTTCTGAAGAAGCAGAAGGGTTTCACGGCGAAATTCATCCATCGTATCCAGTTCCGAGGCCTTGTGGGCCACATGGAGAACCTCTTTGAAAGCCTGACGACAGCCATTATGTTTAAAAACAGGCTTTAATATATGCCGGTCTATCCGTCAAGGACTATTTTGCCTCGTCCGGAATAGGTGGTAAGTATATAAAATAATTGTTATTGCTCAATAAACACGGTCATGAGGACCGACATCGATTAAAGTAATGTCTTTTTCTGAAATTAGCAATTCGAGGGTGATGCGGTAGGAAATATTGATGGATACTGAGGACAGGCCTTTTAGCTTTCCTTTCAATTCGTGGATTCTGAGGGAAGGATGGTATGGATTTAGTTCAAGTAATTTTAGCGTTTTTTCATATTGTCCAAGTAGCTCAGGATGTTTCTTTATGAATCCACGTGCTCGTTTGTTGTAACTTTTTGTGTAAATGATTCTAAATGCCATTTAATATCCTGTTTATATGATCATTTACACTTTCGACAACGTAGTCTCCAGATTCTACATCAGCTTTTGCTTGGTGTAAGGCGGCCTCAAGCTCACATTCCCGGAGGTAGTTATACTGCTTCATGTTCATCACGACATAGCTTTCCTTTCCACGAACGGTAATGATCAATTCATCGTTCTCCCCGAGATTGCTCTCGATAACCGAAACACCTTTTGTTTTCAGTTCATTTGCTGTGATACTCATTTTAAGGCCTTTATTGGTATTATATGGAATATTGTTAAGCGTATTGTTTTTAGGGCTACTTTAAGCCCGATTACTCTATTTGTCAAGGTTGGCATAGCATGCTGAAATTACGCAATAACGAGTGTTTGCAGCTGACGTTTCCCGCCGTTCGTTCCTCATTCCAGGCAACGCAGCTGAAACCGGTGATATGTTATATGAAAATGAAAATTTCAGTCCCGCAAAACAATCATTAAAGGCGGGGAGGGAGGGATATTTCCTCCATCAGCCCATTACCAGTTCCACCGGTCAGTTGCCTCCCTATCCAAAGGTGGATCGGGGAACGGAGAATCATGTGGTCAATCTGGAACCGGGGGCGATCCAAGGGGTAAACATCACCGCGCCGGGAACCAGTGGATTCATTTCGGCCTCGGGCGAAAAGAGCAGGCATCTGGATGACCAGTTTCAGATGTTCGTGGATTTCACATATAAACCCGTACTTTTCTATGACGATGCCATGAGCCAATGGAAAGCGAAGGCCGCGGAAATGAAACGTTAGGAGCTGATTTTCCCGCTTTTGTCGGATCTCTGCGTGAGGCTCAATCCCGCCTATATTTGTGTCAAATGGCGGGATTAATCCTCTAAATATCAATCCCGTTTTAGCGGGATTTCCGTGGCTGGAATTTTTGCCTTCCTGGATCTGGAACAAAATGGTACATTTAGGAATCGGTTCGCAGGTAAGAAATGAACCAGGACATGGAGGAGAAGGCCCGGGCCTTCTCCGCCGAAGTCAGTTTGTTAAAGCTTCTATAAATCTTGACAGAATTTGCTATTTGGGATGGGGAATATGGTTATTCTATTTGATTTTGACGGCACTATTGCAGATTCATTTTCCACATTTCTGAACTGCATGAATAAAATCTCGGATGCCTACGGGTACGTGAAAGTACCGGACTCCGCGGAAAACAGGAAGAAGGGGATGGGACGGATTCTCAGTGAGGATATGAAGATTTCATCGGAAATGATCCTCCCGTATTCCGACCGGATCAGGGCTGAAATAGAGGAAAATTACCCGGCATTGCCCCTGTTCCCGGCCATGAAAACGGTTGCCAGGGAGCTGATGATAGATCATACACTGGGTATTGTATCCACAAATTCCAAAGCCATTGTTCAAAGAACTCTCCAACAGGAGTGCCTGAATATCGATCTTTTATACGCGGATATCCCTCTGGGACAAAAAGGGGAGGTCCTCAAGAAGATAACAGGAAACGGTTTACGGGCTTCTTCGGACTTTATTTACGTGGGAGATGAATGCAGGGACATCGAGGCCTGCCGGACGGTGGGAATTCCCATCGTTGCCGTGACGTGGGGCTTTGATTCAAGGGAGGACCTGAAATCTTGCAGCCCTGATTATTTGGTTGACGACCCTTCGGGGCTTCTTAAAGTAATAAATATTGAGGTGAAACAGTAGGTTTAAACTAGCCAGGAGGAAGCAAATGAAAGTCGTCGGATTCAATGGCAGTCCCAGAAAGAACGGCAACACCGGCATTCTGATCCGCAAGATTTTCCATGAGCTGGAGAAGGAAGGCATCGAAACGGAGTTGGTCCAGCTTTCTCATAAGAAAATTCATGGATGCATAGCGTGTTACAAATGCATGGAGAACAAAGATCGGCGCTGCGCCGTAAACGATGACAGTGCAAACGAGTATATTGAAAAAATAACCCAGGCACAGGGTGTTATCCTTGGATCGCCCGTTTATTTTATGGATGTGACGCCCGAAATGAAGGCGCTGATCGACCGGGTCGGTTTCGTTTCCAGATCGAACGGGGGGATGTTCAGGAACAAGATCGGCGCTCTGGTGGCCGCGGCCCGCCGTACAGGCGCCATGCATACGCTCGACAGCATGGGACATTTCTTTCTGAGTATGGAGATGGTCATCGTCGGGCGTGCCATTGGATTGGGCATGAATGAGGGGGACGTGGAAAAGGATGAAGAGGGCGTGATGCTGGCGAATGCCCTTGGGCAAAGGATGGCCTGGCTGCTGAAGAAGCTCTACGCTTGAGCCGTCCGGCCTGTTTTCGGAAGACCCGGGCGAACCTTGAGGACGGTTTCCTTTCTTATCAGGACCGTGCCGGGTTTGGCTCTCGGTGGCTTGGTGACATATCTAACCATGGTACAAGAGACGGGCACAACCCCTCCTGCTCGCGCTTTGCTGTGAAAGGCCGCGATGGCCGCGGCATCCTTGAGTGTCTTGCTGTCAGGATCCGCCTCCGGCTTTGCCCTGAGCAGGACATGGCTTCCGGGCATGCCGCGCACATGGAACCAGTAGTCATTGGGCCTGGCCAGTTTGAAGGTCAACAGATCGTTGACCGCATCGCTTTTTCCGGCCAGAACAGTCCACCCCCCCGGGATTTCGTATTGCACGATACCGGAAGGCAGGGTTTCTTCCGCCTCTTCAGTTCTCATGCCCACGCACGCTGCCTCAGACAAATGTCGCTTATTGTGCGGTCATAATGAACTCCGGCGGCTGGAGCAAATGCCTCTTGACCGTGCAGAGATCCATGGCCTTCAAAATGGCATTCCTATACTTCTCCGGAAATCCTTCGGGAAGTTTCAGATCCAGGTAAAGCTTTTCGCAGAGCTTCTTTTCCCAGTTGAATTCATAACGCAGGGCAAGGGTCATGCCCATGGTGGCAATTTTTCTCGCCTCGCAAAAGTTGAGGGCGTAGAGACCGGCGCAGGTGGCGATGGATGCCATGAACAGGGCGAAAGGTTCCGGGGCCGTACCTTCTCCCCCGTTGTGCACAGGCTGATCCGTGGAAACAATTTTCCCTGCCACATCTGCGTTTACTTTTTTCCCTCCCGGAAAGGTAACCGTAATCAGGTTTTCCATTTTTTCTTTATCCTTCGTTGTTATGTGCTTTATTTGAATGCTTCAATGCTCCGAGCAAAATGTTTAAAAGCCCCCAATGTGCCTCCGAGACCGGGGTGAAATAGAAGAAATCCAACCGGACAGCTTGCATAATTTCGGAGATATTTCAAGCCTAAAATGTCCGTTTCTCTCATGCAACCGCTTTGGGCAGCCTCTGATTCCCCTTGTTCCGAAGGAGGATGACTTCCTTGTTGTAAATTATATCTTGCTAATATTACAGCATAAGTTTGTTTGTATTCGGCATGCTTTTCATTGACTTATCATCTATCCAGGAGTATAAATAAATATTCACCTTTTGGTTCGGTTCCGGATCATTTCTTTGTGGCCCCGTGTCTTTGTTTGAAATTTTAGCGTCCAACTTAAGAATCTCACCGTTTTTCCGAAACCCGTTTTGCTTGAATGCCGAGATTTTCACAAAGGATTCCCCTTATTGGACGGAGATTTTATGATGGCCGAAAGACCAACCTATGAAGAGTTGAAAAAGAGAATAAGCGCGTTGGAAAAGAAAACCCCCGATGTCGGATTTGCCAGGGAGGCGATTCTGAGGAGTGAAGAGAAATACCGCGCCCTGTTCAATGAATCCCGGGACGCCGTCTATATCACCAGCCGGGAGGGGATCTTCATGGATGCCAATCAGGCCGGGTTGGAGCTTTTTGGGTATACCAGAGAGGAGATGCTCGGAAAAATTAATGTGCGAGATCTCTATGTCAATCCGAGGGAAAGGGATAGCTTCAGGCATGAGATAGAAAAGAAATCCGCTTTGAAGGACTTCCCCGTGAAGCTCAGGAAAAGGAACGGGGAGATCATGGAATGCCTTCTTACTTCCACCGTATGCCGCTCTCCAAGCGGGGAAATTGCCGGGTATCAGGGCATCATTCGGGATGTTACGGAATACAACCAGGCCCGGAAGGCGCTTCAGGAAAGTGAAATCCGGTATCGCGCCATGGTGGAGGCATTTGATGGGTTAATCTATATTTGTTCCCCCGATTATCGCGTGGAATATATGAATCAGCGGTTCATAGAGCGCACGGGCTATGACGGCACGGGAGAATTGTGCTACAAGGCGATTCATGAACGGGATAGCATCTGTCCCTGGTGCGTTAACGAACGGGTGTTTTCGGGAGAGACTGTCCGTTGGGAACTTTTGAGCCCCAAAGACAATCACTGGTTCTATGTGGTCAATACGCCGATTCGGTATGCGGACGGCCGGGTCTTTAAACAATCGATGATGTTGGACATTACCGATCGCAAAGAAATGGAAGAAGCGGTACGGAAGAGTTCAGAAAAAATAGAACAGTTCGCCTATTCAGTTTCCCACGATCTGAAGAGCCCCGCAATCGGGATCTACGGGCTCGCAAAACTTCTGCGTGGGCGTTATCAGGATTCCCTGGATGAAAAGGGAAGGACGTATTGCGATCATATTCTGAGAGCGGCCGAGCAGATCGCCTCCCTGGTTGAACAGATCAATCTGTTACATTTCCACAAAGGAGATGCCCCTTCACACGGAAAATGTGAATCCGAAGGAAATTTTGCAGATCATAAAAGAGGAGTTTTCCGTTTCGTTAAATGTTCGCCGGATCAGGTGGTCTGAACCGGAAAGTCTGCCGGAGATCCATGCGGACAGGCTTTGCCTTCTGAGAATCCTACGCAACCTTGTGGACAATGCCTTGAAATACGGTGGAGAAGAACTTTCCAGGATCGATATTCTCTACGAAGAGACGGATCGGTTCCATGTCTTTTCCGTGATGGATGATGGGATCGGCATTCAGGAAGGGGTCTCCAACAGGATCTGGGGGATGTTTCAACGCTTTGAGTCCTCGAAGGGGGTTCAGGGAACCGGCCTGGGCCTGGCCATCGTAAAAGAGATCGCGGAAAGACATGGGGGAAAGGTCAGGATAGAGGCCGGTGGAAGAAAAGGCGTTACGATCCATGTTTTTCTTTCAAAAGAATGGCCCGAAAAAAGCTCCGATGAGGTCTCAGGCGCCGGACAACAAGAATCCGGATCGGACCGATTTGAACATATGGGGATTGAAAAAGGAGAGAGAGGAGATTAAATGGAACTTCTGGCGCCGGCCGGCAACCTGGAGAAACTAAAATGGGCCGCTGTTTATGGTGCGGATGCTGTATACTTCGGGACGGAATTCGGGTCTCTCAGGAGCTTTGCGGGGAATTTCTCATTTGAAGACGCGGACAAAGGACTTTCTTTTCTCCATGCTCGCGGAAAAAGAGGGTACGTTACACTCAATATCTATCCCTTTTCAAATGAGGTGGGTGCCCTCAAAAAGACTGCCGCCATGCTGGATGAGATGGGGGTGGACGCCCTGATCGTTTCCGATCTGGGCCTCCTCATGGAACTGAAAAAGATGGGTCTTCGAGCAGCTCTTCATATCAGCACACAAGCCAATAGCTTGAATTATCAGACTGTGTTGGCCTACGGGGAGCTTGGCGCCAGGAGAGTGAATCTGGCGCGAGAGCTTTCCCTTGAGCAGATCCGGGAAATCCTCAAGGTCACGGCCGGGCGGGTTGAGACAGAGACGTTTATCCATGGCGCCGTATGTTTTTCCTATTCCGGCAGGTGTGCTATTAGCGACTATCTGTCCGGCTTTCGTGCAAACCGGGGCGAGTGCAAGCATCCCTGCAGATGGAAATATACCCTTATGGAAGAGACCAGGCCAGGACGAGTATATGCCGGTCTTTGAAGACGAAAGAGGTTTATACCTGTTCAACAGCAAGGAACTGGCGCTTTTTGAATTTGTCGCGGACCTGGAAAAGGCGGGGGTGGATTCCATCAAAATTGAAGGAAGGATGAAATCGATCCACTACATTGCCACGGTGGTTTCTTTTTACAGACAGGTTCTGGACGGAAAGCAATTTTCACGCGAACAGGGGCTGGAATTTCTCAACAGGATCCCCAACAGGGGCTACTCAACCGGATTCATGAAAGGCAAGATCGATGACGGCGATTATTCAAGAGAGAGCAGTTCATCCCAATCGGATTCTGTTTTTGTGGGAAATGTGGCGGAAGAAACCATGGACGGGAAACAGGTGGTTTGCGTGAGAAATTCCATTTTCGGGGGGGAAGAGCTTGAGGTTCTCTCCCCGGGCGGTAACCTTGCCACTGTAAAAATGCCGGAACTTCTCACCACAAGTCTTGGTCGACAGGCAGTTTCCGCCAACAACTCAGAGAGTATCCTGCTCAATGCGCCTTTAGAGCCCTACGCGATTCTTCGCAGGGTAGGAAAGAAAGGCTAACGCCGATTTCATGAATTTTCAGACAGGGAACGCTATTGACAGAAAACCCCGTGATGGTTATTTTCAAACCAAGGTTTTTTTAAAGCAGCTTCATTTTTGGCTTGCATATATGGAAAATCTGAGATAAAGGAGGCCACAGTACTGTGGATCGGCTATGAATTTACAAAAAGGAATACAGCGGTTCCAAGCGAATCCGTATTCTCTCATCTGATGCGCCTACCTCAGTTTTAAAGATTTTTTTGCGTTAAACCCCTGCTTTATTTGAAAAATAGCCTTTGATAAAGAGGCGAAGCTCGGAGCAACCCTTGCAGTGGGGTGCAATTTTTAAAACCGCCCATCGGGAACGAAACTCTTTGCGGGAAAACATTTTTTACATTTAAGAAGGTAAAAGGGACGCGGTAATGTCCCTGTCGCTGGATGCATCTGGACAAGAGTAGTTTGGCAAATCCAGGAAAATTCCATACGGGCGCAGGTCCGATTCATGAGGTCCGGCATTTCTTGCAACAGTTTTAACGCTTCAATGCAGGATGCTTGTGGCCCAAAAGCTGTCTATCGCTGACTGCCTTCCTGCTTTTGCGGAATTTATCGGTTGGGAATGTCCCAACCGGAAGAAGAACAAAAAACTTTTATTGTGGAAGAAAAAAGGAAGTAAACATGGAAGAAGGAAAAATGAGGAAAATTGAAGCCCAATTACGTCAACTGATTGCTCTCGATGACAAGGCCCGGGAGGAAGAGCAGACAGTCAGAAAGACCACCCCGCCCGGGACACGGGTGATCCGTCGCCGAAAGGACTCGCCAGATAAACACATCATGTAATCTGGATGAGAAAAAGAGGAAATCCTGAATTTCCCCTTCGTTCAGCGTAGCTTCGGATTATAGCCGATCAGTTCTTCAAACAGAAAATTCTCAAGACCGGTACTGCCGTACTTCATCAGCCAAACTTTTACCGGATCATCTCCACGACTATGTCGCCGAATTCGGTTGTCTGGAGGATCTTTCCCTGGGCATGGGCGCCGTTTGCCAATTCCATTGTGGTAAACCCTTCCTCAAACAGGCGAAAGAGGGCATTCCAGATATCCTGCGCCTCCTCCTGAAGGCCAAGGCACAGGTCGAAGAGCATCGCAATGCTGCCGATCATGGAATAGGGATTGGCCATATTCCTGTTGGCGATATCCGGCGCTGATCCATGGGCCGGTTCCACGTAGCTCTTTTCCGGGCCCAAGCATGCGGACGGCATGAGCCCGAGAGAGCCGATGATCCCGCCCGCCTGATCCGTAAGGATATCCCCCTGCATGTTCTCCAGGAGCATCACCCCGTTGAACTGGGTCGGATTCTTCACTAGGTGATACGCTGCGCTGTCCACCAGTATGGATTGACAGGGAACATCGGGAAACTCCTTCGCCACATCTTCAAAAACTTCCCTCCAGAATCGGGACGTGGCAAGCACGTTGGCTTTGTGGATATTGGTGAGCTTAACGCCCCTTTTTCGGGCCTCCTTGAGGGCAACGAGCGAGATCCTTCGGACCTGTTCTTCCGTGTAGGTGCAATCGTCCCTGGCATATTTCATTCCGGTTGAAACCCCTTCCGTCTTGTCCCCGAAATAAATTCCGCCGACAAGTTCCCGTATCATCAGGATATCAATCCCGTCACCGATGATTTCAGGTTTCAATGGAGAAAAAGATGCGAGGGATCGGGGCAATCTCACCGGCCTGAAATTGGCAAAGGTGTCATAGCGTTTTCGCAACGGCAGAATGGCGCCGATTTCAGGACGAAGTTCCTGAGGGATGGCATGCATTTCTTCAACGGCGAGCCCGACGGGGCCTTTGATGATGACATCCGCTTTATCACAGACCCCTTTCGTTTTTTCAGGAAAGGGAGAGCCGTCGGAAAAATAGGCGCCTGCGCCAAATGGGGCATAATTCAAGGTAAAGGCGTGGTGGTATTTCTTTTCGATGGCCTTCAGTACTTTTATGGCCTCGCGAACGATCTCGGGTCCGATGCCGTCGCCTTCCAGTACTGCAATAGTCTTGTGCATGGCTGCTCCTTCACAAGGGATTTGTTTTGTGATAAAGAAAGGAACATAAACAATACAATCCCGGATGTCAAAGGGGGAATTGGGAAAAATTCTATGCCTGATCAGCTATACATGGCCCCTTTAAGAGGTTTTACGGATCAGATCTACCGGAATCTCTTTTCGGAACACTTCGGCGGATTCGATCGGGCGGTGGCGCCTTTCATCGCAAGCACAAGCGGGAAACGCATCCGCCCCAAATACGTCAGAGGGCTTCTTCCCGAAAACAATGCCGGGATGCCGGTTGTGCCGCAGATCCTGAGCAAATCGGCGAAGGATTTCATCGCGCTGGCCAACTGCCTGCTGGATATGGGCTACGACACGATCAACTGGAACGTGGCGTGCCCATATCCTCAGGTAACTAAAAAGATGCGCGGTTCCGGTCTGCTTCCCCATACGGAGCGGATCCAAGCCTTTCTCGACGAGGTTGTTCCTTCTATGCGGGCCATGGGAGGAAAACTTTCCGTCAAAACCAGATTAGGACAGGAAAGCAGGGATGATCTCGTTAAGTTGGCGCCCATCCTCAATCAATACCCGCTGGAAGAGATCATCATCCACGCCAGGACCGCCGTGCAGATGTACGAGGGGAGTGTGGACCTGGAAGGTTTTGAAACCTGTCTTTCCATTCTCCAACATCCTGTTGTCTACAACGGAGATATCAGGAATGCGGAAGATCTCCGGGTACTGTCGGAGCGGTTCTCCAATGTGAACCGATGGATGATCGGTCGCTGGTCCCTCGTCAACCCTTTTCTGCCCGGGTTGATAAAAACAGGGCAGGAACCGATGGGTGACAAGGTTGAAAGGCTGAAACGCTTCCATGATGCTTTATACGAGCAATACGCTACGGCGCTGAGTGGCCCTTCCCATCTGCTGAACCGGATGAAAGCCCAGTGGAATTATTTCTCCCTGTCGTTCAGGGACTGCGGAAAGGCCGTGAAGAAGATCAGGAAAGGCCAATTGTCCCGAACGTTATCTGGAAGTGGTCAGTCGGTTTTTCGAGACGGAAGCCGTGTGGGAGGAGAAAGAAAATGTCTGAAATACCGGCACCCGCCGCGGCCAGCCCGAGTGATCCGGCCGGCATTGAGAAAAAAGCCGAAAGACCCGTTTCCTCGGATCTGGACTCGGTTCTGGCCAAGGTATTTCGGTTCTCTTCTTTCCGCCCTTACCAGAGGAAGGTCTGCGAATCGGTGATCCAAGGCCGGGATCTTCTCCTGGTCATGCCCACGGGGTCCGGCAAGTCCCTTTGTTACCAGCTTCCGGGGATAGTTCGCAACGGAACAACCCTTGTGGTCAGCCCCCTTATTGCGCTGATGGAAGATCAAACCGCCGGGCTGAGGCAAAAAGGGTTTGTGGCCGACCGGATTCATTCCGGACGTTCCCGTTCCGATTCCAGGCAGGTATGCCGGGATTACCTCAATGGAAAGCTGGAATTCCTGTTCATCGCACCGGAGAGGCTGGCTGTTCCGGGGTTTCCCGAGATGTTGGCGCGGCGAAAACCGGTTCTCATCGCCATCGACGAAGCCCACTGCATTTCCCAGTGGGGTCACGATTTCAGGCCCGACTACCGGCTGTTGGGGGAAAGATTGCCCATCCTTCGTCCTGCTCCCGTCATCGCCATGACGGCAACCGCCACGCCGAGGGTGCAGAAAGATATCGTTCAGCAGTTGGGGATGGTGGAGACCGAGATGTGCATCCACGGTTTCAGGCGGATCAATATCGCCATCGAATTGGCGGAACTCATGCCGTCGGACAGGTCCGCAAAGGTCATTGATATTCTACGAAACAAGGATGCCAGACCGGCCATCGTCTATGCTCCCACAAGACAGAAGACGGAGGATCTGGCAGGGGAGTTGGTACGGTTCTTTCCCGCGGCGCCCTATCATGCGGGGCTTTCCGCGGAAACAAGAGACAGCGTCCAGACCTCTTTTCTTTCAGGCCGGCTTGAGGTCATCGTCGCCACCATCGCCTTCGGCATGGGCATCGATAAACCGGATGTTCGCACCGTGATCCACACGGCTCTTCCGGGAAGCCTGGAAGGCTACTATCAGGAGATCGGTCGCGCGGGAAGGGACGGGAATCCTTCCAGGGCCATTCTGCTTCATTCTTACGGGGACCGGCGCGTTCATCATTTTTTTCATGAAAAGAGTTATCCTCGCGAAGATATCCTCAAGACGATTCATGCCCACCTTTCGGACAGGAAAAAACCCTCCGAAACCCTGCGAAGGGATTTGGGCATGGAACCGGAGGAGTTCGAATCCGCGCTGGAAAAACTGTGGATTCACGGAGGCGCCCTGGTGGACCCCGATGAGACGGTGCGCAGAGGACACAACCGCTGGCAAGTCCCTTACAGAAATCAGAGCGCCCATCGACTGGCGCAGATCGATGAGATCTCCCGTTTCGCCGGGTCTTTTTCGTGCCGTATGCTCTATCTGGTGCAGCACTTCGGGGACCTGGCGGACAATGGGAATCCATGCGGAATCTGCGACTTCTGCGCCCCTCGGGAAACCACGGCATCTATTATACGCAAGCCGGATTCGAAGGAACAAGAGATCATAGCCGAACTTTTCTCCACGCTCAGGCATGCTGGCGGCATGAGCACCGGGAAACTCTATACGGAGGTCAGTCCCGGTTCCGCTTTCAAGCGCTCGGATTTTGAGAATCTGCTCAGGTCCCTTACGGTGGCCGGTTTGCTTGCCCTCACGGAGCATTCCTTTGAAAAGGACGGGAGGATCATTCACTACAGGAAGGCGGAACTCATGGGGAAAGGGGCGCGGTTTGGGGCCTGAGGAGATTCCAATGCTCGCCATAACCGCTCTGCCGGCTTCTCAAAAAGAAAAACCAAAAACTTCTTCGGCCGCGAAAAAGGTCGATGCCGGCAAAGTAATCCGGAGACCGGGGACGGCGGGAGATGCAGGAAAACAATCCCGAACTCTATGAGGCGTTGAGATTGTGGCGGATGGAAGCGGCAAGAAGAAAGGGGGTCCCCGCCTTTCGCATCTTTACCAACAAAGTCCTGGACAACCTGGTGGCGGACCGGCCCGGTTCTCCGGATGAACTGCACATGGTCCAGGGGGTGGGGCCTTATTTCGTGAAACAGTATGGAAAGCAGGTATTGCGAATCGTGAAGGAATATTCCAACCCCGTATAAGGAAGAGATCATATGGCCCCATTTAAAAGTGTACTGGATATATTGAAACTGTTAGACAAATCCAATTGCAGGGACTGCGGGAAAAGACCTGCTTGCCTTTTCCGCCGCCGTATTAAAAGGACAAAAGCAACTGAGGCTATGCACGCGTCTTGATCCAGGGATCATCCAGGATTATGACGGGCAGGAAGGCGAAAATGAGCTTGCCCGGGATCGGGCCGAGGCCGTGAAGCTGCTGCGACGGAAGATTTCCTCCATCGATCTTTCCGAGGCCGCGCGAAGGCTTGGAGAAAAATATGTTGATGGGAAGCTGACGATTAAGTGCATGGGCAAGGATTTTTCCGTGGACACGGCCGGGAACATCACAACAGGCATCCATGTGAACCATTGGGTTACCATGCCCGTTCTTTCTTATATTACAGCCGCGAGTTCCGCCTCAGGGATGGGTGCCTTTCAGGGAACTTGAGGGGGAAAGGATTGGTTTCGACTCTTCCACCAGATGTGTGAAAAGCCGCTGAAGAGAATTGCGGATGCCTATACGGATCTGTTCGAGGATATGCTCCATATTTTCAGCGCAAAACAGATGGAAAATGTCTATGATTCGGATATCTCCATTGTCCTTTATCCGCTGCCGAAAGTTCCAATCCTCATCTGTTACTGGCGTCCGGAAGAGGGATTGGAATCGAGCCTCAACATCTTTTTCGATGAGACGGCCGACAGGAATCTGCCCATTGAGTCCATTTACACGCTTGCCGCCGGTTTGCTGAACATGTTCAAGAAGATCGCCCTGACGCACGGTGTGGCGTGAAAAAGCCCCTAATTCTGTATCCCCTCCAGTTTCCATGCAGAGGTTCCCTTGGGTCTGGCAAAGGCCCATTTTTCATCGAATTTCACGGGTTCCGAAGAATCCCCTTCCAGAACCTTTCCGGAGGCTTCATCCACGGTATAATCCAACAGATTGGCCGTGAAACGCACGATAATGAAATCCTCTCCGGCCGTTTCTCCCGAATCCACGATCTCCACCTTTCTGACCGCGATATTTTCCAATTTATTGATTTGGCCTTTTGCCTTCAGATCGGCGAAATGTCCTTCATATTCGGAAAGCAGTTCCCTTCCCAGGTATTGCCGCATGACCGCGATGTCCCGCCGGGTCCAGGCGGCCTGCACTTTAAAGAACACGTCCTGCGCAAATTCCTTGAACGCCTCGGGATCAAAAGCGGGATCGGATACCGGGTCACCCACACCCCCTCCGGGAGGCGCCAGATCCGGAACGGGGCCGGAAGACCTGGCATAGAAATCCTCGCTAGAATCGTATCCCCCACCGGAACCGGAATAGGCTGCCGGCCCGCTGTTTTCCGCCCTTCGTCCGGCGAATTTCTTGTACAGGAAATAGATGATTCCACCGAAGATCAGTATCTCAAAGAGGCCGATCCCGCTGCCGCCGAAACCGCCTCCCATCCCGCGGCCCTCCCCGAAAAGCATGCTTCCCAGGAAACCACCCATGATGCCGCCTCCCATCCCCGCATGAAGCTGGAACTCCCAAAGGGACTCCGCGTGTTCATATTATACCGTGCTTGGACTGGTCCTTGAAGGGGTCCTGCTGTACGATCTGCTCCCACTGAAAGAACGACCGCCTCCTCTGGACCTTGCGTCGGCATTATCCACAAAGGTTGAAGCGACAAAACAGAAAGCAAAGAAAAGGGCGCAGAGAAAAATCATACCGCGTATTCTTCCGGGTTTAAACATGGAACCTCCTTGATCTGTGTCTACCTGCTATTTCGAATAACAGTGTGTAAACCAGTCTCGTTTTTTGAATTTTTTTGAACAGATAGCAACGGACTCCGGGGTTGTCAAGCCAAATCGGGCTCCGCACTCCCGGTTAAATTCTCCCGCGGAGGCGTGGAGGAAATTGTTCTCTTCTTAATAGTCATATTTCCAGTTGAATCCGAGACCCGCGCCGGATTTGGAGCCGGCCTTACTCTCCAGGGAAAAATTGGGGGTAATGTCCACTTCCACCATCACATCCTGTTTGTTGTCCGTGAGGTCCTGCTCAACACCCACGTAAACCTTCTCACTCACGTATTTCCCCACGGAAACGCTCGGTCCGGTGGTTTCATCTCCCCCGCTGAAGTCCAACCGGTCTATGCCAAGGAGTTTGCGTGTTTCTCCCACCACATCCGGCATTCCACCGCCTGCTATCTGGTTGATGGAAGAAGCGATCTGCAAGGCCTGGAAGGCATTCAGCTTGGCCACCGAACGACCGAAGAGGATATTGGCCATGATTTCATCCTGGGGCAGGGGAGGCTGTGAAGAAAGGGTAAGTTTGAAGGCATCCGCCGGCCCCGAGATGCGGACTCGTGCATCGATTTCTCCGGCGTTTACCTGGGTTGTGATATTCAGGAAGGGAACAGGCGGAGTGGCGCCGCTGAAGGCGATCTGGCCGTTTGTGACATTGAATTTACGGTCCAGAAAAGTGAATGTGCCGCGAACCACATCCAGGTTTCCCCTGATGACCGGGTTGTCCGCCGGTCCCTTCACCGTCAGTTTTCCCTTGAATTCAGTATCCAGCCCACGGCCTCTCACAAAGAACCGGGAAGGGATCTGGACGGTAAGATCCATGAAGAAAGGTGGGGGTTCTTTTTCGGCCCGCTCTCCGATTTCATCCCGGGCGGCACATTGATTTCCGTAACCGGTACGATCACCACGTTCGGAGGGAGTCTGTCCGGAATGGACAGTTCCGTCTTGTCCAGGGTGACCTGCCC
>CAVVEP010000061.1:0-29808 GCA_963747015.1 uncultured delta proteobacterium
TGCCGGTACGGAAAGGGTCGTTGGGAACCCAATAGCTTTCGTTGTACCAGCATAGAAGGACCTCTCAACGGTCGGTGAAGGTTTATCCAAGATGCGGCAGCAAAAAAGACCTTGTGACTGCATTCCTGCCGGTGTTCTTGAATTAAGATGCGTCAGGCTGTGTTTTCTCAACGGCTAACAGCTAATAGCTAACGGCTAACGGCTTTTTTCCACTAAATTCTCTCCTCAAGTTCCTTCTGATGGCTGAAGAAACCGGACGGTTTGATGACCAGGACCGCGGCGATGGCGATGAGGCTTACGAGCATCATCCAGCTGGGTTCCAGGTAATTGGCCGTGATGGTCTGGGAGTAGCCGATCAGGACGCTTGCGACCAAAATGCCCACGGTGCTCCCCAGGCCCCCCACGATGCAGACGGCCAGGGCGTTGATCAATACTTCGTATCCCCCTTCAACGGCGATGGTCCCCAGGGGGAGAATCACGATGGAGGCGATGGCCGCGAGCGCGCAGCCCAGGCCCATGCTGAAGGCCCCCACCACATCCGAGTTGATCCCGAAGGTAAGCGCGGTCCGTTCATCCTGGGCTATGGCCCTGCACGCCATCCCGATTTTCGTATGGTGGGTGAACAGGTACAAAAACAGGGTCAGACAGATGGCGATGAGTCCGATGATCAGCCTCTGGTAATCCACATAGACGTCCCCGATGGCAATGCTTCCATCAAAGAAGATCGGCAAGGTGTATTTGAAACCGACGAAATTAAAATAGCGGAACAGCTCCATAATGGCCAGGCCCAGACCGAAGGTCGCCATGACCTCGCTAAGCGGCATGCCCTTGATGCGAATGATAATAATGTAATAGATGAGAATCCCGACGATGCCGGCGGCAAAAATGGATATGATCACCGAGAGAAGATAAGGGAGTCCCGCCGCGTTCAGCATGATCCACGCGGTGAATCCGGAGAAGATATAGATGGCCCCGTAGGCAAAGTTCGCCACCCCGCTGATGCCGAACGTGAGGTTGAATCCCATGGCCAGCAGGGCAAGGATGGCGCTGTTTATGAAACCGAATATGAGCGTGCCGAGTAGCATGATAGTCAGGGTCTCTATTATGTTCGCGGTTTATGAAATGGCATTGTGTCCGGATTTCCTTCGAAAAGGCTACGGATGTAGAACAACCATTCCGTTCCGGGGTCTTTTTTGCCGCCCCTCCTCTCCACGGACAGTGAAGTTCGATCCAGGATGGGGCGGCAAAAAAGACCCGGACTCCATTCAATTCATTTCTTTTGCGTAGTATCTGGTTCTTCCCTCGTTCCCACGGTCCTCCGTGGGAACGTGGAAGTCTTTTACTATTCTATTCGTGTTATTCGTGGTCGTTCCTCTACTTCAACGACTTCAGGCCTTCGGGCAGCTGGATCTTGCCTTCCGCCACCGAAGGGGGATAGACGATGACGCGTTTCCCCGGTTCCCGCCACTGGATCATGCATCCCAGGGCCGTGATCGCGGGATCTTCGCCGTAAATCACCTGGTGGTCCTTTCCGAACTTGATGTGGCCCATGGCGCCTTCGCGATCCGTCTTTTCCAGCTCCGCCACCACCTTGTCGCCGTTGATGCTTCCGGCCCTTTCAATGGCGTCCTTGAGGATGTAGATCATTTCGTAGGCAGGGGCGGGAGAATGTCCGGCCTCGATGGGCTTTCCGTATTTTTTCAGATATTTATCATAGAACTCCACCGACTTGGGGATCTTGGGCACGGGCACATTCCCCGCCTCGAAGATGCAGTTGATGGCCCCTGCAATCTTCCCGTCAAAGGCGTTCCAGGCGCCCGGACCTGCCAGCGGAGAGATGAAACCGGCAACGAGAGCCGGAATATGCATGGTGTTCCATTGTCTTACCAGGATGCCGCTCTGGGGCATGTCAAAGATGGGCAGAATCACCTGGGCGCCGCCCGCCTTGGCTTTCATGAGACCGGAGGAAAAATCGGAGGACCCGGTGGGGTACTGCTGCCGGCCTACCACTTTCCATCCCATTTTGTCGAATACCAGCTTGATCATCAGGTCGCCGGTCTTCCGGGCCCAGGCCACGTCCTGGTTCATGATATAGACCTTGTTGAACCCGAATTCCTTGTTCAAATAGGCCATGGTGCCGCCCAGATACTTGATGAGATAGACCGCGTTCAAACAGGCCCGGAAGGTGTATTTGTATTTGTCGTAGTCGTCCAGCACCTTCTTCTGCATGCCCGGAGACATGGCCGTACCCAGGATCATGGGGATCTGGTACTGGCCCACCACGTCCATGCAGGCGATGGCGCATTCCGATCGGAAGGAACCGAAGATGATGAAATTGGCCTTGTCTTCCAGGATCAGCTTCTTATGCGCCCGGATGACATCGCTCACCGGAACGCCCGGTTCGGCGCCTCGGGCATCTATGGCTATGACCTTGAACGGCCGCATTTCATCCCCCACCTTCACGCCCCCCGCGGCATTGATTTCATCCACGGCCATGTTCACGCACGCAAGACCTTCCTTCCCCTCAAGAAAACCAAGAGACGTGGGAACGCCCAAGATAATGGGGTCGGCCGCGTAGGATTGGTGAGCCGGTCCGGCGAGAAAAAGCAAAAAGGTCAGTAGAACAGACAAACAACAGGCGATTCGTTTCATGGGTTCCCTCCTCACAACTTTAATGATTAATGGTTGCACCTATCCAATCGAGGACTTTGCGTCCCGTGTTCACCTGCACTGTTGTTCTAATTAAAGGTCATAGAAGGTTTCGTCGATTACCGGAGGATTTACTTTGGATTTTCTTGCCGGATTTGGCCTGAAAGGAGAATGGATCTTCCCCTTCCAGAAGATCACCCATTTCCGCTTCTATGGCCTCGGGGTCTTCCCCGGCTTCCATCCTGTGCAAGGCCTCTTCCATGCCCGGCCCCAAATTCAGACCGGTCATGTCGGTCAATTTTCGCATGAGGTTGGCCGCCTGTCGCGGATCTTCTTCATCCATGTGTTCGGCTTCGCTGGCAAGGAGGTTCATGGCCTTTTCCATCTTGCTTTCATCAAAGTCGGGAATGGGCATGTCGTCCCCTTCCTCCTGGTTTGTGTTTTTCAGGCGGGAAAAGACGACATTTTTCGATCAAGCCTGGGATTGGGGCACTTGGGGCAGGCCGGCCGCTTTTCGGTGTTGATGGTTTTCGAGAAAAAATTAAATATCGTATTGCAGTCAGAGCAATAAAATTCATATATAGGCATGTATCTCCCTCCCGGAACGCTATATCAAAATGAGGAATGATATTTATACAACAAGCGGTTCCTCTCGTCAAATGGGATTTTTCAGCGATTGTCATTATGGCTTGTCTTTTTCACCCAGATCGGTATACTCATTCATATTTAATTTCACCGGAATGGGAGGAACAGAGCCAAGGATGAAAGCCGGAGTTGTATCAGATACCCATCTCAGAGGGATGACGCACGATTTTCAACGAATTTACGAGGAATACCTGTCCGATGTGGATATGATCTTGCATGCAGGGGATATCGTCTCCGTGGATGTGGTGGAATTCTTGGAAAGAGGTCCTTTCCACGGGGTTTGCGGAAATATGGATCCCCTTGAGATGAGGGCTGTTTTACCCGACAAACTGGTGTTGAATATAGGAAAATACCGGGTCGCGCTGATTCATGGATGGGGTTCATCGGAGGGGCTGGAAGAGAGGATACGGCCGCTTTTTCGTGATGTTGATGTAATCGTCTATGGTCATTCTCATAAAGCGGTGAATCATATGAAAGACGGAGTTCTTTTCTTCAACCCCGGCACGGCTACCGGTTACAGCTCATCCGGGATGCATTCCATTGGAATCCTTGAATTTGGAGAGACGGTTTCGGGAACGATTATCCCCATTTGAAGCTTTATCCTCTGAAATGGAGTCAGATGCGGCAGCAAAAAAAGATCTTGTGACGGAATGGCTTTCCTGAATCCAAACACAGTCCGGCGAATTTAAATAGGATACGGAGTATCAATGTTTTTTATTGTTGAGTTTACGGAATTTATAAATAATTATGGAGGCGGGGAATGAAACATCTGAAAGTGATTGTGGTTATCCTTTTTTTGCTTATTATCGTGGTTCTGGCTGTCCAGAATTATGCCGCATTGTCAACGCCCATTAGTTTCAAGGCCCATCTGGTCTTTTTCGAGCATGAAACTACCGGGATGCCTGTATTTCTGATTGCCATTATCACGTTTCTGGTGGGGGTGGTGGCGGTGTGGGTTTACGGCATCGGCGAACGTCTCAGCATGAAGAGAGAGATCAAGGCTTTGACGAAGGAAGTCAGGGAAAAGGAAAAGGAATTGAACTCCCTGAGGAATTTACCGGTAACGACACAGGATCTGGAACCGGAAAAGCCTGCTGAATGCAGGAGTAGCCCTTTCAGAGGAATTTTCACCCGTGCAATCCACATGGCAATGGTTTATTGATTCCCCCGCCCTTCAAATATTGCTGGCGATTTTGGTCGCTGTCCTTATAGGCGGCGCCATAGTAGGATATTTTCGAAGCTTCAGGGAAAGAACCGGGGTTGCGGCTCAAACCGGGGACAAGTCTTTTTTCAAAGGGATACAGTTTCTGCTCTCCGATGATCGGGATCAGGCCATAGAAGAATTCACCAAGTCGGTTCAGGTGAATTCCAATACCATTGAAACCTATGTGACGCTTGGAAACCTTTACCGGTCAAAAGGAGATATTGATCGTGCCATTCGCATCCGGCAGAACATTATTCTAAGACCGAACATCGATGAACGGATAAAAATAAGGGCGCTTCTCGATCTCGGAAAGGATTACAGGAAAGGGGGATTCCTGAACAGGGCGCTCAAGACTTTTCTCCAAGTAACGCAGAAACGTCCCAATGATGTGGAGACCTTTATAGAAGTGGAACGAATCTATGAAGAGCTGAAGGACTGGGATAATGCCTACCTCACAAGACAGAAGATCGCAAGGATAAGCAGGAAAGATTATAGTCATATTCTTGCCCATTATCTGGTGGAAAAGGGGAAAAGCTGCCAGATGGAAGGGGATTTAAACCGGGCAAAGGTTTTTTTTGGAAAGGCGATAAGCACGTATAAAGGTTGCGTTGATGCCTATCTGCACCTTGGGGATTTCTTTTTTGCCAAGGAAGAGTACGAAAAAGCCATATCCACATGGAAAAAGGTGGTGGCAATCGCTCCTCAGTTCACTTTTCTGGCCTATCGAAGATTGGAGGGGGCCTACTCCAAAATGAAAAACCTGAAGCCGGTGGAAGATTTCCTGAAAGAATGCGCCAAATCCAACCAGGATGCTTTTACCCATATGGCGCTGGCGAGATATCTCTATAACGAAAATGATGTGGAGGGGGCCTTGAAAGAGGCTGAAAATGCGCTTGAACTGGATCCCACTTTCTGGGAGGCCAGGAGATTCAAAGGGCAGATCCTGATCAGTCATGGGAAGGAAAAGGAGATTGTGGCCGATTACGAGGAAATTCTCTCCCTTCTGAATATGCCCTATCTCCGTTTCCAGTGCTCCCAGTGCGGTTTTGAGCCGGACGACCTTCAGTGGAGGTGCCCCCAGTGCAATATGTGGGATACGATCGGTCTGGTTGATTCCTCGGCAGCGGTGGTTGAAAGCAAGGGATGAAAGAAGATCGCAACGGAATGACCCCTATGTTGAGACAGTATATGAGCATCAAGGACGCGTTTCCGGATGCCGTTTTATTCTTTCGCATGGGGGATTTTTATGAGATGTTTTTTGATGATGCGGTCCGGGCGTCCAAAATCCTCGGGATTGCCCTCACGGCGAGGGGAACGTACAAAGGGGAGAAAATACCCATGTGCGGCATTCCCTACCATGCTTACAAGGCCTATATCGGCAAACTGGTGGACAGCGGCGTGAAAGTCGCGATCTGTGAACAGACGGAAGATCCCGCGGCAAGCAAAGGCATCGTCAAAAGAGAAGTGGTAAGGGTGGTCACTCCGGGCGTCGTGGTGGATGAGCAGGAGGTGGATCACAAGGACAACATTTTCATGGCCTCCGTATCGGAAGGCGACGAAACTTACGGCCTTGCCCATCTGGACCTTTCCACGGGCGAATTCCGGGTAACGGAGATCCGTTCTTTTGAACCGCTTCTGGATGAGCTTGCGAGGATAGGACCTGCCGAACTCCTGGTTCCCGAAAACAGCGGCCTTGCGCGGATGGAGGCGCTTTCCGCATATCGGTTGGAACAGCTCAACGGCGATTTTTTTGATCCGCGCGGGTCGGAAAGGCTTTTAAAGGAGCAATTAGAGGTCGGCTCCCTGGCAGGATTCGGCCTTGAGGACATGGTGCAGGGAATTTACGCGGCCGGCGCCTTGGTCCACTATCTGAGAGATACGCAAAAAGGCCTTCCCGCACATATCAGAGAGATCGTTTCTTACCACCTGACCGATTTCATGGTGCTGGATGAATCCACCTGTACGCACCTGGAATTACTCAAATCCATGAGTCGTCAGACCGTAAAGGGGACCCTCTTTGATATCCTCCATAAGACGGTCACACCCATGGGCAGCCGTCTTCTGAAAAACTGGATTTCCTACCCACTCGTGAAGGTTGAGGCCATCAGGGAACGATTGGCGGCGGTTGCCTGTTTCAAGGAAAATCCCCTCATGAGGTCTGAAATGCGGGACAATCTCAGAGGCATCCATGACTTGGGACGGTTAAACGGTCGAATCAGCTTGAAGCGCGCAAACGCACGGGATCTCCTGGCCCTCAAGGCCTCCCTTGCGATTTTGCCCTCCATCAGGCAATTTCTGGAACAATCCACGAGTACGCTTCTGTCGAATATCGCTTCCCGAATCGATCTCCTTGAGGATGTTGTGGCCCTTATTGAAGCGTCTATCCATGATGAACCTCCTCTGTCCATGAAAGAGGGGAGATTTATAAAGAAGGGATACAACAAAGACCTTGATGATCTGGTCTCCCTGAGTCGTGATGGAAAAAGCTGGATTGCCAAATTCGCCCTATCTGAACGGGAGAGGACAGGAATTTCCAACCTGAAAGTGGGATTTAACCGGGTTTTCGGTTATTATATAGAGATCTCCAAATCGAATCTGTCTCTTGCGCCTCCCGATTATGTGCGGAAGCAGACTCTTGTGAATGGAGAGCGGTTTATTACGGAGGCGCTCAAGATCAGAGAAAGCCAGGTCTTGGGCGCCGAAGAGAAGAGGGTGGAGCTGGAGGCCCATCTGTTTGAGGAAATCAGGGAGCGAATCGCGCGGGAGAATCAGCGAATAAAGGAGACCTCCGAACTCGTATCCACGATCGATCTGCTTGCGGGGCTTGCGGAGGCGGCCGAAGACCACCATTATACCTGTCCTGAAATAAACGAAAGTCTGGAATTAAATATTGTGGACGGCAGGCATCCCGTCGTAGAGCTCAGTGTGAAAGAGGAAGATTTCGTCCCCAACGACATTACTCTGAACGCGGAAGACCAGCAGATCGTCATCATTACGGGACCGAATATGGCGGGGAAATCGACCATCCTCAGGCAGACCGCCCTTACGGTTCTCATGGCCCAGATGGGGAGTTTTGTGCCGGCTTCAAAGGCTGTTATAGGAATTGTGGATCGCATTTTCACGAGGGTGGGGGCGTCTGACGATCTGGCAAGGGGACGAAGCACCTTTATGGTGGAGATGAATGAAACGGCCAATATATTGCGGCATGCCGGCCCGAAAAGTCTGGTGGTGCTGGATGAAATTGGAAGGGGAACAAGTACCTATGACGGTTTGAGTATTGCCTGGGCGGTGGCGGAATGTCTCCACGAACTCAAAGGAGCGGGCGTGCGAACGCTTTTTGCCACCCACTACCATGAACTGACGGAACTGGCTGCCACCATGACGAGGGTGAAGAACTTCAATGTAGCCGTCAGGGAGTGGAATGATAAAATCGTTTTTCTCCGGAAGATGGTCCCGGGGAGCGCCAGTCGAAGCTATGGCATTCAGGTGGCGCGCATAGCGGGGATCCCGGAAGGGGTGATTGAGAGGGCGAAGGAGATTCTGAACAACCTTGAAGGTGCGGAAAGAGATGAGATCGGCAGACCCCGTCTGGCAACCGAAAGAAGGAGACATCCAAAAGGCGAAATGGTACAACTTAACCTGTTCGGATCTCTTGAACCGCATCTGAGGGAGTGGATTCGCGGAATCAACGTGAATTCCATGACCCCGATTGATGCCCTGGTGGAGCTGGGCAAACTCAAGGAATATGTGGATTCGGAAAAGTGAGGGGCCACGGATTTGAAGACCGATGTGCGAAGATTGACGGTTCAGTGAATCATTTGGAAATTCATGGGGATTAAAGCTTATCATATCGTATTGATCATCCTTGCGACGCTTCTTTTTGCGGGCGTGCATGACGAGGCGTGTGCGGCCAAAGAGGGGGCTAAGGCCCTGTTTGAAAAGGCCGATCACTCCAAAAAAGACCTGTTGAATTCCTCCAAAAAGAAAAAATATCGCCACAACTGGATGACCTGCATCAAGGATTATCAAAAAGTCTACAAATCCTACCCGAAGAGCGAAGAAGCTCCCAGAGCATTATTCAACGAGGCCAGACTCTACACCCTTCTTTACCGGTATTCCGGAAAATCGACGGATCTTGACGAGGCCATCGCAGACTATCGGCAGCTCGCCGATCAGTACAAGAACGATCGTCTGGCCGATGACGCGCAATACAGGATAGGAGAGATCTATTACACCTCCCTTAATGATCCGACCCAGGCCTATGTGGAATTTCTGAAGGTGGACGTGAATTTTCCTCAAGGAGATATGCGCCCGCGGGCAAAGGAGATGATCGATACGCTGGCCGTGAAGTTGCGAAATGTGAACGACAAGGCACGGAAGCAGGCAAAGGGCGGGGCAAAAAGGGTGACGATCAAAGATATCCGGTACTGGTCGACCCCGAACTACACGAGGGTGGTGGTGGATGCCGAAGGTCCCGTAAAATATGACCACCATCTGCTCAAAGCCGATCCGGACAATAAGAAACCGCGCCGGTTATATATCGATCTGGAAAATGCACACGTTGCCAAGAACATCGACAGCGATGTGGCCATCAAGAATGAACTGCTTCAAAGTGCCAGGGCCGGCCAGTTCACCAAAAATACGGTTCGTGTGGTCCTTGACATAGAAAAGATCGGTGGATATGACATCTTTCATCTTTTCGACCCTTTTCGAATCGTGGTGGATGTCCGCAGATTTTCGCAAGAGCAGACAAAGAAGAGCGATGAACCTGTTGCCGATTCCGGGGAAGAGCCGGTTGCGGATTCAGGGAAAGAATCCGTTGCGGATTCAGGGAAAGAACCCGTTGCCGATGCGGAGAAAGAACCCGTTGCCGAGCCGAGGAAAGAATTCGTCGTGAAAAAACGGGCGGTTCAAAGGGGTGTTAAAAAGGCGGCATCTCCGGATAAAACCATCTCCCTTGCCAGACAGCTCGGATTGAATGTGAAACGCATTGTGATCGACCCGGGACACGGCGGCAGGGACCCGGGTTGTTATGTCCGTGGGGGGCTCCAGGAAAAGACCATCACATTGAGCATTGCAAAACTGCTTGCGGAAGAGCTGAAAAAGAAATTAGGCTGTGAAGTGTTCCTTACGAGGGATCGGGATGAATTTCTGTCGCTTGAGAGCAGGACGGCCATTGCCAACGTGAAAAAGGCCGATCTGTTCATCTCCCTTCATGTAAACGCCCACAAAAGCAGAAATATTAAAGGGTTGGAGACCTACTTCCTGAATATGGCCACGGACAAAGGCGCCGTGATGGTGGCCGCGAGAGAAAATGCCACCTCCGAAAAGAATATAAGCGATCTGCAGACCATTCTGAACGACCTGATGTTGAATACAAAAATCTATGAGTCGAGCAGACTGGCCCACAAGGTCCAATCAGGCATGTACGGCGCCATCAAGACAGGATATGGAGGAACCAGAAACCTTGGCGTGAAGCAGGCGCCTTTCTATGTGCTGATCGGCGCCGAAATGCCGGCCATTCTCGTGGAGGTGGGATTCCTTTCAAATTCCACCGAAAAGAAGAGGCTTCTGAGCCAGTAAGTATCAGGAAGAAATCGCTCAGGGCATCTGTTCCGGCATAAACGCCTATATCAAGAGCATTGAAGTGGTTTATCACGCCGAGTAAATCCGGGTGTAATTAGCGTTCCCACGCTCCGCGTGGGAACGTATGTTCCGATGAACGGCATCCCTACTTTTGTTTTCTTCTCAGATAGGCGTCAATGAATGCGTCTATATCTCCGTCCATTACCCTTTCAACGTTGCCCGTTTCCATGTTCGTCCGGTGGTCTTTTACCAGCTGGTATGGGTTGAACACGTAGGACCGTATCTGGCTTCCCCAGGAGATATCCTTGCTTGTATCGTGCATGTCATGCTTTTTCTGCTCGAGTTTGTTCCTCTCGATATCGTAGAGCTTTGATTTCAGAACCTTCATGGCCATATCTTTGTTGCGGTGCTGCGATTTTTCGTTCTGGCACTGGGTGACGATGCCGGTCGGAAGATGGGTGATTCTTATGGCGGAACTGGTTTTGTTGACATGCTGACCTCCGGGGCCGCTGGCCCTGAAGGTGTCGATCCGGAGATCATTTTCATCTATGTCAATGACGATGTCCGTATCAATTTCAGGCAGTACGGATACGGAAGCAAAGGAGGTATGTCTCCTTTTGGTGGCGTCAAAGGGAGAAATTCTGACCATTCTGTGAATCCCATGCTCGGATTTCAGGTTCCCGTAAGCATAGGCCCCCGATATGGTAAAGGTGACGTTTTTTATCCCCGCCTCGTCTCCGGGAAGATAGTCGATAACCTGGGATTTCAGCCCCCTGGTTTCCGCCCAACGGATGTACATCCTGAAAAGCATTTCGACCCAGTCCTGGGCCTCCGTGCCTCCGGCGCCGGCATTGATTGCAACAATGGCGTTTCGCTTATCATCCGGCTCGGAGAGCAGGGAATCCAATTGCAGTGTCTTTACTTTCTTTTGGGCCAGGCGAATTTCGTCGAATACTTCTTTCAGCGTGGTTTCATCATCTTCTTCTCTGGCCATATCCGCCATGATTTTGGCATCTTCCACCTGGTTGTGCAGGGCCTGCCAGGTGTCGATCGTCTCTTTAAGAACGGACCGCTCCTGGGACAGCTGGGATATCTGGTCCTGGTCTTTCTGCCAGAAATCCTTGCTTGCCATCATTTTGTCGATTTTTTTCAGTTCCTCTTCCTGGACGTCTAAGTCAAAGATGACCTCGCAACTCTTCAAGCGTAACGGTAATGGTATCGATGGTGTCTATGATTTCTGTGTACATGATTTTCCTCCGGTATGTTGCGTATGTCCTTACTGGCAAATAGTTTCTCCGATGCCTGCAATGTAATGGTTGACGAAAATTTTTTCAAGTCTGTTTTTATTTCGATTACCCTGCCTCCTTGAAATGAAACAACTTCAGCCGAATGTCTTTATACATCTCTCCATTCCTACCCGTGCTTTTGGATAGCATATGGCTTTGTGACCGCGATATTTCTTGACCTCTTCAAAGGATATGTGGCATATGGAAACAGGAGATCGGCTCTGATGAAACGTATGCCCCTCGCGGATTAGCGAAAAGCAACTGCTTGACTGGAAATTCTCCTATGACCCAATGAGAACCATAATGTACGCGGCAATGAAGTCTGCCATGAACCGCCCTAATTGAAGGGATGATGACTTCTACCTCAAGACTGTATCGGGGGTAGGAGTGTCTGATGCCTGCCCCACCTGAAATTCCGGTGGGTTTTTTTGTTTAGAAGCCCTGCAAGGTTGCCACCTGACAGGGCATTTTTTTTATAGGAGGCATTTCTATGGCTATAAGCATTGCATTGATTATTCTTTTAGGGCTGTGCGGCGACTACCTGTTTCGTCAGCTGAAACTACCGGGTTTGGTGGGCATGTTGCTTGTGGGAGTGCTCATTGGTCCCTATCTCCTGAATTTCATATCTCCGGAGATGATGACTGTGTCCGGCGATTTTCGAAAGATCGCCCTCATTGTGATCCTGCTTCGGGCCGGCTTTGAACTACGGCGTGATACCCTTAATCGTGTCGGAAGGGCCGCGGTGACCATGAGCGCCGTTCCGGCGCTTTTCGAGATTGCCGGCATCATACTGGTGGCGCCCCGGCTGCTGGGGATAACCTATCTGGAAGCAGCGATCCTCGGCTCCATCCTCGGGGCGGTTTCCCCTGCCGTAGTGGTGCCTCTAATGATTGATTTCATGGACCGGGGACGCGGCACAAAAAAGGGCATTCCCACCCTCATCCTGGGCGCTTCGTCGGTGGATGACGTGTTTGTCATAGTCCTCTTTACCGTTTTTCTGGGCATGTATGGTGGAGGGGAGGTAAACCTGTGGGTCCAGCTTGCCGAAATTCCTCTCAGCATCGTCCTCGGGATCTTGGCGGGTCTGATCCCCGGCTACCTGCTTTATCTCCTTTTTACAAAATACGACTGGCGCCCTCCCAAGCGGACCATCGTGGTCATGGGAATTGCCATCTTTCTCACCTGGCTGGAGAAGGTACTGGAGCACTGGGTCCCGATTGCAAGTCTGCTGGGCGTCATGGCCATCGGTTTTGTGGTGCTGGAAAAATCCGAAGCCATCGCCCATATTATTTCGCAAAAACTGAAGAAGCTCTGGATGTTTGCGGAACTCCTCCTGTTTGTGCTGGTGGGCAGTCAGGTCAATATTCAGGTGGCCTGGAAAGCGGGCCTGGCGGGAACCCTTGTGATTTTGATTGGCCTTCTGTTTAGAAGCGTGGGGACCTATGTCTCCCTTTTCGGAACAGACCTGAGCGTAAAAGAAAAACTTTTTTGTGTGGTGGCCTATATCCCCAAGGCCACTGTTCAGGCCGCTATCGGCGCTGTGCCGCTGGCTGCAGGCGTGGCCTCAGGAGAGCTCATTCTGGCCATGGCGGTGCTCTCCATTTTACTTACAGCTCCCATTGGGGCGATCGGCATCAAGATCCTGGGAGAGCGTATTCTGGACAGTGGTGAACGTTCGTCTTACAGGTTCAAGGAACTGAGGGAAAGTATGGGCCTCCCTCGAGTGGGAGAACGGATCAGAAGCAAAGAATTTGACACTGTCTGGAAGGTAATCGAAGAGAAGGAGACCTGGGTCGAGGCGCAGGATGCGTTCGGTGAAGGGGAGGGGACAGCGCCACTGTTGCCTGCCATCTCGCTGCGATACTGGAAGGAAGGCACGAGCAGTGGCCCGGGCACCGGGAAGACTCTGGGCTATCGCTACAGTGAGATGGATTCCCCCTTTAAAGATCACTGGGAGATCATTTACGACTGGTAAGGCACTGCATATAGTTATAAACTTGACGCAAGAGTCGGTTGTTGATACTGTTTTTGGCGTATTTCGTAACTTGACGTAGGTCCTCCTGAAGCCGTGCACCACAGTATCTTTCGGTCGAGGCGGATGATTGTGAAAAAATTTTGACGGTGGATTTGTTTCGGAACATTTTCCCCCGATTGGGATAGAGGAAAAACATGACCAACAGCAATGTACTGTCGCAGCGATACGCGAGCCCTGAAATCAATGAAATCTTTTCGGAGAAGGGAAGAATTCTGGCGGAGCGCGAGCTTTGGATCGCGGTGATGCGGGCCCAGAAGAAACTGGGGCTTTCGATCCCGTCCGATGTGATCGAGGGCTATGAAGCGGCAAAAGGGGACATCGATCTGGATTTTATCAAACAGCGGGAACTGGAGACCAAACATGATGTCAAGGCCAAGATCGAGGGCTTTGTGAAGGCAGCCAACCAGGCGGAACATATCCACAAAGGCATGACCAGCCGGGACCTTACCGACAATGTGGAACAGATGCAGTTTAAGAAAGCAGCCCTGATTATTCTTGGCCGGTATGTGTCGGTCCTCCGACATCTGCTGGATCGGGCTTCGGAATACCGGCATATTGTTTTAACGGCGCGAACCCATCATCAGGCCGCCCAACCCACGCTGTTGGGAAGGCGTTTTTCCATGTGGGCCGAAGAGCTTCTGATTCATGTTTCAGCCTTCGAGACCTTCCTGAGCACCTATCCCCTTCGAGGAATCAAAGGCCCGGTGGGCACCCAGTTTGACATGCTGACCCTTCTTGGGAGTTCCGAAAAAACGCGTCTGCTGGAGCAGATGGTGGCGGAAAGCCTTGGATTCGAAAAGGTCCTGGATTCTACGGGCCAGGTGTATCCCCGGTCTCTCGATTATGCGCTCGTCAGCCATCTGGCCTTTATGGGTTCGGCCTGTGAAGACTTTGCCAAAGGAATGCGTCTCATGTCGGGCTATGAACTGGTGACCGAAGGATTCAAAAAAGGACAGGTGGGCTCCAGCGCCATGCCGCACAAGATGAACACGCGGAGCAGCGAACGGATCTGCGGGTTTTCCCATTTGATCAAAATGTATGCGGACGGCGCGTCCCGATTGGCCGGGGATCAGTGGGAAGAAGGGGATGTGTCCTGCTCCGTGGTGCGAAGGATTGTGATGCCCGATGCCATGTATGCCTCGGATGGCCTGTGCGAGACCACCCTCACGGTCCTTGTTAACATGGGGGCCTATCCCGTGATCATTCAAAAAGAGGTGGAGCGATATCTGCCCTTTTTGGCCAGTACGGAGATCCTCATGACGGCGGTCAAGGCCGGGGTAGGAAGAGAAACAGCCCATGAAGCCATAAAACGCCATGCAGTGGCCGAGGCCATGTCCATGCGGGAAAAGGGGACATCGCCCCGGCTTTCCCGAAGACTGGCAGAGGATGAGGTGTTCAGGGAGGCCGGCGTGACCGAGGAGCAGATCAACAAAATCCTGGAAGATGCCGACCATTTTGCGGGAAACGCGCCGGCACAGATTCAGGAAGTGGCAGTCAAGGCCGAGCCTCTTTTCAAACGATATGCCGAAGCGGCACGTTATGAGCCCGGTGATATTTTGTAAAAGGAGGAAAGATGGAAGAAAACAGAATGTATCTTCTGCCGGATTGTCCGCGGGGAATCGCCGGCGAAACTGGTTTATGAAGAAAAGAATCTGGTGGCCTTCAACGATATCAAGCCCCATGCGCCGGTGCATATCCTTCTTGTGCCGAAAAAGCATATCCGAAGCATCAATGACCTGGAGGAAGAGGATCGTGCCGTACTTGCCGACCTGGTTTTCGCCGCCAAAAAACTCGCGGTGGAACAGGGGATTGCCAAGACCGGGTATAAACTGGTCTACAATGTGGAACGGGGCGGGGGACAGTTTGTTTTCCATCTGCACCTGCACCTCATCGGAGGTTGGAAATAGGCACTTTTCCTGTTAAGGAGATTGTGATGAAATATCGAGATCTGCCCATCCAAAGTCTGGGCTTTTTCCCTACGCCAATTATGAAACTGGACCGACTGTCCGCCCATCTGGACGGCCCTCGAATCCTGATGAAGCGGGATGACCATACCGGCCTTGCTTTTGGAGGAAACAAAACCCGAAAGCTTGAATTCCTGGCCGCGGAGGCCCTGGACCAGGGATGCGATCTCCTGATTACGGGCGGCGCGGAGCAATCAAACCATTGCCGCCAGACGGCGGCCGCTGCCGCTGCCTGCGGCCTTTCATGCCATCTGGTTCTGGGCGGTGAGGCCCCTTCCGCCTCCAACGGCAACCTGCTTCTGGACAGACTCCTGGGTGCCGAGCTCCACTGGACAGGGGAGTTTCGCAAAGGGAGAGAAAATTCCGGAGATCGCCGAGACGCTCAGGCGTGCCGGACACAGACCCTACATCGTCCCCTATGGAGGGTCCAACAGCACGGGCGCCGCCGGTTACGCAAAGGCCGTGGAAGAGATCAGCGTGCAGTTGGAGGAGATGGGGGAGCGTATTTCTCATGTGGTGTTCGCCTCAAGTTCGGGCGGGACGCAGGCGGGCCTGGCCGTGGGGAAGGCCCTCTGCGGGCAAACCTTCGACCTTGTGGGCATTCGAATTGACAAGGGTGAAGCGGGTGAACTTCCCTACGATCAACACCTTGCCAGCCTTGCGGGGGAGACGGCACGAAGACTTGGAATGGACCGGGATTTTTCCCCTTCCGAATTCATTGTCCGTGAGGATTTCAATGGGGCGGGGTACGGCGTTGTAGGCGATGGGGAACGCCGGGCCGTCCAACTGGTCGCTGAACAGGAGGGGGTGCTGCTTGATCCCGTCTACACCGGAAGGGCCATGGCGGGACTGATTCGGATGATCGAACAGGGAGAATTTAAAAAGGACGATGTCGTCCTTTTCTGGCATACCGGCGGCGCTCCGGCCCTGTTCTCCTACGCGGCTGAGCTTATCTGATTCGGACATGATCATCGTTTCGGCCAGGTAGGTGCGGATTCATCCGCACGGGCGTTGTACTATGAATCCGCACCTACCAACGGTAACACAAAGAAAGCCCCGGTCGAAGTCGGCCGAAAAGATGATCAAGGTCTCTGATTCCTCCTCTTCCGGAAGAAAATCCAGATAATCCACACTAAGGTGATCAGAAGCAATCCGGCCGCAAAGATGTCTCCAATCCGGGTATACAGGCTCTTTTTCGCGGGCGGGATGGAGATGGTCCGCATGAGCACGGCTTCCGTGAAAAGGCTGCTTGATTCCTCAATCCTCCCGTCCGATCCTATGATCGCGCTAATCCCCGTATTTGCCGCCCGCAACATGGGCCTTCTATTTTCCACACAGCGAAAGACCGTCATGCTCAGGTGCTGAAAAGGGGCACTGGTCATGCCATACCAGGCATCGTTGGTCAGGTTTACAAGCAGATCTGCCCCGTTCGCGGTCAGCTCTCTCGCCAGTTCAGGAAAAATGCCCTCGAAACAGATAAGGATTCCAGCGGAAACGCCGTCAGTTTTCAAGGGTATAGCGGCCGGCGCCCGGCGTGAAATCGCCGGCTGACTGGACCAGGCGGTGTATGAAAGGGAGGTATTTCTTAAGCGGAACATATTCTCCGAAGGGGACCAGGTGGATTTTGTCGTAAGAGCGCACTTCCATGGAACCGGGCTCGATCATGTAGGCTCGGTTGAAAAATTCAACATGGTCCTTGGTACGTTTGAAGGCGGGACTTCCGAATATGAGGGTGGCGCCGGATTTTTTCGACAGGGCAAAAATCAGGGGAACAAAGTCGCGGTTGTTCTGAAAAAAGAAAGGAAGGGATGTCTCGGGCCAGACAATCATTTGCGGGTTGAAAGAAAAAGTGGATTGGGTAAGCCGTTCGTATGTCAGCACGGTCTGCGCCTGAAACTGGGGGTCCCATTTCAGAGACTGGTCGATGTTTCCCTGGATGACAGCGACATTGAGTCTTCCGGTTTCGCTGTTTTCAAGAGAAATGTTGGACAGCCTGTAGTACCCATAGGAGAGGGTTCCCACCAGCAGGATTGCCGCAAGAGGAATTTCCCATCTCAGGACCCTTCCCGCGGGCCGGGGGGAACTGAACAGGGCGCGATAGAGAACGGCGTTTACGACAACGATAAGAAAAGACAGGCCGTAAACACCGAAAAGGTCTGCAATCTGGATAACGGGCAGGTGTTGGAACTGACTGTATCCCAGCAGGCACCAGGGGAAACCGGTCAGTAAATGGGCTTTGGCATATTCCAGGCCGACCCAGAAACAGGCTGTGAAAAGAACAAAAAAACGGGAATCCTGGAGAAACGAGGTCAAACAGGAAAAAAGCCCGGTGAACAAAGAGAGATAAAGGGATAACAGAACCAGCGCCAGCAGACTTATGAAAAATCCCAGATTTCCGTAGTGGTCAAGGACAACGATGATCCAGTAGATGAGGGTCAGGAAGTGGGCCATTCCTGCCATGACCCCCAGCTTGAAAGCGGAAAAACCGGAGCGGTTTTCAATGCCCTTCAGGAGGGGAATCAAAGCGATCCAGGCCGTGAAAGAAAGGTAACCGGGGGGAAAGGCCGCCGTGAGCAGAAATCCCGATAATACCGCCAGCAGACAGGAGCGAAGAGTCAGGCCTTCACGCTTTTCAGGAATGGGCATAGTATCCAGTCATACATGGCCGGAATCAGGGATTGCGGGCTCTGTTGTTTCCGGGGCCGCCGGAGTGATGTGTCGTGAGAAAAGGATCTTGTCGATCTTCCTTTGATCCCCTTCCTGGATGGTGAACTCCATCCCGTCAAAGGTGATTTTTTCGTCCACTTCGGGGATTCTGCCCAACAGGTGGATGATAAACCCGCCGACGGATTCGAAATCGCCCTCCGGAAGTTTTATCTCGAGGGCTTCTTCCAGTTTTTCCACCTCCAATCGGGCATCAACAAGAAACGACCCGTCATCAAGGGGGATGAGCCGATCCGTTTCGTTGTCGTGCTCGTCCATGATTTCCCCGACAATCTCTTCCAGGATATCTTCTATGGTGATAATCCCCGCCGTACCCCCGTACTCATCGGTAACGACGGCAAGATGCTCTCTATTTCTCTGCAGATCCTTGAGAAGGTCGCTGACCTTCCTTGTTCCCGGCACAAAAAAAGGAGTTCGAAGGATTTCCGGGGGAAGCTTTGAATCGCCGTCTTCGCCCAGGAACCGCAGGAGGTCCTTGGAGTGAAGAATCCCGATAATTTGGTCGATGTTGTCCTTATGGATCGGTATCCTGGTATGTCCGCATTGGGTAACCAGATCTATGACCTGGCGGAGTGTGGAGTCCAAAGAGGCGGAAGAGATTTCAATTCGCGGGACCATGATGGAATGGGCGTCCATTTCCTTTAGATCGAGCACCCCGTAAACCATATGGGATTCGTCGTTTGAAATGAGGCCCTTGGCCTGCCCTTCATCCATGAGGTCATGGATCTCTTCATTAAGGTCGTTGCTGTCGTCTATGTGGGACTTCTTCTTGAACAGAGATTTGAGAAAGGTCCAAAAATCTCTTTCAGGGTCATCTTCCAAAATGTATTTTCTTCTCCTTTGCTTTCAGGTTTCGGTTGGGAGGCAGGGCAAACCGTGCTTTCTGCCGGTTAACGTGCGCCGCTTTTAAAAGGCCATGCCCAAAATAATCCTGATTATTGATTTTTCAATAGATTTTAGATTTTTAGGGGTCATGGATTCGAACAGTCTTCAACGGGATCTCCACAATCCTGACATTGCAGGTTCATCCATCTGCCTTGCAAGGTTGGACCTTCCGACCCGAAGGGGTTGATTACCATCGCCTGAACCCAGTTGATAAAGGGAATCCCCGCCGAGTTTTCCGTGTAGAATTCCGGCGCCATCAGGATGGTGTGAATATCCCCGGCGGCAACGTAGTATCTGTAGTTGGGGGCCAGGGCGGCCGTGTAATGGACGAAATCGAGCATCTGCGTGTGCCAGTCGCACCAGACGGGATCGGTCAGGTCCCACAACTGGGGGTTTTTCGTGTTGAGCTGTACGTTGTAGAACCAGGCCTGGTTGGAATCCCAGGCGGTAGTGTACTGGGCGACTTTGCTTTCCGGATAGTAGGCCGAGATCAGGGCGTACATCTCCGCCTGGTTGAGGTCTTCGGGATGGGATTGATTATCAAAGCCCGGGATCCAAGCAGGGAACTGAACATTCCAGTTGGCCATTCCCGTGGTCTGGAAGTCCGGGGCTACCACTCCGTTGCCCGCATCCCCCAAGACATAGACCTCTGATTGAGGAAAAGCCTCCTTTACGTAAGGAAATCCCAAAATGGCGCCATAACTGCCGGCGCTGCTGCCGGCCACGAAAATTTTCCGAGGAGACGAAAAATTGTCCATGGCCCATTTCAAGGCCACCTGGAAATTAACAAAACCCCGATGCCTTATGGTCTGGGGGACGCCGCCATAAAGGTTCCATGTGTCGGGATAGACCGCATCCCGGGCGCCCCAGTGTATGTCTCCCGTGCAATAGGGAATGTAGACGAAATTCCAGCTTCGAAAGGGATTGCTTGGCTTGGCGCCGTCGAATATCCCCATTCCCCTGGGAAAAGCAAAGAGGATGGAAGGAGGAACCTCTTCGTAGTAGGTGTGTTCATAGAGACAATTCACCGAATCCCAGCAGGCGCCTCCTCCTTGGAAATAGATGACCAGGTTGTTGGAATGTCCCTTTCTGGTGAAAAACGTGAATTTGCTATCATAGGTGATTTCTTCGCCGGTTTCCCCGTCGATGGTGGGGGGGCAGGCGGCACAGGACGGGGTAAGGCCATTGTAAGTGAATCCCGGGTATACCTGTGCAGGGTCTATTTCGGTCCACGGACCCGGAATGAACGAGAACTCCTTTCCCGGTGGAGTAGTCTCGGCAAAGGAATAAGAGATCGATAAAAACAAAGACAAAATGGCCACGGACACCATAAGGGTTCGGAGGGATTTTTTCATTTTTGTCTCCTTGTAAAAGTCTCTTTCCGGCCAGGCCCGGATGTATCCTATCAAAATTCCCTGGTAATATGTTTGGATTCAGCAAAGCCATTCCGCCACAGGGTCTTTTTTGCTGCCGCATCTAATTCCTGTGGAGCCCCGGTCCTTTTAGGATGGTACAGAGAGGTCGTTGAAAACTCAGCATTATTTTTTGTACCAGCCAAAAAAGACCTCTCAACGGTCCGTGAAGGTCGATCCAAGATGCGGCAGCAAAAAAGACCCTGTGACTCATTACTGCAAGGGCTTTTGAATAAGGTACGAGACGATCTTGTATTATGTGCTAAATCTTAGGGTGTGAGCGTTGAGGTGTCAAGACAATTTGGAATTGTGGCGTAATTCTCATCGTGTGTAGGTGCGGCTTTAGCCGCACTTGTCGGAAATTGCAAATGCTTCCATGGGAATTGCCGGTGAAAGCCGCACATGGCTTGAGAAATTGGAGGCTTGCTGGTATAAGCTGAAAGCCGGAATAGAGTAGTGGGGAATAATATTTTTTCCTTTTTGAGGTTCATACCATGAAAAAAATCATGATCGTTGATGATGATTTCATAATTGCCACCCAACTGGAAGAGCATTTGCAGGAATTGGGGTACGAGATCGCGGGAGTCTTGAGTTCAGGAGAGGAAGCGATCGAGAAGGTCGAAGAGTTATCCCCTGATCTTGTCTTAATGGATATCGTCCTGCCCGGAGGCATGGACGGCATTGCCGCTGCCGAAAGAATAAAAGGCAAGGTCAATGTCCCTATCGTCTTCATGACCGGTCACGCAGAAAAGGCCCATGTTGAAAGGGCCAAAAATGTCGAAGCTCATGGCTATATTCTGAAGCCTTTTGTTCCATATCAGGTTGAAGCGGCCATAGAGCTGGCCCTGCACAAAAAGCACATCGAGGATGAACTGAAGCAGGCGTACGATGTGATGGAGACTCGGGTAAGAGAACGGACTGGGGAGCTTGAAGAGTCAAACCGGAAGTTACAGGCTTTGCTGAACGCGCCGCAGGATTCCATGATCTTGATGGACCTTTCCGGTAATGTTCTGGCTGCTAATCCGATAGCAGCAAAAAGATATGGAATGGCCGTCGATGATTTTGTGGGTGTCTGTCTGTTTGATCTTATGCTCCCGGATCTTGCCGAGAAAAAAAGAGAAAATATGAACAAGGTTGTGACAAGCGGCAAGCCTTACCGTTTCACGAACGAAAGAAACGGAATGATTCTGGACAACTGTTTTTATCCTGTGTTTGATCATTCAGGCCAGGTTTTGCAAATAGCCTTTTCCGGAAGGGACATCACCAGGCAGGAGAATACCTACAACCAGCTAAAAGAAAGCAAGAAGAATCTGGAGGCGAAGACGGATCTGCTTGAACAGGCCAATACCGCCCTTAAAATTATGCTCCAGAAATCTTCTGAAAATAGGGAAGAGGTGGAAGAAGAGGTCCTTGGCAATCTTAAGAAACTGGTCACGCCATGTATTTCAAATATGAAACGATGCAACATTGATGAGGAGGCTGAGGAGTATCTCCAATTGCTGCAATCCAATTTAAAGCTTATGGCATCGCCATTTTCCAAAAAACTGACCTTTGAGTACCTTTCCCTGTCGCCGAAGGAAATCAGGGTGGCAAACCTCATCCGATCGGACAAAACCACCAAGGAAATTGCTGATGAGCTGCGTGTAAGCAAAGCAACCGTTGAATTTCACAGAAACAATATTCGAGAAAAACTCGGAATCAAAAACAAGAAAACCCGCCTCAAGTCCTATCTCTTAAGCCTTCGATAATTCAAAACAATCATATTGAAATATTAGGTAAAACCTAATGAAAAACCAATGTTTTTCTCGGGTTGACATCCTTTTAGCATCCCCATAATCTACGCGATCATCCATAAGACCATTTCTGTTTGGGCCATGATCATCGTTTCGGCCGGCTTCGACCGCCGCTTTCTTTTGTTACCGTTGGTAGGTGCGGATTCATCCGCACAATCACGGCTCCGTGCGGATGAATCCGCACCTACCTGGCCGAACCGATGATCATGGTCTAAATCGGTTACGCAACGATCCGTATCCTTCATTTTTGTTCATTGATTCTGGAACCATTTTTATTCCTCTTAACCTTATAAACAGGAGAAAAAAGTGATGCGGCGACGATTTAGCTTTATTCTGGTTCCCTTGTTTTGCCTGCTATTTCTGATTGGATGCAAACTGACTATTACCACGTTCACCGCGCCCGATACCGCGAATACGGGTTCAGTAATAACTCTGACATTATCTTGCACAGCAACGGATATGAACGACGGATCATCCGAGAATTGGATTGTCTTGCAGATGCCGACAGGCTGGTCGGTACTTTATGGGACAGTGTCTGCCGGTGGATTTACTAATAATTTGACAGAAGATGCGGCGTTGCAGGTAAGTACACGGCGGAACCCGATCACGTGTTATGGGCTGGAAAAATCACTTCTTCAATTCGGGGGGAGAGGGCAGCAATGTTTCTTTTACCATCAAGGTTCTTACCGGAGATTTTGCCGGAAGCGATGGCCAGACCCAGGTTTACGATCTCAAGGCAGTTGTGGGCGCAAAAAGAGGAGATGTGTGGATTACGGATGATCCTGAAAACGTATTCGATTTTTCGGCTGTCACGGACGAAAAATACAAGCAGAGCATCACTGTAACAAAGATCGAGGATACAAACCCACCGGCTCCGATTACCACTACAACAGCAAATTACGGTTATTCGGAATATGAAGGTGCTTTTGTTGATGTTCAATGGCTTGGATATGATGAAGCGGGTCAGGGTGATGTGGTTTCTTATCGTATATACAGAAGTGCGATTGACTTTTCCGATATCACTGGCATGACGCCTACCGATGTATCTATCCGATCTCAGTCCTATAAGGATACCGATATAATACCAGGTAACGGATACTATTACGCAGTGACCGCGGTAGATGAGCTTGGGCAGGAAAACCCCGCCGTTACCGCTGTTCATGTTTATGTCCCAGTAATGGGATCAATTAGCGGCACGGTTTATCAAAGTGATGGCGTGACGCCGCTGACCGGGAAAAATATACAGGTCGACGCCTACACCGGATCATGTGAGTACTTTGAATCGGTTAGGTCAGGTAGTGTTGATCCTGTAACCGGGACATACAAAATTGACCTGCCTCCCGGGACTTACAGGTTAACAACGGATACACAAGAAAACTATTTCAGCGAATGGTGGGCATCGCCTGAAAGTGTCAGGCATTGCGCAAGCGCGCAGACCATAGAGGTTGCCGAGGGGCAGAATGTAGAAGGTAAGAATTTCCAATTGGATGCCGCTGCCGCTATATCCGGAACCGTCTATGGGAGCGATGAGACCATGCCGGTCTCAGGCGGAAATGTTTATGCGTACACTGGAGATCCGTGTTCATTCAATCAAGTTGGATCTGCCCAGATAAATGCCGACGGAACTTACACGATTGAAAGACTCGCCACAGGAAGCTATTATCTTCTTGCACGGGCAACTGGTAACTACGTATCAGCTGAATGGTGGGCGGATCCCTTAAGTGTCATGGAATGCGGCAATGCACAGGCCATAGCTGTTGCAGCAGGGGAAGTGGTGACGGGCAAAAATTTTCAATTGGATGCAGGTGCCACTATCTCCGGAACCGTTTATCAGAGCGACGGTACAACATCCGTCACGGGAGGCGGCAGAGTCTTGCTGATTTCAGGGAATAATGATCCGTGTAATTTGAATTACGCTTATTCGGGTCCCGACATAAACAGCACTGACGGGACCTATACGATCGAAGGGCTTCCTACGGGGACTTATTATCTCTTTGTTTACACTTATCCATTAAATTACGCCTCCGAATGGTGGGCTTCTCAATCGAGCGTAATTGACTGCAGCGCAGCCCAGACCATTTCTGTAACCGCTGGAGACACGGTGACCGGAAAAGACTTCCAGCTGGATACCGGCGCCACCATTTCAGGCACGGTTTACCAGAGCGACGGGATAACGCCTGTGACTGGAGGAGGAGGTCAGTTCTGGGTTGAAGTATTGTATAGTGGTGATCCGTGCAATACATCTCGCTATTTGCCCACATTTTCATACATAAATGATGCCGATGGGACCTATACGGTCAAAGGGCTTCCCGCAGGTACATATTATATCAAGACTAACACCTTTGGCGCCTACTGGATGAATGGTGGGCTGATCCCATAAGTGTCGTGGAATGCGGCAATGCACAGTCCATATCGGTGAACGCAGGGGACGCGGTGACAGGGAAGGATTTCCAGCTTGACTCCACCACCCCCACCGAAGCCATTGTTACAACGAAGGCAGTAACGAATATGAATCCCACGACTGCACAAACAGGCGGTAATGTCACCTCTGATGGCGGGGCTTCCATCACTGCAAAGGGCGTCTGTTGGAGCACGAATGCCAATCCAACTACGAGTAATGGCAAAACAACAGATGGTAACGGCATCGGCAGTTTTGATAGCTCAATAACCGGCTTGATCGCAGGCGCCAGTTATCATGTGAGAGCGTACGCCACTAATTCCGTGGGTACTGCCTATGGGAATGATATCAGTTTCAACACCCCCTATGTGGCCGCACTCTACGTTAGTACTGTTGCAGGTTGTGGCGGCAATAATCCCTGTTACAACTCAATCCAGAATGCAATCAACGACGCTGTCACGGGATCTTTGATAAAAATAAGTGGGGGAATATACTCCGGACCCATTACCCTGAATCAAGTGAAATCACTGACCCTTCAGGGAGGCTGGGATTCATCATTTTCACTTCCTAAAACAGAAATTACAACCCTGAAAGAAGTACCGAAGGGTCCCCAAGGCTCCTCGTTGACCATGCAGGAATTAAGCATCAAGCCTTGATGAATTGGAAAAAGAAAAAAATATGGGGAGGGACGAATAGACGCTAAGGAAAGTTTTCGGCAGGATTGGCCTGCAGTGAAAATATATGAAATCGTCAGGTGGCTCTTACCGCGGGGTCACCACCTCCCCTCCACTTTTGGATCAATGAAAGGCAAATCTGGAACCCGGATATTTCGTGTTGCTGCCCGGAAATTCCAGGTAAGCAAGTATTCGGATTATCCGGGAACCTTTGCCGAAACGGAAAAGAAGGTGTACGAAAGAGAGTTGGAAATTGGAAAGCAGATGCCGGCACTCGCTAACCCCGGTCTGTGCGGCTGAAGCCACACCTACCCCGCAAAGGTATGGAGTCGGATCTGTAGCTGTAGGTGCGGATTCATCCGCACAACCCATACCCGCACAACCGAAACACCCAATGGGCCAACCCCCGAAACAATTCGCCCCCGGCTACAACGCTCTTCTTCGTGGCCGATGGTCCGAACCCGGTCGGGCATACATGATAACCACGGTCACCGAAAAACGCGTTGCCATATTTTGTGATATCTTTTTGGGCCGGCTGGTGATACGGGAGATGATGCGCCTTGAAGAAGATGGTCATGTCCATTCCCTGGCATTTGTCCTGATGCCCGATCATCTGCACTGGCTTCTTGTTTTACAGCAAAATGAAGATCTCTCCCATGTGGTGGGATTGTTGAAAGGTCGTTCGGCCCGCCGGGTGAACAAACGGCTGGACCGCAGAGGCCCTGTGTGGCAACGGGCGTTTTATGACCATGCCATCCGAGAGGACGAAGATGTACGCAAGATGGCTCGATATATTGTCGCCAACCCGATTCGGGCGGGGATCGTGAAAAAGATAGGGGATTATCCACTGTGGGATGCGGTGTGGCTCGATCCGCTGTGCGGATGAATCCGCACAATCGGGATGGGTCGACCGGGATGGCGGTTTTTGTGCCAATGAATTCGCACCTACAGATTGTGCTCGGGTAAGAGACCGGACTGCGGAGCTTGAAGAGTCAAATCGGAAGTTGCAGGCTTTGCTGAACGCGCCACAGGATTCCATGATCTTGACGGAGCTATCCGGTAATGTGCTGGCAGCTAATCCGATAGCAGCAAAAAGATATGGAATGGCCATTGACGATTTTGTGGGCATCTGTCTGTTTGATCTTATGCTCCCGGATCTTGCCGAGAAAAAAAGAGAAAATATGAACAAGGTTGTGATCAGCGGCAAGCCTTACCGTTTCACGAACGAAAGAAACGGAATGATTCTGGACAACTGTTTTTATCCTGCGTTTGATCATTCAGGCCAGGTTTTGCAAATAGCCTTTTCCGGAAGGGACATCACCAGGCAGGAGAATGCATACAATCAGTTGAAAGAGAGCAAAAAGAATCTGGAAGCGAAGACCGATCTGCTTGAACAAGCCAACACCGCCCTTAAAATTATGCTCCAGAAATCATCCGAAAACAGGGAAGAGGTGGAGGAAGAGGTCCTTACGAAACTCAACAGACTCGTCACGCCGTGCATTTCAAAGATGAAAGCGTGCAACATTGATGAGGAAGCGCAGGAGTATCTTCAATTGTTGGAATCCAATTTAAAGCTTATGGCATCGCCATTTTCCAAAAAACTGACCTTTGAGTACCTTTCCCTGTCGCCGAAGGAAATCAGGGTTGCCAATCTTATTCGATCGGACAAAACCACCAAGGAAATTGCCGATGGACTGGGGGTAAGCAAAGCAACCGTTGAATTTCACAGAAATAATATTCGAGAAAAACTCGGAGTTAAAAAGAAAAAGACCCGCCTCAAATCCTATCTCTTAAGCCTACGATAATTCAAAACAATCATATTAAAACATTAGGTAAAAACTAATGAAAAACCAATGCTTTTCTCGGGTTGACATCTTTTTGGCATGCTTCTAATCTGCGCAAATATTTATGTCAAAGAATCCAACTGATTCCCGGAAGAACTGATGCTGCATGTGAATGTATTTACGGTTTTAGTGGGTCACTCATTGACGAGTATGCTCACTGCCACCTGCGCAACCGAGTGCATTTCGCTTCTTTATATAAAAATTATAGATTCATAGGCTGGTGTGTCTTTTTCAGCGTTGCTGTATTCTTCGCGATATCCTTCTTGCTTGTTGGGAGCGGGATCTCTGATCAAGATTCAATGAAGCCAGAAGCAGTCAAAAGGGGTCTGTTCATGGCAATACACAATCCTTCCAGGGCAAGTCGCCTCGGAGAAAAATGGCAGGCAGAGTTTTTCATGTTTGTCGTCCTGGCTTCTGTCCTATTATTTTGTTTTTCCTGTAAAATTACGGACAACGGTGATGGGGAGCCTAGAGAGCCGAATGAACCAATATATGAGGATACCTACTACAGACCTTTTTCAGCCATGATGCAGGCAGTAACAACCGTTCTCAAGAAGAACCATATTCCCTATGAGGTTAACCCGTCGATGGAAGGCATTATTAACGCAGACGCAATGGGAAAAATTGAAGTGAAACGACTGGACTCCTGTGAAACGCGCGTCATGCTGGAGCCACAGGCTTCAAAGTCCCATCCGTTAAACCAACGCTTCTTTTATGAGCTGGATAGGGTCCTGGCCGGTTTATCCCCCGCGCCTCCTTCTCGGTCGACGGAGGAATTTCCAAAGAAGATGGTCATTCAGACAAAGTCCGGAGGCACGGCGAATATCCGGAGCGATCCCCGCATAGGGAAGAACATCATTGCAAAACTTCCATGCGGGACGGAAGTTTCCGCCTTTGAAAAAAAAGGGGATTGGTATCACATCGTTTTTGGCTCGGGACAAAGGGCCTGGGCTCATAAAATCGTCTTGAAGTAGGGAGGGTAGAGCCCCTAAAAGCACCCCGAACCCGTATTGCGGATTTGAGAAAGGTGGAAGGTGCAGCTATTTGACGAAACGAACGTTCTGGCGCCTCCCAAAGAAATGTTGCCGCCCGAAGCGCGAGTGACGCGTTTTGAGCAGGAAGGAAGTTTTTATCGCATAGAATATCGAGACATGATCGGATACGTGTACAAGGATTTCTGTGAAATCGTCGAGTGATACTCTGCTGCATGTAAAGCAGATCCTTTTGTAGGTGCGCTTCAGCCGCATTCGTCTGGAATCGGGGATGCCCTGAAAATAAACCCGATTTGTGCGACTGAAGTCGCACCTACAGTCAATTAGAATCAAGAGGAATTTGCAGCAAAAAGGCGAGGGCTGAGGTGAAGGAGAACTAACGAGCAGATCTGTGGGGCAAATCAATCCGGGACGAAATCAAATCTGTGAAAGGAGAAAATTGATGCACATGCAAAGAGCAAGCGTTCGATTCTTTTTCTGTGTGTTGTTATTTCTGATCCTGGCTATTCCGGTATCCGGCCGGGCTGTTGAAACCACCAGCGTGGGAGAGGGCAAAACCCGTCAAGAGGCCATCAACAACGGTCTTCGGGCCGCTGTTGAGCAGGTCTCGGGGACACTTATCAAATCCGGCACTCAGGTCAGTAAAGGGAAGCTGGTTTGGGACAAAATCGCCTCGGCAAGCAGTGGGATCATCAAAAGTTATCGCGTGAACTCCGAGGGCAAGGACCCCATCACGGATGTGTACGAAGTGCGAATGACGGTGGACGTGGACGATCGCAAACTGAAAGACGCCATGGAGGATGTTCTGGATGATCCAAGAAAGACACAGATCATTCAAAAAACGGATTTTGACAACAAGAGGGTCGTTGTTCTCTACAAGCCCATGACCGGTTTCGATCTCCCGTACAAATCCAAAGGGGTGCAGACAATCATGGGGTATCTGCAGGATGCTCTAACCCAGTATGGATTCAGGGTGTTTCTCCCGGAGCAGCTCAAAAAAATCGACAACAGGCTGGCGGAAACCATCGTGGATGAAGAAACCGCCATAAATCTCGCCAGACAAGAGGCCGGGGATTTCGCGGTCGTGGTGAGTCTGGACGCAGCAAAAAAGCCGACGGAAGACGGCTACTATGTCATAATGTCCACGCTCACGATGAAAGCCTATGATGTCTCCACCGGTGCATTTTCCGCCAGCGTACAAAACAGAGGCAAGACCAATTCAAGACAGGGGGATTATGCCATACAGGATGCCATCGCCCGCGTAGCCATCAAAATAGGTGGAGAGGCTGCCAAAAGCTTGGCAAAAAAGATCTATGCCAAATCTGTAGGACCGAAATTTATAGAACTGGTCTTCACCAACATCTCTCCAGAGAACGGCAGCAAAATCGAAGATATCCTGATGGATTTGGGATGGGAGACGCGAGTTGAGCAAACGGGAACCTACATCAAATTCGAGGTAATCGGCCAGGCAGATGCAACCACCGTAAGGAGAATCCTGAAAAAGGAAATCAGAAAAGCAGGTTTGCCTCTGATATGCACGGGGATAAAGTCGGACAGAGTTGATTTTAAAGGAAAAGCGACGGGAGGGTTCAACTAATGAAGAAATACACGCGTATGGCTGTTATGGGGCTTGTTTCCATGTTTCTGGCATCCTGTATTACAACAACAAAAAAGGGCGCCCTTGTGAATGTGCTCAGACCCAATACGGAAACCCCAT
>CAVVEP010000062.1:0-39651 GCA_963747015.1 uncultured delta proteobacterium
AAGGAAAGGAGCAACATGGTTACGGGTAAAGAAAATGGCGGTATTGGCAGGTTTGGGTCTGGCAGCGCTTTTCGGGATCGACCAAAGCGCCGGCTGGGCAAGGATTCCGGTTGGAGGTGATCTGGATTCCCGAAAGGCTGCAATCACGGAGATTTCTAATCAGGCGCCGGTCGTCCTGGCCCGCGGAGGAGGCCGGGGAGGCAATGGCGGAGGAGGAAATTGCAGCGGAGGAAGCGGATGGAACGGAGGGGATAACTCGAAAAGCAGAAACACCTACGGCGCGCAGGATGGAACCGGATCCGCTCCAAGGCCTCGGGACGGCACCGGGTATGGCGCAAAAAATGGCTCCGGGTCCGGCGACTCTGACGGCGGCGGGTCGAAAGAACTGGGAGGCAAAAACCAGACAAATTAGGAGTGCTTGGATGTATCTTCTGAAATCTTGAAAACCATAATAAAAGGAGAAAAAATCATGAAAAAATCTTTGGCAGGCAGTGTGATCGTATTGTTGGTGCTATTTTTGAGCATGGGACTGGGATTTGCCGGCAACGGTAAAGGCGCTGTAAACGGGGCCGGGGATGGAAGCGGTCCTATTCACGACATCATTAACGACGGGACTTACTTTGAATATACAGGCACGGTAGTTTCATATGTTCAGGGTGGCGGAATGGAATTTGATATTGATGGGGAGCAAGACATAGATAATATCGTCATTTATGGGATCGGTCCCGTACGCTACTGGGATTCAATAGATGTGCCCCGGCCTGCCGTGGGGGAAAGCGTTACCGTGATCGGATATGAGGTTGATTACAACGGGGTTTTGCGGAATATTGCAATATCCATAACGCTCAGTGACGGTGCCGTGGTTGATTTACGCGACCCGGTAACCGGTGTTCCTCTGTGGCGTCAGGCTGGACGGAAATAGGCTTGACGTCCAGTTGTAAATAGCCCTCCGGGCACTTCTAATCTGAAGCAAAAAGGAAAGGCCCCCGGGGAGGGGTCTTTCCTTTTTGCGCTACAGGGTGTATAGCAGTATACATGAAAAGGATCTCCGTATTCCAGATACGGCCTAGCCGACGCAGGCCATATAACCCTATCCTCTCAGGCATCGGGGCCTCAGCGTTTTTCTGCTTCTTTTTATTGGCCCCCGATTCGGAAGCCGTGGATCTGTTGGCTGAACTGACGGCAGGGTACGATTCTAATCCGGCCCTGAGCGATCCCTCCGATGGCTCGGGATTCTCCGTCTATGGCCTCGGGCTAACGCAGTCACTTGCCCTGTCCGAGGATCTGGCTTTGCATCTGTCCGCTGAGGCCAGGTATCAGGACTATTGGAGCGTGGGAGATAACTATCGCCTGCAGGCAGGAACAGCACTTTCCTACGTCCTGGCAGAGGGAAAGTTTCTGCCCTCTCTGATAGGCGAGGTGGCCGCCTACCGTGATCGCCTCATCGAGGCCGACGAGCGCAACGAGGCCATGGCGGGTATTGCGGCAGACTGGATTCTCACCAAGAGACTGACACTGGGTTTTGAGCAGTCCTACCGGTGGCTCGGCTATCTGAATTGGGCAAAGCCCTTCTCCGGAAAAGGCCAGGGGCGGAATGTGAGTAACGGCGGAGGAGGCAATGGTAACGGCGGCGGCAATGGTAGCGGCGGAGGCAATGGTAACGGCGGAGGAGGCGGCAATGGTAGCGGCGGAGGAGGCAATGGTTCTTCGCCGGCAGACCGGTGTGAAGGGATATGGGCGTCCCGGCCGCCGGACCATGGGCAGGGAGAAGGCAACGGCGAACTCAACAAGCTCTATCCCCCCAGGGACAATCGCCTGATAACGACGGGAGTGGATCTTGACATCTTTATCCTCCCCTCACTGACCGGCCGGGTGTATGGGTCGTACGGAAGTCTGGATTCTTCGCTGGACATGGAATCGTTCAGGGAGATTCAGGCTGGAGCAGCACTGTCTTGGGAACCGGCGGCGCAATGGCTGGTGGGGGTTGAGGCAACGTGGTATCGGACGCAATACTACGATGTTCCGGAAGATATCACCGACGTCAGACGCATCAACTACAGCTGGTCGGCGGGGTTGCAGGTCAGCAGGTTTTGGGGAGATGTGGAAGTTTTCGGGCAGCTGGGGTGGAAATCCGGAGACGCCCCCCTTGATTATGAATCGTATACCGAGACGGTCATTCAATGCGGACTATCCTATTCATTCTGATATTGGCCATGGCAAACGGCCTGGTTTCTCACGCGTCCGCGGAAGATCTTTTTGTAGGCAGGGTCCTTTCCGTGGACCGGGAGACGGGAAAGCTCTCCGTGGAGTCCATGGATGACGGGAAAGAGATAGAAGTGACCATCCCCGCGGACCGCCTTCCGAAATCCCTGCTGCCCGGCAATGTGGTCAGGATATGGGGAGGGACGAACGCGGAAACAGGGGTGCTGAATGCCACGAATGTGCAGGTTTCGGGACAAACGGGGTATGGACAGGACCGGACAGGGGTTAGACGGCGCATCGGAAAGAGCCATGGGCAATATGGCGGCCAGGGAGGCAGCAAGGGTCGTGGAAGATAAGAACCGCTGGCTTCCTCTCTGGATGGCCAATTTATTTGTGTTTGCCTTTCTGTTCTGCGCCGTAATGGCCTATTTCCTGTGGCAGGTCCACGAGGCCAAAAAGGATTTCCTGGAACATGTTCGGGAGCATGCGGTGCTGGTGGCGGAGGTGGTCCAACTCAGCGCCCGTGGAAGCGTCCTCTCCAAAAGGGCGGCAGAGGAGATCATGGAGGCCTTTCTGGGAAACACGGCCCGTTTTGTGGACTATCTGGATAGGGTGGAACCCTTTACACAGGAAGAGCTGGCCGCCTTTTCCGAAGAGGCGGGACTGAGGGGGATCCGTATTCAGAGGACAGGAAAAGATCAAGTGGAAGGCCCGCCAGGATGGTTGCGAAAGCCTCCCTCAGACTGCAGGCCGGACTCCAAACTCGAACACGATGCAGGGGAACATCTTTACCTCTTCTCGTTTTCGAAAGAAGCGGAGCCGGAGTGCATAACCGTTGGGATCACGGACGCCCGGATCCGGATCATGCAGGAGCAACTGGGCCTCGAAAATGTGATCAGGACCATTGCGGGAATTCCCCAGGTGAGCTATGTGGAATTGAAAAAGCCCCGCGCGGATCGAAAAGGGGATACAGGAAAGCCCACCATAACCTTTATCGATAAAGGGGAAGTCAGAGTGGCGGAAGCCCGTTTGCCCCTGGAGGATAAAGAGCTGGTTGTAGCATTGGATGCGGATTATCTTCACCGGGCCATTGGACGTTTGTGGCGCGATTTTTTCCTTTTCAGCGTAGCGCTCGCCTCCCTCGGGGTTGTTCTGTCTCTGATTCTTCACCGGTATCAGGCCGCGCACCTGATGCAGGTCCAGCAGTTTGAAAGGCAGATCTCTTCCGAGCGGGAAAACGCCTCGTTAGGGAGGTCCGCGGCAGCGATTGCCCACGAAATTCGAAATCCCTTGAATGCCCTGGGGATGGGTCTTCAGAGGCTTCAGATGGAGGGGGAGGAAATAACGGAGGACCACCGGCATCTGATTGATCTGATGTTGAATTCCGTCAAACGCGCCAATGCCAGTGTGGAGGGTCTGTTGCGCTATGCACGTCCCCGGAAGGCATCAAAAAGGGAGATGCGCCTCGATCTGCTGGCGGAAGATATGCTCGATCTCTACGCCGGCCATGCCCGGGAGTCGGGCATAGAGCTGTCGCGGAGGATCACTTTCCGGGAATCGATGTTGGGTGATCCCGATCTGCTGGGGCAGGTGATGGAGAACCTGCTGAAAAATGCCATTGAGGCGCAGCCGGAGGGCGGTTCTATCCTATTGGCGGTGGAAAGGGAAAAGGAGCATGTGTGTTTCAAACTCAAAAACGCGGGTTTTGCATTGAAGCCGGAGGAAGCGGACCGTATTTTCAATCCTTATTTTACCACCAAGGCGGATGGGACCGGTCTGGGACTGACCATCTCCCGAAGAATCGTGGAGGCCCACGAAGGGCATATGGAGGTTCAGGTTCCGGAAGCCGGGATGGTGGAGGTCTCGTTCTGCCTTCCCTTACCCGTGTCCGCGAAAAGGCAGGGCTTAAAGAAGAGAGGAAGGAAAGAGGTCGTTCCATGAAGATTCTGGTTGTAGATGATGATGCCACCCAGCGTGAACTTTTAAAGGGTTTTTTGGTCAAACAAGGTTACGAGACGTTGACGGCGCAGGACGGTTCGGAGGCCCTGAAGCTCTTTGAACGGGAACCTGTCCATCTGGTCCTGCTCGACCACCGGATGCCCGGGCTCACGGGAGAGGTGGTGCTGGAAAAGATGAAAGCCATAAACCCGGCGGCACGGGTTATCATGATTACGGCGTTCGGCGACGTGGACATGGCGGTGAAGGTCCTCAAGCTGGGCGCTTCGGAATTTCTGGAAAAACCGGTGAACCTCTCCGTTCTCCTGAAAACAATTCAGCAGATGGAACAACAGGTGGCGGTGGATGAAGATGTGGCGGTGGTGGAAGCGGCCATGGAAGAAGTTCCCCTTCCCTTGAAGATCATGGCGGAAAGCCAGGTTATGAAAGAGGTCCTTTCCCTGGCGCGGCGCGTGGCCCAAAGTCAATGGCCGGTCCTCGTGGTGGGCGAAACCGGAACGGGAAAACAACTGGTGGCCCAACTCATTCATCTCTTAAGTCCGAGACGGGACGCACCATTTATAGTGGTAAACTGTGCCGCAATCCCCGAAAACCTCTTTGAAAGCGAGCTTTTCGGGCACGTGAAAGGCGCCTTTACCGGGGCCTCCAACCATCGAAGAGGCCGGTTTGAACTGGCCCATGGAGGCTCTTTGATGCTGGACGAGATTGGTGAAATGCCCCTTTCGCTTCAGCCCAAGCTTCTACGGACGCTTCAGGAGGGCAAAATAAACCGCGTAGGCAGCGAGGAGGAGAATGATGTGGATATCCGCCTGGTTGCCGCCACCAACCGCAACCTCAAAAAGATGGTGGATGAAGGGCAGTTTCGAGAAGACCTGTTCTATCGAGTCAGGGTCTTGGAGATCGAGGTTCCTCCCCTGCGCCACCGTCGTCAGGAGATCCCCGCATTTTTGGATTTTTTTCTGGATCGTTATGCGGCGGCCCCCCTGCGGTTCACCCCCGAGGCCGTGGACATGCTCACAAAGTATCCTTTTCCCGGAAATGTGAGAGAGCTGGAGCACGTGGTGCAACGCACCGTCACTTTGGCAAGGGGACCTTTTATTAAACCAGGGGATCTCCCTGAAGAGATACGACATTTTCAGACCGCCACAGAGGGTTCCCTATCCGACAGACTGGAGGCGGTGGAACACGAAATGATCTTGTCTGCCTTGGAAAAGAGCGATTGGATTCAGACCAGGGCAGCGGAGCGCTTGGGCATCAGTGAGCGGGTACTCAGGTACAAGATGAAAAAGGGAGGCATCAGAAGGAACGGATCGGCCCCATGATTCACCAGGAAACAGATCCAAAATGAGAACCGCCATTCTCCATTGAAAACCAACCCATGTTGCAATATTCTTTCTTTATGGAAGCGTCATTTCTTTTTTCCCCGCGTCAAACCTTCCAGATGACCCACATCTTGCTGTATTGAAGATCTTGCCCGCGTCATCTTTAGATGTCACTTCGGCAGAGGATGCCATAGAGCCTTTCCAGGAAAACATGATCGCCAATGTCCCTTTCATATCTCCTTCAAAAACACGCCAGAAGCAAGGGACCTCCCTTTCATTCCCGGTTTAAAGCAAAATATCTATTGACAAGGGGCTTTTGGAGATTAAATTATTCTATAATGCAACAACATGCAACATGATGAATCGATTTGGGCAGTCTGGAGAAGGAAGATGAAAGAGGTGCGGGACACCGTGACCCGGGAAAACTGCGGGCGCGTTTTGAAGGAACTGAGACAGAAATTTGGAAGCATGTCCGTGGCGGAACTTTCAAAGACGCTTGGGGTCGCGCGCAGCACCATCATGCGGATCGAGGCTGGACAGACAGCCCCTTCAGACGATCTTCTCAATAGGTTGAAGGCGATCCAGATCATTGGAATATCCAAATTCAGAACGATCACACGGATGGACAAGGACCGTTTTTCACGGCTGATTGAGGAAATCGGGGAAAATCCGGAGCTTTTTTCAGAGGGCAATTTAGGGCATATGGTCCAGGAATTAACCCCGGCGGGAATTTTAGCCGGTCTGGGAACCATTGCAGGCGCGTCTTTGAACCTGTCTTCCACCGTGGTCAGTTCCATACCAGTCCTTTCAAGCCTTGCGGGATACGGCCTTGTAAAAGGATTGCGATCAATCCTTGAAGCAAATGATTTTCAGTGCATCGAAAAGGAAGGCGTTTGGGAAATTGTCAATAAACCAACCAAGAGAAAAGCAATGGTAAAGGAGGAGAAGAAAATGGGCGCAGGAAGAGGGAATGAAGAGAAAAAAAATGGTGGAAGTTTCGAATTCGGGCTGGGCGGTCTTTTAAGCGGTCTGGGAAATCTGATTGATACGGCGGCGAAACTGGCGGAAAAGGGAGAAGAATTATCCAAATCCGGTGAAATTGATTTCAGCAGTCTGGATAAGATTAAGGGGCTTAAAGAACTGAAAGGGGTATATGGCGTTAGAATTCGTACCATGGCGGACGGAAGGCCATCGGTTCAACCGTTTGGAAATATCAAAAGAACACCCAAAGGCCCGGTGGTGGAAGAGGTACGTGAACCGATCCTTGACGTATTCGATGAACCGGAGGGAATCCATGTGGTGGCTGAAATGCCCGGGATCGATGAAAAAGATCTCCACATTGAAATAAAGGGAGACATTCTGACTATCAGCGCTGAGGGACAAAATAGAAAATACCAGAAAGAAATTCTCCTTTCCAGGGAAGCTACGGCAGAACAGATGACCTGGAATTACAAAAACGGAATACTGGAAATCAAAATTGCAGTGAATGGAAAGTAATTAGTGGACAGTGAACATGAAACAACTTCTTTACGTGCCGGTTATTCATGAAGAGGCGGACCTGGGAAGCGTAGCCGTGCCCACCGGAAAGAGAAGCCTGGAATTTTTCGGCAAAGCCCGATGGGAAAGGCACAAAGAAATCGTCACCCTGTTCTGGGACGGACTCAGCGATTATTTCAGTCAAATTGACCCCACCGGCCTCCGGATCTACCAGGACGGTCTGGCTGCCGGGGGAGAACTGGGCCGGAGAATCGTCGAGGAAGGCGCCGCAAGAGGGAGCAGAAATTATCAAATCGTCCTGGACTTGATCAGGAGAGGCGGGGAGATCCAAAAAACCGAAGACATCGAGATTTTAAAAAAGGAGCTGGAACGAATTCTTCAGTGCATCCAAAATGACTCCTTGGAGAAGAAAGACCCCAACCCCGTGGAGAAACGTATTGAAGGGGATACGCTTATGGAAGAAAGGGACAGGTTCGTGGCAAACACCATTGGCGACAGCCTGAAAGAGAGGGAGCGAGGGGTCCTGTTTATGGGCGCTTTTCACCGGGTGATTCATTATCTTCCTGAAGACATAGCGATCCGTGAAGTGAAAAGTGTAAAAAAAATAGGGGATTATTTCAAACTCCTGATTTCCGGCCACGACAAAGAACAATTCGAAAAACTGTCCGGCTATATGATATCTCCCGTCTCTTCAGGGGAAAGCTCCTTTTCAGCCGATTCATCCCCCACCCTCTAAACCGCACACATTCTTTCCTTTTAGACCAGCTCCGGTTTCCTTTTATCCCTTGCAACCAGGCGGGATCTTCCCTTGACTATCCGATTGGAACCGGGGTAACATCATTCGGGAATCGGTCTTTCATTTTCAATATTTATCCTATATCCTGAAATAGCTGACGGCATGGATGAAAATATTCTCATCGCGGACGACGAGGAAGCGATTCAGAAACTGCTGGCCAAATTCCTCCAAAAAGAAGGATACCGGGTTTTTACCGCAATCAATGGAGAAGAAGCGGTAGACATCGTCAAAAAGAACCCTGTTGATCTGGCCATCCTGGACATGGTCATGCCGGAAATGGATGGCGTGGAGGCGTTACAGCAGATCAAGGTATTGGATCCCACCATAGAAGTTCTCATGATTACCGGAAAGTCGAATGTTCATTTACTCAGAAAAGTCCTTTTCGAATACGGCGCCTACGATTACCTTCTGAAGCCTTTTGATATGATGGAATTCAAACTGACCATTCAACGAGCCCTTCATATGCGGAAACTGGCGCGACAGAGCAGTCATGCCATGGAGGAAATGAAAAATCGCATCGCTGAGCTGGAAAATGATTTCAAGGAAAAGACATTTCGACTGAGGGAATCCCAGATCAAGTACAAAAATATCGTGGAAAACTCCACCGATGCTATTGTGGTGATCCAGGATGGGCATGTAAAGTTCGCGAACAGAATAGCCCTGGAGTTATCGGGCTATTCCCGGCAGGAAATTCTGGCGGTCCCGTTTCCGGAGCTGCTTCATCCTGAAGAGAGGGCTGAAGCCGTGGAACGGTACAACAGAAGGCTGGGCGATGAAGACCTGGCCCCCTCCAATATTTTGAGAGTGTTGAAAAGGGACGGTACCTTTATCTGGGTAGAAAATCAGTCGGTGAAGAGCTTATGGCAAGACAAACCGGCTACCCTGAATTTCATACGGGATCTTACCCGGCGGAAAAAAACCGAGGAAGCCATGGCACGGTCTGAAAAACTTGTATCCCTGGGGCAACTCTCCGCCGGACTGGCCCATGAATTGCGGAACCCTCTGGCCGTAATCAGTTCGTGCTCTCAGTTCTGCCTCGAAAATAAGGAACTTGAATCTCTTGTGAAGGAGAACTTTCAGGTCATTCTTCGGAGCAGCAGGAGGGCGAGCAATCTCATCAGCGAGTTGTTGGCCTTCGCCAGGCCGGGCCAGCTGGAATGGAAAGAAGTGGATCTGAATGAAGTGATCGCCAAAATGTTGCGCATCGCCGAACTGGGGGTGAATACCTATCACATGACCTTCTCGAAACGGTTTCAAAAAGGGCTTCCCAAAATCGTTTGCGACGAGGAGAAATTGGGGCAGGTTATTGTCAACCTTCTCCAGAATGCCATCCAGGCTACTGCGGGCAAAGGAGAAATTGTTCTGGAAACGGCCTGTTCAGTTCTCAGGGACAGGGTAGAAGTGAACATCACAGATAACGGTCCCGGCATCCCTGAAGAGTATCGCTCGCGGGTTTTCGACCCCTTCTTTACCACCAAAGACGGAGGCACTGGGTTAGGCCTGAGCATCTGCCACACGATTGTAGATCAGCATCAGGGAATCATCAGCATTGAATGCGGCGAAAAAGGGGGCGCCCGGGTTTCGGTGACGCTGCCTGTGAATCAGGATGGCACGGAAACAAAACGCCGTTCTCGGAAAAAAATATCTCCTCTGCCTGATGAAGAAAACGGTTTAACAGCCCATATGGAGCACAGCCATGTCCGTTGAAGTCAAAAATGCCCTACAAAGGAAAATACTCCTGGTGGATGATGACCATGATTTCCGCTGGGCAACGGGTAACATTCTCCAGGCGGTGGGGCACAGGGTGGTCCACGCTCGGAACGGCGTGGAAGCCATCGATTTTCTGGAAACCGGTGTCCCCGATCTGGTGCTTCTGGACTACCGAATGCCTGGCCAGGATGGGTTGCAGGTTGCCGCCGAGATGAAGAAGCGCATTCCCGCCGTACCCATTATCATGATCACGGCCTATGGGGAGATTGATTCAGCTGTAAAGGCCATGAAGCTGGGTGTATACGATTACGTGACAAAGCCGATAGATAACAATGACCTCCTTTTCAGCATCAAGAGGGCCCTCGACAAGCAGGATTTAGTACAGGAGGTGGCCCACTTAAGGAACGTTCTCAGTGAACGTGCCTCCCTGTATGAACTCATGGGAAGCAGCAAACCCGTCAAGAAGCTGGTCAGGCATGTGGAAAAAGTGAGTCCCACCCGGTTTACGGTCCTGATAGAGGGGGAAAGTGGTACAGGTAAAGAACTGGTAGCCCGGGCCATTCACGATCTGAGCGAGGCCAGAAATGGACCCTTTGTAGCGGTAGATTGTGGAGCTATTCCCACAGCCCTCATGGAAAGCGAACTGTTCGGTTACATGAAAGGGGCTTTCACAGGCGCCTACGGCGACAAGCCCGGGCATTTCGAGCTTGCTGAACAGGGGACCCTGTTTTTGGATGAAGTGGGAAATATTGCCTATTCGGTTCAGCAAAAACTTCTCCGGGCCATTCAAGAAAGGGTAGTGCAGCGGTTGGGCGCAAAGACTCCTTTGCCCATAAACGTCAGGATCGTGGCGGCCACCAACCAGTCCCTGAAAAAGGATGTGGAGTCAGGAAAATTCCGCTCGGATCTCTACTTCCGCTTGAACGAGTTCTCCGTAAAAATGCCCGCCCTGCGGGAAAGAATCGAGGACATTCCTTACCTGGCCGGGAAATTCATGGACGAGGTCGAAAAAGAACTCAACAAAGCCGTTAACGGTTTTTCCAAGGAGGCGCTCGTTTCTTTGCGTTCTTACCACTGGCCTGGCAACGTGCGCGAGCTGAGAAACGTGATTCGCCAGGCTGTGCTCCTGTGCGACAAGAATTCAGCCATACAGCCTGTCCACCTGATGTACCATTCGCATGTTCCGACTGCGACCGAAACTGCCGGTCTCATGACATCGGAAACCGTTTATGACGGCAGCAGTTCCCTTAAGGAGCTGGTTCAATGGCATATGAATGACCTGGAAAAAAGACTGATTCGGGAAGCGTTGGCAGCAGCCAAAGGAAACAAAAGCGAGGCCGCCAGGAATTTAGGGGTGGATTACAAAACCCTTCTCAGAAAAATAAAGGCCCTCTCGATTGGGTGATTTCACCTAAATCACTGGCCACAGACCACTGTTCCTCAAACACTATCCATGGTTCCCTACCCGCTGCTATGGCATTCATGCCCCAATTGGGGCGCAAATGTCCTACCCATTTCTGCCCCATATCTTCTTGTTTAGCATGATTCCCGTCATTAAAATTTATAAAAACAGATAGTTACGATTCCTATTCTTCCTGGCACGGTAGATGCATTGCCATAATAGCAAGCAAGCTGCCGGCCAGATCGAATGAAAAAGGAAGTCAAATTTCTTGCGGCATCAAATCTCCTCCATTCAAAGCAGGAAGAGGTGTGTTGGAAATCCGGCCGCAGGCGGTAAGTCGTACGTAGTTGTCAGCAGACAGTTTATGGAAACCAAAACGCATAACTTTTTGAGAAAGGAGATTTCATCATGGCAATGGAAAAATCAATGGCATCCGCAAGTTTGGCTGAAGTAGTCGACAGAATCCTGGACAAGGGTGTAGTGGTCGATGCATGGGCGAGGGTTTCTCTCGTGGGTATTGAACTTTTGGCCATAGAAGCAAGGGTCGTGGTAGCAGGCGTGGAGACCTATCTGAAATACGCCGAAGCCGTAGGACTCACCGCGACGGCGTAATTGACGGTGAAGAGTGAAAAGTAGCTGGATAACCGAAACATAAACTTATTTTAAAAAGGAGATTTCATCATGGCAATGGAAAAATCAATGGCATCCGCAAGTTTGGCTGAAGTAGTCGACAGAATCCTGGACAAGGGTGTAGTGGTCGATGCATGGGCGAGGGTTTCTCTCGTGGGTATTGAACTTCTGGCCATAGAAGCAAGGGTCGTGGTAGCAGGCGTGGAGACCTATCTGAAATACGCCGAGGCCGTAGGACTTACCGCAACCGCGTAATTTCTTTCGGAACATTCTAAATCGAAGGGAGATTGCCGGATATCCTTGAGATCGGAGAGGCGTTCATCAGCCCCTCTCTCGAAGCAAATGATTTCATCAGGAAAGTCTTGGGCATATCGGAAATCTCCATCAGCACACTGAAAGACCGTAAATAAGTCTGACAATGCTCCCTTCCACTTTTTAAATTGGTAGGCAATTGTTTGAATTATTTGCGGTTTTTTTTGATGGGGGAGAAAGTGGGAACTGGAGAACATTTGAGAGATCTGGCGAACAGCATCATCGATTCTTACGAAATACGCGTAAAGACCGTGAACGGCCTGATGGAACAAGCCTATCATTTCTTGGGCAACTTTCATGCGGAACTGGAAGAGATGATTGTCCAATTAAAGGACAACCTTGCCAAATCCGAAAGCCTGCGAAAAAAGGATTTCGACCGGATGATGAGCGGGCTTATGGTTGGACGACGATCCAGTGAAGAGATAGCGGAAAAGGTTTTTCAGAACTTTCAGAAAGAAGAACAAGAGATGATCCACAGGCTGCGGAATATTACTGTCTTCGGGGGTCGCTCAAACCCGGACGATATGAAAATGATCAAGGAGGATATCCTGAATAGACAGAAGGAACGTGAAACCGGAATCGTTCAGGCTTTAAAGCGTATTCAGATGGAGCAGGAAGAATTGAAAACGGCTCTCAAGAAATTGCTTGAGAAAGGAGAAACCGTAAAACTCAGAGATTTCAAACTCATGCTAAGATCCATCAGTATTCAACAGGGAATTCGCGATAATCAGGTCGGACGGATTCTGGAAGATCTTGATATGGTTAGGGAGAGAGTGCAAAGTCAATGGCAGACGGCGACAGCCGCCGCCCTGTAATTGCTTTGTGTCGGACCACCCTGTTCCCTCTCTCTGCAGCCCCTGGGGAAATAGGATTTTTCATTGTGAAATAGACTTTGCCAATCCTTGCGGGGCCGAAATTTACCCGCCGGATTCGCCAATAGAAATGCATAAGACGTCCTTGAGGATGTGATGGAGTGTAGCGTTACTCCTGTTTTCGCAAACCTGCTTTCCTCGGATACGAAGCTCTCAAGCATGTCTTCAAAAACATCCAAATTCAAGGAGGAACGACCATGTTTACAGATGATTTGAGAAGACTGGCGGAAGAAATTTCGACCGCATACGAGGGACGGGTTCAAGGCATCGCGGACCTGAAAAGAGAAACAGCGGAGAAACTGACCAATTACCGATCGGATATGGAGGAGTCCAATAGAGACAGGGCCAGAACCGTCCGGGCGGAACTGAAGGATATGGGCGACAGCCTACGGTCGGAACTGAAAACCTTCAGCACTCAGTTGGCCGGCTTTAAATCCAAACTCGACGGGGAGGAGAAAGACCGCAAAGATGACACCCGGGTGGAAATTGCTGAACGCAGCAGGCACATCAAAGGCTTACGTGATGACACCAGGGACCTGGTCGACGGCTTCGAAAACGCAAGGAAGGAAATGTGGCGGAACATGAAATCCCAGTTGCAGGATTTCACGTCAATGCTTGCGCAAGTCAAAGAAGGGATGGTTCACGGCAACCGGGAACGAATAGATAGGGTTGGCGCCGAGCTCAAAGAAATGGGTGATAATCTAAGATCCGAATTGAAAGGCTTTATGTCCATGTTGAACCAATTCAAGGAAGACCTTGATAAGGCGGAAAGCGACCGGAAGGAAGAGGCTTTGGCCGGAATTTCCGAAAGGAAACAGGATTTACACGGAATCCTTGGCGGTACGCAAGACCTGTTAAAGGCGTTCGGAAATGCTCGAAAAGAAATGTGGGCGGACCTGAAAGGACAACTGGACGCTTTTACCTCGGAGCTTGGCCAATTCAAGGCGGATCTTGATAAGGGGGAAAGCGCCCGAAAAGAAGTCATGGGCGGGGAAATTTCCGATCGCCGCGAGCATATAGGCAATCTTAAGGGGGATACCCGTAACCTGATGACCGATTTTGAAAACGCAAGAAAAGAGATGTGGCACGGCTTAAAGTCCGAACTGGAAACATTTACCACGGGGCTGGTGCAATTCAAGGCGGATCTGGAAACGGGAGAAAAGGAACGGCTGGAAACCGTGGTGCGGGAAATGAACGACAAGGCCAGTGAACTCAAGGCGAACTTGAAGAATTTCAGCGCGGATTTGTCAACCACCGTGGCGCAAATGATGGGAGAGTTGAAAAAAGATCGGTCGGGGGCGGCTCAAGCCTGGCATCAAATTCTTTCAACCATGAGAAGTCATGGGGAGGCCATGGTCATTACAACCCCTGCACCGGTGGACCAGGAAGTTGAAAGAAAGATGGCTCTTGAAATTGTCGAGGAAAAGGCAGTGGAGGAGGAACCTGTTCTGGAGGCAGCCAACAAGACAGGGATGGAAGAATTGAAGGAAAAAGCGGAAGAAGAACCCGAAACGAATGATGACAGGAAGGGAAACATTCCCGCGGTCCTGGAACTTCTCGAAGACAATCCCGAGGGATTGAGGATGGTGGAAATCGCAGACATCCTGGGATTTGACAACTGGCGTTCCCTGATCCCCATCATGAGAGAAGTCCTGGATGACGGCAAGGTCAAAAAAGAGGACTCTACCTACTTCGCAATTTGACGGCACTTCGAAGCGAATGAGACGGTAGAGGCAGCGGTCATAACGCCGGGATGGCAAAGGTCGTTCAGTCCAGTCCGAATACCGCTTTCGGCACGGCGGAGTTATTGAAAGGAAGTGCAATGGCTATAAAAGAAAACTTCCACATCGAGGGAGAGAGCGCTCCGGCGTGCACTTTTTGTCGGGGAACCGGAACGAATCCATTTGGACTGTTCTACGAAGCGTCCCGTTGTCAGGTCTGCGGGGGAAAAGGATGGATCACACTTTACGGGCCCGTCCTGCCGTGCGCCTACTGCAGGGGCACGGGGGTACACCCTCAACGGAGATTGACCTGCACGGTGTGTGATGGCAAGGGGATGGTCGCGACAAAGGAACCCGCGGAGACTTGCCCCGATTGCACCGGGAAAGGCTTTCAGCAGGGGCAATACCTCCCCTGTTTGACCTGTGGCGGCAGGGGAGTGGTTACTAAGGTGTAGGCAGTGGGCAGTAGATATTGAATGGTTCATCCGTCCTTTCTGCTGACTTCTAAAAAGGAGAATTTTATGTCATTCAACAGCACAACGGTCTTGGAGCCTCGCTCTCTGCCCAACTTCGTGGACACCCCCTATATCCAGGACATCGCGGAAAGGGCCATGGCCTATATCGCCGCGGGATTTCCCATCCATTTCCGGGGCATTTCAGGCACCGGAAAAACCACGCTGGCCATGCATGTGGCGTCCATGATCGGGAGGCCCGTGGTGATGATCCATGGGGACGAGGAGTTTTCCACCTCAGACCTTGTGGGAGGGGAGACCGGTTTTCACAGACGCAAAGTGGTGGATAACTATATCCACACGGTCAAGAAGACGGAAGAGGACATGCAGAAAAGATGGGCCGACAATCGTCTCACCGTGGCCTGCAAAAACGGGTTCACCCTTATCTACGACGAGTTTACGCGAACGAGACCGGAGGCTAACAACGTCCTGCTTTCGGTGCTTCAGGAAAGAATGCTGGATCTGCCGGCCGCGCGACAGGAAGAAGGGAACTATCTCAGGGTCCACCCGGATTTTACGGCCATTTTTACAAGTAATCCGGAGGAATATGCAGGGGTTCACCGTAGCCAGGATGCTCTTCGCGACAGGATGATCACCCTGGATGTGGACTATTTTGATGAAGAGACGGAAATTCAAATCACCGAGTTTAAATCCGGCCTGATGAACGGGGATGCCACGAAAATTGTTCGGATTGTCAGAGGATTGCGCGAATCCGATACCTATGAGTTTGCTCCAACCGTCCGCGGGTGCATCATGATCGCCAAGACCCTGGCTGTCCGACAGGCAAAGGTTGACAGGAACGACGCGATTTTCAGACAGACCTGCATGGACATTCTATCCTCTGAAACCAGCCGTATCGGAACCGGGGGAAGCCAGAAAAGGGTTAAGCAGGTTATTAACGAACTGATCGATCAGATCTGTTAGCGATCACAAGGAGAGATTCCATGGGAAAAGATATTCGTTCGCTGGGTCACATCAAGACGCTCATGGGGATGAAACACCGTTCCCTCCCTAAGGCGGATAGAGCAAATGATGCGGAAATCTACCTGTTAAGGAATAATCTGTCCCTTTCCCTGAAGGAATTGGGCAGCGTAAGCCAGAGAAAACAGGTCATAGAAGAAAGAATTGGCGACATTGAAGAGAGAATCGAGGATCTGGAGTCCGAACGGGTTCAATACAAGCAGAACGACACCACGAGAGGGAGGCCGGCCAAAGGCAATATGAAGGTCATGAAAATAGATTATTAGCGCGCGGTGTCATGAGAAGGCGTGTAGGTTTGCGGGGAGATTATGGCCAAAGAAGGCAAATATATATACTGCATCATAAACGGCAATGAAGGCAGAAATTTCGGAACCATCGGAATCGGCAAACGGGCCGATGTCGTATCCACCATAGGTTACAACGACATCAGTGCTGTCATCAGTAGTTCGCCGATTACCCGATACGTGATTGACCCCGAAAATCTCATGGCCCACGAAAAGGTCATTGAAGAAGTCATGAAGGACTACACGGTATTGCCGGTACGGTTCTGCACCATTGCCAACAGCGCCGAGGAGGTTCGGACCTTTCTCAGAAGGCAATATGGCGAATTCAAAGGAATGCTTCATGATCTGGACAACAAGGTGGAAATGGGCCTCAAGGCCCGTTGGACCGACATGGGAAAAATTTTCAAGGAAATCAGCCTACATAGCCCGGAAGTGAAAGCATTGAGAAAGCGGATGGAAGAACCCGGCGGAGAAGCGAGCAGCGATGAGAAGATCGCTCTTGGAAAAGCCGTGAAAGCGGCCCTGGACAGAAAGAAAGAGCGAACCGCTGAAAAGATTCTGCGACAATTTAAGAGACTGACACTGGATACGCGCAAGAACGAGGCGATTGGGGATGATATGTTCTTGAACGTGGTATTTCTCATCGACAGAACAAGGGAAAAACAGTTTGATTTCCTCGTGGAAGACTTGGCGGATGAGTATGACGGCGAAGCGGATTTTAAGCTCGTGGGACCGGCGCCCCCGTATAATTTCGTGAGTATTGAGATGCAATTATGAGAATGACGGCAAAGTGAGAAGATATGAGCCCAGACAAACAGAGCAGTAATTTTCAATCTCTGACGCTGAAAGTAGCGGAAGCAACCGCCAAGGACGTGGGGCGGGGTATTGTCCGGTTTGACCCGGTCGATTTTGAAAAGATCGATGTCCAGGTGGGCGATGTGGTTACGGTGGAAGGCAAAGGGAAAACCGTTGCCAAGGTGCTTCCCGCCTACATGGAGGATAGAGGCAAGGGGTTGATCCGGATGGACGGCATTACCCGGGAAAACGCCCAGGTGGGAATTGATGAAAAGGTGAAGATAGCCGCCTGTGACTTTCAACCGGCCGCAAAAATCGTGTTGGCGCCCCTCAGCGTCATGCGGTCTTATGACGCCCGCTATATTGGAAGCCTGCTTGAGGGACTTCCCCTGATGGAAGGAGACTCGGTGCGGGCCCGGCTTATCGGTTCCCGAACGCAGGATTTCAAAGTGACTGCCACAAGGCCTTCCGGGGTGGTGATGATTCATCCCCAGACGGCAATGGAAATTGAACAGAAGAAGCAAGCCGGAGAGGGGAGAGCCCGTATCTCCTATGAAGATATCGGCGGTTTGGGAAGAGAGATCCGCCGGATAAGGGAAATGATCGAACTCCCGCTGAAATACCCCCAGGTCTTTGAAAGGCTGGGTATCGAACCCCCCAAGGGGGTGCTCCTTCACGGGCCGCCGGGCTGTGGAAAAACCCTGATTGCCCGCGCCGTGGCCAATGAAACCGATGCTTTCTTCCGGACCATCAGCGGTCCGGAGATCATGGACAAATTCTACGGCCAGAGCGAGGCCAATCTTCGGAAAATTTTTGACGAGGCATCCGCCAAGGCGCCCAGCATTATTTTCCTGGACGAGATCGATGCCATTGCACCCAAAAGAGAGGATATGGGTGGGGAAAAGCAGGTCGAAAAACGGGTCGTTGCCCAACTTCTTGCCCTCATGGACGGACTTTCGTCACGGGGTCAGGTCATTGTCATCGGCGCCACCAATATTCCCAATGTCCTTGACCCGGCGTTGCGAAGGCCCGGCCGCTTCGATCGCGAGATCGAGATCGGTATTCCGGACAGGAACGGACGTCTCGCCATCCTGAATGTGCATACCCGCGGCATGCCTCTTTCAGAGGACGTTGATCTGAACCGATTAGCTGAAATTACCCACGGATTTGTGGGGGCCGATCTGGAAGCCCTGTCCAGGGAGGCGGCCATGGCCACCTTGAGAAAGATCTTTCCCCGAATCGATTTTGAGATGGAAGAAATCCCTTACGAGACCCTCATGAAACTCCAGGTGTCCATGGACGACTTTCGGGAGGCCCTCAGGGAGGTGGAACCTTCCGCGATCCGCGAGGTCTTTACCGAAATTCCAGACGTCAAGTGGAGCGACGTGGGCGGCCTGGAAGATGTGAAGCGGGTGCTCAAGGAGACCATTGAATGGCCCCTGAAATACAACGATTTGTTCGAGCATGCCGGCACCACGCCGTCCAAAGGCATCCTGCTGTATGGCCCCCCCGGTTCCGGGAAGACCCTGCTGGCCAAGGCGGTGGCATCGGAATCGGAAGTCAACTTCATCTCCGTGAAGGGTCCGGAACTCATGAGCAAATGGGTGGGGGAGAGTGAAAAAGGGGTTCGGGAAATCTTTAAAAAAGCCAGACAGGCCTCTCCCTGCATCATATTTTTTGATGAAATCGACAGCGTGGCGCCCAAACGGGGAATGGACGGATCCTCTCATGTGGCGGACCGGGTCATCAGCCAGTTTTTGACCGAACTGGACGGTATCGAAGAGCTGAAAGGGATTATGGTCCTGGCCGCCACCAATCGTCGCGATATCATTGACGAGGCGCTCCTCAGGGCCGGCCGGTTCGATTTCCATTTTGAAATTCCCGTCCCGGACGAAAATACCAGGCTGGAGATCCTGAAAGTTCATACTCGGAAGAAGCCCCTCGCCGAGGATGTGAGCCTTGAATCTCTTGCCGGGGCTACAAACGATTTGGTGGGGGCCGACCTGGAAGCCATATGCAAAAAAGCGGCCATGAAAGCCATCAGGGAATTCATTGAAAGCGGACAAAGCGACTATTCCTGTTTTACCATCTCGAAAAGACATTTTGAGGATGCCCTGAACGATCTGAAAAAATCCTGATTTGATAGGAGGAATGCCATGAAAGAGGAAGGAAGAACCATTTATGGATTTATTCAAGGGGACGAATCTCTCCAATTCGGCGCCATTGGAATAGAAGGCAGGGAAGTGTACACCTTGTCATTCGAGGGAATTGCCGCCCTCATCAGCCGCCTGCCCCGCGAAGGGTTTGAGGCTATGTCCAGGGAAACCGTTCTTCGCAACCTGACGGTTTATCAATCGGTTATCGAACGGGTCATGAACGAGCAACAGGTGATTCCGGTTAAATTCGGGAGCCTGCTCAATGGAGATGAAGCGGTCATCCGTATCCTGAAACGAGGAAAGAAACCCATCGTTCAAAGCCTGAAAGAAATGGACGACATGGTTGAACTGAATTTGGCGGTTCTCTGGCCGGAATTGAACGGCGTACTGAGGGAAATCGGACAGATGGGAGAGATCAAGGCACTCAAAGAAGAGGCCGGATTCAAATCAGAAGACGAAATGCTGAAAGTGCGGATCAAGACCGGAAAACGGGTGAAGGCCCTGCTGGATGAAAAGAGGGAATCCTTGAATGCGGAAATCATGGCGCCCCTGAAGCAGATTGCGGAAAAACAGTGTGTTCACGCCCTCATGGACGACAGTATGATCATGAACGCAGGTTTCCTGATCCGGAGAGAAAATGCGCTCCGGTTTGAAGAAATTGTCCGGAGGCTGGACCTTCAATACGAAGACCGGATGACTTTCCGTATCATCGGGCCCTTGCCCCCGTACAGTTTTCGAACATTTGCCATCAAAACCGCCGACTATGTTCAAATCAATGAGGCGCGCAAAATTCTTCAACTGAAGCAAGAAACCACCCCATTGGAAATTCGGGACAATTACTGGCAACTGACAAAAAAATTTCATCCGGATAAATTTCCGGGAGACCGGAAAGCCCAGAAGCATTTCGAAGAAATCAATCATGCCTATAAATTGGTGAATGATTACGGCCAAGACTCCTTCTGCTCCTTCCGAGAAACGGACGTGAGAAGTTGGGCTTCCATAGCTCCGGCAGTAAATTAGGGATAAGGAACCGATTTCATGCCCCGGGAAAAAAAATACATATACGCCATCATCGAAACGGACAGCGAAGTGCACTTCGGTCCGATAGGCATCGGCGAGGGAAACAACAAAGTATATACCGTTGTGCGGGAGGGCATCGGTGCCGTGGTCAGCAATTCTTCCATCCTGCAATATCCGGTCACCCGCGCCAATACCATGGTCCATCAGAAAGTCATGGAAAAGGTGATGGAACAATACCCCATGCTCCCGGTGCGATTCGGCACGGTGAGTGAAGGACTGAATCCGATCCGGGAAAAGCTCCTGAGAGACAGGGGCAGGGAACTGACGGACGTCCTGGCGTACATGCACGATAAAGTTGAATTGGGCGTCAAGGGCATCTGGAAGGACTTGAAGCCCGTCTTCGAAGAAATCGCAACCAACAACACGGATATCATTCGGCTGCGAGACCGGCTGATCAAGCGGCGGGGTGGGGTGCAAAGGGATCAGGTTCGCTTGGGAGAGATGGTGAAGAAAGCACTTGAGGCCTGGAAAACCGAGAAAGAAGAATCTATCCTGACAACCTTTAAAGGGCTCTGGGTGGAACGAAAACTCAACAATCAGTTCGGAGATCAGATGATTACGAATGCCGCTTTTCTGGTGGAGAAAGAGAAAGAAACGGCCTTCGATCTTGCAATGGAACAGGTCGCTGACCAGTATGCTGGAAAAATGACCTTGAAGTATGTGGGTCCCGTTCCACCCTGCAATTTCGTGGAGATCGTGGTAAAATGGTAGAAGAGCTGAAACAATGGCCTTTATCTTAGACGACATCCTTTTCTCACCGCTTAAGCTGACCATCTGGCTGGGCCAAAAATTGCGGGACGCGGCCTACAACGAAATGACGGATGAGACCAAAATCCGTGAAGGGCTGCTTCATCTTCAGATGAAGTTTGAAATGGACGAAATCAGCGAGGAAGAATATGAAAAACAGGAAACCCGCCTCATGGAACAGCTCGAGATGATCCGAAAGATGAAGGAAGCGGGATAGAGACGTCTGAAATGCAGCAAGGGGAATATAAGGAGAGAGAAAAATGTCTATAGGCATGGCCAAAATCGTCAAGAATGCACGTTCGGAATTAAATTCCCTTACGGGGCTGGACGTCTCATCAACCATTGAAGTTGTGAGAGAAGATTTAGAATGGAGGGTCGTCCTTGAAGTGGTGGAAAAACACTCTATTCCCGAGGGGATGGACATACTGGCATCTTACGAAACCCGGTTGGACGGAGAAGGAAATATGCTGGATTTTCGGCGTATCGGCATGAGAAGACGCGTTGATATGGAATTGGCGTCGGAATAGGAGAGTCTCTGATGGTTTCAGGAAGCGAAATGAAGGCGCTGAAAACCGTGGAAAAGGAAAACGGCGAGACGACCACCCGTCTGGTCAGTCGTCAACTGAGGATCGATACCCCTTATGCAAGGGAACTTTGCATGAATTTGGCCAGGAGCAACTACCTTAACCAGGAGACCCACGGACGTTTTAAGATTACGCTGAAAGGGAAAAAAGCATTGGGCTGGGGCCTCGAGGATGTACCGGCACGGTCTGATGCCGGTCTTGCATCCAAGAACGTACAAAGGGAGGAATTCCAGTGGCGTTCTTTCTCTGCCACAGGGCGGGGTAGACAAGCCATTGACAACCCGTTTTTGAAGCCCGGCCAGGAGGATGTGGGCTGGAAGGCCATACCCTACGGGGACAGCGCTAACCGGTTCGGGAGAGGCAATGGAACGGGCCAGGCGTCTCTAATCAACGAAAAAACCCATTCGTGCGGCTTTTGCGGCGGAACGGGAAAAAAAGAAAAGGCCGCCAAATGTCCTGTCTGCCTGGGCAGTTGCTTTGTTACCGTCTCTCCCCCGGCTATTCCATGCGCCTATTGCAGGGGGAAGGGCATGGAACGGCGCACGGGGCGGCTTTGCACGGTATGCCGCGGCAAAGGCATTGTTTCGGTTCACCTTCCCATTGCCTCGTGCGGGGACTGTCATGGATCAGGCGCCGAGCAGGGAACGGGTATGACCTGCCTCAAATGCAGCGGCAAGGGTGTTGTTCATGTAATGGAAATGCCCCGAACCGGAAACGTTGGCCAAAATGGCGGGGGAAATTAAATCATGGCCATGGAACCTATGAGGGATGAACGCGGTGGTGGGCTGGCGGACGTTATTGACAGGCTTCTGGATAAGGGCCTGGTCATCAACGCGGACATCATGGTATCGGTGGTCGGCGTGGAACTGCTGGGCATAAAAATCAGGGCGGCGCTTGCATCCTTTGAGACTGCTGCAAAATACGGTCTGGAATTTCCATCAGGGACCAATCTGCAAACCCCTGCCTGGGAAGAAGCCGTCATTTCCAAGGAGTGCTGTCCCCAGTGTGAGAAAAAAGTCGTACTGGAGGATTTGATCACCACAGGCTGTCCCTGGTGCGGCTGGATCAGCGCCAAGGCAAAACCGCTGGAAACGGTCAGTGGGCAGTGATTCTAAAAGGATATAACACATGCCCATCGACATTGACCAAAAAAGCCTCAAGCACGGGGTTCTGGGCCTGGTGGTAGCCCTGGTGGAAATCATCAAGGATGCACTCAGGCTTCAGGCCCTTAAGAGAATGGAGGGTGGAACCCTGACGGAAGAGGAAACCAATCGATTGGGCGAAGCCCTGATGGATCTCGACACGGCCGTTGAGGAAATGAAAATCGAACAGGGAATCACCGAATCGGTCAAGTCGGTCCGGGATGGCCTGGACAGTATTGTGGATGACTTGCTGGATAATATGATTCATGATGAAAGAAATAATCGAAAAGATGGTGCAACAGGAGATAAAGAATATCCTTGCGGAGAATGAACCCTCCATAAAGGAGATGGTGACAGTTTCCCTTCTTCCTCAAATCAGGGCTCTCATTCGTGACGAAATCAGAAATAGTCTGAGTAATCTGGTGGAACGGGATTCTGAAGCACTGAAAAGACAGGCCCCAATCCAGGAAAATCCCCATGGGGAATCCATTGAGTCCGAAATTTCGGAATCAACGCCCCTTGCTACCCCCGATAATCCAGCAACCAGCTTATATCTTTATTGTATTGCGGAAGGCGCCCATGAAACGACCCTCGGGATCTTGGGAATTGAAGGAACCCGGGTTTACGCCATCCCTTGTGGTGAACTCTCCGCCATCGTCCATGACTGCAACGCCGAACCGTATCATTCGGACGACCATGACAAGGTGAAAGCCTGGGTTCTGACCCATCAGAAGGTGGTGGATGCGGCCTGGGAACGGTTCGGGACGGTCATCCCCATGGGTTTTGACACCATCATTTGCGGCAAAGAGAATGTAGACCCGAAAGAGAACATGAAAAAGTGGATGGAAGCCGATTATGATAACCTTACATCGAAGATGGCAAAGGTCAGAAACAACGCCGAATACGGCGTGCAGGTTTTCTGGGAAACCAATATGCTGGCCAAAAGGATAAGTGCCGAGAGTGTTGAAATAAATCGATTGCAGGAGGAAATCAGAACCAAACCCAGGGGTATTGCCTATATGTATCGACAGAAGCTGGAAGAATTGCTGAAAAATGAGATGGCGAAAAATGCGGATCAGTGTTTTCAGGAGTTCTACGAAAAAATTAAACCCCACACCCATGACCTCCATGTGGAAAAGACAAAAACCGCTGAAGACGAGGGGAAGCAGATGCTCCTGAACCTCTCCTGTTTACTGCCCAAGGATCGAAGTCAAAAGCTGGGAGAAGCGCTGGAGGATATTGATGCTCGAGAAGGCTTTTCCGTGCGGTTCACGGGCCCATGGCCCCCGTATTCTTTTGTTTGAAAACAGATGACCCCTCAGCGCAATACCCACGCAACCCTGGTAGACCTTCTTGACCGGGTCTTGGACAAGGGACTCATCATCCATGCGGACCTCATTGTATCCGTTGCGGGCATCCCTCTGATCGGCGTGACCCTCCGGGCGGCATTGGCCGGCATGGAAACCATGCTGGAATACGGTCTGATGCAGGCGTGGGACGAAAAAAGCAGGATGTGGGAACGGGAAAACAGAAAGAAAAAACAGGAGATTTTGTTTGCCGGGGAAGAAGTGCTGCTCAAGATGCCGGGCGCCTGCCATTCGAGTGCCGGATTATACCAAACCTGGCAATACGGACACCTCTACCTGACGTCCCGTCGTTTGATCCTCTATTACGAAAATTTCGGGAAAATCCTGTTTGAAACGCCGCTTCATGAAATACGGGGACTGGCGGTGAATGAAGGGACGGCCTCTCCGGAAGGGACATTGCGGCAAGAACTGCATCTCCTGCTGGAAGGGAAAAGATGGCGCCGATTGACCGCGCTGAATATTGGGCAATTGAAAAAAGGACTGGAATCCGCTGTTTCCCATGCAGGATATTGTTTTCAGGATCTTTCCGGAGAAGAAACGGAGACCTGTCCTCATTGCGGAAGGCTCGATACGGTTGAAATGCTGCTTGAAAACGGCTGTGCTGATTGTGGTTGGACCAGCCCGGTAGCGGTACGGAAGATCCCGGAGATCGAAGCTCCGGCTTGACCTGTTGGGATCTTGAGATGAACAGCGCCTCTGGCCGGAAAAGCTGTCAGTCAGATCGAGACAGAAACTTCTCAACAAGGTTTCAGTGTTCAGGTTTCAGGAGAACAAATAACCAGCAACGAGCAACCAGTGACAGCATTGAAAAGCACCAGGTATCGAGCAGGGTCGCGGAGGCACGGTAAACCTGACACCCGAAACCTGACACCTGAAACCAAAAATCAATGAAGTTTCACACGAGGGAAGGAAATGGATTCGCCCGTTAAAAACACGAATGAAGAACGAAAGAACAGAAAGGAAGAGTCCGTCCTTTCGGAGAGGCTGGCTTTTACGGGACGAATTGCCGCCAGCATTGCCCATGAGATCCGGAATCCCCTGACCAACGTGTCCATGTCGGTGAGGCAACTGAAAGAGGCGTTTTCTCAGGAGAGTCCGTGGGCCAGACATATTGAAATCATCATTCGAAATACGGAACGGATCAATTTCTTGATCACCGAACTTTTGAACTGTGCAAGACCACCCAAGCTCAACATCCAGCCCCACGATATCAACGGCATCCTGGAGAGTACCCTTGATTCCATCAAGGCCAAAATCGCGTCCCATCAGGTCGAAATACAAAAGGCCTATTTTCCGGGATACCCGGTTATAAGCGTGGACAAGGAACAGATGACCAGGGCTTTTTCAAACCTTATGATCAATGCCCTGGACGCCATGCCCGAAGGGGGCGTCATGACGATTTCCACCGGGATTGAAGAAGGCTATTTCGTGGTCAAAATCGAGGATACGGGAACCGGCATTCAGGAAGAGGATATCATTCGTATATTCGACCCCTTTTTCAGCACCAAGGCATCCGGAATCGGCCTTGGCCTCTCCATGACCTACGGAACGGTCGTCAGTCACGGGGGAACCATCAGTGTCGAAAGTCAACAGGAAATAGGGACCCTTTTTACCGTTTCTTTACCCATGCATTCGTGAAAGCCCATGCGAGAACTCAAATACGATATAAGACGAGGCGCCGACACCTACAGCGCGGTATATCATGCCAGGCTCAAGAGCTGGATCCTTAAGGGGATTATCAAGCGGGACGAAGCCCTTGTGTGGCGGAGCGGCCTTTCCGGATGGCGAAAACCGGAAGAATTGACGGAGCTTAAGGCCTATTTTGAAAGGCGCGAAAAAGAACGTTTGAGGAGAAAACAGGCCGAACAATCTCCTCACCTGTTTCCCAAGAAGAAGATCCGAAGCATCCTGATTATTGATGATGAGGAAGATCTGTGCTGGCTCCTGGCAAGTGCCTTGACGGAAAAAGGCTATATCGTATCCACGGCCAACAGCATCTTTCATGGTATTTCTTCGCTGGAGAACAAGCCCGATCTCATCTTCCTGGACCTCAAACTGCCGGATGGAGACGGGATGGACATCCTCCCCTTCATCACGGAGAAAAGTCCGGATACCTTTGTGGTCATTATCAGTGCATACGGCAGCGAGGAACGGATTGTGGATGCGAAGGAGAGAGGCGTCCACAGCTTTATCGACAAGCCATTCACGGAAGACAAAATCATGCATACCCTCAAACAGTTTCAGGAAGTCGATACGGAAAGCCATGGATAAAGCAATCGGTATAGATCTTGGCACCACCTATTCAGTGGTTGCCGTAATAGAAAACGGTCGGGCCAGGGTTATTCCGAACGCTGAAGGAGAGAATCTGACGCCGTCCGTTGTGGCGGAAACAGTCCATGGACATCGCCTGGTAGGCTCGGTGGCCAAAAGACAGGCGGCGGCCAATCCCAAGAACACCGTGAGCTCAATCAAGAGATATATGGGCCTTGATTACAGAGTCTCCCTCAATGGAAAACAATATTCTCCTCAGGAAATTTCCTCGTTTATCCTGCGAAAAATAAAGACCGATGCGGAAGTCTACCTGGGCATGCCGGTTAAAAAGGCGGTTATCACGGTTCCTGCTTATTTTACGGACAGTCAGCGCCAGGCCACCAAAGAGGCGGGAGTTATCGCGGGTCTCGATGTTATGCGCATCATCAATGAACCCACTGCCGCATCGTTAGCCTATGGCCTGGACCGTGAAAAGATTCAAACCATTCTTGTTTGGGATCTGGGAGGCGGTACCTTTGACGTGTCCATCCTGGAATTGGGGGACGGCATCTTTCAAGTGAAAGCCGTCAACGGCAATACCCGGCTTGGTGGGGATGATTGGGATGAAAGGCTGGTCAAGCATCTTCTGAAAGAGATTCTGGATCTTCGCGGGCACGATATACCTGTCGGGCCACTGGCCTTCGAACGGTTGAAGGAGGCCGCGGAAAAGGCCAAAAGAGACCTCTCTTTCAAGCCATCCGTGACGATTCCCCTCCGTCTTTTGAAAATGGACCATCATCTGGGCGAAGAGGAGAAGCTCTTGGTGGACCGGGATACTTTTGAAGAGATTACTGCCGATCTGCGCGACGGGCTCCTGGGCCCTACCAGGCAGGCATTGAAGGATGCCCGTCTGTCCCCCGAAAAAATCGATCGGGTCGTGCTGGTGGGCGGTTCCACCCGAATGCCTGCCGTGAGACGTCTGGTGGAAGAGATCTTTCACCGGAAACCGTTTACCCGCGTCAATCCCGATGAAGTGGTGGCCATTGGCGCCGCGGTTCAGGCAGGGGTTCTCACCGGAGAAATTTCCAACGTGGTCCTGGTGGACGTGACGCCTCTTTCCCTTGGCATTGAAACAGAGGGTGGGCTGTTTGCTCGAATCATCGAACGAAATGCCACCATACCCACTTCCGCGGGGCAGATATTTACCAATGCACGGGACAATCAGGTCGAAATGGATTTTCATGTGCTCCAGGGAGAGCGGGAGATGGCGGAAGACAACATCAGTCTGGGCCGGTTCAAATTGACCGGACTCCCGCCCCTTTCGAGGGGAAAAGGCAAGGTGGAAGTAACTTTTGAAATTGATGTAAACGGCATTGTACACGTATCCGCCATGGAACTTTATACGGAACGACAGACGGGCATGGAAATCGATGCATCCCACCTGCTGTCCGATGAAGAAGCTGCCCGGGCGATTCGGGAAGCGGAGGCCGTTGCCGAAGAGGATGGGAAGAGGCGGGAAGAGGCGGTGATCAATATTCGGGCCGACGGCATGCTTCGGGCAGCGGAATACGCCGTGGCGGAAGAAGGGAAAAAAAGGCTGTCGAAAGCCTATGAAAGTCTCATCGAGGATGTTGTTTTCGATCTGAAAGAAGCCCTTTTTGAAGGGGTTCCCGAAGTGATCTCGGATTTGACTCAACAGCTGAGGAAACTGCTGGAAAAGACATAAATTGAACCCATTTGAGGACCTATGAGACAGGCGAAACGGAGCATGCCCCCTCTGCCCAAATCAAGGCCGGAGTTCCTCCCCGGGGAAGACATTATCCTCACGGATCAGGGCGGTTTTCGGCAAACCCATAGAGCCGGTTGGCGGCCCGTGGAATGTTTTCTGACCAACAAGCGACTTATCTTTTTCCTGAGACCTGAGATTCGGTTTCAGGTCCCCCTTGAAAACATCCGGAAACTGAAAGATGAAGAGCACTATTATGTCCTGAAAACCAGGCCCACCCTGCGGATTACCTATCTTGGAGAAAAGGGACCGAGCGTCGGAAAGGTGCTGTTTGTTACCAACAAGATCCCCCTCTGGAAAAAGAAAATACAACAACTTTGTTTCCTGAAGGTGGACCTTCCGGCCATTGAGAAAATTTCACGGCAATTGGATTCAGACGGCAGGGATATCCTTTGGTACCTTTGGGAAAACGGTCACGCCAGGATCAACCGGCTGGCCGAACTGATCCAGGCCCCGAACCACATGCATGTCCTGCTGGTCATCCGCGAAACCATCAACCCCGTCGCTGAAAAGGAGCTGGGATGCCCCATCCTGTCCTTTGAAAAACGAAAGATCGACTCCGAGACCGGAGAAACAACCCTTTTCAGCTGGTGGTTGATCGGAAGAAAAGAGCGTTTTCCGCCCAACGCGGAACGATTGGTGGATATCTTTGACGAGGGAGAACAAATCCGGGTTATCATGGAAGTCAAAGGGATTTCCCCGGATGATCTGAAGCTTGATTTTAACGGCGACCGGGTGACGGTCAGGTGCCATAAAATCGGAGCTTCCCTGCGGGTGGAACTGCCCTTAGGGGCTAAGGTAAGCCCGGAAAGCTATCAGCTGCGGATCCGAAACAATCTGCTGGAAATCCGGTTCGATAAGGATTCTGCCGATCCGGTCGTTTCTTGATGAGAACATGACGAACAATATCCCTGAGTTTCTGAAGAACGAAAATCTCCGCCTCATTCTCTTCGGAGGGAAGGGAGGCGTGGGCAAAACCACCATTGCCGCCATGGCAGCCCTTTATCTTGCCAAAGCTTCCCGCGACCGAAGAAAAGTGCTCATCATTTCGACGGATCCGGCCCATTCCCTGTCGGACAGTCTCGGTATGCCAATCGGGGATCGGGTGACCCCCATAGATTATCGTCCGAAATCCGAGGTTCGAATTCAGAGATCCGACGTCCAAGTACCAGAGCCAAAGAGAGAAGATAAAGAAGCAGAGGATATCGGACATGGGATTTCGGACAAGAACAACCTCTTTGCCCGCGAACTGGATGCAGCCCAACTCATCGACCAATTCAAAACGAAAAACCATGCGGTCATGGGGAAACTGGTGGAACGGGGAACCTATTTTGACCAGGAGGATATCACTGATTTTCTGGATCTTTCCCTGCCCGGCATGGACGAAGTCATGGCTATTATTGAAATGGCGCAACTCCTGAAAAGGCGGGACTTCGATACCCTGATCGTGGATACGGCCCCCACGGGACACACGATTCGGATGCTCAATCTGCCTGAACAGATGGAGAAATGGATTGAAGTGATGGACCTGATGCAGCACAAACATCGCTACATGTTCAAACACTTCACGGGAAAGAAATATGTAAAAGACGAATGCGACCTTTTTTTGGAAAACCTTTCCTCGGACGTGGGCATGGTCCGGAAAATGCTTTCCAACCCCGAAACCACGCGCTTTATTCCGGTGCTGATCCCCGAACTCATGAGCGTCCATGAAACCAAGAGATTGTTGACGTCCCTCGAAAAGATCCATATGCCGGTGCGGGAAATCATTGTAAACCATGTTGCGCAAAGGGGTGGGTGTCTATTCTGCGTATCCAGAAGGGAAAACCAGAAACAGGCGCTTCAAAAGATCGATGAAATATTTTTCGACGTAAAAAAGATTCAGCTTCCCCTTTTTTCTTATGAAATAGGCGGCCTTGAGAAACTGGAACGAACGGCGGACTATCTCGCGGGTCTTCCCGTACCGGAAAAACCGTTCAAAAGCGTAAAACCGGCGCCGGAATCCGACAGCTGCGTCTCTTTCAATCCCGGCTTGGAATTCATTCTTTTCGGCGGAAAGGGGGGTGTCGGAAAGACCACCCTTGCGTCGGCTGCCGCACTCCATCTGACCCGTCGGCATCCCGAAAAAAAGATCCTTCTTTTCTCAACCGATCCCGCCCACTCCCTGTCTGATTCCCTGGATATCCCCATTGGAAACCATATTACGCCCATACCGTGGCAGCAGGACGGCACCAACCTCTTTGCCCTGGAAATTGATCCGGAGGCGCTCTGGATGAATTTCAAAGAGACGTTTAAACAGGATGTGGAAGGTCTGTTTGAAAAGTTTTTGGGGGGAGGCACGGATATCCGGTTCGATCGGCAGGTAATGACTGAACTGCTTGAAATGGCGCCTCCAGGTCTGGATGAAATCATGTCTCTTGATAAAATGATGGAGTTACAAAAAGAAAAGACATTTGATATTTTTGTGCTGGACACCTCGCCCACCGGCCATCTCTTGCGTTTTCTGGAGTTGCCGGACCTTGTGAGACAATGGTTGCGTGTCTTCTTCAGACTCCTGATGAAATACAAGGGAGTAGCCCGTCTAACCGGCGCCGCGGAAAAAGCCCTGGCCCTTTCAAAAAATGTACGAAAAATTCAGGAAACCCTTACCGATATTCAAAAAACACGATTTGTGAGCGTCACCATTCCCGAACGTATGGCTTTTCTGGAGTTGGAACGCCTCATAAATGCCCTTGAAAAAGCAAATGTGCCGTGCGAACATGTCATCATGAACATGGTGCTGCCCTGGACGGATTGCGGGTTCTGCGCCCGGAAAAGGATGGAACAGCAGTCCTGCATCCAGAAAACGTTCTCACGCTTTCATTCGCGGACTGTTGTGGAAGCGCCCCTTTTTTCCGATCCGGTCCGTGGGGTGACCCCATTAAAAAAAATCGGTGAAATGGTGTTTTGCAAAGGATGAGGGCGAAACATGACTGCAATCAAAAAGAAAATACTGCTGGTGGATGATGATGCGGATTTTCTCTGGCTTACCGCCCGCATGTTGGAGAAATTGGATTACGACGGTGCTTCAGGCCCGGAGCGGCGAAGAGGGACTTTCGCGCTTTAAGGAGGAGCGACCCGACCTGGTTCTCATGGACTATTGCATGCCCGGACGGGACGGGCTCGAAATTGCCGAAGAGATGAAGTCTTTTTTGCCGACAGCCTCCATTATCATCATCACGGGATATGCGGAGATAAAGATTGCGGTCAAGGCCATGAGAATGGGTGCGTACGATTATATCACCAAACCGCTGAACCAGGATGCGCTTCTTTTCAGCGTGCGGAGGGCCTTGGAAAAACAGGACCTGGAGCATGAGGTGGCCCATCTGAGAAAGGTCCTCAACGGGCGGGTATCCCTTCACCAGAAGATGGGAAACAGCGACCTCATCAAAAAGCTCGTCCGTAATGTGGAAAAGGTGGCGCCCACTTCTTTTACAGTGCTCATCGAAGGGGAGAGTGGAAGCGGGAAAGAACTTGTGGCCCGCGCCATTCACGATCTCAGCCAGGTTAAAGATGGTTCTTTTGTGGCCGTGGACTGCGGCGCCATTCCCGATACGCTCATTGAAAGTGAATTATTCGGCTACAATAAGGGCGCCTTTACCGGGGCGGAGAGAGACAAACCAGGGTATTTCGAGCTGGCGGACGGGGGCACGCTTTTCCTGGATGAGGTGGGCAACCTTTCCTACAACGTTCAACAGTCCCTCCTCCGGGTTGTGCAGGAGAGGATGGTGCAGCGATTGGGCGGTCAAAAATCCGTTGCGATCTCCGTTAGAATCTTGGCAGCTACCAACCAGTGCCTGTCGGGAGATGTGGAGTCCGGGAAATTCCGATCCGATCTCTTTTTCCGACTGAACGAGTTTTCCATCAAAATCCCATCTCTCAGGGAAAGGACAGAGGACATCCCTTATTTAGCCAAAAAATTCATGGACGAGGCGGGAAGGGAGCTGGGAAAGGAATGCGAAGGTTTCAGCAGGGAAATCCTGATCGCCCTGTCCCAATATTCCTGGCCCGGAAACGTGCGGGAACTGCGAAACGTGATTCGACAGGCGGTCCTCATGTGTGAGGAAAATGTTCTGATTGGACCCGGAAATTTGCCTTTCACGTACCATTCCAACTCCAGCAATCAGGGGAAGGGCCTTCAGATTCCCGTCCCCCCTTGCGACGATCAAGGATCGTTCAAAGAGGTGATAACAGGGTTCAAGAATGTGATTGAAAAACGGCTGATCCAGGACGTAATGGCGGAGACCGGGGGGAACAAGAGCGAGACGGCCAGAAGGCTCAAGGTGGATTACAAAACCTTGCTTAGAAAACTCAAGCTTCATGAGATCGCCCGATTTTCCATTCCTTGAAATCGAAGGACGATTTCCCGAAACAATGATGGCTGAAAGCCCGGCCGGGAAGGAAAATGGTCACCTCGGCGATGATGCTCCGACTTCCGTGGGCCGGGCTTCACGGGGGGCAATCCTAATGGTCCGCCTTCTTTCCAAGGGAAACACCAAGACAACGGTCGTTCCCTCTCCTTTGGCGGAAGTGACTTCAATGCGGCCCAGGTGACTGTCCATAATCCGCTTTACGGTAGCCAGATCGATTCCAGCCCCATCCGCCTTGGTGCTGAAAAAGGGATTGAAAATAAAGGGGACATCCTTTGGGTCAATGCCGCATCCATTGTCGGTTACGGCGATTCGGCACTCCCGCTGGCTCTCATGGCAGGACACAGTGATCTTCCCGTTCTCTGAAAGGGCATCCAAGGAATTTTCAATGAGCACCGATACGGACTTGACCACAAGGGCCTGGTCCACCCACGAAACCGTGTCTTCAATGTTCCTATTCAACCTGATGGCTTGCTTTTTAAACTCCTCGCTGTATAGCGCCAGTGCCCTTTCAACAAGAGGTTTCATGGCCTGCTGAGTGAAGCGAGGTTTTGAGAGAAGGGCAAAGCCTTCCACTTTCTTCACTAACCGCTCGATCCTTCGAAGATTTGTAAGAATGAGTTCATAGTACCGGTCGTGCTCGGCCGCGGACCGGCAGGACTTGTAGAGCCTGCTGATGAACCCGCCGATGCTCATTAAAGGATTTCTCAATTCATGGGCAACTCCGCTGGCAATCTTGACCAAGTCCTCATATTGATTTCCCCGCAGGGTCTTCTCGATTCGCTTCTCCCGGTCAATATCTTGAACATAGACCAGCACGATGTTTTTTTCCACGTTCGAATCCGTTTCCGGTCGGATGACCATAAAAGCAAAAAAACGGCTTCTGTCCTTGCGCATCAGCATAACCTGACCTTCAAAGGGCTTCCGGTCCTGAACCATGGAGAATAGATTCCTATAAAAGAAGGGCATGTCCTCCGGGGTAAAGATTAGGGATAGCTTTTGGCCTTCCAATTCTTCGGGTACGAAACCTAAAACCTTTTCGATCCCCTCGCTCACAGAGAGGATTCGGCCCTCGGAATCCGTGACCATGATGGTGTGCGGAATGTAGGAGAGGACAATGTCCGCGATTTCACTGGCATTGTAATAGGTGTTCAACATGGCTTTTCACCCCCGCAATCAGGGCCGACCTGGTGTTTTCGATGGTGGGCGATAAAGGTTCTTGCCTCTTGCCATAGGGAAACAGAGTGGAACGTCGATCTTCAGAAATCATGCCTTTTAACGGCTCAAAAATCAACACGGAAAATTGTTTGCAAAAGCGTTCCGTTTTTCAAAAGAGGCCACCTCTCACGGCCCCCGAGACTAACACAGGGAGTCCTCCATAAAAAGGCCCGGCCCAGTCCGGATGAGCGAGAAAGGAATGAGGAATTCAAGAGAGTTGACTCGGAATTGCCGTCTTCAATCAGACTTCCAAAGAAACCGGACTGATTCCATGGATTATTTTCCCTCCAAGATCTCTCTAAGCGCTAAAGCCAGATTCCGGGTGCCGATAGGCTTCTCGATATATTTGCGCACACCAAGGGTCTCCGCCTTTTTGGCGGACATTCTCTCACTGTAGCCGGTACAGATGATCACCGGCATATGGGGCCGAATTTTCAGAACTTCCGCGGCCAGGCTGTCTCCGGTCATTCGAGGCATGGTCATATCGGTTATAATGACATCGAATTGATCCGGATCGACTTTAAACCATTTCAAGGCTTGCAAAGGTTTTGTGGTGGTTTTGACCTGATAGCCCAACCGCTCCAAACGCTTGCGATTCAGATTCACCATGGACTCCTCGTCATCCACAAAAAGGATTCTTCCAGAACCTCCTTTGATTTCTCCCTCGGGCTCTTTTTCTTCCTCAGCCTTCTTTTCCAGCGCGGGGAAATAGATCTCAAAGAGCGTTCCCTTCCCGGGTTCGCTCTCAACCCGGATACCACCACCATGTCTCTTTACGATGCCGTGAATCACTGAAAGGCCCATTCCCGTGCCCTTGCCTACTTCCTTGGTGGTGAAATAGGGTTCAAAGATTCGATCCATAATTTCGGGTTCAATGCCTTCACCCGTATCCCTCATTCTAAGTCTGACGTAGGGACCGGGAGAGAGAACCCTATCAAGGCATGTTTTTTCTTTCTGAAGAAAAATATTGCCCAGGGTCACTTCCAGTATCCCCCCTTCTTCAGACATGGCATCGGCTGCATTGGTTACCAGATTCATCACAATTTGATTGATTTGGGCGGCATCGCCCAGAACGTCATAGACATCATCCGAAATGTGCTGTGTGAACTCGACGCTGGCGGGGATGGCGCACCTGAGCATTTTCATGGATTCTTTTATGATGGGGGCCATATCTATGGGCGAACTCTCTTCTTCAGTCTTACGACTGAAAGCTAACAATTGACGGATCATATCTCTTGCCCTGATGGAAGCCTTACGAATTTCCTCTAAAGAGTCACTTATGGGATTCGAGTCGGGAACATCATCAGAGGCCAGTTCCGCATTTCCGAGGATAATGGCTAAAATATTATTGAAATCATGGGCAATCCCGCCTGCGAGGGTCCCGACGGCCTCCATTTTCCTGGACTGTTGGAGCTGGGATTGCAGCTTTCTGCGCTCGGTGATGTCCATGAAGAAGCCCACCATGCATTTCCGTCCATGAACTTCGGTAACAGAACCAGCTATATCAGCATAGAAAACCGAGCCATCCTTCCGCAGGCACGGAATCTCGTGAGACAACGGCTTCTCTCCTCGAGCCTGAGACTCGATCTCTGATATCACATCGTCCAGCGAGTCCTTCGGGTGTATGTCCGCTACACCTAACTGCAGCAACTCTCCCTCTGAATATCCGAGCATCCGGCAGATGGAGGGGTTGGCAAATAAAAACCGCCTTGTTTCAAAATCGGTCCCCAGTATGCCATGCGTGATTCCCTCGAAAAGCACCCGGTACTTTTCTTCCGACTCCCGCAGCGCCTCCTCAGCTCGTTTGCGCTCATCAATTTCCCCTGTCAATTCATGGTTCGTTTTCGTTAATTCCGCGGTTCGTTTCTCTACCCTCCGTTCGAGCTCGCAATGGGCTTTGAGAAGTGCCTCTTCTGCTTGATTGCGCTCGGTAACATCGCTGACCGCCGCTCTGATCTGCTTACCATCTTCCCCCTTGTTTGTGATGGTGGTGCATTCCAAACGGGCATAAAACACATGGCCGTCTTTTTTAACAAGCCGAAGCTCGCAGGATTGGGGGGCCTCTATTTCCAAAAGCTGCTGCCGGTGTTTATAGAAAGTGTCCTTGTCGTCTCTCAGGATAAAGCGAGTAAAAGGCTGTCCGATCAAGGCGCTCCGATCTACGCCTAACATGGCGGCAATGGTGAGGTTGGCCTCATCGATGATCCCCTTTTGGTTCAACGCGAAATAGCCTATGGGCGCAAAGTCATACAGATGAGAGTACCGGTCCCGCGTCTCTTCAAGTTCATCCTGTATGCGGCGAAGTTCATCATTCTGCATTTCCAACTCAATCTGATGAACCTGAAGCTCGTGAATGAGACTTGCTATCTTTTCAAGGGTCATTTCGGAAAGCAGTTCAGTACTGACAGCCTCTATGGCAAGTTCCTTCTCCGCTCGCTGCCTGATTTCGGAGCCCTCATGCGTGTCTTTCATCATTCCCATCGTTTCCTCACTTATTTCTCGGACAACCACACAGGACACTGTCCCGTGGAGGGAATTTCATCGGAAATGGGGTGGTCACAGTTGACATCCATTTTGCCCTCATCCAGAACTTTTCGGACCGTTTTGGCAAGTTCCGCCTTATCAAGAGGTTTGTAAGCGAATGCTTTGATCCCCATTTCCGCGGTCAATTCTTTTGATATTTTTTTGTTGTAGCCCGTACAAATAACCACAGGGATGTCGGGCCTTATTTTCAGCAGTTCGGCAGCCAGGTTGTCGCCGGTCATGTTCGGCATGGTCATGTCGGAAATGACCAGGTCAAACCTGTGTGGCGCCATGCGAAAAGATTCCAGCGCCTCAAGACTGCTGGTACTTGTGGTAACCTGGTAGCCAAGTTTCTGAAGTATCATTTTGTTCAGTTTGACAATGGGCAATTCGTCGTCAACGAAAAGAATATGCTCCGTACCTCCAGGCAGCACTTGCCGCACTAAACCGTCCGACGTACAGTCCGCATCCTCAACCATGGGAAGCAATACGGTAAAGGTCGCACCTCTTTGCGGCTGAGACATCGCCATAATGTGCCCTTTGTGCGCCTTTACAATCCCTTCAACAACGGCAAGGCCCATTCCGGTCCCCCTGTCCGGCTCCTTGGTGGTAAAATAGGGTTCAAAGATTCGATCGATATTTTCAGGGGAAATGCCGGACCCCGTGTCTTCGACACTGAGTTTTACGTATTTTCCGGGCGGAAGATTGGAGAAGTTGAATGCTTGACCGTTGCCAAGCGTAACCGCGTCTACACCGATCGTTATCTTTCCCCCTTTGGTTTCCATGGCATGGGCGGCGTTGATGCACAAGTTCATAATGATTTGATGAATCTGCACTTCGTCTCCCATTACGCAGGAGGCCACGGCCGAGTTCATCGTTACTTCGATTTCAATATCCGCCGGTATGGTCGCCCTTAACATTCTGACGGATTCCCGGACCAACGCCTCCAGCCATACCGGCGCCACTTTTCGGGGAGCCTTCCGACTGAAAGTCAAAATCTGCTGGACCATAATTTTTGCTCTTTGGCCCCCGATCAGGACCTCTTTCAAATCATCCGCCAATGGGGTTCCTTTTTCCGCGTCATCGAGTGCAAGTTCCGTAAAACCGATCATCACAGCCAGAATATTATTGAAATTGTGCGCAATTCCGCCTGCAAGGGTGCCAATGGCTTCCATTTTCAGCGCTTGCCGAAGCTGGTCTTCGAGATCCTTCTGCTCGGTCCTATCGCTGACCACCGCTCTGATCTGCCTGGTGCAGCCATCCCCTTCTTCAATAACATTGCATTCCAGATTCGCGTAAAAAACGGTTGCGTCCTTTTTAACCATTCGCAGTCTGCAGGACTGAGGTTTTTTCGCATCCATCAGCTGTTTTCGGTGTAAATAAAAAATATCCTGGTCCTCTTGCAGGATAAAACGGCTGAACAGACTGTCCATGAGGAAAGACCGTTCCATTCCCAGCAACGTGGCGGCCGTAAGATTCGCCTCCGTAACGATTCCCTTTTCACTGACCGTAAAATAGCCGACCGGAGCAAAGTCATAAAGGTGCGAGTAGCGATCCCTTGCTTTTTCGAGTTCCCTCTGAACCCGTCGGAGCTCTTCATTTTGCATCTTCAGCTCGATCTGGTGTACGCGAAGCTCATGGATCAGCTTTTCCTTGTCTTCGGGGGAAATCCCTGAAAGATCTTCCTTTTCATCGGATGAGGCTTCAAAAGCCGCTTCGGCAAGTCTCCTTAGTTCTGCGCCGTTCAGGTAAATTTCCCTGCTTTTCCACTCTTAGCCCTCCTGTGTTTCCGGCCAACCAGTCCAGATCACGTTCCGTGATCGCGATTTCAACCATTTGACCGTTTTCATCCGTTAAGGCGCTGGCGGTCAGCCAGATATTCAGAGTTTTGCCGTCTTTTGTCAGCCGCCGGGTCCGGTACGATTTTATGGTTTTGCTTTTCCGCAGTCTATCTACAATTTCTCCAAAGTCATTCGGGCTTTCCCTTGGAAGAAAGTCCGCAAAATTCATTCGCAGGGCCTCCGGTTCGGTCCAACCGTAGAGCTGCTGCGCACCCTTGTTCCAGGCAAGAATCCGCCCCTTCAAATCCACCACGGTTATGGCGTCATTGGCATCTTCCAGAACAGTAGCCAAGCGTCTGACCTTATCCGCCTGTTTGACAGTGTGAATATCCACAAAGGTCATCACCACGCCGTCAATGACATTCCTGGTGGTCCGGTATGGCAGGATCTTCAAGGCATACCAGGTTGAATCCGTTGAGAGGATTTCCAACTCCAAGGTATTGAGGTCGTTGAGGACCTGTTCCCCCAGGCGGACCAAATTGACATCCGGAAAGCAGGTTTTAAGGTCATTGAGCGGCCTGCCCATATCCGTCTGAATCAAATGGATGATCTTTGCCGCGGCAGGGGTGTAGCGCTTAATGTGAAGGTCGGTATCCAAAAACACGGAGGCGATTTCCGTTGAGGCCAGGAGATTGCTCATGTCATCATTGGCCTTGGAAAATTCCTCCACTTTGTTTTGAAGCTCCGCATTCACCGTGGACAACTCCTCATTGGTGGATTGCAGCTCTTCCTTGGACGTCTCCAACTCTTCGTTGGTGCTTTGAAGTTCCTCGTTGACCGATTGAAGTTCTTCATTGGTGCTTTTGAGTTCCTCGTTGGAGGTTTCCAGTTCCTCGATGGTTGCCTGAAGATATTCCCTGGTCGATTGCAGTTCCTGTTCAAGATCTTTCATGCCCGCGTCCTGCTTTTTTGTTTTCAATGCCGCGGGCGCCTTTTCTTCCGCTGCCTTTTCCGGCGTTTTATCCTCGAATATGACGAGCAGTAAGCCGGGCGCCATCTGCTTAACGGATAAATCCACCACACAGAACGCATCATTATACCTGACGCGAACGCTCTTTAAGAACACGTTTGTCTTTTTCCGAACCGATTTATAAAGCGCAGTCGTCAGTGGCGGTTTGAGATCGTCCCGTGCCATGTTCAGAATATTGAAACTGGGCTTCCCCGTGGGCGGCGCCAGGAATCTCTCCGTATTACCCACGAAATGCAGAATCTCATATCTATCATTGATCAGAACTCCGGCGGGCGCATACTCATCAAGAATTGCCCTTTCAGCCATTTCGCCGGATCGCACTTTCCCCGGGCGGATTGCCTTTTTTATCGGATTCGATTCTCTGCCGGGCGGGGTAATCGATTTCAGTGGAATAAGCAGGGATCATTTCCGAAAGCCCTTTTTTACGTTCGAAGATCTTCCATTTGGAATTAATCGGCTCGAAGAGATCCCTGTGTTCGCCGATACTTTCGGATGTGCCAAGAAACAGAATCCCGCCGGGGTTTAACGTATAATGAAACAGGGGTATGATCTTTTTCTGCAGGACACTGTCCATATAGATCATCAG
>CAVVEP010000063.1:0-19958 GCA_963747015.1 uncultured delta proteobacterium
ATGGTATCATCGTCTTTGATGGTAAATCTCTTGTCTTTGTACGTGCCGCAAAAACTGCATTTATTGTGTGAACATCCTAATGTGACCTGCAGCAGGATGCTGTAGGCCTCGCTGGGAGGTCTGATGCACATTCCCTCATAATGCATTTCTTCCGGTTCATCTGTTATTTCCATATGTTCTAACTCCGTCTACGCCTCGCAGACTGACTTTCAAGGCCTTTAAAGGGTGTTTCACCGTGTCCAATACGGCCGTTGCTTCAAAACCGCAGTGAAGCATGCAATGGGTGCATCGGGGATCTTTACCGACACCGTACCTGGACCAGTCGGTGTTGTTCAGTAATTTTTCAAAGGTGGGTTCGTACCCGTCGTTTAGGAGGTAGCATGGTTTCTGCCACCCGAATATATTGCGTGTGGGAATCCCCCATGGAAGGCATTTGTAATCCTGGTTTCCGGCAAGAAAATCCAGGAAAAGGCTACTGTGATTAAAATTCCAATGGCTGATTTTCCCAAGATGAAAAATCGACTTGAAAAGTTCAACAGTTTCTTCACGCCTGAAATAATTCTCCTGATCGGTCGCCTTTTCATACTTGAAAGCGGAGGATACAGTCATGGATTCCACTTTGAGAGAAGCAAGAAAATCAAACAGTCGGGCGGCGCCCTCGGCCGTCTCCCCCTTGAATAAGGTGGTGTTGGTGGTCACGCGGAATCCATGCGAAAGCAAGAGGCCTATGGCATCCACCGCTTTTCTGAATGTCCCGGTGAAGGCAGACCCTGTCATCGTGTCGTCCATCTAAGCCGTCGATATGCACGTTGAAGGTGAAGTAGTTGGATGGGGAAAATTCTTCCAAACGCTTTTTGACAAGAAGGGCATTTGTGCACAGATAAACGAATTTTTTTTGTGCTGTCAGCCTTTCTACAATTTCAGGGATGTCCGGATGAAGGAGAGGTTCCCCCCCCGCGATACATACAATGGGAGCGCCACATTCTTCCGCAGCCTCCAGACACTCTTTCAAAGACATGACCTTGTTCAGAATTTCAGCAGGGTAATCAATTTTGCCACAACCCTGGCAGTGCAGATTGCACCGAAAGAGCGGTTCCAGCATGAATGTCAGAGGATATCTGTCCTGCCCTCTGAGCCGTTTTTTAAAGATATAAGCACCGATTCGCGCTTTTTGAATTGCAGGTATTCCCAATGGTTCTCCCTATGTATCTGTTATGAAGTGGTCTATAAATTGATCGGTTTTGTTTCTGTCTGTCTTATTTGTTGCCGCACATCCCGCATATTTCATGGAGCAGTTTCAGGGACCGTTCCCATTGTCCCGTCATCTTCTCCTCCGGCCGCAACCGGACAAAGATCTTTTCCATTTCCAGACAGGCCTCGGACGGATTTTCATTTTCAGTAAGAGCCTCCACCAGTCCGATCCGGTTCGGCAGAAAATTCGGCGCCAGTTTCACAGCCTTTCTGAAATGGGTGACTGCCTTTTCAAGATCCCCCACGCTCATGGGGAAGGCAGGGCGCCTTAAGATAAAGTTCTCCAAGCATCCTGTCCGGACCGCCATTCTCCATATTAGGGTTCAAGTGCGCCGCAGTCAAGGCCTCGCGCTCTATAACCGGCACCAGTTCAAGGCCCCTGGCAGGATCATTTTCTGCTTCCAGACCGGCAAGATAAGCCGTGAGATAATGGGCGGTTGCGTTTTCAGGAAAGGCTTTAACGGCGGCTTCCGCCAGTCTCCGGCCCTCTTTGGCATCCGCAAGTTTTTCTGGTTTGTTTTTTCCCTGTCTGGTCAGAAAAGCATAACAGGCGGCGCCCTCCAGGGCTGCCGGAGGGTCTTCCCGGACTTTCAGGGCAAACCCCACGGCCTCGTTTCTGCTGCAGGATTTGTTCAACAACCGGTCGCTTTCCGTATCTTGCGTTTCGGTGGGGATCTTATCTTGACGGATAACCTGGATCTTTTGTGCGCACGCCCCTGTCAGGAAAAGAACAAAAAACAGGTATGGGAATTTATTGAAAACAGAGATCATCAGCTTCGCCGTGTTTGAGGGATGAAAGGTCTTTATTGGCCGGACCAAACCCCTTGGTTTGAAGCAGCCGGAGCAAGGATGCGGCATCGGGATCTTCTGTCATTCCTATTAGAATGTTGGAAAGGCTGTCGGTCCACTGGTCCGGCTTTCCGAACCATACAACCGGGTCTGAAGGCAGTTCCCGCGATGTGTGTATGATTTTTATTTTCTCAAAGATGTTCAGGGTCTTGACTGCCCTGTACTGGGCGCCGTCCAATACCGCGCCCGCCGCCTTCCCGTCGGCCACCTGCCGCAACGATTGCAGGGGACGATAGGTTCCCTTCAGTTGAAATGGAAGCTTTTGAACGGGTTCATCAAAGAGGAGACATGCGGCCGCGTTTTGTTCGAAGAGCATATTTCCAAGAACCTCGGCCTTTCAGGCTTCGCCAGTCGGCAGGACCCTCTTTCCGGGTGACAAGGCGCCATTGATCGGTTGCAGCACCTTCGGGAAGGGTTGAAGCGATTGGAACCATGTCGAAATGTTGGGCTTCATCGGAATAGAAACCAAGTCGCACAATTCCCCACGCCGGTGGAGTCTTTTCCATGAACTGGAGAGCATCCTCAAGTTTGTTGAAATAATGCCCCTTGATAGAAACAGCGCTTGCCCAGTTTTTTCTGAACATAAAGGGCCAGGGCATCCATAACCGGTTGGGCCTGGACCGGATTGCCCGGTTGCCCAGGCTGAATCACGGCAAAATCAAGAGCCTTTGCTGAGACCGGCATGGGCATTCCAGAACACCATGAAGCTTGCCACCCATGCGAATAAAAACACCAGCGTTCCGTTTATGCAATCTTTTCATTCCCATGAGCGAATCCTCTTTTTGGGTCGAAAAAATGATGACTATCCATTGTTTTTAAAATTTTCCATGACTTTCAGAATAGGAGGCAATACCAGGATAGAGGCCAGCATACCGGTAAAAGACCCTATCACCATGACTGCTCCCAGCCCTGCCATGCCTCGATGATGGGCGAAGAGCAGTCCTCCGAATCCAATCATGGTTGTGGCGAAGCTCAGCGCCACAGCGGTCGGGGTGCTGGTGTTGAAAAGACCTGCGGGATTTTTCTCCTGGATGATGGTTCAAGGGATTTCGGAGTTCTCCCGAGCGTGCCAAGAGATGCACCCCTCCGTCTACCCCGATGGCAATGAGGATGGGTATGGCAAAGAAATTTGCCAGGTTAAAGTGAAGGTTAAACCAGCCCATGATTTCAAGCAACCACAATATGCTGACTCCCAGCGGCAGCATGGTAAGAAGAATATACAGAAAAGATCGGGAATAAAGCCACAAAATAATGGATGACCAACGCAATGGTCAATGCGGCGGCGGAGAGAAAAGTCCTGTGCATCAGGCGGGCAGATTCAAGCACTCCCACCGGAACGCCGCTTACTTCAGGGTCGACTTTTCTCAACTCGGACACAAAACGATCCAGTTTGTCAAAATTCCACACATCCTCTTTTGGAATTACCTTGATCTGATATCTGCCGTCTTTTCCTACGTACAGATCTTTGAGGGAAGGGGGAAGATCGTCAGGGGTCATCTTACCCGCTTTCAGCCATTTTAACAGTTTATTGTATGGAGGTGCTCAGATTTTGGGCCAGGCCCTTTTGCATTCCTTCAAGCAGCGCAGGCCTTTTTCTTTCTCTCCCTGCAGAAGGGCCTGTGAGGAACGGATATTTTTTAGATTCTGATCAATCTGGGAAATTTCCTCTGTAGCTCCCGAGGCAAACAATTGTTCTTCCAGGATTTCGAAAGCGGAGGAAAGACTGGTAAGGGCTTTAATCAAACTGTCCGCCTGAGGAGCTCCCGTCACGGCAACTTTTTCCGTAACCGGTTCAAGGGCTGTTGCAGCCTCTTGAAACAGCTTTAATTTTGCCGCCTGCTGTTCAGGAAAGAAATCAAAAATACTTTCCACCTTATCCACAGTAGGCAAAGCCTGCACCTTTTTCGTAAGCTCCTTTACACCATTTAAACTGTTTGTCGTAAGAATTGCATACCATGTGGATTCCCCTGAAGAATCCATCAGAATTTTTTCATATTTCACTGATTCCAGACCCCTCGCCTGCAATTCCAAGAGATTGTAACTGAATTTCACCCTGAAAAGGCCGGGAAGACCGGCGACGCTGATTAACGCCAGGATCAGGATGAGCCTCCCGGGTTTCTTCAGAAGGGGTTCCAGAAAAGGCATGGCCGAAACCCTGGGTGTGGAGGATGGGAAAAGCTTCTTTTTTCCTGCGATTAATAACATGGCAGGAAGAATGGTTATCATGGAGATCAGGCAAAACAGGACCCCCGTTCCCCCGATGAGGCCCAGCTCGGAAAGACCGACAAAATCTGATCCAAGTACGGAATAAAAGGCACAGACGGAAGTAATGGCGCCAAGAATGATACCCGGCCCTGTTCGAAACATGGACGTCTTGACGGCGTCTTCCGGTTCAAGCCCCTCTTTTGCCGGCCTCCACGTAGCGTATGACGATGTGTACGCCGAAATCCACGCCAATGCCAACCAGGACCAGGGCAAACACAATGGAAAGCAGGTTCAGATGCCCGACGGCAACGGTGGCAAAACCAAAGCTCCAGGCCATGGCTATTAACAGGCATATCAGAACAAGAAAAGGTCTGAGCCAACCATGGAGAATGACGATGAAAAGAATGCCGATCAGAGCAATGGAAACAATGGCGGCCATTGTCATGTCGTGGTTGGTGGTTTCCATTTCATCCGCCTGCAGCACCGGTCTTCCTGTAAGACCCGCCGTGACGGAGGGGAATTCAGCCCTTGTGTCACGGATGGCCTGGCGAACCATCTGGAGAGGTTTGCGGATGACATCCATGGTTCCGTAATCTTTGACAGGGAGCAGGCGCATGATGAGAAGTTTGGAGTTGGATGTAAAGAAATAGCGCTTGGTGGAGTCAGAAAATTCGCCTATCGGATGGTACCTGCTGCCTTTCTGCAGAATTCCATCCATGTTCTTGAGAATCTCTCCGATTGTTGCCAGGCCCTTTTTCATTATGGCAGGATCCATGTCCTGCAAATTTCCGCCTCCTTGAGTCAAGAGCTCACTTATCAGCTGAAAAAAACCGGCCAGGGTCGCATCGCTGAACCATCGATGGATGTAAGGGGCGAGAGAGATAATGGCAGCGGAGAGTTGTTTGGCTTCGTTCAGCGAAGTAAAATAGAGCGCATGGTCTCCCACATCTTTTTCTGAAAGGCAGTAGTAAACGGCGCTGATCAATTCCGGGTGAGCGGAGAGTCTGCTGTTCAAGCTTTCCGCAAATTGTATGGCCTTTTTTTTACCCTCTTCAGTGCCCCCGGTTTTTATGACCACATAAAGATATTCCTGATCCCCAAAGTTCTTGATTTGTTCCAGATATTTTTTATGAAAAGGAAGACTGGATGAAACGAGATTGTCCTGGTTGCTGTTAATCTGCAGAAAGAAGAGAGGCGTAGACAGCGGATGCCACTGCCAGAAAAATCCCGATTCCTATGACAGTGTACGGATAGGAGGAAACTCGTTTTCCAAAGAATGGTTAGGAAACCATGCGTTATGCGCTTTATTATTTGCATCTCACTTTCAATCCTGGCATTTTTCCGGGAGGTAAATTTTAGCAACGGATTATACCCAACCGATTCGTCAAAGGCAACGAAAAGCTGGACGGCCATTCGCCCTTATGGCTTTTCCCGACGGCCGGCGTATGGGGGAAAAACCATAAGAAAAAAGGTCGGGATTTTTATGCTTCACTTGACTTGAAAAAGTCTTATAATAAACAGATTATGCAAGGAGAATACAGAAGGGTTTTACGCTTCGGATGAGGAGACGTCTGTTGCGAGTAGGACGGCGTCCAATCGCTTTTAGCGTGACTTTCTGGAGGAAAGAATTTTCAGGGAGAAGGAAACATGGGGAAGGAAGATAAAACCAGGGGGAACCTGAACCGGATATTTGAGGAATACGGGAAACTGAGAGAGGATATCCTGTTTGAAAGGGCTCACAACCTTTTCGATGAGTATCCGGAGGATTATCCTTCCAGACCGCGAGAGGCCGGCTTTGGATGGTTTGATGATTACGATTCAGAAGAAGAGCAGGAAGGAAAAGCCGTGCCTTTAAACAGGAACCAGCGACTCCTTGTAAAATATTTTGAAGGAAATGCCGTCCCGTCCGAAGGGATACTGGAAGCCTTTCTGAAAGAAAAATATGCGGAGGAGCCCAATCTTCCACTATTGAGGAAATATTTCAGAAAAGGAAACATCTATCTGAAGGAGCTCCTGCTGTTTGGAATTCAAAGATGTCCCGTGGACCCCGGACTGCTGGATGACCTGGCGTTTTTTCACAGTTTTCACGGCATGCTTGGCGAGCTGATAGAAATGTATATGAGAGCGTGCAGGTTGGAGCAGGATCCGGAAACATTCAGGATCCTGGCGGAAGATTTTTATTATAATACTATTGAAGATGGATTCGATGCCCTGTACGAATTGAGAAAAGAATTTGATAGCAATAGCCCGAAAGGGGTGGTCGTCGCCGAGTTGACGGGAGGTCGGTGCTGGTCCGATTAATGTCTGAGATCGTTTTCCCTGAGCACGAAGACAGCCTTTCAAAGGGCTGATAATATCTCTTCTGCCGTCATTTCAGCGGCTTTCCGTGGGTCGGCGGCATCTCGGATCGGTCTTCCGATGACAATGTAATCCGCGCCTGCCCTTATGGCCTGTGCCGGGGTAACCACCCTCTTCTGGTCGTCTCCATCGACTATCGACCAGGCTGGGCGGATACCCGGGGTTACGGCAATCAGATTTGGAGTGACCTCTTTTTTTACCATGCTCACTTCATGACCGGAACATACGATACCATGACATCCGGCCTCTACGGCCATGCGCGCCCTTAAAAGCACGAGAGCCGAAAGATCCTCCGCGTATTTCCTGTGGTACCCAAGGGCTTCAAGTTTGTTCTGGTCCAGGCTTGTGAGGACGGTGATCGCCAGTATTTTGGTGTTTCCCTGATTGCTTTGGGCCACATCCGTGAGCACCTCTTTCCCTTCGTCGCAGTGAACCGTGACAAAGCGGGGCTGGTAGGCACTTGCGGCCAGGAAGGCCCGTTTGACGGTGGCCGGGATATCGTGCAGTTTGAGATCCAGAAAAATCCCGGCCTCCGTCACGTTGTGTATCTTTTTAAGGATTTCCGGCCCCTGAGCGATGAATAATTCCAGTCCCACTTTAAAGATTCCTACATGATCCTTGAGGAGGTCTACGTAGGAAAGTGCTTCGTGCTGATTGCTGAAATCAAGGGGGAATATAATGTAGTCTTTCGGCTTTTTCATGAAATACTCCTGATTGTTGAAATAGATAAGTCTGTCCCGGCAATTGATAAGAAAGCGATCCACCCCTTGTGTGGGTGCTCTTACAGACCATCCACAATGTTCAAATAGGAGCAAAAAAAAGATGGACACTTTTTATTAAAAACACTATATTGCCGAAAAATTGTTCATGGGCCACCGTAGCTCAGTTGGTAGAGCACCTCACTCGTAATGAGGATGTCTGCGGTTCGATTCCGCACGGTGGCTCCAGCTTTTTTTACATTTTTTGCGAGCTGTTTTTCAAGGAGATTCTGATGTCTGAGGTGCCGGAGTATTTTGTCTGCGACAGCTGTTCCAATAAAGATTTTGTCCCTATTCATAACTTCGGTGTCCGGTTTCACGGCGTCAACTTCTCTGATGAACTGATATACGACAAAATTTTCGAAGAAAAATTTCAATGCACGGAATGCCTAAAAGTGTTTTCAAAGACCGATATTGAAGCTGCTCTGGCAAATCTGCGTATAAAACGCCGAAAGCTTTGATGGTTTTGATATTGCGTTGAAGAGGCGTCTCTTCCCGTCATACGCTTATTTCGTATTGCTCCAGATGGAAAGCTTTATTCCCCGTAATGATGATACGCTTTCCGGTCCTTTTTTCCAGATCAAGGATGGTTTTCTGCTCTTCTTCTCTCAGGGTTTTTTCGATTTCCGGATGGACTATCAGAAAAATGCTGCCATCTTCCGGTGCTGAAAATTCTCTTTCCAGCTCCCTGAATATTTCATAGAGATGGTCTTTGCCGATTTGAGAGTTCCCCGGCCGTCACAGTAATTACAGTTTTCAGTCAGAAGTCGGTTCAAACTTGCTCTTGTCCTTTTACGAGTCATTTCGATCAGGCCCAAGTCCGACATGGGAAGGATGTTGGTCTTTGCCTTGTCCTTGCTCATGGCTTCTTTGAGGGCCAAGAAAATACGCTGACGATTCTGGCTCTTCTCCATGTCGATAAAGTCGATAACTATGATTCCGCCGATATTTCTGAATCGTAACTGATAGGCTATCTCTTTTACCGCCTCAAGATTTGTTTTTAAAATAGTTTCTTCCAGGTTTCGTTTCCCCACATAACTGCCTGTATTGACATCAATGGATGTCAGGGCTTCCGTAAGTTCTATGACGATATATCCGCCTGATTTAAGCCAGATTTTATTTCCGAGTGCCCTGGCGATCTCCATCTCTATTCCGAAGGCATCAAAAATGGGATCCGCTCCTTCATAAAGCTCTACGGAATACTTTAGTTTGGGTGCAAAAGTCTCTATAAACGCCATAACGTCTTCATAAGCCTGTTCCGAATCTATGATAAGCCTGTCTACTTCTCTTGTAAAAAGATCGCGGACCGCCCTGAGCGAAATGGAGAGGTCTTTATACAGCAGGCTCGGATTTGTTCCCTTTTTCATTTTTTCCTTGGTGTTTTCCCAGAGTTTCAGGAGAAAATCCATTTCAGCGGCAAATTTCTCTCTGCTGCAGTTTTCCCCAACCGTCCTGACAATAAAGCCCAAATTGCCGGGTCGTATTTCCTGGATAATTTTTCTCAAACGCTCACTTTCTTCCCTGGACTCAATTCTTCGGGAGATTCCGATGTGATCCACCGTGGGCATGAGGACAAGGTGTCTGCCCGCAAGAGAAATATGTGAGGTGAGCCGTGCCCCTTTTCTTCCCAGAGGTTCCTTTGCTACCTGCACCATGATGTTCTGACCTTCACTGAGAAGTTCTTCGATATGAAAAGCATGTCCACTCTGATGATACGTTCCGGGTGTGTCATCCAACTCCTTGGCGTTCTGATCTCCGGTACAGCTTTCCAGCATCAACTTCTCGATTTCTGAAAAATCTTTATAAACATCAGACACATAAAGGAATGCACTTCTGTCAAGGCCGATGTCAATGAAGGCTGCCTGCATGCCGGGGAGGACCCTGGCAACCTTTCCACGGTAGATGTTGCCCATCAATTCCTGGCCCTCGTCCCTCTCAATATGGAGTTCCGCGACCAGGCCGTTTTCCACCAGGGCGACCCTGGTTTCGTAAGGTCTGGCGTTGATAATGAGCTCACTTGTCATGAAAATTTTCTTCCCCTCCTGTTTTCTTTACCAAAACCTTGTGTGACCATAGCCCAATTCAAAGTTCGGAAATGTGCGAAGCCGGTCCGCACGTTTCGCGACAAGTCCTGAGTCCGGTATTATTCGAGGATCTGTCCTGTCTTTACCGTTTCCATCCGAAGGACGTCTTCATCCTTTAAACGGAAGATCGCTTTTACGATTTCTATCGGTCTCAATCCCCTCCCAGCCGTGTTTTTTATGCTCATCTCGATTTTGTCGTCCGCAACAAGCGAGAGGGAGCTCACGAGCGGACGCGCATCCATATCCTGTTCGCCATTTTTATCCATTTTGACAACAGGAAATTTTTCCGACTTCAGAAATTGGCTTACAAAATCTTTTTCAAGCGGTATTCCAAACGCGGAAATAAGAAACCGGCTTTCTTTCAACTGCGGTTTTTTTTCGGATGCAGCGACTTTTACTGCCCGGATAACGGCCATTTCTTCCGGAAGCTGGCTGTTCAATTTTTCCTGAATGGCATCCGCATCTTCTTGTACCATCAGTTCGATGTCCAGCACTTCTTCCAGACTGGCGGTCCCTACCGGCAAAGCGGAATAGAAAGATATCTTCGGCATTGGGTGAAAGCCCTTGGAATAGCACATTTCAAGCTCGGCCCTCCTGAAAGCCCTGATAAACATTCGGACAATTTCCAGATGTCCCAGATGCCTGAGGGGACCGGTCTTTCTGAAAGTAATTCGATATTTTTGCGGGAGCTCCGGAGAGAAGATCGGTGTTTTTTCCGGCGAAGACGACAGGTTCAGTTCCCTATGGAGTACGGGATCAATGGTCTCATGATCGCACACGCCGCATTCCAGGCAGTTCTTTCTGCAATCGGGCGTCAATATCGCTTCGGTTGCTCTTTTCAGCTCTTCCTTCAAAAACCTCTTTTCAACGCCTGAGTCAATGTGGTCCCATGGCAGGACATCCTGAAAGTTTCTTTCCCGGTACAAATAGAAATCGGGGTCTATTCCGGCTCTGGAAAATGCCTCTTCCCAAAGGTCCATGCCGGAATTGTTCCCCCCAGGCGTCAAAACGTGCGCCAAGTTTCCATGCTTCCCATACAGCCTTTGCGAGTCTTCTGTCTCCTCTTGAAAAAACGCCTTCCAGCCAGCTTAATTCAGGGGCATTCCATTTAACCTTGATCCTTGTCCCGTGCAAACCTTGCTGAATCATTTTTATTTTTCTGCGGCTTTCGGCTAACGATATCTGGGGCGCCCACATGAAAGGCGTGTGAGATTTTGGAACAAAGGTCGAAATACTCACATGCAGGACGGCCTTTTTCTGCTTTCTTCCCTGCCAAGCCCGCCACTTTTCGGGCCAAAAGGATGATATCCCGGATATCATCATCCTGTTCAAAGGGCAGCCCTATCATGAAGTAGATTTTTATCAGTTTCCAACCTGATTCATAGACTTTTTGAGCGGTTTTGAGAATGTCTTCCTGCGTGAGACCTTTGTTGATCATTTTTCTGAGTCGGTCGCTGCCCGCTTCAACCGCCAGTGTAAAACCTGTCTTTCGAACCCGCTTTATCTGATCCATCATTTGTTTATCGAGGGAATCCATTCTCAGGGAGGGGAGGCTTACGGCGATTTTGTCTCTGGAGTATCTGTCCATAAGGTCTTTGAGCAATTCCCCTATGCAACTGTAATCCCCGGAGCTCAGGGACAGAAGAGAGAGGTCCTCATAGCCTGTCAGACGGAGGGTGTTTTCGGCCTTTTTCAGGATCGATTCGAGTTTTCTTTCCCGTACCGGTCGATAGATCATCCCTGCCTGGCAGAATCTGCATCCCCTGGTGCATCCGCGGGTGATTTCCACGGAAACCCGATCATGGGCGGGTTCCGTGAATGGCACAATTTGCCGCTCGGGATAGGGATAGGCATCGATATCCGGCAGGATCGCCTTCCTTACGCTGTCATATCCCTGCACGGAGGATTTAACGGACCGGATATCTCCGCTGTCGGAATATTCAACCTGAAAAAAGGAAGGGATGTATACGCCTGGCTATGCGGGAGCATCTCTCTGAGCAGCGTTTTCCTTGCAAGGACTTTTGATCTTTTGATTTTCGAACGGTCCTGCATATATCCAGCACCGCCGCTTCACCGTCTCCAATAACCATCAAATCAAAAAAGTCGGCGACCGGTTCAGGGTTGAAACAGGCCGGCCCCCCGGCGATAAGGAGAGGGCTCTCGCTGTTTCTTTCCGAGGCCAAAAAAGGTATTCCGGAGAGATCCAGGATGTTCAGTATATTTGTGTAACACAACTCATGCTGAATGCTGAATCCAACGATGTCAAAATTTGAAAGGGGCTGGCAGGATTCAAGAGAGGCAAGGGGAATATTCTCCCGCCTCAAGGCTTCTTCCATGTCTATCCAGGGAGAAAACACCCTTTCGCACGCTATCCATGGCTCTCTGTTCAGCAGGTTATAGAGGATCTTTAATCCCAGATGGGACATCCCGATTTCGTAGGTATCCGGAAATACCAGTGCGATGGACACCTCCACTTTGGAAAGGTCTTTTTTTATGGCATTTATTTCGTTTCCCAGGTAACGGCCCGGGCGTCTGATTTTTGAAAACCAGGATTGATCCAGAACGGACATGATTTTTTCCACCATATAATCGGATGAAGAATAGTGTTTTTATGGGAAGAACCGGATGGTCTTCTTCAGCTCCTTGCCGGAGAGATGATTGCCGAAACGATGACGCAGAATTCAGGAATCGGAGATGTTCAAGCTTAGCGGGAGCAAAATGGATATTTCAGCGCCCCCTTCCGGATGGTTTCCCCCATAAATCTTTCCATGAAGTCTGTCCATAATTCTTTTTACAATGGCAAGACCCAGTCCTGATCCCGTTTTCTTGGTTGTAAAAAAGGGCATGAACAGATGAGCGAATCCTTCTTCATCAAAACCCCTGCCCGTATCACGAATGACAATCCTGATTCCTTCCGCCTCCTTTTCCGAAGGCAGCGTTGCAGGAGAGGTTTCGATGTGCAGTTCGCCTCCGGTCTCCATGGCGTCTACAGCATTAATAAAGAGATTCCATAATACTTGGCTGATCTGATCCGGATCTGATTCAATGATTGTATCCGGGTCTGTTCTCGTAAAAATCTTTATGTTTTTGTTCCAGTGCCGGCTGTTCTGGATGAGCTCCAAAGATTCCATGATCAGCCTGTTGAGGGAAATTCTTTTCACCTTTGATTCGCCGGGTCTGGCAAACAGCAGAAAGTCGTTTACGAGACGGTTGAGCCGTTCAATTTCCCTGTAAATAATGTCAATCAGCCGGTTGTTGAGATCGTTTGGTATGATTTCATCTTTCAGTATTTCAATGGACCCGCTTATGGAGGCCATGGGATTGCGTATCTCATGGGCTATGCCTGCTGCCAGCTCTCCCACAAGGGCCAGATCTTCCACCCTTTTCTTTTCCTCTTCTATCTTTTTGATTTGCGTTACATCCTGAAATACAAGGATGCGGCCTTGTGGTTTGCCTGATACTATGTTTGAGAGAGGATATGTAGAGTCTCAGATGGGATATGGATCCATCGGATCTGGAAAAATCAAGATCCGTTACCTGGGAGTCCTTGAATGTCCTTTCTTCAGTTTGCTGCGAGGCATTGCGAAAATGCGTTTCCATTGAAGGGAGAATTTCGTACACGGAACGTTCGAATGCCAGATAGGCCTTTTTTTCAAACATCTCCTCCGCCGCCGGGTTAAAGAGAATGATGTTATCGTTGTTGTCAAGGACAATAAGCCCGGAGGCCACACTGTCAATAATGCTCTTCTGCAAGACCTCCAGCTGACCGAGATCCTCCTTTGTTGTCTGCAGTTCAATCCGGCTTTTATTTACCTGTTCCGCTAAAAGACCACTCAGATAGCCCGCGAGAAAAAATCCCCCGATATTAATTAATACGGTGAAGAAGAGGTAGGCGCTGTTGGGGAGTTCGGGCTGGAGCATCTTGCTTCCGAGGGGGTGAATGACGCCGTAATACTGTAGATCAATGACCAGGCCATACAGGATGCTGCTGCTGGAAGCCGTGAGCAATCCCCCTTTCTTATTGAGAATGATGCTTCCGGTGATGATGGAAAGTACATAAAGAAAGGAGAATATGCTTTCAATTCCCCCTGATATATAGATGAGAACGGTGATGAAAACCGTGTCTAACAAGAGTTGTGTGTAGGCGAGGAGGGAGAGATTCTGTAATCGTTTTAACAGATAAGCATAAATGATGCTGATGAAATATACCGATGCTAAAAGGATATAATAAGAGACATTGATATCAGCCTGAAGGTTTGGCAATTCCCTGACGTGTATGAGAAGGGAGGTTCCCAGGATGAGGGATATGAACAGGACTCTGAAAAACATCAGAACCCTGAGCCGTTCAAAGAGCATCAGGCGGAAGCTGTAGTGATCAGAGCTGGTTATGGCAGCTGAATTATCCAAGGGCTGCAGCCATTTTGAAAATGGGAAGGTACATCGCAATCACAAGCCCACCGATGGCGCCGCCAAGAAAAACCATCAGCAGCGGTTCCAGCATGGAGGTCAGGGCATCCACGGCTGCATCCACCTCGTCCTCATAGAAATCCGCAATTTTTGAGAGCATGGTGTCAAGGGCCCCTGTTGCCTCTCCCACCGAGATCATCTGAATCACCATTCTCGGGAAAATATCGTTTTCCGATAATGGTTCGGCAATGGTCTGGCCTTCAGCGATACTGGACCGGACTTCCAGGATAATTTCTTCCAGGATTACATTCCCCGAAGTCTTGGCCACGATTTCCATGGCTGAAATAATCGGCACCCCACTGCTGATCATTGTTCCCAGGGTCCTCGTGAAACGTGCGACCGCCACTTTTTTTAAAAGGATGCCGAAAACCGGCAGTTTCAGCGCCAGAGCATCGGTCGTTTTTCTTCCGGATTTGGATTTTCTGTAGGTCTTGAAAAGAAAACCTAAAGCGACAAAGGCAGCCACAATATAAAGAATATTGCTCTTTATAAAACGGCTCATGTTCACGACTATCTGCGTCGGCAACGGCAGTGCGGATCCGAAATCCGCAAACATTTCTTCGAAGACGGGAATCACGAAAATAAGAATTACGGAAATGACGATGATTGCTACCGCGACTACGACCGCCGGGTAAGTCATTGCGCCCTTGATCTGCGATTTCAACTTCTGCGTTTTTTCAATGTAGGCTGCCAGACGTTGCAGAATGACGTCTAAAATACCTCCCACCTCCCCTGCAGCAATCAGGTGAACGAAGAGTTTGTCAAAGACCTTGGGGTGTTTTTCCATGGCCTCCGCCAGGCTGAGGCCCCCTTCCACATCACTGACAATTTCTTTAAGAACGGTTTTAAAGGTTTTGTTTTCGGATTGTTCCGCAAGGATGGTCAATCCCTGTACAATGGGGAGACCGGCATCGATCATGGTGGAAAACTGTCTGGTAAATATGACAATATCCTTGCTGGTGATTTTGGGTTGCATGAAAGAGACATTGGCAAAGAGGTCTTTTGGCTTGGGCTTCAGTTTCTTGATGGTCAGATTGCGCCTTTTAAGCTGAAAGCGCGCCATTTTATCATCAGCAGCATCCAGTTCGCCTTTGATTGTTCGCCCTTTTTTTGTTTTTGCAACCCATGTATAAATCGGCATTTGGGCCCGGAGCCTCCTGATATGCCCTCCATCGCGCAGAGGATGAATGCAAGATGTTTACGGATTTTTCACAATTGAAATAAATGGTTATCAGAGAATAAAAGGTTTGGGAGTTTCTGTCAAGAATTCTGTGTGCCCTTCAGGGTTAATTTGCTGATATTGTTCTTGACAACCCGTATGAATTAAATGATATATGATTGTTTTATTAAAAGCTGCTGTCCGTTTAGATTTTCATGGGGTTTCCGGGCAGGATCTTCCGGCAATTTTTCGGATTTCTCGAAAACCCGAAAAGATGGGTTGTCCCATAAAAAAGGAAGGAACCAAATTTTTTATCAAGGAGGTACTGAAAGTGAGTGATATTATTGCCCCTATGGGGGGAAAAGTTTTTAATGTAAAGGTGAAAGTTGGGGATGCAGTGAACGAAGGTGACGAAGTGATCGTTCTGGAAGCAATGAAGATGGAACTTCCCATCGTTGCCGAGGCTTCAGGCACGGTAAAAGAGGTCAAATGCAGCGTTGGTGATACGGTCGAAGCGGAAGGCGTCCTGATAGTTCTTGAGTAAGGCGCATTCGCTTTTAATTCTGTTCTCCGGGCAGTGGAAAAAATGCATGATCATCTGTTTCTTTTCAGAGGAATACAATCGAAAGGAAAGACGGTCCCGTTTTGATGTATTTTTTCTCGCTGCTCTTCAATGGAGACAAATCCTGTGTGCAAATCGTCTGTTGATTTAGTCCGATAGGAGGTGAGTACTTTGGAGGCCCTGCATGGACATTGAAGACAAGATCGGGGAGTTGGAGAGAAGAATCAGGAAGCAGAGCTGGGAGGCGGCCAGAAAAGAATAGACCAACAGCATGCCAAAGGCAAGATGACTGCCAGAGAGAGGATTCATTATCTCCTTGACAAAGGCAGCTTTGAGGAGATGGATAAATTTGTTCTCCACCGATGCAATGACTTTGGGATGGCCAAGAAGAAGATTCCCTGGAGATGGGGTAGTAACCGGGTACGGTACCATCAACGGGAGACAGGTCTTTATTTTTTCCCAGGATTTTACCGTATTCGGGGGTTCTTTGAGTGGGCCGTTCGGTGAAAAAGTCTGCAAGATCATGGACCTTGCTTTAAAGAATGGAGCGCCGGTTATCGGACTGAATGATTCAGGAGGGGCAAGGATACAGGAGGGGGTTGTCAGTCTTGGAAGTTACGGTGAGATTTTCAAGAGGAATGTCTGGTCTTCCGGGGTTGTTCCGCAGATATCCGTAATCATGGGACCCTGTGCGGGAGGCGCCGTTTATTCCCCCGCCATAACGGATTTCACCATTATGGTGAAGAAGACAAGCAATATGTTTATCACCGGCCCCCAAGTAATCAAAGCGGTTACCTCAGAGGAAGTGAGCGCTGAAGAGCTTGGAGGGGCGCTCACCCATAATACGAAAAGCGGGGTGGCCCATTTTGCGGAAGAGACCGATCAGGATGCCCTTGACAGGGTGAAAGAGATCCTCCAGTTTCTTCCCCAGAACTTCAGGGAAACAACACCCTGCCGTAACCTGTACGGACGATCCTGACCGCAAGGATAAATCTCTCAATAAAATTGTGCCGACCAACCCGAGAATTCCTTACGACATACGCGACATTATTCACACGGTCCTTGACGATAAACAGTTCCTGGAAATTCAAAAACATTACGCAACCAATATGGTTATCGGTTTTGGACGTCTGAACGGTATTGCCGTGGGCATCGTTGCGAACCAGCCCAAGTTTCTTGCAGGATGTCTGGATATTAATGCTTCCATGAAATGTTCCAGATTCGTTCGCACCTGCGATTGCTTCAATATTCCCCTTGTTACTTTTGTTGATGTCCCGGGGTTTCTTCCCGGGGTGAACCAGGAGTATGGAGGAATTATCAAACATGGGGCCAAGATCATCTACGCGTACTGTGAAGCAACCGTTCCCAAGATTACGGTAGTGACGCGCAAGGCTTACGGCGGCGCCTACGATGTCATGTCCAGCAAGCATCATGGTGGAGATATTAATTACGCCTATCCCACGGCTGAAATTGCAGTCATGGGACCTGAGGGAGCGGTGAATATCATCTTTCGAAAAGAAATTGAAAGAGCTGAAGATCCGCAGGCAACAAGAGATCGATTAGTGGAAGAGTACAGGAGTAATTTCGCCAGTCCTTTCAAGGCGGCGGAGTTGGGATATATCGACCAGATCATCTTCCCTGAAAATACCAGGCCGCGGTTGATAAAGGCCCTGATGATGCTCAGGAACAAAAGAGACAGCATACCGGAAAGAAAGCATGGCAATATCCCTCTTTGATTTCTTTGGTGCAGACCGTAAAACGTGAATCGAAAACCGTGAGCCGATTTCCCTGATTTTTGAGTGGAAGCTTCTCCTCTCTGTATGAATCCCAAATAAAAAAGAGCCTGCCCCGTGCCTTACTGCATGGAACAGGCTCTTTTTTTGTGAGGTTCAATCCTCTATGCGGCTGCCTTTTTCAACTCAGCTCTTTTGACGAAACCGGGTATAATCTTTCCGGAAACGATCATTCCTATATAGACAAGCATGAGGACGATGAAAACGCCGATAAACCGAAGAATCAGCGTCCCGATAATCCACGTCCAGTTATCCTTTAGGATGGTGACGTGAGTTCCATTCTTTTCGTTCTTGGAAATCGTGATGGAGTGCCATGCCATATTGCTGTCATCTTCAATATAGGTGGAATCGGGCCAGTCTCTGTATTTGATGTTCTCAAAATCTTTTAATGCTTTCTTGTAATAGGAAACGACCTGGTCATGGGTCAGAGGAACGACGACCTCCAGCCGAATGTCTGTCTTATTAAGTTCTTTCCCATTCGGAATGATGGGCGCTCCAAGAAAATCGTCCGCGCTCACAAATACCGGAAAAAGCAGCATCAGGCCTACACATATAGAAGCAAATTTTTTCATGATCAACCCTTTTCTATAGGACTATGATGAAGTTTTCTATTCTTTTGATTCTAATCAAACATCGCAATGAACATTCCAGCGGCCGCCGCGGAACCGATAACGCCGGCCAAGTTCGGGCCTACAGCGTGCATGAGCAGATGGTTTGTCCGATCATACTTGAGACCTTCCACTTGAGAAACCCTTGCAGCCATGGGAACAGCGGAGACTCCCGCCGCGCCGATAATGGGATTCATTTTTTCTTTCAGAAAAAGATTCATGATTTTGACCGTTAAAACGCCCCCAACCGTACACACGGCAAAATCAACGAGTCCGAGGCTAAATATAAAAAGAGGTTTCCAGCTCAAGAAATTGTCCGCCTGCATGGTCGCCCCCACCGACACTCCAAGAAAGATGGTTACGATGTTCATGAGCGGCCCTTGCGCGGACTCGGTCAACCTGCCTACGACCCCGCTTTCCTTCATGAGGTTCCCCAGCATGAACATGCCGATCAAGGGAATAACCGAAGGTACGAGAAGGGCAATGATGCCTGATGTTATCAGGGGGAAGAGGATCTTTTCCTGCCTGGAAACGGGTCGGAGTTGACGCATCCGAATCTTTCGCTCTTTCATGGTGGTCATCATCCGGATGATCGGCGGCTGGATGAGGGGGACCATGGCCATATAGGAATAAGCAGCCAGGGCATTCGGGCCCAGCAACTGAGGGGCCAGGTGCTGGGTGAGGTAGATGGTTGTCGGACCGTCAGCTCCGCCGATAATGCCGACGGATGCGGCTTCTTTCAACGTGAAGCCTACCAGGACCGTACCCGTAAATGTTACAAAGACGCCAAGTTGCGCGCCTGCGCCGACGAGCAATGTCTTGGGGTTGGCAATGAGAGGCCCGAAGTCGGTCATGGCGCCCAGGCCCAGAAATATGACGCAGGGGATCACTTCCCATTGCAGCCCATATTTATAGAACACCATGAGCAGTTGTGCATGGCCGTCGGAAAAACCCATAAGGGGCACGAGGGGGAAGTTGACAATGAAAATGCCGAAACCGATCGGGAGCAAAAGGAGCGGCTCGAATTTTTTCACAATAGCGAGATAAATGAACAGGCAGCCCACGCCCCACATGATGACGATGTTCCACTGGAAATGGGCCACACCGGTCGTTTGCAGGGTTCCGTATAACAAATCCATGATTTCGTTCATTGTCATGATGAAAATAACTCCAAAAACAATTAAATATTATGGTTAGGGACTTCTTATTCAATCTTCAAAAAAACGGAGATAGCTATAATATGGCTACGGGACTTTGTCAAGGAGTAAATAAGATTCACAAGAAAATGTTTGACATGTCCGGCGGTGTTGAAATAGTTTATACGGATATCATTAGAAATTTTGCCGGGATAGCCGGAATTTATGTAAATGACAATGGTATGGAAACATTGGGGGAAAAGGGGGCAGCTTCCATAGCAAGCACAAATCCTGTCAGGAGGACGTTATGTCTGAAGAAAAGGTTCACGAGGTTTTGCATCAAGTTTTTGAGGAGTGGTCAAAAAGGGTTGAAAAGCAAGTGTCCAAGCACCCTGAAAGAAAGGCTGAATTTGTAAATACTTCCGGTATCCCCGTCAATCGTCTCTATTCTCCCCTTGATCTGGAAGGAGCTGATTACCTGGAAGATGTTGGATTTCCAGGGGATTACCCCTATACCAGGGGCGTTCAACCAACCATGTACAGGGGTCGTTACTGGACCATGCGCCAATACGCGGGTTTTGCCACTGCAAGAGAATCCAACAGGCGATACCGGTTTTTGCTGGATCAGGGCCAGACAGGGTTGTCCGTGGCTTTTGATCTCCCCACGCAGATCGGATACGATTCCGACAATGAAATGGCCATCGGAGAGGTGGGGAAGGTGGGGGTTG
>CAVVEP010000064.1:0-16611 GCA_963747015.1 uncultured delta proteobacterium
TACCATTTGCTGAGCGTCGGGGGCGCGCGCGCCGTCGACCGCGAGCGAGCGCGCGAGCTCCGCGCCGCCGCCTACCGGAACGGACATCAGCACGCACTCGTCGCTGCCCAGCGCGAGCACGTCGCTGGGGCCGGGGGAGGTCTGCAGACCGTCGCCGTCCGTATCGAGGTCAGCGTTTATCGGCACCACCCGCGACCTTGGTCAGCATGGATTGGCCGTCGAGCGAGGGGCTGAGCACCCAGGCGTCGCCGTTGTGGTCGACCGCGATGCGCTCGGGCGCGTCGCCCGCCACGCGGTAGCGCGCCAACTCGCGCGCGCTCTGCGCATCGACCTTGGACAGCGTGCCCTCGCCGGTGTTGGGCACCCACACCGTGCTCGACTCGATCGGGTGCAACGCCAGCGTCAGCAGGCCGCCCGGCGTGAGCGCGAGATCTCCGCTGGCCTCGAAGGGCGCTGCGGGCGTGTACGTTGTTAAAGCTCATGGGAATCTTTTACATGAGATCCTTTATGTACAAAAGCTCTTTTTAACGAATACATTACAGGTGTTTTAGCTAAAGAAATTTGGTTAAATTGGCCCTATGTGCAAAAAAATCGTCGAACTTTCACAAAGAGTAACCGACGAGTTAGAACGAAACAACTATAAGGTACTATCTAAATGGGCTGTAGGCATTAAATTTATTAAAGGACTTCAGCAAATATATTGGCCACCGAATATTGGTTTCAAAGACCCTAAATTCAATCAAATTAATGCACAACACATACTTAAATCATTTCCTGATAAAAAATACCATGATGCATTCTATGGCAAATCGGTAATTGACAACTGGCTCCTTATCGAAGACACAACTTATGATACTCTTCATAAAGGTATCGATGGAAGGCCAATCTTTTTGGATGCTCATATAGCATTGGGTGGGCTTGATTGGGATGAGTCCAAACTGTCCTTTGGTTATATCTCTTTTGAGACATGTCCATATATGTGTGGATTTAATTTTAACACAGCCAAATTTTCATCTTGGATTGACAGGGTAGAAAAAATACCACTTTCTACATATAGTAAAATTATAGAAGGAATTCCCGATGAATGGGATGTGCCTTCCGAATTTTTTTATCAAATGCACCAAAGATTATTTGTATTGTACGAACAAAGAATTTTAAAGAAGAAATAGAAATAGGAGACATTTTCAAAAAAGTTATAAAGCCAACATTGGCTTTCAGTTCGACTCGCTTCGCTCGCGACTGAAGCCAGGCGTTGGGCTATCATGAACGAGTAATAAGAGGGGAGGAGACAATGGAGCTCACTGACATCATTGGTATTTTTACATTGGCTGCTGGGTTGTTGACGGGTCTATGGGTGTACACAAAATATCTTTTAGAAAGGGGATTCCTTCCACCCGTTCGTTTTTACGTAACCGCCAAGAAGTTGGGAAAGGCAGATAAAGAAAACATACTAGATATCAACATCTAAATAACATTGGCTCTGCAACTTTGATTGCAAGAAATATCCGACTAGATTTGCGTTACCTAAAATCTTCAGACACACCTATAGACTTGTTTGGAGACTTTATTAAGGACGTTAAGGTCCACGACAGGGCTGGCAGGTTGATTTTTCCAAATTCAGTTATCAAAACAAGAAGATTGATCCTTCAACCTTAATACCACAGAAAATTAGGGAGGCTAATAAAAAAGAAAAATTAGATCGTTGGAGACAGCAGAAACACCGAGGATTCCTCGTTTTAGAGCACGATACATTTGTGCAGGCCGGTTGACCAAGTATATACGTTTGTCACGATGGTACCGGAGGACGCTATATGCTGCTCTACTTGGTGCTCTTTCAGATGCTAAGAGCCAAAGCAGTGGCAGAAGATTGTTTCTAAAACTACAGAAAATTGGGTTAATCCAATACACATTAGAACATGTTCATATACCACATACAGTAGAAGATGTGTTTTGGATTGCAGACAATGCCCATGGGGATAGGGAGGAGCCTCACGGCTCCCCCCTCCCACACCACCGTACATACGTTGCGACTTGAAGTCGCTGATTTTATTGCTGAACTCTGATTCAGCCTACTGTATCGCCAGTAGTTTTCTACCTCGGCATGCATAGCTGGTAACGGCTTTGTGTGAAGCCCGGGGGACAATGAAGCCCTCAGTCAATTGACTGGGAGAGGAGACCGAGAGGGGAACTCAACTCTGGTAGCATCGTACCGGATGGGAGCTAGGAATGATGGTATGTGTAACATATGTGAACTGCTGATAAATGTCGTGATGGTGAACAGGCCAAAGATGCTGACAGGCCTGAACCAAAAGGTAAGGGGTATGGTTGAAGTGTTCGTATGTCCTTCACGCGAACTGTGATTCCCCCGGCAAACAGGCAGACACTAACCCATCGTGTAAAATCAGTGGAACATGGTAAGCCCAATTATCTCCATTTACAGTATGGAAAGCGATCCGCAAGGAAAGCCGATAGATGAGTGGGTAAAGGAGGCCGGAAAAAGCGAATGCCATCCTGTAATGGGTTGGATACGGGTTCAAAATTTGCCCGGCACGAAAGTGAGCAGACTTCCGGCAGGTGTTGAATCACGAGAAATGTATGAACGGTATAATCTTTCATGGTGTGGATAGACGATGGGAAATGCCATTGACGGCCGGAAGAGCAATGATGATCTTATGGAATTCCATCAACTGGAAGAAAGTAGAGCAGATTGTAAATCGTTTGCAAGCGCGTATCGTGAAGGCAGTAAAGGCCAGGAACAGGAATGTGTTCGCAGTCTGCAAAGACTACTGGCCAGGTCACTCGCTGGCAAACTTATTGGCCGTAAAGCGGGTGTCTGAAAATCGTGGAAAACGAACGCCTGGCGTTGATAAGAAACTGCTTGATACACCGGCGAAAGAAGTGGCAGACAAGCTCAAAAGTTAAATTTGGCAGACTACAAGCCGCAACCACTAAAACGCACTTATATCCCAAAAAAGAATGGAAAAAAGCGTCCTCTTGGTATTCCGGTAATGCATGATCGAGCTGAGCAGGCTCTGGAACTACTGGGGCTCGACCCGGTATCGGAATGCGCGGCGGATAACCATTCCTACGGATTCCGAAAAAACAGATCTATTCATGATGCCATTGGTGCCTGCTTTAACGCCTCAAGGGGTAAAGGCAGTGCACAATGGATTCTTGGAAGGAGATATAAAAGGGTGTTTCGATCATATCAATCATGAATGGTTGGTCGACCATATCCCAACGCATAAAAAGAAGTTGAGGTAGTGGTTGAAATCCGGTTATCTTGAAAAGGGTATGCTATAACCCCACGGAGGAAGGGACTCCACAAGGAGGAATAATTTCTCCTACGCTTGCAAATATGGCGCTGGATGGGCTTCAAGAACTTCTTGTCATACGGTTCAAAAATCAGAAAAAGTCCATTTTGTCAGATATGCGGATGACTTTATCATAACCGGTGAATCAAGGAGGAATTCTTGCCAACGAAGTTAAACCTCTGTTATCGAATTTTCTTCAAAGAACGAGGTCTGTCCTTATCAGACAGAAAAGACCCACATAAGCCACATTAATGATGGCTTTGATTTTCTTGGATTCAACATCAGGAAATATCGGGGAAAGCTGTTGATTAAAGCCGGCAAAATCCAGCATTGTCGAGGGTAAAAAGAAAATCAGAGAGCATCATAAAGGCAAATAAAACCGCAGAACTGACAACTTAATCGGCAAACTCAATCCTGTAATCAGAGGATGGGGCTAACTATTATCGTCATGTTGTCAGTCAAGAAATCTTTGACAAAATCGATTCAGCAATATGGAAAATGACTTGGCAATGGGCAAAGCGAAGGCACCCTAATAAACCGCTAAAATGGATTAAAATCCAAATATTTTCAGAGTGAAAGGTTCCAGGAGGTGGGTGTTTTGTGAGAAGGACAGCAAACTCAACTTCTCCAATGAGTGATATCCCCATTCGTCGCCATATCAAAATCAAGGCCAATGCCAATCCCATATGATCCGCATTGGCAGGAGTATTTTGAAAAGCGTTCAACAACGAATACTGCCGGGTGCTTAACGGCGCCTTATCAATGCTTGAGCCCTGTGAGGTGAAAGTCTCACGCAGGGTTCTTAGGGGGGAAAGCAGCCGCAAGGCTGCCGACCTACCCGGGCGATCACGTATACGGCGGTTCTTCGCTCGATTAAACCGGTTTGATGAACAGCCTCGGCAATCCCGGGTTTGCGAACTATTTTGCCGGTAGCGCCAATGCCGGCCCGGGCTTCGGCATCAGGTTTCATCCTTAGAGGTACGTTTTCCAGCCGAAAAGCATCGGTTTAAGCACCAAAATAGCGTTCCATTGCATCCAGGGGTATGCCTAAGGGCGTCATCGATCGCAGCTTCCACTACTGCCCAGCCATCTTGATCTTCATTTAGACCCAGCCATAATGGGCTCACTCGCAAGAACCTCACACCGGCCATCTTCTCGATCACTGTGCCGATATGGGTCTTGCCCGAGAACCTTAGGCCCAATCAGCATGAGTACGGTCTTTTTCATGGGTTGCTCATGCTCATCCAGCGCTGCAAATAACCGGTGCAAATGGGGCACTGCGGAGTCTGTGCCCGGGTTAATTTGCCTCGTTGGCGATTAAATGGATTCTGCAATTTCTTCTATCGCATTTGCATATGCCTCATCATTGGAGTGGCCTCGAAAGGCCCAAAAATGGCGAGCGCCTCCCAAAGGTTGTTTCCTATATCCAATTTTTTCAGGAAACTCTCCGCTGTATTGCAATAGATTTCTTCAATTGCATCAGCCATATGCACATCTTTCTCCTAACGAATAAGTATGTAGTTTCTGGATAATAGCTTCTGTGAATTATTTCCTGACGACAAATCGGCAAAAATCCCGTCATTCTCTAACTGCCTACGCACCTATCAACTATGCAGAAAAATGGAAAAGCTCACATGAAGCCGTGCCAGCCAGAGTTGGGAACGCTCCTTGAAAGTCTTTGAGACAAAAGGAGAATGCCGCCGGAGTTGCGCTTCCATCGGGAGAAATGACTTCTCCACTATTCAATTGGTCACCCTGATTTCCGATGAACTCAGCAACGGCAGATAGACCGTTCTCTTATTGGGGTACAGCTCGATATTGTTTTGTCTGGATTGAAATGCGCATGGGACCGCACCCGATGCACCTGTCGCTGTTGAGACTTACCTTGTCGTTTCTGAGCCTTATGGCTGTGGTTGGGCAAAGCTTTATAAAGAAGGTTGGAAACAGCCCCTGCCGACCTTGCGAAAAGACATCCACTTTGAAACACAGATTCTCTGCTCTGTCAAGTATTTTCAAGATTGTCTACGGGTCAAAAGCTGACAGTATTTTCGGATTCAAGGGAAAAAGTCTGAACAGATCCTGACTTGCCCTTTACCTTTATGGCAGGCATGGCTCGAAAAACAAACGCATTTCCAAGTTCCTCCGCAACCTTTGAACTGACAAGAATATCCGTGCCGAATTCCTTGTTCAGGTCCTGGATTCGAGAGGCCAGATTCACCGTATCTCCGATCAGGGAATAGGCTGTGCGATCCGAACTGCCGATATTTGCGGCCAGGACCGTTCCGGTATGGATGCCGATACCGTGGCTCAGGGTTGCATATCCCTGTAGGGCGTGATCCCTGTTGATTTCTTCCAGGCGCTTTCGCATGGAAAGGGCGGCCTGTACCGCGGAACGTACATGATTCGGGTCGTAAATCGGGGCTCCGAAGACCGCTTCTATCTCATCTCCTATGAACTGAAGGATCAGTCCGTCATGCTCCTTGATGGTTTCCGCCATGGCATTCAAATAGTCGTTGAGCAGGTGGATCAGTTCTTTCGGGGGCGTCTTCTCCACCAGGGGGGTGAAGTCGCGGAGGTCCGCGAACAGGATGGTTGCCTCTTTAAGCTCGCCATCGAGAGGGATACTGCCGTTCAGGATTTCATCCCTGATCTTGGAGTCAACATACCGGCCGAAGGTGTTCTTGATCAGTTCCCGCTCCCTTAACCCTGCCGTCATGGCATTGAGGACCTCTCCTGCAAAGCCGATCTCATCATTGGTGTAGACGACGGCCTTTGCATTTAAGTCCCCTTTTCTTACCCGGCTCATGGTGCGGATGATTTCCGCAACGGGTTTCTTGAGGTGATGCAGGACCAGCATGGCAATCAGAATGGATATCACCATAAACATCACGCTCTCCACGGCGATGGTCTTCTGAATGCTGTCCGCCAGCATGAGAGGGGTCGCTTTTCCACTGACGTGCATGACCCTGAACTCGCCGATGGTCAGGTGGATAAAGGCGAGAGGAACAATGGATACGGCAAAGACGAGGGCTATGAGCCGGGTTTGCAGCCTGATGGAGCGTACCCCTTTCACCTTAAAAAGACCGCCATCCGGAAAAAACAAAGGGACCATATTATGCTGGGACACGTGTTCCACCCAGAAAAAGGCCATCATGCCGGTGATAAGCCCGCATGCGATTCCCATGCCCAGGCTTCTGGGAGAGGTAAAAAAGGCAAACAGAATTGTCCCGAATCCCCAGATGAGAATATCCATGACCACCACCATGAAAGGTTCATTGAGCAGCCTTCGTCTGGCGGAATCCAGTAATCGGGATCGGGATCCATGCCGTCGGCAAAGTGCCTTATGCATCTTCGGATGGGTCTTTCATACCAGATGGTAATGATGCAAATAACCGCCAACGAGATGGTTCCGTAGGTAATATCCAGGTGGCGGAGCAGGGTCAGGAGTCCGTCGGACAGGGTGATGCTACGATGGGTAAAAAAGATTTTTGTGATGAAGTTGCCGATAATATTGGCGGATATATTTCCCAGGAGCATGCTGTTGACCAGGGAAAAATATCGAAGTTTGCCGTATGTGCGGATGTCGGGTTTCATGGGGTAACTATTGACCAATCTTGCGGGTTTGTAAAGGAAAGATTGACCCGCGACAAAACGGTCAAGGACCGCGGAAAGGCAGGGCTTTCGGGTTGTCCGGCACGCTCCATGAAGAAAGCAACTTGATCACAAAAAATTATCAACAAGAATTTGACAAATAATATTGTATATGATAAATATGATTAAGAATATGGGAAGTCATTTTTGCGGAGTGATAATCTACAGGCAGGGGTAGCGATTTCCAATGCTTAATTTTAATCAGTTAAGGGCCTTTTATGAGGTGGCCAAAACACAGAGCGTCAGACAGGCTTCAAAAAGGCTTTTTGTGTCCCAGCCGGCCGTGAGCAACCAAATAAAGGCATTTGAAGAATTCTGCGGCTTGAGTCTTTTTAAACGGCAAAACAGGCGTATCGTCATCACCGATATAGGCCGGATGCTCCTGAATCAGTGTCACACCCTTTTTGAGTTCGAAAAAGTCATCGAGAAAGATATCCAGGGCTTCCACAATCTGCGGCTTGGCGTTCTGAAGGTGGGAACGGCAAAGACCTTTGCCCAATATATATTGGCCCGATATCTCGACCGATTTCATTCTCTATATCCCAGCATAACTTTTGCCCTGGACGAAGGAAGCTCCAGGGAAATCGGCATGAGCCTTCTTCGTTTTGAAAACGAAATCGCCGTCATCGGGGAGGTGCCGGACTTAAAAGGCGTGACATTTATTCCCCTGTCCACGGAAAAGATTGTGCTTTTTGCCGCTCCGGACCATCCGCTGGCGGCCAAAGAGCAGGGCATTACATTTGATGAACTGAAGGGACGGCCTGTTATCATGGAGCGCGCGGGTTCGGGCGCCCGCCATGTGGTGGACGAAACTTTTTCCCGGCACGGTTTTGCGCCGCAAATATTATTTGAAACCGGAAATGTGGGCTTTATAAGGCAGATTATCGAAAAGGGGGAATGTGCGGCGTTTTTGGCTGAAACGACCTTTATCAAGGAATTCAGCAGGGAAGGATTCAGAATGATTCCGATCCTTGACGAGCAAATCAGCCTTGAGGTAAAAATTGCATTCCTCGAAGGTCAACCCCTGTCCCCGGCCGCCAAGGCGTTTCTCGAACTGATTACGGAAGAAGCAGAGGAAAAGAAATCAAATTAGCGTGAAAATGGTAAAGATGGCAAGGCTTTTTGTGCCCGCACTCGAGGTCGGTTTTTGACGGACCCCGAAGACCGGGTTCCATGTCACTCAAAATAAATGTTCCGCCCCAACGGCTGGCGGCCAAGTCTGTCGCTTGGGCACTCCTGTTAAATCAGGGCAGGTCCGTGCCCTGAACAATCTCGCAGCTTTTTTCAGGGCAGAAAAGATTCAGAAACAATCCCTTTTCTTTCTGCTGCTCCGCCCCTTTGGCCGGTATGGTAACGTTCCCCTTGCCATCGATGCAGGATGCGTCCGGGCAGACAATTTCAAGCCACAATCCATCTCGGGTATCGGCTTCGGCCGCCTTGATTTTTTCGGGCGGTAAAGCCGCGATTTCCTCTTTTCCCAGTATTCGGGCGTTCGGCAAGAAAAACCTGAAAAGTGACTTTTTTGTGTCGGTCATAATCGGTCCTCCTTCAATTATGTTTCTTTGGACTGTGAGTTGTCACGCCACCACATCTCAACCATTTCATTTCCCATTCAACGATATGGCGAGTCGAAAGAACATGGGGTGGAGAATGTATCTTTATCCGTTTCGGACCCCATAAGAAAGTCGATGGATTCGGGACGCTCCCTATAAATACACGATGGACCCCATGGTAAACTCTGTTGAGCCGGTCTATAATCCTTTATTATTACAAGTGTATCCCGTGAAAACTTTTCAAAAGGAGAGCGACATGAAAGAAAGAAAAAATCTGGTAACCTTTCAAGGAAATCCGTTGACGCTGTTGGGGGAAGAAATCGGTTCGGGTGCGACGGCGCCCAAGGTCACGCTTCTTAACGGCGCCCTGGAACCGGTTACGTTGGATGACATGGGCGGCAAGGTGCTCATTGTGGCCAGTGTGCCTTCCCTGGATACCGCTGTTTGCTCCAAGGAGACCAAACGCTTTAACAAGGAGGCGGAGTCCCTCCCGGGGGGCGCCAAACTGGTGGTGGTGAGCATGGATCTCCCCTTTGCCCAACAGCGCTGGGCAAAGGAGTATGAGGCCACGAACATCACCTTTCTTTCCGATCACAAGGATGCATCTTTCGGCCAGGGATTCGGTGTCCTTATCAAGGAGCTGAGACTGTTGGCCAGGGCGGTCTTTGTTATCGACACAAAGGGAAAGGTGGCCTACGCACAGCTGGTCAAAGAAATGACCGATGAGCCTGATTACGATGCGGCGCTGGCCGCGGCCCGGAAGGCTGCTTGAAAAGGAGGAAGAATGCTCCGCAATATAAAAGAGCTTTATAATCATACCCTTAAAGCGGAAGACGGAGAGATCGGTCGTTGTAAGGACTTTCTCTTTGATGATGAACGCTGGACCGTGCGCTACATGGTCGCGGATACGGGCAAATGGCTGCCGGGAAAAAAGGTCCTCGTGTCCCCCATTTCTCTTGGAAAGCCGGACTGGGATGGAAAACTCTTCCCGGTCCGATTAAGCAAGGAACAGATCGAAAAGGCGCCGGGGCTTGACCAGGATGCTCCCGTCAGCCGGCAGCAGGAAATGCGCTGGACCAAATATTTCGGCTGGCCGTACTATTGGCAGGGACCGGGTTTATGGGGCCCTGCTGATTACGCGAATGCGATTTTTATCCAGAGCCAGGTGGAGCGGGCTTCCGAGGAAGAATCCGTTTCCGGGGACGAGCATCTGCGCTCCACGAAAGAGGTCACGGGATACCATATCCAGGCCACCGACGATGAGATTGGACATGTGAAAGACTTCCTGCTGGATGACACGACCTGGACCATTCGCTATCTGGTGGTGGATACCCGCAACTGGCTGCCGGGACGGAAAGTCCTGGTGGCCTCCGCCTGGATCAACTCCGTTGATTGGTCGGAACGCAAGGTGTATGTTGCTCTCACCAAAGAGCAGGTCGAGACCAGCCCGGAATATGATGACGCTACGCCTCTTGATGAGAATTATGAGGCCAGGCTCTCCGAGCATTACAGGCTTCCCATCCATCGAGGGATAGGACCGTTGTAGGAGGGCGTGTCTAACGGGCGGTCAGAAGGATCTCCGCTTTTAAAGGCAAGTGGTCGGACGCCCGCCTTGCCAGCGCGCTTTTATGTATTCCTATACGGTCAAGAGCAGCGTGGGGCCGAACCAATATCCGATCCAGCGCAAACAGGGGGAGTGGGGAAGGAAAAGAAGGTATGGCGGACGTGGGCCCCATGATGCGACGGAGGCGCCTTAAATTGCGACTGTAAGGAAAGGGCTCATTCAGGTCGCCCAGTAAAATGATGGGGATGTCGGCAGGTCCAGCCAGAATCTGTTCCGCTAATTTCTGGATCTGCTTTCTTCTCTCCGACCCGCGGAGTCCCAGGTGGGTCGCCAAAACTCGAAACGGCAAGCCGTCTTTATGCAGATAAACATCAATGATTCCTCTGGGTTCTCTTTTATGAACGCTGATGTCCACTCTATTGATCTCATCAATGGGCAGATGGGTTACAATGGCGTTGCCAAAAGGGGCCTCCGGTGAATGCAGCAGCGTCGGCCCCTCAATGGTTTTGAATGAACAGGAATGGACATTGCCGATCCATTGAGCGCTCAGTTTACCTGTCGTTTCGAAACAATCAACTTCCTGTATGGCAACAAGATCCGCCTTGATTTCCTCTAAGACCCGGCGAATGCGGTCGGGCTGACGGAAGCCGTCCATTCCCACAAATCTATGGATGTTATAGGTGGCTACACGCAGAGATGGCGCCCTACGTTCCAAAGCAACGGCATTTTCAGCAAGATCCTTCAAGAACATTCCTTTTTGATGAACACGTTAAGCAGTATAATTTCAATCCTTACCGCTGTTTATCTTCGCTTCCCTTCCTTTGAGCCATTTTCCAACAAAAAAGGCGACAAGGAGAATGACAACGGCAGTGGCGGCCAATATTACAAAACGCTCGCTGGTTGGGTTCAAAATGGCATTTTCCAGTTGATTTTCGAAGATGGAAATGGCGGCAATGCCGGGTAGCATACCCAGCAAAGTGCCCACCAGGAAATGGGAAAAGGAGATATGACTCGCTCCGGCAAGCATGTTCACCACTGTAAAGGGGGCCACGGGAATGATTCTGACCGTGGTAACCGCCATGATGCCGTGGTTTGACAACCAGCGATTCAACTTCTTTATGCGGCCCCCTCCCAGGCGGGATATGATGTTGTCCCCCAACAGGCAACCGATGCCGTAACCCGCGGCAGCTCCCAGAACCGAACCCGACAAGGCGTAGAAAATGCCCCCGAAGACGCCATAGATAAATGCCGTGGCAAATATTAACAAAACAATAGGAAATGCCACCAGACTTCCCAATACGTAACAGCCCAGGACAATCCAGGGCGCCGCGGCATGCTCCTTTATGGTTTGCGCGGCATTTCGTATGAATGTTATGCTGGCATACTCTTTAAGCGGAAGCCAATGCCAACCGACCACCAGTCCGATGAAGAGCAAGCATAGGCCCAATAGAATCCATAACCGCAGCCGACCATCTTTCCGGACATCTTCCGGCACAAAATCCTCTAAAAGCCTTTCCGGGTCAATGGGTTCTTGTGGGTCAATGGCGAGATCGGCCGGGATAAAACCATTCATCCACCCTGTTTGTTCTTCTGAAGCGGAGAGAGGTTCAAGCCTCCTTCCTCCCGCGCCCACGCTCTTTACAGCTTTCAACAATCCATCTTTCTGCCTGATTTGCTTGTCTATCTCTTCCGGCTTTGTTCCCAGGTGTTCCGCCAGCAGACGATTTCTAAAAAGGGCGATGATGCGGCGCGTTTTCTCGATGCCGTTGCTCTCCAGGCTCAGATTGCACTCCGTATCCACGCCCATGGATCGATTGTTCAGGTTTGCCGATCCTACCGTAGCCAGATTGTCGTCGACCACCATGATCTTGGCATGGACATTGATACGACGGTCTCCGAGCTCTGGAACCGTTGGGAAGAATACTCCCAATCGTCCGAATCTGTCGGCGTCTTTAAGGGTTTTGAGTGCCCGTGCCCGCAAGACGCCTATGGTGGATTCCTCCAGCCAGTCCGAACATTTGCTTGGCAATACAAGAACGATTTCGGGACCTTCATTCTTTCTCGAGTTGCAGAGACAAGGCTTTAACCACGGATGAAGAGGTGAGATATTGATTTTCAATGTAGATAGATCGATGTGCGGAGCCGATAGCGTCCAGATAGAGAGACTCGATTTCCCGAACCTCCCCTAGTTTTCCGTGGGCGGGTCTTGTCCGCGAGATGGATAAGGAAAGTTTTCTGCCATCCGGCTCTACATTTTCTGGCCAGACAGCCCCCTTTTCTCCGTCGGACGACCGCAACCTGTGACCAGTCGCCAGTCGCCAGCGCTCACAGGCCAGTTTTCCCAGTTGTTTTGCCAACGGCCCCTCGACCACCATCTGGACATCATGGACCGGATCGTATGGATTGTCGAAAGGATCCAATCTATCCGGATCATCGGCTTTGTGTTCCTGTGTGTCCCATCTTTTTCTGGCCAGATCCATGCCCCCGACAAAGGCGACTTGATCATCAACGATGACGATTTTTTCGTGATGACATGCGCCCACCGGATGCTTTCCGTCAAAACGAAAGTGGATTCTTCCGCTCTTCCGTTTGAATGTTTTGAAATCGGGAAAAAGTTCGCGATCCTTGGCATAGATCCAAAGATAATCCCAGTTCAAGATGTAGATATTTAGATGTTCCTGTTTCAAGACCAGATCATGTAGAAACTTTCCCAGGATCAGGGGGGAATCGTCGGGCCGTTCCTTTCGAATCAAACGAATTCTGCTGTCGATGTCCCAGGAAATAATGATAATGGTTTGTTTTGCCTGAGACATGGAAGAGGCGAGAGCTGAAAAGTAGGCATCGGCATCGATCAAGAAAGCAAATCGATCGGCTGCCGCGGTCCGCCAACAGTTTCGGCCTTCCTGAAGAATGGATGGTGCAGCGGGATTTTTCTCCATCATGTTTTATTTGTGCAGCCGTTAGCGTTTACCTGTTAGAGCCTGTTTGAAAATTATCCCTGCCGCGGTCGGCTGTGGTTTCCGATGGCTGCGTCAGCTGCAAAATGGGTCTTCACCGTAGCTCAACTACGCTTCCAGCCCCATTTTTTTGCTGCCTTGCCCTCGAAAGCCTCGCTCAACCTCGCGACGAAGTAATTTTCAAACAGGCTCTAAGAGATTATGCTGGATGCACTTCGGGAAAATAAATGGAGTGCATCCTGTATTATTCTATCGAAAATTGGGTAGGCGCCCCGTTTCGAATGGAACCTACCGCGTAAAAATACAAGATATAAATGATTTACCCTATTCATGAATCTTATTTCATGGTCTATGCTACAAGTAATTCGACAATATGGAATGCCAGGTTCATCGAAGGAGAATCTGAATTGCGTTCGTTCCCGCGCGGAGCGTTGGTGCGAGTGGAAATAATGGAAAAGAGGGGAGAGACCCATGACAACCGGATTTAATGAGATCGAATTAGAGGAAAACGGATTCCTGATTGTAACCCTTGTGTTCAAGGGGAAACTGGAAAAAGAGGATTACGAGCTTTTTGTTCCCCAGATAGAAGGTCTGATGAAGGAGAAGAAAGCGATTCGCATTCTGGTGGAATTGAAGGATTTCCATGGTTGGACGGTTGGGGCTTTGTGGGAGGACACCAAGTTCGGAGCGAAGCATTTTAATGATATTGACCGGCTGGCCGTGGTGGGGGATCGAAAATGGGAAAAGACGATGACGGCCTTCATGAAGCCCTTCACTGCGGCAAACGTTCGCTATTTCGATGCCATGGAGAAGGCGGATGCCATGGCGTGGTTGAAGGAAGGCAGTGGAGAAGAAAAGGGAAAATGAGTTTTATCTTGAGCTTATAGAATACATGAGGAGGGGATCATATGGTCACCTGTCGTACGCTAACAAAAGAAATGTTGCCCAATCGTGTTTCAATCCACCTGGATGATAAGATCATGGATCTGAAGTCGGCAAAGCTCATTGCGGATCAAAAGGCGTTCGAAATGGCGTCTGATCCCATGTTGCTGGCCTGGTATGAGGCCAAAAGCGGAAGGTTTTCCCCTCAGGTGGAATGCTGCAGCGAGGAAAAGCCCGGTTGGGTTGTCTATGCCGAATCAAGAGGTGGAAACATCGCCATAGACATCAATGACGAGGAATATGTATTCATTTACAAGAATGTGGAGTAGGTGGAGAAAAGACGGCAAAGTAAATGAAATTTATAGTGACGTGGCATTGATTTGGTTGTATGCTAACAACATTCCTTTTGTTTATTGGGGGAATCCCTTTGAGATTTTGAGCCCGCTTGTCAAATCCGAAAAGTCGGAATGTGCACCTTAGCCTATTAGAATTCAGAGACTTATGTTCAGCCAATGTCACGATCCGCGAAACTGAAACACCTCATCCACCTGCCTGCTCTGATCCTCCTGTTTCTGGTTGCTGTTTCTTCAGCCGGGGCGGAACGCCCCTTCCCGAAACCGGAGGGCCTTGTTAATGACTTCGCCAATGTGATTTCCCCTCTGTACAAGCAGAAGATCGCCGCCGTCACGGCGGAATTGCTCCAAAAAACAGGGGTTCCGATAGTCGTTGTCACCATGCCCGATATCGGAGGCGCGGAATATAATGACTATGCGAACCGCCTTTATAGCGCTTGGGGAATCGGAAAAAAAGGGGAAGACAAGGGAGTTCTGATCTTCGTGGCGGTCAAGGAGAGAAAGCTGCGTATAGAGACCGGGTATGGCGTGGAGGGGATACTTCCCGACGGCCTGGTCGGGGAGATACGCGATCGGTACATGACGCCTTTGCTCAAGCAGGACAAGTTCGGCGAGGGGTTGTTTGAAGGTGTCCTGGCCGTGGCGCGGGTCATTGCAAAGGCTTCGGGGGTAGGGCTGTCCGGCCAGGCCCCCCAAAGCAGTCGCAAGAAACAGGATGGGTTTTCCCTTTTTCCCGTCATCATTCTACTGATCGTCATTATGCTCATTTCAAGAATGTTCGGCGGGTCCTGGTTTTATTTTCTGCTTCTCCTCTTCGGCCTTGGAGGTGGAGGAGGGTATGGATCAAGCCGTTCCAGTGGTGGGATCGGCGGTGGTTTTGGTGGGTTCGGCGGTGGTTTTGGCGGATTCGGTGGCGGTATGAGTGGCGGCGGCGGCGCTGGAGGAGGCTTTTAATTGAAGATGAAAGTAAGAACTCAAAAAGACGCAAAAGCGATAATGCCCGATATCACCGATGACTATAAGGCCCTTTACGGCGATGATCTTGTCAGCATTATCCTTTACGGCAGCGCAACAGGGAAAGGTTTCCAGCCTGGAAAATCCGACATTAATTTCATGATTGTGCTTACGGAAGATGGAATAGAGCATCTTGACCGGGCCTTTGATCTGGTAAGCAAATGGCGAAAAAAGGGGGTGGCCGTTCCACTCTTTTTAACGGAAGAGTACGTAAAGACCTCCCTGGATGTGTTTCCCATGGAATATCTCAGTTTTCGAAACAACCACATCCAGGTTTTCGGAAAGGTGATCCTCAAGGATCTCGAATTCAACCCCGAATTTCTCAGGCTCCAGTGTGAAAGGGAAATTAAGGGCAAACTTCTTCTGTTGAGAAAGGCATTCATCGAGACCTCGGGCAAGGCAAAGGCCCTGAAAGGGCTTATCAAACAAGCGCTCCCGGCGCTGATGGCTATTTTTGAGGCCTTATTGTACCTGAAAAGCGTAGCCGTACCAAAAGAAAGACGGGAGATCGTCCGGGCAGTGGCCGACGCATTTGACTTGGAGGGAGACGTATTCGAAGGCCTCCTCGCCATCAAGGAAGAGAGGTCTAAAATCAGTGATGAAGAAAGCCTTAATCTGTTCAAAAGATGCCTGAGGGAAATGAAAAAGCTTTCTAAACTGGTAAATTCATTGGGAGGATAACGTGGGAAAGGGACTGAAGACCGTATTGATCGTTCTTGGCGTATTGCTGCTCATAGTGCTTGCTGCTTATTCCTATTTCAAGGGAACATACAACAGCCTTGTGACCATGGATGAAGGCGTCAAGGGGGCGTGGGCCCAGGTGGAAAACCAGCTCCAGCGTCGTTATGATCTGATCCCCAATTATGTCGAGACGGTCAAAGGCTATGCCAAACACGAAAAAGAGGTCTTCGTTGAAGTTGCCCAGGCCCGCTCAAAGGTGGCGGGCGCCGCCAGCGTCAACGACAAGATCGAGGCCAACACCCAGCTTAGCTCCGCCCTGGGGAGGTTGATGCTGGTAGTTGAACGTTATCCGGAGTTGAAGGCCAACGCCAATTTTATCCGTTTGCAGGATGAACTGGCGGGAACCGAAAACCGCATCGCGGTGGAACGAAGGCGGTTTAATGAGATGGTTAAGGATTACAATATAAAAATACGAAGCTTCCCCACAAATATCCTTGCAGGGATGTTCGGTTTTGAAAAGGCCACTTTCTTCAAAGTCCCCAAAGAACGGCAGGAAGCCCCCAAAGTGAAGTTTTAATTAATAACGGATTTAATCGTCCATTGGCGTGAGGTTTTTATTCGTGGTATTAAAGCAGAGTAGGT
>CAVVEP010000065.1:0-133614 GCA_963747015.1 uncultured delta proteobacterium
TCAGAATACGGTTGGATTCTGTAAGTACCTGTAATGAATGTCTTTTCTATGAAATGTTTGTCATAATTGTATCACACAGGCGTGGGAAAAGAAAAGTTATATTTCCGTAACCAGTTGAATTTATTGAACCAGGGGGTTGACAAACTTCGGGCTATTTGATACATTTATTTGTAAATATGCAGTAAACAAATAAATGTATCAGAGGTCCATGTTATCGCCTAAAGAATCCAAAGAAGCCCTGTATAAATGGTTCCGGAAGAGATACATCGCAGATCTCGAACAACTCTTCCAGATCCTGGAAACGAATTCTCGAATGAGTGTATTCCGTAGGCTTAAACTCATCGGGTACTTGACAAGTTTTACGGATGCCGGCCGTTACTACACCCTTGGGGATATTCCTGCGTTTGATTCCTGGGGATTGTGGTTTTATAAGGGGATTGGCTTTTCAAAGGCAGGCACACTGAAAGCCACCGTGGTCGACATCGTGCATTCATCAAATGCCGGAATGACGCCGAAGGAACTGTTGCATCTGTTGAAAATACGGATTCCCAACACGTTGTACAATGCGCTTCATGGACTGGTTCAATCCAGCCAGCTACGTCGGCATCGATCCGAAGGGCTTTGCCTGTATACCCATGCAGATCCGGATAAAGGACACAAGCAGATAGAGGCGCGTCGCGTACAGAGACAAAGAGGCGTTCAACTTGCCGGGCCGCTTCCAATCGAAACGACCATTGCTGTTCTTGTGGAAGCCCTGAAGGCGGGCCAAGTCATCGTGCCTCCATCTGAGATAGCGGGTCGCCTCGCGGTCCGGGGATTGGCCGTCACAGTGGCTCAGGTGAACCGAATCTTTTCCGAATACGGGATTGAGGCAGAAAAAAAAACGTCAAGGTCCCGCTGAAAACGCTGGCATACCTAAGGCAGCAGGCCCATCGTCTGAATGATCGTTGTTTTAAGCAAGTGGTCGGTTTGGCGGATATCGTAGTATCTGCCAAGGAAGATGGCGGGTTGTGTGATCTCTGCAAGGGTCCTATGCGTGTACAAAAGACGTTTGTGCATGAAGGGCGAACCATCGAGCATGGTACATTTAATGTTCGTGAGACGGTATATGTGTGCGGGGACCGGTGCCGTAATGATGGCAGGACTTTGTTTACCAAGAGGGCGCAGTCGGTCGTTCGAGCCATTATGCCAAACAGCATCGTCGGTTATGATCTAATGGTTAGTGTGGGTCTCAAGCGCCTGCTTGAACATAAACAGCGAGAGGAAATTAGGGCGGAAGTGAAGAAAATGCATGGCATCAAACTATCTTCCGGTGAGGTCAGCAATCTGACAGGATACTTTTTAGAGTACTTACTCAGACTCCATCACGCACGGGCTGACCAGTTGAAGGGGGTACTGAAAGCTGATGGGGGTTGGCCGATGCAAGTGGATGCTACTGGAGAAGGTGGCCGGGGAACCCTCTTTGTTGTGATGGCCGGTTGGAGAAAGTGGGTGCTTGGCGCCTGGAAGATTGCAACCGAACGAACCGATCTCATGTTGCCCTGCATGCGGGATACCGTCAGGCGATTCGGCCCGCCTTGCGGAGCGATGCGTGATTTAGGACGCGCGGTATCGCCGGCCATTGACGATCTCGTATCTGAGATGCAATTGGATATCCCCGTGTTAGCGTGCCATCAACATTTTCTTGCCGACATCGGTAAAGACCTTTTGGAACCTGACCATTCCGCCCTGCGAGAGCTTTTTCGGCGTACAAAGGTGCGCCCTGAGATCAACAATCTGGTCCGGGAGATTGGACGCGAGGTAGGCTTTCAGATCAATGATGCACGGCAAGCGGTTCTGGATTGGCAAGCGATGGACGAGTATCGTCTCCCCACGGGCCCGGATGGTCTTGCCGTTGTACGAAACATAGCTCAGTGGATACTCGACTATAAGGCGGATCTGTCAGGACTCGATTTTCCTTTTGACAGGCCGTATTTGCGTTTTTACAACAGGTGCATGGTTGCTCTGCGAGCGATTGATGCTTTTCTTCGGATTCCTCCGGATGATGGAATGGTTGTTCGTAAGATTCGTCGTCTCAGGCGGATTGCTTCGAAGGTTTCTGGTGAAGTGCCTTTTCGTCAAATCGTCAAACGGTTGCACCGCCGTGCTGATTTATTCGATAAGCTGCGAGATAAATTGCGGTTGGCAAAAGAACTCCCGGATAAGGAATCAATGGAAGACCTTGATGAGATGCGCCATCAGTTTGAAGCATGGACGGCTGCCCTTGAAAATCGCCGCCCAAAACGAGGTCCGGGGAAAGATATTCGGGATGCTATTGATGTTATCCTAAAACATATCGACACGCATGGTGATAATCTTTGGGGGCACGCCATAAGCTTACCGGAAAGAGCAGGGGGCGGCATACGGCTTATGAATCGAACCAACGAACTGCTCGAAAATTTCTTTGGAACAATGAAGCATGGAGAACGACGGCGCAGTGGACGAAAAAATCTTGGGCAGGACCTGGAACATCTACCGGCAGAGGCGGCTCTGGCATATAACCTGGAACATGCTGACTACGTCAATATAGTCTGTGGATCACTCGAACAGCTCCCTCTTGCATTTGCGCAATTGGATATGGAAAACCGGAACAGGAGGAAAAAATGGCGGCCTTCGCAAGAAGTTGTGAATCTTGAACAGGAGCTTCAGCTTTCTACAGCATCTTTGTCACCAGCAGATAGACGTCTGGTTAGGACGGATCTGATGAATCAACGCATCAAGAAGGCAGCCAGTAGCCGTGCTCCACGCACATTGCGCTGAGGTCCAAACTGGAAAATCCAACCGTAAAATGACGCTTTAGCTTTTTTCGGTTGCTGGGGCATCGATCCTGAAAATATTCCCGGCCTGACCCTTGAATTGGGCAGGGAAAAAGGAAAGAGCGCCCAGGGCATCTGTTTTGTCCTTCAAGCCCCGGATGAGATCTATATCCTGATGAGACCGGAAGGGGGATGGATTGATCTGGAGACCCTGTGGCATGAATTGGGCCACGGGTTTTCCGCAGCCCATACCTCCCCGGATCTTTCCATGGTGGAAAAGGACATGTCCACCTCTTTCAGCCTCTCGGAATCCTTTGCCTTTCTCAATCAGAACCTCGCCCTTTCCCCCGTTTTTCTTACGCGACAACTTGGACTTCCACTTCGGGAAGCGCAAAGCCTCTATCGCCACAAGGTCCTCAAGGATTTTTCCATGTTTAGGCGCTATGCGGCTAAATTCCTTGCTGAATACGAGATGTTCCTGAATGGAAACCTTTCGGATGGAGAACCCTACGCAAGGCTCATGAAGCGCTATACCGGATTTTATTATCAGCCCGAAAGTCATCTTTTTGACCTGGTTCCGGAACTGTACTGTCTTGATTATATCCTGGGATGGATGGGGGAGGCGGTCATGGAGAGCCACCTGCGAAAGTTGCTTGGAGTAGAGTGGATGTTTACGGGGGAGGCAGGACGTATTCTCAAACAGTGGTGGTCACAGGGAAATCAAAATGATCTCCCCGTTTTTCTGCAACGGAATGGGTTAGGGGAAATGAGCGTGGAGTACATGATAAAACGCTGGGAGACTGTCCTGGGATAATAGACGACGTCTATTTCCCCTCTACGCCGTCCAGAACCTCCCACCGTAGATAGGTTGTTTCGATCTCTTTTTCCAATGCCTCCAATCGCGCAGTCGCCGCGGCCATCGTCTCTTTCCCCTTTTTGTAATAGAGGGGATCGGACATGGATTTGAACAGATCCTCTTTTTCCCCCTCCAGCAAAAGCAACCGATCGGGAAGTTCAAGGAGTTCTTTTTTTTCCTTGTATGTCAGCGTTCTTTCTTTGGATGGTTTTTCCCGTTTTTTTGCCTTTGCGTCAACAGCTTTAGGAGCAGGCGGAGATTCTTCCTTCGCGGGCCTCTGCAAGAGCCAGTCGTTGTATCCACCAGCATATTCCCCTACATGCCCGTTTCCTTCGAACACGAGCGTGCTTGTCACCACATTGTTGAGGAACTCCCGATCATGGCTCACCAATAGAACGGTTCCGTCGTAATCAAAGAGCAATTCCTCCAGAAGTTCCAGGGTTTCCGCATCCAGATCATTGGTGGGCTCATCCAACACCAGCATATTCGCCGGTTGTGTAAAAAGCTTCGCCAGCAGCAGTCGGTTTTTTTCTCCACCGGAAAGGACGCGCACCGGGGTAATGCATCGCTCCCGGGAAAAGAGAAAGTCTCGAAGGTGCGTGATCACGTGACGTTTCCGGCCGTTGAAAATAATGAAGTCGTTCCCTTCGCCGATGTTGTCTGCTACCGTTTTTTCCTCATCCAGCTGTTCCCGGAGCTGGTCAAAATACAGGATCTGCAGATTGGCGCCATGTCGTACCGTCCCATTGTCAGGCGGCATGTTTTTCAGCAAAATTTTCAAGAGGGTTGTCTTCCCGGCCCCGTTGGGCCCAATGATCCCGACCTTATCTCCCCGCAGAATCGTCGTGGAGAAATCCCTGACAACCGGTTTATCTTCATAGGAAAAGCTTACCTCTTTTGCTTCAACAACAAGCTTCCCGCTTCTTTCTCCCTCCTGGATCTGCAGTTTCACATTGGCCGTCTTTTTTCGACGTTCCCGAAATTTCTCCCGCATTTTCAACAGGGCCCTGACCCGCCCCTCGTTGCGGGTCCGCCGGGCCTTGATGCCCTGCCTGATCCATACTTCCTCCGCGTCTCGCTTTCTGTCGGATTCTTTTTCCTGGTTTTCTTCGGCTTCCAAGACCGCCTGTCTTCTTTCCAGATAGGTCTCGTAGTTGCAATCGTAGGAGAAAAGCCGGCCGCGGTCGATTTCCACAATTCTGGTGGCAATCCGTTTCAGAAAAGCACGGTCATGGGTAACAAAAAGGAGGGTTTTCACGTGGCGAAGGATCAGTTCCTCCATCCAGAGGATGCTGTCAATATCAAGGTGATTGGTGGGTTCGTCCAAGAGGAGCAGGTCGGGTTTTCCAACCAGGGCGCGGGCGAAAAGCGTACGGCGTTTCAAGCCTGCGGAAAGGTCTTCGAAGGGCCATTGACCTTCCAGAGCCGTCCGGGAAAGCGCTGTTTCAACTGCCTGTGATATTCCCCATTCGTCATCGGCGCTGAACTTTTCCTGCATTGCCCCGCACCGTTTCTCATATTCATCAGTCGATGTGGAAGGGGGTCTTCGGCGCAAGGCCTGGTACTCCGCAAACGCCCTCCCCTTTTCACCAAGACCTTGGGCCACTACGTCAAAAACCGTCCCCGCATACCCTTCGGGGACCTCTTGTTTAAGCGCCGCGACGGTCACCGTTTTTTGCCGCCAAACCTCGCCGCTGTCAGGAGTGATTTCCCCGTGCAGTAATTTCAGCACCGTGGATTTTCCGACACCGTTCCTTCCCAACAAACAGACCCGCTCTCCCCTTTCAATCTGCCAGGAGATGTTTTCAAGTAACGGAGGGTCGGCAAACCCCCAGGTTACATTTCTCATACCGATCAGAGCCACGGATATTTCTCCATTCTACTGAATATCCAGAGTCTTGGAGAATTCGATATCCGGCCACTGCTCCATACAGTATTCGAGCTGCCACTGGCTGGTGGTCATATAAGACAACCTGCCTTCCGCATCATGGGCCATATTGGCCATGTTCTTTTTTTCAAATTCACCCATTTTCTTCCGATCTTTGGAGGAAACCCAGCGGACCACTTTGAAATCGATCGGTTCGTAGATGGCATCAACGCCATATTCGGTCTTCAGCCGTGCAACGGTTACGTCAAACTGCAGGACTCCCACCGCCCCCAGGATATAATCGCTCCCCATGACGGGCCTGAAAAACTGTACGGCCCCCTCTTCGGTAAGCTGGGTCAACCCCTTCTGGAGATGTTTCATTTTCAATGCGTTTTTCAGGCGGACACGTCTGAAATGTTCGGGGGCAAAATTCGGGATTCCGGTAAATTGGAGTGCCTCCCCTTCGCTGAAGGTATCCCCGATTTTCACGGTTCCATGGTTATGAATTCCTATAATATCGCCTGGAAATGCTTCCTCGATATTTTTTCTGTCCTGCGCCATGAATATGGTCGCGTTGCTAAGGGAAACTTCTTTTCCGATACGGTGATGAAGAACTTTCATCCCCCGGTTGAATTTTCCGGAACAGACCCGGATGAAAGCAATTCTGTCCCGATGGGCGGGGTTCATATTGGCTTGAATTTTGAAGGCAAAACCTGAAAAGGCTTCCTCATATGGGGAAACCTCCCGGGAAATCGCGGCACGCGGTCCCGGGTGCGGCGCCATTTCCACAAAGGCATCCAGCATTTCCTTTACCCCGAAGTTATTGATGGCGCTTCCAAAGAAGACCGGCGTCTGGTTTCCTTTCAGAAAATGTTCCATCTCAAAAGGATCCGCTGCGCCTTCAAGCAATTCTATGTTTTCCCTCAGTCTGTCGGCCTGGCTTTCCAGATACAGATCCAGGGTTGGATCCGATAGGTTGCGGATCACGACACCTTCTTTTCCGACCGTTTCCCTCCCCGCTTCAAATAGATGCAACTGTTTGTGAAAGAGATTGTAGACTCCTTTAAACCGTTTTCCCATGCCGATGGGCCAGGAAAGGGGCGTGCATTCAATCTGCAGTTTGTTCTCGATATCGTCCAGGATATCAAAGGGGGCCAGACCTTCCCGGTCCAGCTTGTTGATAAAGGTGATGATGGGGGTGTTGCGCATGCGACAGACCTCCATCAGCTTCTCAGTCTGCGGCTCCACACCCTTTGCGTTATCTATGACCATCAAGGCGCTGTCCACGGCGGTGAGTACCCGGTAAGTGTCTTCGGAAAAATCCTGGTGGCCGGGTGTATCCAAGAGATTGATTTCAAAATCCCTGTAATTGAACTTCATGACGGAGGTTGTGACGGAAATGCCTCTTTCCTGTTCAATGGACATCCAGTCGCTGGTGGCATGTCGTGCGGCTTTCCTTGCCTTCACCGCGCCTGCCTGCTGAATAGCCCCGCCGAAGAGGAGGAGTTTTTCCGTCAGAGTCGTCTTTCCCGCATCGGGGTGACTGATAATAGCGAAGGTACGCCTGCGGTTTACTTCTTTTTCATTGTATTTCATCATTCCTGTTTTCTATACTGCTCCCTTAAAGAGATTCAAGGCTGCAAAATCAGAATCCATGGGATTTTGTTCTGGGCTGAGAGTTCCCAATCCGCTACAATGGAGAAGGATGGATCGGCAGGTCTTCGAAAACCCCGTGATTTCGGGGGAAATATAATGGTCAAATGGGCGTTGTCAACTGCGGGATGGGGATGGGAAACAGAACAAATTTGAAAAAAATCCTGTCTGATCAATGGCTGGGATAATCTAATATCTATTAATTTATCAAAGAGTTAAATGGAGTAAATATGAAAAAACTTGAGGGTTTTCAGCGAAAATTTCTAAGGGGTGTGGCCCATGCCATGAAACCCGTAATCTTCATCGGGCAGAAAGGACTTACCCCCCAGGTTATGACTTCGGCGAAAGAGGCCATTGAAAGTCACGAACTTATCAAGGTAAAATTCAACGACTTCAAAGAAAAAGAACAGAAAGAGGAAATCGCCACTCGCCTGGAAAAAGAGACCGGCGCCGAAAATGTGGGCATGATCGGGCATACGGTTATATTTTTCCGACAGAAAACAGACCCGGAGAAACGCAGGATCACCCTGCCTCAGCGTGAAGAAGGGGTTTGATCGTCAGTGCCCCATAACGGCTTATTCACGCAGGAGTTTCTCCAGGCCTTTCACCAGCAAACCGCACTGTTCATCCGTCCCCACCGTGATACGCAGATACTGCTCAATGCGCGGTTGGTTGAAATGGCGAACAATAATTCCCATCTCTCTCAACCGGAGGGCAAGCCGGCCCGCATCTCTTGCAGGATGCCGGGCGAAGAGGAAATTGGCGGCCGAAGGGATCACCTGGAAACCAAGCCTTTCAAGATCCGCCACAAGGACTTCCCGGGTAAAAATGATCTTCGTTCCTTGTCTCTTCAAAATAGGCGAGATCTTTCATGGCTGCCACCGCTCCCGCAAGGGCGAAGCGGCTCAAGGGGTAGGAATTGAAGCTGTTTTTGACCCTTTCCAGGCCTTCTATCAGTGCCGGGTCGCCAACGGCAAAGCCCACTCGAAGACCGGCGAGGGAGCGCGATTTGGACAGGGTCTGAACGACCAGCAGATTGGAATATTCATTTATGAGGGAGATGGCGGTTTCACCTCCGAAATCCACATAGGCTTCATCTACGACCACGACGGATTCGGTATTCTGTCCCAGGAGCTTTCTAATGGCGGAAAGAGGCAGCAACCTTCCCGTAGGGGCATTGGGATTGGGAAAGAGTATCCCCCCGTTGGGGCGAATAAACTCTCCGGGCTCCAAGGCAAGCTCCTCCGTAAGGGGAACCGTTTCATAGTTGACGCCATACAGACCGCAGTAGACCGGATAGAAGCTGTAGGTAATATCAGGAAACAGAAGTGGTTGCGAATGCTTCAGCAACGCCTGGAAGGTATGGGCCAGCACCTCGTCGGAACCGTTGCCCACAAAGACTTTGTCGGGAGTCTGCCCATAATATTCGGCTACGGCCTCCTTCACGCGCTTCGCGTTCGGGTCCGGGTAAAGCCTCAGGCTGTCCGCTACTTCCTTTTGCAGCGCGGCCAGAACCATCGGAGAAGGCCCATAAGGGTTTTCATTGGTATTGAGTTTGATCAGTCGGGGGTGTTCGGGCTGCTCCCCCGGAATATAAGGAGTAAGTTTGTGTACGATGGAACTCCAGTAAGAACTCATAGATAAACTCCATTGTTATTGGACAAGAAACTCGTTGCCGGTTGCCGGTTTTCAGTTGCCGGTCCTCCTTTCACTGAAACGTACGAACAAGGAGAAACGAACATAATCAAAACCCTTTTCAAATGTCAAGTTCCATGACATCCCGATTGCGAAACCATCGAACGCGGTTCATCAAAACGTATTCTATTCAAATTTCCTTGTAGCAAAATGATGACCCAGATACGCCATTCCGCCACGAGGTGACTCCATTCCTGCCAGGATTCTTGAATAAGATACATCAAAACAAAGATTGAGGACCTATGAATATCATTTTCTTTGCCATTGTACTCATTGCTTTCGTTTCCGCGGGATGGCGCCAAATCCACTGGCTCCCGGCTTCCGGAATGCTTTCCCCCATGGAAGGGCTCACCAAGGCCATGGTGGAATCGGCCGCGGGTTCGGTTGAACTCGCCCTGGGCCTCGTAGGGGTCATGACGCTTTTTTTGGGCTTGATGAAAGTGGCGGAAGCCGGGGGGATGCTGACCATCCTTGCACGTCTCATCCGCCCGCTCATGGTGAAACTCTTTCCACGGGTTCCTCCTGAGCATCCGGCCATGGGGAGCATGATCCTGAACATGTCGGCCAACGCGCTGGGGCTTGGGAAATGCCGCCACTCCTTTTGGAATCCGGGCCATGCAGGAGTTGGATAAACTGAATTCCAGGGCCGGAACGGCCACCGATTCCATGGTGCTTTTTCTGGCCATAAACACCTCCAATGTCACTATTCTGCCCACCGGAGTCATGGCCATCAGGGCCGCGGCGGGGTCCTCTGATCCGGCCGGAATCCTTCCCACAACGCTGTTTGCGACCCTGTGCTCGACCCTTGTTGCCATCCTCGCCGCAAAGGTCTATGGGCGAATGTCTTTTTTTCGAAAAACCCGCCCGGAGGAAGCGCCGGAAACGGCGGAAATAGGAGACAGGGAAGATATGGACGATCAAGCAACAGGAGAGGAAGCGCTTGAGAATGCCTCCGGAAGTTATTCTTCCTGGGTAAGCTGGGTTGGTGTGAGCACCCTGGTTTCCCTCATTCCGATCACCATATTTTATGGAAAAACCATTTCGCCGTGGATTATTCCCGGCCTCATGCTGGGTTTTCTGATCTTCGGAATTATCAGAAAGGTACCCGTCTACGAGGTGTTCGTGGAAGGGGCAAAGGAAGGGTTTCAGGTGGCCATCCGAATCATTCCCTATCTCGTCGCCATTCTCGTGGCCGTCGGCATGTTTCGGGCCAGCGGCGCCATGGACGTTATGGTAGGCCTGCTGGGACCCATCACCGGCAAGCTGGGCATGCCTGCCGAGGCCCTTCCCATGGCTCTCTTGCGACCCCTGTCCGGATCGGGAGCCTACGGCATCATGGCTTCCATCATCAACGACCCGGCCATCGGACCGGACAGCTACACCGGATACCTGGTTTCGACCCTGCAAGGATCCACGGAAACGACCTTTTACGTCTTGGCTGTCTATTTCGGAGCCGTTCAGGTCAAGCGGATTCGTCATGCACTTGCGGCCGCGCTGACAGGGGATCTGGCGGGGATTGCCGCGGCCGTTCTTGCTTGCGGTTTTCTCTATTCGTGAATTGCACTATCGCCTTAATTGTTGACATCCCGCAATTGGTTGCTGTATAGATAGGGCATAAAACGGGAGCAAGAAGCTTCTTTTGTACCGCCTGAATACTCTTATTCGCAACATTAAGCCACGAAGGCCAATCGTTCCTGAAATCAGGAATCGTGCCGTCGTGGTTTTTTTTGTTCCAACCATGAGCGCTTACAGGAGATTCACATGAAAAAAAAGGCCGTTGTGACTTTGAAACAATGGATAGGCATTCTCTTATGCATCCTGGTATCGGGCATCCTTTACGTCCCCCATCTAACCGCAATGGAACCCATGGACGAAATCCGCATTGGGGACGGCAAAGGCGACTGGGGGGATCCCAATCCCTATCGCCACTATCCACGTGGGCCGGGTTATGTTCGTATGAGCTGGGTATTCGATACACTGGTATGGAAAGATGGAAACGGGTATATCCCCGGACTTGCCAGATCGTGGAAATACAATCCCGAAAACCAAAGCTTTATTTTTGAGCTGCGGAAAGATGTAAAATGGCACGATGGAAAGTCTTTCAGTTCCGAAGATGTAGCATTCACCGTGGAATATTTCATGAAACACCCGTACCAATGGGTGCCCATGGAGGCCGTGGCAGGCGCTGAAGCAGACGGACCTGAAAGGGTCATTATCAAAATGAAAGGACCCTACGCCCCGTTCCTCGCCTATGTAGGCGGGACTATGCCCATCATCCCCAAACATATCTGGGAAAAGGTAGCGGCTCCTGCCAGGTTTAATGATCCAACCGCATTTATAGGAACAGGACCGTACAGGTTTGTGGACTTCAACAAGGCGAAAGGAACCTATTTGTATGAGGCCAATAAGGAATATTTTCTTGGAGAGCCGAAAGTCAGACGTCTGATTTACATGAAAACCAGCAAACCGATCATGAGTCTCCTGAGCCACAAGGCCGATCTTGTAAATATCCAACCCGATATGGCGAAAATCCTCAAGGAGAAGGGGATGACGGTTCTTGAAGACCAAAGAGGCTGGAACAAAAAACTGATGATCAACCACAAGAAACCGCCCTTCAACCAAAAGAAATTCAGAAAGGCCCTGGCCTATGCCATCAATCAGCAGGAAATCGTTGACAAGGCCCATCGAGGCTTCGGATCTCCCGCTTCCTACGGACTTCTATCCCCTGATCACGAGTTTTACAACCCGAATACGCCTTCCTACGAACCCGACTCTCTTAAGGCGAGAAACTTATTGGAATCTTTGGGGTACACAAGAGGCACAGGCGGCTTTTATGAAAAAGACGGCAAGCTCCTGCAGGTGGAAATCCTTGCGTCAAATATCTCCGTTGCTGGAGAATCGCACACGGACAGAGACGGCGAGATTATCAAGAAACAGCTTGAAGATGCCGGGATTGTGGTGAAACTCACCAACATGGAACAGGCCACAACCGATGACCGCGTGAGAAAATGGGATTTTGATTTGGCCATTTCAGGCCATGGGGGTCTTGTGGGAGATGCAATGATTCTCGACAGGATGATCAATCCCCGGTTCAAAGGGGCCGTCAATTCGGCCAGGTACGGGGCCAACCCGGAATTATTGAAGCTGCTTGAAGCCCAAAACGTGGAGATGGACATTGAAAAAAGAAAAGCCCTGGTGTGGAAAATCCAGGAAATTCATGCGGACGAACTCCCCTCCATCCCTCTTTATTATTCCGTCTCCATGTCGGCCTACAACCCGGGGAAAGGAATTCAATGGTATTACACCAAAGGGGGCATTGCGGTGGGCATCCCCATTGCGCAGAACAAAATGTCTCTGGTGGAGTAAATGCGTGCAAGTCCGAATAAAGCCAAAATCGAGATGGCTGTCGGGGGTGCTTACCTTTTCAACAGCCGCGCTGGTAATGGTCTATTTGAGCTATGCGCTTCCGAGAATTCTGCCGGGCGACTTTGTAACCGCGGCCTATTCCGGCTCCCAGGTGACCCTTACAGCCGAGCAGGAGGCCTCTCTTCAAAGCCTCTATTCCCGGGACACGGGTTTCGGCAGTTATCTGCTTAGACTGGTTACCCTGGACTGGGGATATTCCCACGCCTTTTTAGCCCCCGTATCCGAACTTTTTTTCGGCGCCTTGCCTTGGACATTGCTCCTGTTGGGCGCCGCCAATGTCATTGCCATGTTCGCGCGGATTTATCATGGGCGTGGAAGCTGCCTGGAGACACGGGACGCGCACGGAAAAGGGCCTTATTGCCGGAGCAACGGTCCTTGAAGGGATTCCCGAAATTTGCACCGGGGTAATTCTCCTTGTTATTTTCGCGCTGAACCTTCAATGGTTCCCTGCCGCCGGAGCGGAAACAGCCTATGGACCGGGAGATTTCTTCACCCGTTTCATGGATATCCTGCGCCATCTCGCCCTCCCACTGTGCACCCTGATCCTGGCCTATCTTCCGGGGAATTTTCTGGTCACCCGGAACAGCATGATGATGGTCATGAAGGCGCCATACATCCAAACAGCCAGGGCAAAAGGGCTTCCCGCCCGGCGCGTTCGCTATGCCCATGCCGCAAGAAACGCCCTTCTGCCCGTGGTCACCCGATTCGGGTTAAGGCTGGCATTCATGATTACGGGCGCTTTGGTGGTAGAAAGGATCAATTCCTACCCCGGTTTGGGAACGCTTCTTTTTAATGCCATTCAGTCCCGTGATCTGCCGGTGATCCAGGCGGTGGTTCTTTTCTCTTCCCTGATCGTTCTGGCGATTATTTTGTCCATGGAAGGCGTGTACCGGATCATCGACCCAAGGATTCGCCATGCACGTTAAGATAGTCGGAGATCTCAGGCGCAATGGATGGTTCCTTACAGGCATTTCGATTATTGGAGGTTTTTTCGTCCTTGCCGCAACCGGTCCGCTACTGGCCCCGTTCGACCCGTACAACTTTTCTTTCGCCCCCCTGTCGCCCCCTACCTTCGAACACCTGCTGGGCGTCAACGATGGCGGGCAGGATATTCTTTCCGAACTTCTCTATTCGCTTCGGAATACCGTCCTCTTTGGTCTGCTCAGCGGATCCGCGGCGCTTGTGATCGGCGTGTTGATTGGAGCATTTTCCGGATGGTTCGGAGGACTTCCGGGCGCGCTTTTGATGCGTATGGCGGATATTTTGTTGGCCATTCCCGCCATCATGATCCTGATTATCGTCGCAGCTGTTTTTCGTCCCTCTCCATCGGTCCTGGCCCTGATTCTGGCCTCCATGACGTGGCCTACCATCAGCAAGGCAATAAGGGCACAGACACTGAGCTTAAAAGAAGGCCTTCACGTAAAGGCAGCCGCGCAGATGGGTGGCGGAAACTGGTACATTATCCGGCGTCACCTTCTGCCCGAGATGTTTCCTCTGTACCTGATCGGTTTTGCCTCTAAAACACGCATGGCCATGTTCATGGAGGCATCGCTGGCGTTTCTGGGGTTGTTCGATCCCGGCCGCAAATCATTGGGAATGATGATCTCGTATGCGCTGCAATATTACTATCTGGATATCTGGTGGAACTGGCTGCTGCCGCCGATCCTTTGCCTGTCTTTGGTGATCATGTCCATCACCTTCGTTGCCATAAGTCTTGAAAATGTCTTGGATCCCCGACTAAGAGAAGAGGGCCTGAAAGAGGTCGTTATGGAGAAAACCCCGTGAGTCTGGAAATCAAAAATCTTGATGTGGTCTATGGAAACGGAGGACATAGCATCCAGGCCCTCGAGGAGATGGATCTCACCATTGATCGTGGACAGTGTCTCGCCCTCATTGGAGAGTCCGGATCAGGGAAAACAACGTTCGGGAAGGCCTGCCTGGGACTCCTTCCGGAAAACGCCCGCATCCATGGAAGCCTTTCTCTGAACGGTGGAAGAATTCCTTTCGAAAACAAGGAGCTTATACAAGGCTTCCGCTGGAAAAAAATCGCCATGGCGTTTCAGAACGGCGCGACGACTCTCAACCCCTCCCACAGGGTCATCGATCAGGTTGCGGAACCTCTCGTGGTGCATGGGATGGAAAACAGCGGCGACGCGAGGATGCATGCCGCCATTGCGCTGGAACAGATGGGAATTCGCTCCAACGAACACGGGAAATATCCCCATCAGTTCAGTGGCGGACAGGCCCAAAAAATCCAGCTTGCCATGGCCATGATCCTTGATCCCGATGTTCTTATTCTCGACGAACCCACATCGGCGTTGGATGCCGTGAGCAAGGGACTCGTTCACCGGCTTATTGTTGAGAAAAAGTCCCGGGGAAAGGTCATTGTCCTCATTACCCATGACCTGGAATTTGCCGTTGGGTGCGCCGACGCGGTGGCGGTTCTTTATCTTGGCCAAATCATGGAAAAACTTCCCGCGAAGCAAATCTTTTCAAACCCTCTCCACCCTTACACCCTGGCTCTCAAGAGGTCCTACCCGGCCATGAACAACGTCCGGGATCTCGGCGGAATTCGAGGCGATGCCTTTTACAGGACCGTTCACCAGCATGGTCGCGGGAAGGAAACAGATTATCTGCATTCCCATATCCAAGTCCCGGAATCCAGTCACAAGGACGGCCATGCTCCACCAACCGGATGTCTCTTCGGCGAGAGGTGCACCCAGGCGCTTAAAACATGCAAACAAGGTCCTATTCTTCTTGAAAACGTCGAAGATCACGAAGTTCGATGTATCCGTCGAGGCATAGCCGCAAGGCTCGTTTTAAGTGGGGTGGAAAAAAGATACGACGGCGCACGGGCCTTACACCCGGTGACCCTGATCCTCAAAGCGGGAGAGATCTTTTCCCTGATGGGTGAAACAGGGTCCGGCAAAACGACCCTGGCCATGATCGCGGCGGGTGTGCTGTCTCCGGATGCGGGAACTCGCTATTTTGAAGAACGGGACATGGATCAATGGATCAGAAAAGAGTACAAATCCCTGGCCGGGAAAATCGGCGTCATCTATCAGAATCCGGCCCAATCGGTCAGCCATCGCTTTACTGTCGGAGAGATCATTGCGGAACCCTTAAATATCCATAGGATGTTGAGGGAAAAAAAAGAAAGGGAAAGGCGCGTCAAGGAGTGCCTCGCCGACGTACATCTTTCAACGGACGACCATTTCTTGGAACGCTATCCCCATGAACTCAATACGGGAGCGCTCCAGCGCATCTGTATAGCCCGTGCGCTGGTTCTCAATCCAACCCTTCTCATCGCCGATGAGCCGACCAGTTCCCTTGACCCGAGTGTTCAGGCCAAAATTCTAAAACTCCTGCTTGATCTCCAGATTCAAAAGGGCTTAACCATGCTCTTTGTGAGTCACGACGTGGGTCTCGTTCGAAAAATCAGCGACCGGATCGGAGTCATGTATCAGGGTCGCATGGTGGAGACGGGGCCCGCTTCCGTTGTCCTTCAGCAACCCCGTCATCCCTATACCCGTCTCTTGATCCGGAGCGCCATGGGAGAGTTTTCCCAAGAGACAGCTTGTGAAGAACCTTTTTCCTCCGCGCATTAAATATTTTCTTGACAAAAAAAACTGCCCGACCTATGTAGAATAAAAAAAATCAACGGTACGCCATTTGGCCTTCACGCGATGAAACGAGATGTCCGTTTTTGAATCTGAAGACTCTTTGCATGTTCTTTCGGAATCAGGAGAATTTTCATAATCTTATGAAGGAAGATCTGTGAATGCTTTTCGACCCTGAGAAGGTAAAAAAACTTTTTGAAGCCGATATGGGGAGAAGACGGTTTCTGAAAATCGGCGCCATAGCTGCTGCTGCCGGACTTCTTCCATTCCCCGTTGTTCAAGCCCACTGTTTCTCCCCTACACGTTCTCTTTCGCTGTTCAGCCCCTATACGAGGGAATCGTTCCAGGGAGTCTATTATTCGAATGGGAAATATCTGCCGGACGCCATGGAACAAATCGACCATATCATGCGTGACCACAGAACGGGAGATATTCATTGGATTGACCCGGATCTGCTGGATATTCTTTTTGCCATTTCTCAGAGGGCCCGAAGCAAATCTCCACTGAACGTTATTTCGGGATATCGTTGTCCGGCCACCAATGCGTGGCTGCGAAAACGATCCAAAAAGGTGGCCCGAAAAAGTCTGCATATAGCAGGACAGGCGGCTGATATAAGGGTTCCGGGTATTCGAACGTCTTCTCTGAAACAAGTGGCGGTGAGCATAAAAGGCGGCGGCGTTGGGTATTATCCTTACTCGCGTTTTGTTCATGTGGATACCGGTCCCATACGTTACTGGTAGATGCTGCCCCCACAAAAGCGAAGAAAAACCGCCTCCCCTGTCAAACTTCTCTCATTGCGAATTGTTTGAATAAGCGAGCTTTTCCGGTCCGCGGAAAAAAGTCAGTTCCCACTCAAAGGATTTTGAATCGTGGCAAAGAATATAGACTGATCCGTCCTCTCCGGACACCTTGAAATAACGGTGATCCGGAGAAAGCCACTGATCCAGAACGTCCCTGACTTCAATGAACTTTTCGCCCATCAGAAAACGCCTCGGCGTCTCCTCCCCCCGATAACCCGCATAGCACTCGACATGAATCCCCATGGGCCCCGCCAATTTAGTTTGTCTGAATTCGATGAGCCGGATTATCCACCGTAACAGGGCAAATCATATAAGGAAAATATTTCATGAAAAGAGGCAGGAATAGGAATGGATCCGGACGAAACAATATGCTGTGGAACAAAATGCATTCCGGGTCACAGGAGGGAATCCAGGGGAACACGTTATTCGTCCGGAAGCGGCTCTCTATCGACCGCATCTTCCTCTCTGTTGCAGTCGGAAAGATTTCCCACCAGCATCCCATTCATATCGAAGATGAAACAACCTTCCTGCATACCCGCTTTCAGACCAACGTCATCATAGATAGCTTTTTCCATGATTGTTTCACCTCCTGTTGTTTGTTTTTTAAATCAATATAGCAATATCCATGCCGTCTTTTTCTCACCAAGTTTTGCTGAATTTCATACCTGTTCAGGTATCTTATTCAAAAACAATGGCAGGAATGTAGTCACGAGGTCTTTTTTGCTGCCGCATCTTGGATAAACCTTCACCGACCGTCGAGAGGCCCTTCTATGCTGGTACAAAGAAACCCTTATCATTCAGCCACTTGCCCGTACCAGCATAGAAGGGCCGGTGCTGTCATAGGAATCAGATGCGGCAGCAAAAAATACCTCGTGACGAAATGGCTTCCTGAGCCTGTATTTTGCTGCCGGAGAATTTGAATAGGATAGTTTTTCAGTAAATTTATTCTCCTAATAGCAGGATACGTCTGCATTGAGAAAATATAAGCAGGCAAATTTGCAACACCTCTGGTCATATTTAACCACAGCCTTCCAGAATCTAAAAACAACTTTACAAATCGTTCAATCACGAATATCTTCTGGATCTCGTGTATGATGAAAAAAATGAATTCCATACCTTCACTGCCAATGGGGCCCACGGATAGACCATGAAAATAGTCCTGAGCATACTGTTCATCCTGATAGCGCTTTTCATTGTATTTTATTTCTGGGCATCGTCCCCGAACCTTTCGAAGGACGAGCTGACTGAAGTAAAAGAATACGCGGACTTCCACTCTCCTGGTACGGATCGAATTTTTTCAGTAATTACTTACAATATCGGATACCTTTCCGGTATGACAAACCAGAAGGCGGTAAGACCGGAGGAGAGCTTCTATAAAGATAACATGGAAAAGGTGGTCTCTGGACTCAAACGGCATAACCCGGACCTCATTGGTTTTCAGGAAATTGATTTTTATTCAAACCGTTCCTACCAAGTGGACCAGGCCGAAGAGATCGCCCATAAGCTTGCCTTTCGCTATGCGGCCAGGGCCGTCAACTGGGACAAGAAGTATGTGCCTTTCCCCTATTTTCCTCCCAGCGTCCAATACGGGAGAATGCTTTCCGGACAGGCTGTTTTGAGCCGTTTTCCTGTTTTGTTACAGGAGCGCATCGTCCTCGACAAGGTGGCCGCCAATCCTTTCTGGTACAATGCCTTCTATCTGGACCGCCTTCTGCAGATTGTGGAAATCGAAATCCACGGACAAAAAGTCATCGTCATGAATGTACATTTGGAGGCCTTTGACAAGGAAACCAGAAGGGTCCAGACCGAATTTGTACATAAGAAATTTAACGAATTCGCTAAAAAGCAGCCTGTTTTGATGATCGGAGATTTCAACAGCCCCTCCTCCCATGGGAATGATCCCTCCTCAACGGTACACCCGCTGCTCAAAGACCCCGCTATCGGTACGGCCTGTCCTCCTTCCGATTTCAACAACCCGGATGCCTTCACTTTCCCTTCCAGTCAGCCCATTGAAAAGATTGATTACATTTTTTTTAATAAGAGCAGAATCAAAGCGGTAGAGTACAAGGTATTGCGCGATTTCGGGCAGGCATCGGATCATCTCCCCGTATGGATGAAATTTGTTCTCAAATAGCACGCACGTCATGAAACATTCCTCCCCACGCCCGAGTCGAAAAATGCATGTGTCGTCATTTTTGTGTGAGCCCGAGTGAACAGAATCGCCTATTTCATATCCCCTCACGGCTTCGGACACGCTGCGCGCGCCTGTGCCGTAATGGATGCCGCATATCTTCTGTCGCCCCGCTTGCGGTTTGAGATTTTTACCACGGTTCCCCGGTGGTTTTTTGAGGACTCTCTGTCGTGTCCCTTTGCATACCACCCGCTTCTCACTGATATCGGACTTGTACAGAAGACCCCGCTGGACGCCGACCTTTCGCTGACGTTGGACAGGCTCAATCGTTTTTATCCGTTCAAGGCAGAGTATTTGGATGGGTTGGCCAGCGAAATTTCCGATTTGAAATGCAGCCTTGCGATCTGCGATATTGCCCCGTTGGGCATAGCCGTGGCCAAAAAGGCAGGCATCCTCTCTTTACTGGTGGAAAACTTTACCTGGGATTGGGTTTATCTCGAATATGCCGAACAATGGCCGGCTCTCGACCGACATAGGAACTATCTCCAATCTCTCTTCCGCTCCGTCGATTATCACGTTCAAACGGAACCACTCTGTTGGAAAGGTCACCCGGATCTCTCCGTCGGCCCCATAGGCCGTTTGCCAAAGACCGGAAAACAAGAAATCCGCGACCGTCTCTCCATTCCTTCTTCCGACAGGCTGGTGGTCATCACGATGGGCGGTATCCAGGGGCGGTATGATTTTCGGAAGAAGCTCAAAGCTGTAAAGGATGTCTTTTTTGTGGCGCCGGGAGGGGCTGATGAGGCGAGGATAGAGGGGAATCTCATCCTGCTTCCCCATCGTTCGGAGTTTTTTCACCCCGATCTTATCGCCGCCTCGGATGCCGTTATCGGCAAGGCAGGCTACAGTACCTTGGCCGAAGTTTACCAGGCGGGCGTGCCGTTCGGTTATGTAAAGCGGCCCCACTTCAGGGAATCGGAGGTCTTGGGCGCCTACATGGAAGAGCGGGGAAACGCCGTTGCCATCCATCCCGAGGAATTTGAGAACGGGGCATGGATTTCAAAACTCGACCAATCCTCTCTCTTCCCGTGCTCAAAAGCAACGATGCCAACAACGCCGCTACCGTCGCGCGCTTTGCCTTATCGATTAAACAGAGATAGAACTCTGGGCGGAAATTCAAGTTCAAAAATCGGATTCACTGTATCTCCTGTCCATCACAAAAAATCTGTGATGTACGGGTTTGTATCTTTCTCATGGGCCAAGGTGGAAAATGGGGTTTCTCCGTAGTTATGTCCCGGCCAGACGGTGGTCTCTGGGGGAAGCGTAATTAACTTTTGAAGCGAAGCCAACAGGACCTGGAGAGACCCTCCTTTCAGATCGGTCCTGCCTACTGCCCCCACAAAGAGCGTGTCGCCGGTAAAGAGGTTGCCGCCCCCGTACAAACAGATGGAACCGGGAGAATGACCCGGGGTGTGAATCACTTGAAGGGTCTCCCGCCCGATCTCCAGGATATCCCCGTCCCTGACCAGAATGTCGGGTTTCGGGGTCGGTTTCTTTCCAAGGGCGATACTGAACGCCTTATTCTTGGCCCCGACCATCTGTGCCGCATCCTCCTGATGGGCTACAAGTTTCGCACCGGTCTTGGCCAGGATGGCGCTGTTCCCACAGGTGTGGTCCGCGTGGGCATGGGTACTGACCACATACTTCAGCGTAAGCCCCATCTCCTCCAGTTTTGAGAGGATTCTTCCTTCGGAACCGGCAGCGTCAATCAGCAGGGCCACTTTTTCCGTTTCGCATCCGACAATATAAGCAAAGACCGCCATGGGCCCCACCTGCATCTGTTCTACCAGCATGAAATATCTCCTTAATTAATAACTCACGCGTGTGAAACTTCATTTGGATTGAAGCGTACAAGAGGCCCCGCTCATAAGCTTCTCCAGGGTGTTCCCCGGGACAACCATTCCGCATAAGATTTCATCCGCTTTTCGATTGTGGTTAGCACAGAGGCGGTTCGCAGTTCAATAACAAAACCGGCATTGCGCGAAAAGCCGGGGATTTTTCTTCGACATTGACACTTCCCTTCCAATTGGGTATTCATTGGCGGAATGATGATCAAAATGGAAAACTATATCCAGGCACACTTTCGGACCGCGGATTTAAACATGAAATTTGAACAATATTACATAGCACAGGAAATCAAGAATAACCTGGCCCTGCTTGGTTTCAAAAGACCGACGGACATTCAGTTCAAAGCGATCCCGTCCATCATGAACGGGGAAGATGTCCTGGCGATCGCCCAGACCGGCACCGGAAAAACGGCCGCCTTTGCCATCCCTCTCATCGACAGGATTCACAAAAACAAAAGCAGCAAGAGAACGCACGGGATTCAATGCATTGTCATGGTGCCTACCCGCGAACTGGCGCTGCAGATCGGCGGCGTCTTCAGGAGCCTGGCAAAAGGCACCAGAGTAACGGCGTACTCTCTTCACGGCGGCGTCGACCAGGACCCGCAGATCAAGAGATTACAGGACGGCATAGACATCCTGATTGCCACCCCAGGGCGCATGTTCGATCTCATCAGTCAAGGCTATATCCGGGTGGATCATGTGGACACGCTCGTCCTTGACGAAGCCGATCACATGCTGGATCTGGGCTTTATCGACGATATCAAATATGTAAAAAGGAAGCTTACCCGAAAACATCAGACGCTCTTTTTTTCCGCGACCATCAGTGACGAAATCAAAAAACTTGCCTACTCCCAGGTAAAAAGCGTCGCCATACGAATCCAGTTGTCTCCGGAAGATCCCGTATCCAAGAATGTATCCCATTTCGTCATGTTTGTGGAAATGGACGACAAACGCTCTTTTCTGGAAAGATTCATCAACGATCATCCTGACGGCAGGATAATCGTTTTTGTCCGTACACGGGTTCGCGCTGAAAGAGTGGGAAAAGCCATGGAGAATCTCCAAATCGCTTCCCTCGTTATCCATGGCGAAAAGGACCAGGCCGACAGAACGGAGGTGATGAAGAAGTTCCGGGAAGGGGAATGCAATATACTTATCGCCACGGATGTAAGCGCCCGGGGAATCGATATTCCGGATGTGGGGTATGTGATTAATTTCGACCTGCCTGAAAAACCCGAAAACTATGTACACAGGGTGGGCAGAACCGGAAGAGGCGTACGGAAAGGGGTCGCAATCTCCTTTTGCGGCAACGACGAAAGGGACCGTCTTCAGCAGATACAGGAACTCCTGCACAAACCGATCGAGGTGATCCGAATCGGAAAAAAGGATTATGCCGAAACGATCGGAAGACCGGATCAAAAAGCGGACGTACGGGCACTCATTCGCGACCAGGAACTCTGGGAAGAAAAGAAGAAGAAACGAAAGGAGGCCAAAAGACGCAACAAGAAAAAACAGTGACTTTTGAAACAACCCCTAAACGTATCTTATTCAGAAACACCGGCAGGAATGCAGTCACAAGGTCTTTTTTGCTGCTGCATCTTGGATGCCCCTTCACCAACCGTCGATAGGTCCTTTTAGGCTGGTACAACGACTAACATTGGGCTTTCACCCATCCTTTACTTTACGTACCAGCATAAATGGACCCGTGGCTCCACAGGAATCAGATGCCGCGGCAAAAAAGACCTTATGACGGAATGGATTTCATGAACCAGTAATTCGCTACCAAGGAATTTGAATAGGATACTCGGGAGAAAGCCCGAAGGGATTATCCACCAAAATCAGGATGAATAAATTCCACAGTATCCCCTTCCTCTACACGTAAGGTTTCATACTGTTTCGAATAAACAAAACCGCCGTTATATTCCACGACGAGATGAACGTCCCGTTCCTCGCAATAGTCGATTAACTCCAATATGGAGGCCTTTTCCGGAACCTCCTGCTTCATGCCATTCACTATAATTTTCATAGATCAACCCACCAATGATAAATTTTGTTCATTGTTCATGCTCACCGGTTCATGGTTTTTTCAACGGTGAACCATCGGCTAAAGACCGTGAGCTGTAGAAACGGAACCACATACTCCACATTCCGGATTTCTCTCCATCGTTATTTCGCGGAACTTCATGTGAGCGCCTTGTATGCGCAGCAACCGGCCTGTGAGAAGTCCCGACACCCCAAGAACGATTTTCATGGTTTCAACGGCCTGAAGCGAGGCCACGAAACCGGCTACTGGTCCGATAATGCCCAACTCTTTCTTTTGGGAAGAGCTGGAAAAAGGAAAAAGACATTCAAGGCAGGGACCTTCTCCCGGAACGAAGGTGCTCACCATCCCGTTGAAGCCTTCCACCCCTCCAAAAACATAGGGGATTCTCCTTTTAAGAGATGCCCGATTCAACACCTTGCGCGACCGCAGATTATCCAACCCATCCACAATCACCGATGCATTGCCGACGAGGTCCAGGACGGTATCCTCTCTGATCTCCTCCACAAAAGCCGTTATGGTGCATTCCGGGTTCAGCCGCCGCAATTTCTTTTCGGCGGAATGACTTTTCCATGCCCCGATATCATCCGTCCAGTGGAGGATCTGTCGATTCAGGTTGCTCTCTTCCACCCGATCCCTATCCACAATCCTCAGGTTTCCGATGCCCGCGGCAACGAGATAATTTGCAATAACGGAACCCAACCCCCCCAGGCCCCCTAAAAAAACCGTGGCGGCACGAAGCCGTTCCTGTCCTTCAGGACCGATTTCGGGCATAATAATCTGTCTTCTGTATCTTGAGGAAGTTTCTTGATTCATGACCTAATCCGGGCAAAATGCTTGGTCAAGCTCAGCACATTTCGCCCCTGAGAACTGTTGTATTTCACCTCGTCCATCACCTGGTGCATGATAAAAAGCCCCATGCCCTCCCCTGAAACATATCTCCTTATTCCCTCTCCATAATCCGCGAGAATGGTTAAACCGACTCCAGGGCGGATATCTCGGCGGACAAGAGTCGCACACGTTGGGAAAGGCCTCTCCCCACGGCGTAAAGAATACGTGTTCCGATGGAAACATCCTCCTTCATGAGCTCTCCCAGATTTTGCATCGAAAGAACGTAGACATCGCAATCCTCATCCGCCACCGCGCGGGCCGAGCGAACCGACCGTTCCAGCAAGGCCATCTCACCGAAATAGAGCCCCGGCCCAAGACACGTAAAGCGGGTGTCTATTTCTGATCCGGACGATCCCAGGATACTTACACATCCCGATTCGATCAGGTACATGCAGTCTCCGGGGTCCCCCTCATTGAAGATGACCTCCCCTGACTTGAAGTGCTTTTTCTGCATCACACGTTTCACCCTGTCCAGTTCCTCCGGCTTCAGATCCTTGAGAAGGGCAAACTCCGAAAAGTTCATGGGGCGATGGGGTTCCGCGGTTTTGGGGAAATATTTTCGTATTAAATGGTTCTCCGCCGCCTCCAGCGCCCTGTCCAGATCAGGAAAGATATTTTCCTCTCCTATGCTCTCTATAACGCCCAAATCCCGTAGATACAGGCTCAGCTTTTCTCGACGGCGCGTACCGGAAAAAAGCCGGGAAAGCATGAATGTCTTTCCGTTGGCTTTCACATCATCACAGATTCGCTTGATCAGTTCGGCCCCCGTAATATCGATGGTCTCCACCCTTTTCAGGTCAAAGACGATTACCCGGGCGCTGCCCATCTCGGCTTCGACATCGTTTGAAAGCTTGTCCGCGGTCCCGAAGAAAAGGTTTCCGGATAACTCGTATACCAGGATTTCGTTACCGTGCTCTCGCAACACCTGCATTTCCATTTCGGTGCGAATCCGTTTGGAATGGATTGTGTCGCACCGGAATTTTTTCCGGTACACCTTCGCGGCAATCAGCTCCCTGAGAAAAAGAAGGGCGGAAATCATGAAACCGATTCCCACTGCAATCATGAGATCAAAAACAACGGTAATGATGGTCACTACCCCGACCACCAGTAGATCCTTGAGGGCGGTCCTTTTTCGAATAAGGCTGAGACTGTAGGTGTCCAGCATGGAAACGGCGGTGACCATCAGTACAGCGGACAGCACGCACATGGGTATCCATCCCGCCGCCGGCCCCAGTACAACAAGAATGAAAAGGAGTAGGCCGCCGTGAATAATTCCGCTGAGTCTCGTTCGACCTCCGTTGTTGATATTTACAACCGTCCTTACCGTGGCGCCCGCGCCCGGCATGCCGCCGAAAACAGCAGCCACGGCGTTCCCCACCCCTTGTCCGAAAAGTTCGCGATTCGATTGATGCTTTGTCTTGGTACTCACATCCGCCACGAGCGAGGTGAGAAGGGAGTCAATGGAGCCCAGAATACCTAATGCAACCGCCGGAGCGACAAATGCGGCTGGATACTGCAGAATCGTTTTGAGGACTTCCCCGATGGGAATGGAAAGATAATGCAGCGGCATCGGAAAACCTGTAGGGATGGCCCCTATAATAAAGGGATTTCCATTAAAACGGGCAAATTCCGGGACGATAGTCTTGCCCAAAAGAAGGTAAAGACCTGTCCCCAAAATCAGTCCAATGAGAGAAGCCGGCACTTTTCGTGTGATTTTGGGAGCAACCAGAATCACAACGATCGTAACGATTCCTATAGCCAAAATGGGGATGCTGCCTATGCCTTCATGGAGCCTGATGGGTGAAAAGACTCCATCGGCGGCGAAAAAAGTTTTCATACCCAGCATGGGGGCTATCTGGCCCAGAAAGATGATCACGGCAATGCCGTTCATGAACCCTGCAATGACCGGATAGGGGATGAATTTTATGAGCGTACCGCAGCGCAGAATTCCCATAATGATCTGGACCGTGCCACCCATCAGAACAAGCACCGCGGTCAGAGTCAGAACCATTGGTAGAGGATCGGATTGCGCTTGAACCACGGGATAGTTTATCGCCGTTGCGATAAACTCGGTGATTACCACCGTCATGGGCCCGGTAGGTCCCGTAATCTGTGAAGCCGTTCCCCCAAAAAGCGCCGCAAAAATCCCCGTGAATATAGCGCCGTACAGCCCCGCCGCGGCGCCCATGGCCATGGCCTCGGGCGTACCGACGGGGGCAAACGCTGAAACGCCGAACGCAAGAGCAAGAGGCAGGGCAATTACCGCGGCGGATATGCCCCCGGAGATATCACCTTTCAAGTTACTGAACATGCGCATCTTTCCTTTTTCTTTCGATTCTATGAATCCCGAATCGATGCATGCTGAAAGACCATTTTCAAATGAGGGAGTATACATATTGCAACCCCATTAGACAACAAAGATCCGCAATTTTAACGATGGTTTTTTCCTGCAACCGTCCATGGGGTTTTGTTTCAAAACGGCGGCAAAACACTTTGGGCGTTCCATCCATGTACACACCGTTTGTCATTCCATGTCATGTTCATGATCGTCGCGCAGGCTTTTGAGCGCCCTTATTATCTTCCATTTTTCCTCAATCTGAATTATCATTTGTTCATATGCAACATGGCTGTTCTTGACAGGACCAAGGCCAGGAACATCCGGGACCCAATTCTTACCGGATGAAAGCGATCTCTGGACGTTCTTAACATTATGCATGAAAGGAAAAGGAGTAAGCAGTTGATGCCAATTGGTATTATAGCAAATCCATCCTCTGGAAAATATACCCGTCGTATGCGTGGCTTTTGGTTCTGTTTTTGATAACCATGAGAAGGTGAATATCGTCCGGCGTGTGCTTTCGGGCCTGGAATCCATGGGTATAAAGAACGTGCTTTTCGTGCCCTATCCTTTCTGAATCGGGCCCAGGGCATTGGAAGACCTGGAGGTATCGCTGAACGTATCGTTTTTGAAAATCCCCATGGAAGGCACTCAGGAAGACAGCACGAAGGCGGCGGAACTTCTCCATGAAATGGGAGCGGGATGCATTGTGACCCTCGGTGGAGACGGCACCAATCGTGCCGTGGCCAAGAAGTGCGGGGATACTCCCCTTCTCCCCATATCAACGGGTACCAACAATGTTTTTCCTTTATGGTGGAAGGAACCATGGCCGGCATGGCAGCGGCAGTTAGCGCAATGGGGCGGTTTCCCCTGGAAGAAGCATCACCAGACAGGCGCCGGTGCTGCACATCATGAAGAACCGAAACCCGGTGGATATCGCGCTTGTGGATGTGGTTGTTTCCAAGGCAGGCTTTCTGGCCTCGCGCGCCGTCTGGGATGAAACGACTTTGCAGGAAATATTCCTCACCCGCGCGGAACCCGGAAATATCGGTTTTTCTTCCATAGGGGGCCATCTCTGCGCGCAGGAACCGGGGAATGGGAGAGGAGTGCATATCACCATAGGCGAGGGAAACAGTGTGGTAAGAGCCCCCATAGCCCCGGGGCTCGTACGTGACATACCGGTGGCATTCCACCGTCTTTTCGAGCCGGGAGATGGAGATTGCTGTTTCATACGGACCCGCTGTTCTGGCACTTGACGGGGAAAGAGAACATATGATTAAGAAAGGAAGGCGAATGGTCCATCCGGCTGAGTTTGGAGGGCCCTCTGGTAGTGGATATCTCCGATGCACTTAAAAGGGCTTCCAGAGAATGTTTGTTCATAAAAAACCGATAGTGGGTGATCCGATGGAAATCGGCATTTACGGTTAAAGGTTAAGAAGGATTATCCGGCGCCCATCCTGTTCGGGCATGAGACATCGTGGCAGAGGATGGGAGTTGTTCAATTCGAAACAATAAGGAAAGGAGAATGGCAGATGCAACTACCAAAAGAGAAACTGCTGGAGATGTATGAGAAAATGTTTAAAATCAGGATTTTCGAGGAATCTCTGGCAGAGGGCGTGGCTGCGGGGACTCTGCCCGGATTTGTGCATCTGGGAGTGGGTCAGGAAGCCGTCATGGTGGGGGTGGCCGCGGCCCTTCGCCCCACGGACTGGATATCGGGAACACACCGCGAACACGGGTTGATGATTGCGAGGGATGCGGATATGAAACGCATGAGAGCGGAAATCTACGGGAAGGTCACCGGATATTGCAAAGGGAAAGGCGGTTCCATGCACCTCGCCGTTTATGAGAAGTGCGCTCCCGGTTGCAACGGCATTCTCGGTCCCAACCAGACCATCAATAACGGAATCGCTCTGGCCCTGAAAAAGAGAGGACAGGGAGATATCGCCGTGGTCATGTTCGGGGACGGGGCCTCGCACCGGGGGGAATTTCACGAAGCCTTGAATTTGGCGTCGTGTTGGAAACTTCCATCCATGGCCATTTGTGTAAACAACGGATATGGAATCAGCGGCTGTGTGGACGATGTCTGCTCGGTGGAAGATATCTCTGCAAGGGCGATAGGGTACGGTATCCCGGGACTCACCGTTGACGGCAATGATGTAATGGCCGTGTATGAAGCGGTGGCGGAAACCGCCAAAACGATCCGTGCCGGAAAAGGCCCTGCTCTTCTTGAATTGAAAACCACCCGCTATAGAGGACACTTCGAGGGTGACCCTCAGGCGTATCGAACTCCAGAGGAACTGGAGGAATTGAAAAAGAGGGATGCCATCGCCCGTTTCGGCAAAGAACTGATAGAGCAGGGCATCGCCACCGAGAAAGAACTGGAAGCGCTTCGAGGAACAGGCCAAGAAAGCGCTTCAGGAGGCCATCGAATTCGAACAAAAGAGTGATTATCCTCCATTGGAAGAGATCTTTACCGATATGTACTATGAAGAAGGGAGGGCCGTTTAATGCGCGAAATTACTTTTCTTGAAGCGGTTCGGGAAGCGCTCAAACAGGAAATGGAACTGGATGAAAACGTATTTATCATGGGAGAAGATGTGGGTGCATTCGGTGGCTGTTTCGGAGTAACGGCCGGCCTGTCTGGACCAGTTTGGCGGAGGAAAGGGTCAGGGACACGCCTATCTCGGAATCGGGTATCATGGGCGCGGCCCTCGGGAGCAGCCCTCATGGGCCTCCGTCCCGGTTCCGGAACTCATGTTTATCGATTTTACACCCGTCTGCATGGACTATCTTACCAACCAGGCGCCCAAAGTCAGGTATATGTGCGGCGGACAGGTGAAGAAACTCCCCCTGGTGGTTCGAACCACCTCGGGAGGGTGGATTCGGGCTGCGGGCCAGCACTCCCAGTCATTGGAAGGCTGGTTCACCCAGGTCCCGGGGCTCAAAGTGGTCATGCCCGGCACTCCCGCCGATGCGAAAGGCCTTCTTACCGCGTCACTGCGTGACAACAATCCAGTGCTTTTTATTGAACATAAAGTGCTTTACGGTGTGGTGGGTCCCGTTCCGGAAGAGCAGATTGTCATTCCGTTGGGCAAAGCGGACGTAAAAAGAGAAGGGAGCGACATCACCTTGATTACTTACGGGTACATGCTCCAGAAAAGCCTGGCGGCGGCGGAAGAGCTGGCTGGAGAAGGGATCAATGCGGAGGTGATCGATCTGCGGACATTATCTCCACTTGATCACGACGCTCTGGCGGAATCGGTTCACAAGACCCACAAAGCCGTAGTTGTTCAGGAGGCCTATGAATCGGCGGGTTTGGCCGGCCAGATAATTAAGAGCCTGATGGAAAGCTCCTTTGATTATCTGGATGCCCCCGTAAAAACCGTGGCCGCCTACGACACCGTAATCCCATTCAGCCCGCCTCTGGAAGACGAAATGCTGCCCAACGAGGCAAAAATTGTGAAAGCGGTCAAGGAAATTATGGGGTAATCCCGGAACTCTGTTGTTCCCAGGCTCCGCGTGGGAACGTTTATCAATATTTTTCCAGCGCAACCGTTTGTTGCGGGGAACTGGAAACCGATATCCGTGAACCGTTGCTTTCCGGTTCACCCGGATCAGGAGGATTTGTACCGTGCCAATCAATGTCGCCATGCCCAAATGGGGCCTCACCATGAAAGAAGGAAAGATCACCGCTTGGCTTGTCAAGGAAGGTGACACCGTCCGGAAAGGACAGGAGCTTTTCGAGGTGGAAACAGAAAAGATCACAAATGTCGTCGAATCTTCCGCCGGTGGGATTCTTTTCCAGATTGTTGTACCCGCGGGGACTGTTGTCGCCACGGGGACTATCGTTGCCATTATTACCGAACCGGGAGAGCAGGCGGAAAGGATTGAAGGGATCCAAACGGGAGAATCCGAAGAAGCCGCTCCCGCCAAGGCCGTCGTCTCCGGAAAAAAGCCTGAGAAAGCCGCGACCAAAGGTTTCATACCGGCAAGCCCCGTAGCAAGACGGCTTGCAAAGGAACTGGGAGTAGACCTGAGCCTTGTTCCGGGGTCCGGACCCGGAGGGCGCGTTACGGAGACCGATGTCCGGAAATACCATGAGGAAGGACCGCCGCCGCCGAAGATAACCCCTCTCGCCATGGAAATGGCCAAGCAGGCCGGTCTCGATATCGCCTCCATCACCGGAACCGGAGAGGACGGAAAGATTACCAAGGCCGATGTGGAGCGGGCTCTCGAGAAACAGGAAATTCCAGAAGAAACACCCACTCCGAAAGTGATCCCTTTTACGGGCATGCGCAAGGCCGTTGCGGACAATATGTATGCAAGTCTTCACAACGCCGCGCAGCTTACCTCCTTCACGGAAGTGGATGTGACCGAAATGGTCCGGTTTCTGAGTCTCGTCAGGGAAGAATACAAGCGGGATGAGAGCGTGCGGGTCTCCTACAACGACATTATCATTCTGGCCGTTTCAAGGGCGCTCAAACGTTTTCCCATCATGAACTCGACCCTCGTGGGCGATGAAATCCTTTTGCACGATTCCGTGAACATGGGTATCGCCGTGGCACTCAAGGAGGGTCTGATCGTGCCCGTCTTGCGCGATGCGGACAAGAAAGGCCTTCTGCGGATCGCCAAGGAGACAAGAATTCTGGCCGTCAAGGCAAGAGAGGGAAACCTCGCCGTGGATGAGGTGACCGGAGGGACGTTCACCATCACCAACGTCAGTATGTTCCAGGTGGACGGCTTTACGCCCATTCTCAAGCCGCCGGAGACCGGTATTCTCGGGATCGGCCGGATAAAGGAAAAACCGGCGATATACCAGGGAGAGATCGCCATCCGATCCATGATGTTTCTGAGCCTGACTTTCGATCACAGGATCGTGGACGGCGCCCCTGCCAATGCCTTCCTGGAAACTGCCGGACGCTATCTCCAGCATCCAAACCTGATCATGAGCTGAAGGTTGTGGATGTAACCATTTAGAATGATGCAGATAAGAGCTAATCTATAATTGCTTTTTTGAGGAAAAACCATGTACGACGTAATCGTGATCGGCGGCGGTCCGGGCGGATATGCCGCATCCATAAGGGCCTCTCAGTTAGGGGGCAAAGTGGCCCTCATCGAAGGGGGGGAAATCGGAGGAACCTGCGTGAACCGGGGCTGCATTCCCAGCAAGGTATGGCTCCGCGCGGCCGATCTTCTCCACAAAATACGCAATGCCGGGGAGTTCGGGATCAAGGCCGCCATTGAAGGTCTGGATTTCAGCGCCATTGGACAGAGAAAGAATGGCGTGGCGAGCGACATCCGCATGGGCATGGAAGGCCTGCTTGGAAATAACGGGGTGGAAGTCATGAGGGGACGGGCTTCGCTGAAAAGTCCGCGCGAGGTCCTGGTTGATGGAAAGGCCATTCAGGGAAAAAAGATCATCCTGGCCACGGGAAGTGTTCTGGATATCCCCTCCGTCCCGGGAATTGAAGAGGCCGCATTAACCACGGACCAGGTTTTCGATATGACCGAACCCCCTTCTTCCATCCTGATCTGGGGATCGGCGGGTCCCATTGAAGTGGAAATGGCCACGTTGCTGAATAGTTTCGGATGCAAGGTTTTCTTAGCCTCGGAAACCCGACGGATCCTGCCCCGCGAGGACGGGGACACCAGCCAGCGCATTGCCCAGGCACTCAGGGAACAGGGAGTGGAAATCATCCCGAGGGCGAAACTTGCTTTTGTGCGAAAATCCGAGAAGGGCTACACATGCATCCTGGATGACCCCGATGAACGAACCGTGGAGGTGGAAAAGGTTCTTATATCCGGCCGGAAACCCAACACCCGGGGGCTGGGCCTGGATCAGGTGGAAATATCTCTGAACGAAGAAGGCGGGATTCAGGTGAATGACAAACTGGAAACCACCGCAAAAGGGATTTCCGCCATAGGCGATGTCACGGGGGGCTGGTTCCTCAGCCATGCGGCTTCATCCATGGCCGTTGTTGCCGCTGAAAACGCCATGGGCGCGGCCAGGAAGTTTCCGAATCACCTGATACCCAGGGGGATATGGTCCATTCCCCAGGTGGGCTCGGTGGGTCTTTCGGAAGAGGATGCGGAGGATCGGGGCCTCGATGTGGAGGTGGGCGATTTTCCCTATTCCATAAACGGACTGGGCATGTGCCGGGGAGAAATGTCGGGCGCCGTCAAAGTCGTAACGGACTCCCGTTGCGGAGAAATTTTAGGGGTTCATATTGTGGGAACCAACGCGACGGAACTGGTAGGGGAAGCGGTCATGGCCATGCAACTGGAAGCCACGGTCAATGAGTTGGCCGCAAGCATCCGGGTTCATCCCACTTTTTCGGAAAGCGTGGTGGACGCTGCCAGGGATGCAAGAGGCTGGGCGCTCTATCTGCCGAAACGATAAACATAGAGGGGAAAATTAAGAATGGCGATGAAGCGTTTTATTGTGGAGCTGGGTACGGGCATTGATCTTCATGGAGAAAATGTGACCAAGGCGGCCTGCCGGGCGGTGAGCAATGCCGTATCGAAGAGCTGTCTGTGCGGGCTCGTGGAGGTTCTCGGACTCACGAATCTGGAAGAGGTATTCGTAGACATCCTCGTGGCAGTTCCCCGCCCTTCAGAGATGGACGCGGAAAAGGTCAAGGAAATGGTGCCCATCGGCAGGAAAACCGTTCGTGCGGTGGAGGGTGGAATGATCACCCGGGGCCTCTGCGTCGACAGATTCGGTCCGGAATGCGATCAGATCGTGGTAGCCAACGCCTCCATCACGGTTTCCGTGGACCGTTAAGGACGGAAAAGCATGGGCAACAATGAATACCCTCGTCGCCCACGCGTGGCCGTGGGCGGCGTCGTCATAAAAGAGGACCGGGTCCTCCTGGTCCGAAGGGGAAAACCCCCGTCCGAAGGGGAATGGGCGATTCCCGGAGGGAGCGTGGAATTGGGCGAAGCCTTGCAGGAGGCGGTTGCGAGGGAAATCCTGGAGGAAACCGGCATTTCCATCCGCGTCGGGGAACCGGTCCATCTTTTTGACGATGTCAGAAGGGATGATATGGGTCGGGTGCGCTTTCATTATGTGATTCTGGATTTCGCCGGAGAATTTTTAAGCGGAGAATTAAAGGCGGCGGATGACGCAAAAGACGCCCGTTGGGTATCCCCGGAGGACTTCCGCCACCTGAACGTCAACAAAAACACCATCAAGCTCATGCGAAAACTGGGTTTTTTCCCTGAAGCCGAAGTGGATGGAGACTAATCAAACGGCCCCCACGGTGCACGAGACCACTCCTCTCCGGTTACGTATTCAGGACGATCCAAGTCCCTGATATTTTCATCCTGCTGGGCCTCCAGGGCACGGTAGTGCTGCATGGCGGTCTCGTCTCCGAAAAAAAGGCACTTGCAGTAGGTATCGTCCGCAAAAACAAAATAGGTCTTTCCGTGCCGGGTGGTACGGCTGAATTTCCTTTGAGGCAGCGTTTTCAGATGCGTTGCTTTCTCCGGTGTATCGGCCTCCATCTTTTTGAAACCCGCCCGGGTGAGCAGTCCTTCCACATCGGTGGCGTTATTTTTCTGCAGCGCGGCGCAACCGGCAAGAGCCACGGCCAGAATCAGCGCCGCCACAAAATATATCGACCCGTTCCATTTCTTTCCCATTTCCTTCTCCTCCTCCAGCATATGATTCCCTGAAGTATGCTTGATGAACCATAACAGATCGTGTAGAATCGCGCAAAATAAAAAGAGCGGAACAAACGCATCCTATTCAAATTCCCTGGTGCTAAGTTCGGACTCAGCAAAGCCATTCCGCCACAGGGTCTTTTTTGCCGCCGCATCTGATTCCTGTGGAGCACCGGTCCTTTTAGGCTGGTACGGAGAGGTCTTTAAAAACTCGGCATTTTTTTGTACCAGCCTAAAACGACCTCTCAACGGTCTGTGAAGATCGATCCAAGATGCGGCGGCAAAAAAGACCCTGTGACTCCATTACTGCCGGGGCTTTTGAATAAGATACGAACAAACCTTGGAATGGAGATTGTTGGCATTTGGGGGAAATTCCCGCATAGGAATCGATGTGGAGGTTTACGAAAGTGGGTTTGGATATGAAATGGGTTTTTAAAATGCCGGTTGAGATCCGGTTCGGAATGGGGGCTGTCGCTGATTTGCCATCTGCCGTGAAGGCATTGGGAGAACGTCCGGCGCTGGTGACGGATCGCGGGCTGGCGGGGCTGGATTTTATTCGACGGATCGCGGAACAATTTCGCCCGGTTGTCTTTTTTACGGAAGTGGACCCGAATCCGACGGTTGCAAACGTAGATGCTCTCACGGCCCGTTTGCGGGCGGAAAGGGCGGATTGCGTGGTCGCGGTCGGCGGGGGCAGCGTCATGGACTGTGCCAAGGCGGCCTGCTGTCTGGTCAAAACGGATGAGCCGAGTGTGAGGGCCTTTCATACGGGGGGAATGAAATTCGGAATGGAGCGCCTTCCATTGATTGCCGTTCCGACCACTGCCGGCACCGGCTCGGAAGTCACGCCATTTGCTGTTCTGGATGATACACAGCAGGGCGTAAAGGGACCCATTGCGGCAAACGCATTTTATCCGGGACTGGCCATTGTGGATCCCGCGCTCACTTTCTCCCTGCCGAAAAAAGTCACGGCAGCTACGGGACTGGACGCGCTGTCCCATGCGATGGAGGGGTACTGGTCGAAAAATCATCAGCCGCTCTGCGATTCCATGGCCATGGAATCCGGCCGCCTGATTTTCAAACATCTTCCCGATGTTTACAAAAACCCCGCGGATGAGGCCGGCCGCGGCGCCATGTCGTATGCGGCTTTACTGGCGGGCATGGCATTTCAACTGCCGAAGAATGCCATGGTCCATGCCTGCTCGTTCCCGCTTTCCAACCGCTTCCACATGCCGCACGGAACGGCCTGTGCCTTTACACTGGAGTTTGCACTCAAGCTGAACACCCCTGCGACGGATGGGCGCATGGAGGCCTTTGCGGCCCATTGCGGACTTGAAAGCGTCGATGCCATGGCGAACGCGATTCGTAAGTTGAAAAGAGATGGGGGCCTGCCTTGCACCCTGGCGGAAGCGGGCATTCCGACCGATGCGGTGGAGATGCTCATTCAGGAGAGTTTTCATCCGCTGATGAACAATAACCCGGTGCAGGTGACTGAGGCCGATCTTCAGCGCATGTATGGGGAGTTGGCACGATAACCGCGCTGAGGCAAGGTCTTGTAACGAAAGATCAAGTGGATCGCCGGAGGCCTCTTCAAAAACCGTCCGTATATCCGGGTACTGCCCGGCCGACAAAGCGCAGCAGCGCATCAAGGGTCGTCAGCGGGTGCGGCGGACAGCCGGGGATATAAAGATCGACGGGCAACACCGAATCCACGCCGTCGGCCGCTTCGGGATGACCGGCATATATCCCGCCACTGACGGCGCAGGCCCCGCAGGCGATGACGATGCGGGGCTCCGGCACGGCCTCATAGGTTTTTTCGAGGGCCAGGCGCATGTTATTCGTCACCGGACCGGTTACCAACAGCCCGTCCGCGTGCCGCGGAGAGGCAACGAACTGGATGCCGAAACGGCCCATGTCCCAGGCCGGCGTTCCCAGCACGTTGACATCCGATTCACAGGCATTGCACCCTCCGGCTGAAACCTGCCTGAGCTTTAAGGAACGGCCGAAAAATTTGCGGGCCCGTTCGGACAAGGCCGAGAGTAGGGGTTCGGAATCCACGGAGAGGTTCAGATCCTCCCGTCGGGCGGCCGCCAACTGAGGGTTCCGGCTGAATACAAGCCCCCCCCGTGAACAGGCCTCCACGCACGCGTGACAGAAAATGCAGCGCCCCATGTCCAGGGTCGGGTGTCCGTCGCCGCACCGGATCGCCTCAACCGGACAGGCATCCCGGCACAAACGGCAACCATTCGGGCATTCACCGCTTAAAACCGGTCGTCCGGCAAACCGGTCCGGCATTTCCGGCAAGGGGCCGACGGGATATTTCATCGTTCGATATTTCTGTTGCCGCCGGGCTTTTATAATACGGAACATCTGTTCGCCTTTACTATAAATCGTGTCCGCAATAGGACAGGTTGAAGCTCTTGTTGCATAGAGGAAAATCCGAAATCTGCTGCCCACGCAGCGCGCAGGCCAATCCGAACCAGTTGTGAAACGAAGGATCCATGACTTTATAAAAGTCGAAACGCCCTTGTCCGTCCGTGGCGGCCACATGGCAGATTTCCCCCCGCCAGCCTTCTGTAAACGCGACGGCTATCCGGTTTTCGCCCGGCGATTTGCATGCCTTGATCAGGCTGTCTTTCGCCGCGGGGGCTGCCAGTTGCCTCCGGACAAACGCGATGGAATGCTTCAGTTCCAGCCAGCGGACATAGGCCCTGGCAAAACAGTCGCCCGTATGGTACGTGGCGGTGGGCAGGCTGTCGAACCGGTAAAGGTCATAGGGCAACTGGGTTCGTGCGTCATGGGGCAGCCCGCACGCCCGCGCGGCTACACCCACCAGCCCGATCTGCCGCGCCAACTCCGCCGTCATGGGCCCCGTCCCTTCCAGCCGCGCCAAAACCGAAGGGGCTCCAAACATCAGAGGCACGGCGCTTTCGAGATCTTTTTCCACGGCATCGAGGCGTTCAGACAACAGCCGACACCGGCCCGCGTCGAGGCCGAACCGGATACCGCCAGGCGTCAGCAACCCCCGGCCGAAGCGATTTCCGCAGATCAGCGCGGTCATATTCAAAACGTCTCCCCGGATGCGGCCGCAATAATTCGATGTCGGCAAAAAACCAACATCGCCCGCCATCGCCCCCAGATCCCCGATGTGGTTGGCCATCCGCTCCAGTTCGGCGGCAATAGCCCTGACCTCCTCGGCGCCGTGGGCCGCCGTTGTCCCACAGAGGGCCTCCATCACGGCGCAGTAGGCCGCACCATGGCCGATAGTGCTGTCGCCGGCAAGGGTCTCCATATAATGCAGGGTGCGCGGGCCGGGACCGCCGAGGAGCGCCCGTTCGATCCCGCGGTGCTGGTATCCCAGGGATATTTCCAGGTGATAAACGGTTTCGCCGTGGCACTGAAAACGAAAATGCCCCGGCTCGATGACGCCGGCGTGTACCGGCCCCACGGCAACCTCATGGACCTCGTCCCCCGTCATGCTGAAAAAATCCATAACGCCCACCGTCGGCGTACCCCCGCCATGGGCCGATGGCGTAAAGCGGATCGGCTTGAGCCAGGGGTGCCCCTCCGGCCGAATCCCCCACTGCTCGAAGATCTCCCGCTCGAAACCCTGGGCCGCGGGGCAGTCCGGCGTCAGTGACGGGTAGTTCGCATCCACTTCACAAGCGACAATTCCCGCCTGTTCACGCGTCGGCAGGCACAGGACCGCATAAAGCCTGAAGAGGTCATGATCCGGGACCGCAAAAAGTGCTGACAGACGGCCGCCTCCTGCAATCTGCGTCGATCACTTCGCGGCGAAAAAGATCGATGCCGATGACGGGCACCGCCGAGGTCGGGACGGATTCACCGTTATACAGAAAGAGCATTTGCGCGGCCATCAAAAATGTCCTCCCAGGGTTGCGGAGGCTTCATTGATCAGCCTCCACACCGGCAGGGGCACCCACAACCCCAGCACGAGCACGCCGGCCACAAGGGTCGCGGGAACGGCCACGGAGAGCACGGATTCACCGCCGGGCCTTGGCGGCAAGGGCAGGGTGTCGGAACGACCGTAGCACATCCGCATACCCGCCCAGATGATGGCGGCAAAAGCGACGAAGAGCGCCGCCAGATAGCCGCCGGCCACGACCCAGCGGCCACCGGCAACCGCGCCCTTAAGGATCATCAGTTCGCTGGTGAACAATCCGAAGGGCGGCGATCCGGTAATGGCCAGGATTCCCGCCAGCCACAGCACGCCGCTTACCGGCAGGATGCCGAACAGCCCGCGCGCATCGCCGACATTTTTACTGCGATAAACCGCCAGGATATTGCCGGCCACCAAAAACAGCGCGGCTTTCGCCAGAGAATGGTTCAACACATGCAGCATGACACCGGCGCCGGCCACTCCGCCAAGGCCCGCGCCCACGGCCAGGACCCCCATATGCTCCACACTGGAATAGGCCAGCATGCGTTTATAATCGGTCAGGGAAATCAGCAGCATGGCCGCCCATCCCATGGAAACCAGGCCGAACAGAACCAGCAGGCCGCAGCCGAAATCTCCCAGTCCGGCGGCGATCAGCACCGTCTGCATACGCAAAATCGCCAGAAAAGCACAGTTGAGGAGGGCCCCGGATAACAGTGCCGACACGAGGGACGGCGATTCACTGTGGGCATCCGGCAACCAGGTATGCATGGGGGCCAGACCCATCTTGGTGCCGTATCCCACCAGCATCAGCATAAATGCGGCTTTGAGCCAGGTCGGTGAAAACTTGGCGGCGTTTTTGACAAGCTCCGGCACCAGCAGACTGTACTCCGGGTCGGGTCCGGCGGTGGTGGCGACCGCCAGAAAGAAATTGCCGAGCAGTGCCAGCGCGATGCCCACCGAACAGATCAGCAGATATCTCCATGCCGCTTCCAGGCTGCGGTGGTGCCGGTGATAATAGATCAAAGGCGCACTGGCAAGGGTGGTGGCCTCCACCGCCACCCATAGGATGCCCATGTGGCTGGAAACGATCACCGCGGTCATGGCGGCCAGGAACAGCAGCAGACAGGCGATAAAAATCCCTTCGGGGCGATTGCCGAATTGAAAGCCCTCCAGGTAATCGCGAATCGGGACCTTTGGCGAGCGCTTGAGATCGCCGATCGCATACAGGGAAGCGGCCAAGAACAGCCCGCTGCAGATGCTCAAAAATAAAAGAGACACCGCGTCTATCGTCATCCAGCCGCTTGCGGCGCTGAACGGCAGCGTCATTTGCCAGACCGCCAGCACCAGGGCGAAATGGGCCAGTGCGGCCGTGACCAACAACGTGCGGCGCAGCCGGTCGGAGGTCAGGAGGAAAGCCAATATGCCGCAGGTTGCCGGAATCAAAATCAATGCCCAGATCATGACTTCATTCCTTCAGCTTCGACAACCGGTTCGTATCGATACGATCGAATTCCCGGTTGATATGACAAATCATGATGCCCATGATGAAAACGGCCGCAAAAACGTCCAGCATCACCCCGGCTTGGACGAGCCACGGTTCGTGCACCGCAAAGGCGATGCCGAACAGGTAGATGCCGTTTTCCATGGTGATAAAGCCCAATGCCTGGGTGATGGCCTTGCGGCGGGCAACAATGAGAAACAGCCCGGTCAGCATGGTAAACAGCGTCCCCGAAACCAGCCAATGGGCCCCGACGGCAAAAGGTACCTGCAGCGACCGTGCAGCCAGGAGGCTGAGCACGAACATTCCGGCGCCGATTAAAACAGAAAGGGTGTAGCCGACCAGGGGATCAATTTCCAGCACAACGCCGGTCTCGCGCATGGCCCTGCGCACCAGGGCGGGAAGGACGCCCGCCTTGAGGCCCGTGGCCGCGGCCACAAGGATTATGGTCCAGAAAGAAGGCTCTCTTTGCGACAGAAACGCCAGAGCGCCGATCACCAGCGCCTGGATGGCCACCGTCTGCACGCAGGCGCCCAGCCGACTGACGCCCATAAGCCTGAGATTCAACAGGACCAGCAGAATTACCAGAAACTCGCCAAACATTTACATCGACCTCACCGTACCGCCATGATCACGGCCAAAAGAGAAAGCACACCGGCTGTCACGATCAGCTGGGGCACGCGGATCAACCGCAGCCGGGCCATCATCGATTCGATGCACCCGACAACCACCCCTAAAACCAGCATCGCACCAAGACCGAGCGCCAGATTCAGGGCGGGAACAGCCGTCCGAAGCGGCAGTGCAAGGGAAATTACCAGAGCGCCCAGCACCCAGAACTTGACCGCGGCCGCATACTCGATCAGCGCCAGGTCCACACCGCCGTCATCCAGAATCATGACCTCGTGGATCATCGTCAGTTCCAGATGGGTATTGGGGTCATCGAAGGGAATACGGGAATTTTCAGCCAGCAAAACCACCAGCAATGCCGCCGATGCCAGCATCATGGTGGCGCCGCCTTCCCAGACCGGCCCCCCGGCCCAGGCCCGGCTGCAAATCGCGCTGAGTGAAACGGCATGAACTTCAGCGGCGACGGCGGCCAAACCCATCAGCAGCACCACTTCCGTAAGGGCCGAAAACTGTACTTCCCGACTGGCCCCCATCCCTTCAAAAGCGGAGCCGGTGTCCAGGGCGGCCGTAACCGTGAAAAAACGCATCAATCCCATGGTGTATACCAGGAGCAGAAAATCCCCCTGGAAAGCCGCCAGGGCGGGAATTTCACCCAGAGGCGTCAACAGCAGCGCCGTCAAGGCCGCCGCCAGACCCACCACCGGACCTGCCCGGAATACCCACGAAGTGGTCCGGCTGTATACCGCCCCCTTGCGCAGCAATTTGAACAGATCATGGTAAGGCTGCAGCAGCGGCGGGCCGCTTCGACCGCCGAAAAAGGCCTTGACCCGGTTGATCACCGCCAGCAGCAGCGGGCTCATCGTCAACGCAAGCAAGACATGAAACAGGGCATAGGCATGTATCATGGCGTGGTCCTCACCACAGATTCCAGATCAGCAGCAGCAGAACGGTCACAAGAATATACAGGATATAGAGGTGTGTTTGCCCCTGCTGGAGACGGCGAAAAACGGTCGCGAGCCTCACGATTCCCCGGATTGCCGGTTCGTAAATCCCGTGAACAAACGGATCCGGCGTATGGCTGTGCAGGCTGGCGCCGACCGGGAACAGGCCCTCCGGCGCGTGAAAGTCGCGGCGGGTCCGCAAAACCGTCTGGAACATTCCGGTCACGGGCTGAGCGTAGGAAGAGGCGGTATACTGCATGCGCGCCGTCGGGGCCGCATAGCCGCAGTCCCAGGTTCGGCGCCGAGCGGACCGAACGCCGCCGCAACAGCATCCACCGCAATCCCGCAAGCAGCGCCGTCAGCCCTGCCAGAACCAGCGCCGCCAGGCTGATCCAGGTCATCAGGTCGGGCAGCCCCATTCAGCAGACCCGTATTTCCCACGGAGGGCGTCAATTGAGCCACCGCCGGCATCACCAGCTCGACCATCCACGGTGCGGTAAGACCGATAGCAAGACACAGGGCCGCCAACGTCGCCATGGGCCAACACATGGAGAGCGGCGCTTCGTGGACCCCGACCGCGTCCCGGCTGCGGGGTTCTCCCAGAAAGACCACTCCGAACGCCTTGGTGAAACAGGCCGCCGCCAGACCGCCGATCAGGGCCAGGCCGCCGATGACGACCATTCCGCCCCACACCTGGGTCCCCGCGGCCACACTGTTGAAAGCAGCGGAATAAACGAGGAACTCGCTGACAAACCCGTTGAGCGGAGGCAGGGCGCAAATCGCCGCCGCCCCCACCAAAAAGGCGGCGCCGGTCACGGGCATGGACTTGATAAGCCCCCCCAGGCGATCGATCGCCCGGGTTCCGGTGGCGTGCAGGACGGACCCGGCGCCCAGAAAAAGCAGGCTCTTGAAAATGCCGTGATTGACCACGTGCAGCAGGGCCCCGCAAAAGCCCATGGCCGCCACCACGGGATTGGCGGAAACGGTCCCCAGGATGCCGATCCCCAGGCCCAGGGCGATGATGCCGATATTTTCCACGCTGTGGTAGGCTAGCAGTCGCTTCAAGTCATGCTGCGCCAGCGCAAAAAGAACGCCTGCAACACCGGATACGGCTCCAATCACGACCAGCGACCAGCCCCACCACGCAGCGGGCGCCCCCAGAAACGTCATCACCCGCAGCAGACCGTAGATGCCGGTTTTGATCATGACCCCGCTCATCAGGGCCGAAACGTGAGAAGGGGCCGCCGGATGCGCCTCGGGCAGCCAGACGTGCAGCGGCACGAAACCGGCTTTGGTTCCAAAACCGATCAGAGCCGCCGCAAAGACCAGGGCCGCCGGCAGGCCGGACGCAGTCAGGGCGGAAAAATCCAGGCTGCCGCCGGCGCCCAGCACCAGGAACATAACCAGTAAGAATGCCGTGCCCAGATGGGTGGCCGCCAGATAGGTCCAGCCGGCCCGCATCACTTCGTCCTTTTCATGATCGAACATCACCAGAAAAAATGAGGCCAGGGACATGATTTCCCAGGCCACGCAGAAACAAAAAGCCGTCCCGGGCCACCACCACCAGCAGCATGGCGGCCAGCAGCAGGTTGTACCAGCACCAGCTCATGGCGACCTTGCCCTTGTCGGGAACATCCGCCAGATAACCGTGGCCGTAGGCCGCAGCCAGCACGCCGACCACGGCAATCAGAGATACGAAAAGAGCCGACAAGGGATCGAGCCCCACATGCAGCGATCCCATGGGCATCTGCCAGGCAGCGTCCATATCCGCCGTCGTCCCGGCAACCAGGGTGCGCAGTCCGGCAAAAGCCGCCGCCGTCGCCCCGACCATTGCGCTCCAGGGCCCGATCCGTTGCATCCGGGTCCCACGCAGACTGGCGGCGGCCAGGGCGCCGGCCGACAAGATGAAGAAAGAAAAAAGAAGGGCCGTCATGATGGATTTTCGCTATTCGCGGGGGTCCTGGAAGGTAACCGTTCCGTCGATCGCTTCAGCCTGTTGCAAAAGTTCTTCGCGCGGGGCCTTGCGAGCGATCGCCGCCTTGAAATCAGGCTGGTGCATGGCAAAAGAGAGCTGTGACAGCAACTTCAGATGGCCACGAATAGTGGCGCTCACAATGGTAAAGAGGGTATGCACGGGTCGGCCGTCCAGCGCGTCGAATTCAACCGGCTGTTCCAGAAAGCTAAGCGACATGATCGGCCTGGGCACATGCATGACGATGGGATTGCGGACATGCGGGATGGCCACTCCGTCTCCGATTCCGGTAGAGCATAAAGACTCACGCGCCAGGAGCACTTCCAGGAGAAAATCCCGGTCCACTTCAGCGGGCAGCGACATGATCCGAACCACTTCAGCCAAAACCGCCCCCTTGTCCGTGCCCGGAACCCCATAAAAGATGCCCCCTGCCCGCAGCGCTTCCCCCGTCCCCGGAAATTCACCAGGGCCGTTCGTCTGAGATTCTTTCAGGATATCGGGCGCCAGAGGCAGCCGGTTCGCCACAGCCCATTCGAGCAGTTCGATACGGTTGAACCGATACTGATCATTTATGCGATAGGCAGGCAAGTCGCGCCGGGCAATCCATTGATAAACGGTTTTTTCCGAAACATTCAGAAGTGCGGAAACATCACGAACAACAAGTTTCATAAAACCTTTCCCCGCAGTCTCCAAAAGACCAAGAGACACTCCTCAAGATGAAATAAAGGACAGCTTCTATACCCGCCACTTGCCACTGTCAAGACGAATTTTTTGTATTTTCTCACTTACCGGGGCATCCTGTCGGCGACCAGATGAAAATGACGGGCGGCAATGCTTTCAGGTGTCCGGCAAGGGTCCGGATTCCGACCGATCCGATGATGCCCAAGATGTCCTTTGCATTCCATGGACTTCTAACCGGCGGCAACTTCACCGGTGCATCGGGAATCGGGCGATGAATGGCCGCCGCTCCCAACAAGAAGCCTACCGCGAAAAAGAGCACAATCACTGTGAAGAGTTTGAATTTTTTCATTTTGTTTGGCGCTTTCTTTTTGGGACGCTAACCCTTCTTTTCCACCGTGACTTTGCGCATATATTTCACCCATTCAAACCCACAGCGGATATTCCGTGGCAATCCTCTTCGGTAGGCCTGATCTTGCGGAATGCCGAGAAAATATTATTATTAAAGAAATATCCGCAAATTTCCTGTTTCAACGGCAGGCAATTAGCTTTTAAGGTAAATCTTCCCTGAGCGGTTTTCAAATGGAGAATATGAGCAATGAATAAACAAAATCAGAAAATAGAAGGTCTTAAGAAAGTGTCGCTTTCCCTTGAGGCAGGGAGCAGTACGGAAGAGATGGACCTGAGCTCCGAACCGCTTCTTTTCGAAATGGTGGTGGGGCTGGGCACGGAAGGGTATACGCCCTTTGAATACGAGCTGCTGGGAAAGAAAGCGGGCGATACGGTCGAAGTGGGGATAATCGGAGGAAACCTGCATGAGATATTCGGGCATCTGGATCCGCCGCTTCCGGAAAAGGCCAGAGGGCTGGCATCTTTTTTCCTGAAGGCAACGGTTCGCGAAGTAGCGGATGCCGACCAGACCGAAGTGGTTCGCGCCATGGCCCGCATGGTGGGCGATTGCGGCGGAAACTGCTGCGGGAACCATTAGGCCTAAAGATACAACTATTATGCAGACTTCCAATGGTCTATCATTGCCTCTTTGATTTCTCCCCAATAGGCATTCAAGTTGGGAATTGCATGCCCCATTCCATGGATGACTTTTAACACGGCGCCTGGAATCGCCTCGGCCGTGGCCTTTCCACCGGCCAACGGCACAAGCGGATCCGCGTCGCCGTGAATGATCAGCGATGGAACCTTCAATTCGCCAAGTTCCGTTGTCCTGTCTTTTTGCGCCATTACTGCAAGAAATTGGCGGGCGACTCCCTCGGGACAAAAAGAACGATCATAAGCCCGAGCAATCAAAGTCCGATGAAATTCTTCATCAAAAGGAAGACCGGTACCGGATATTAATTTGAAGAACTTCAACATATATTCGATAAACGCTTCCCGTTCCGTCGGCGGCGGCGTCATCAATGCGGCCATGGCTTCTTGCGTAGGGGCGAATTCATTTCCGTTTCCGCAATGGCTGTAGATGGATGTCAGGCTCAATGTACGGGAAGGATTGTTGACGGCGAATGTTTGAGCAATAAAACCTCCCATGGACATTCCGCAAATATGTGCCTTGTCTATATTCAGTGCGTCAAGCAAACCCGCCGCATCGTTTGCCATGTCCTCGATGGTGTAAGGTGTCGAGATTTCTTTCCCCGAGAAAAGCGCTCCTATTTTCTCCATGATCCCGGGCATGGTCAACTCATCATATTTCGTGGACAGGCCCGCATCTCTGTTATCGTATCTTATGACATGAAATCCATCATCAGCAATCCGTTGGCAAAATTCATCCTGCCAATGAATCAGTTGACTGCCGAGCCCTATAATCAAAAGCACTGCCGGTGATGAAGGATCTCCAAAAGTTTCATATTCAATTTTAATACCGTTCGCATTTGCCGTTGCCATGTTTTTTCCTTTTCAATGTTGTGCTTTCATCAAATGCCCGAAAGTACCGACCATAAGTTTATCTGATCGATCCTTGAAGAATCTTGCGTTAATCTCTTCGGGCCCCATATCTTCAGCCTGTGTAAAGCCGATAGTTTTCAGATCCGCTATCAGTATGTTTGGATCCAGGAAACAGATCCAAGGTTCTCCCACACGTGATAGCCTGTGAGCCAGTAACCGGAAAACCATTCTACGTAAAAATTTTTGTGACGAAGGCGGAACCACATAATCAAATACAATCCCGCTACCCGAGGGCGTGGACGAGGAGATATATTTCATTGTTTCCATCACGGTTTCACGGGTCAAATACATGGTTACGCCAAGCCATGAAAAAAAAGACGGTTCATCCGTTCTGAACCCGGCTTTTGCCAATGGATCCGCTAATAGCTCATTTTCATGGTCAAATGGAACAAAACTCAGATTTTCCGGAATGGGAATCTTTGCCGCATGTAGTTGTCTTCGCTTCCATTCTTGTGTGGCCGGATAGTCGACTTCGAATACTTTCAAGCCGATGGAAGAATGCGGATTGCGATACGCAAGTGTATCGAGTCCGGCGCCAAGGATAACGTACTGACGGATACCTCGCTCGATCGCCGCGGATAGTTCATCCTCAACAAACCTGCTGCGTGCGACCACAATAGCCCGAAGATAGCTATATAATCTTGTCTTGAACTTTCGCTCTTCCAGCTGAATATCGAGATCGCCCGGATTGCCGACAATCCTCAGCGCCATCGGATCATCAAAGACCTTGGGATGATCGAGAAGCTGATGTGCCGCCCGCATCAAAGCAACCTTATGCGCGCTTAGACTGGGGCTGTCTTGTTTCATGAAATCCTCCGGGTGAACGGCTTGGCCCGACGGCAAAAGGAGCCACTGAATACGGGATTTTATCCCCTGTTCCGAAAGCTCCTCTTGATGTTTTTTTTATCCGGTAATCGCTCTGGCAAGGTTTGCGGCTAATGCGGCGCCCTCATCCCCGATGGCATCGGGTGTCGTACAGAAGGGCAGGATGAAATTGCCTTTCGCATTCGTCTTTGTATAGGCGGTAATGCCTGCGAAAATACCCTGGATGGGGTCGCAATTCCCTGCAATGGGACCGGCGCAGGTCACCAGCAGGGCGGCCGGTTTTCCGCTGATAAGCGAATCGTGGTTGGCCGTGCCGTAGTCTGACACCAGGCAGACATGCCGATCTATGAGAGGCTTTAGTTGAGATGAAAAGCTCCAGCAATATAGCGGGGAAGCATACACGATGGCATCGGCCTGAATCATTTTCTCGAATAGGACCAATCCATCATCCTTTTGTACGCAGCCGGGCTCATCTTTTTTTTCCCTGCACTTATAGCATCCCAGGCATCCGCCCACCTTATATTCGGTGATGTGAATCCGCTCAACTTCATGTTTCTCTCCCACTTTTTCTTCAAACATGGAGAGTACCTTGGCCGTGTTTCCGTTTTTTTTCGGGCTTCCCAAAATGGCAGCAATTTTCATGGCTTTTCTCCTTTTTAGATTTAAAAATTTACTATCCCAAAACTTTAGTCTGAATTAGTAAAGAGCGCCTCGTTGTGTCAGGGTTCTTTCGTTCCAAGCAGTTCTTTCGCCCTGGTCATTGCCGACATTGCGTTCGGCCAACCTGCGTAGAACGCCAGATGTGTGATCAGTTCAATAAGCTCGTCTTTCGTCACCCCGTTTTCCAGGGCCTTCGGGAAATGGAAATTCATCTGCTCGGTTTTGCCCCCCATGACGAGGGCGGCGCAGGTAATGAGGCTTCTATCCCGTTTGGATAACTGCGGGCGTTCCCAAATATCTCCGAAGAGAATATCATCGGTCAGTTCGGCAATCTTCGGCGCAAAGTCGCCGAAGGCTTTTTGTACCACACTACGATTCTTGTCGGACATCATTTCCTCCTTAGCGGGTCCCATTATTCCGCTTACAAATCGAGAAAGCGGCTCGCCGGGACGTATCCCTGCATACGAATGTCAGTACGGGGCGTTTTCACGAGAGCCTGCATAATACGCCTCTATTTCTAATAACTCTTTATTTCATGGCCGTATTGTAATCACTCATTGGTTACAAAGGCAACTCAATTTTATAGCAACGTGATGGTCCCGACGAAATCCTACCCGACCATCTTCAATTATGACGGAGGGTGGTACGAATGGACCTGGGATCCCAATCGTCTCGTACAGTTGGGAGAGTAAGGAGCCTCGGCGCGCCGCGAATGATTTCAGAAAAAACCTATGATTCCGACGGAACGGGGTGTATGGGCACGGCTGTAAGATTTTTAAATTGAGAGCGATTGCCAGAACTCTAAAAAAATATCTGTGTGTCCCGAATGGAGGACATGGCCCACCGTACCCCGGTTTTCTAAAAGTCGTAATCCCTTGTTTCGTTCCATTTTCAAATGAAGCATTATTTGGAAATCCTTCATCTAATTCCATAATCTCCGGCAGTATATCGTATACCAACCAATGAATCCAAGTAAATAGGGATAATCCTCTGAGAGGTATGTCCTTATCAAATGCCATAACAATGAGTGATTTTGTCTCCTGAGGAATATTTGCCCAAGAAAAATGAGGAGACATGTCCAGGGAATCACAGGTATATTTTTAGGGAATGGGATTTTTGTTTTTAAATGAGTTGCTGAAAACAGAAATAGAAGGCTTGATCATGTTTTTACTCTTGGTAATGGTGAAGTGCAGACCGGCTAATCGCGGCGGCATAGCCGCCGCAAACCATAAAACTCAGCGGCGCGGCTTGTCCGCGTCCGCGGGAGCGTCCGGTTGGGCGGCGTTATTATATTCAACAAAGCCGGGGTGTTTCTGGAAGAAATCCCAGATGACGTCCGTCGCGTTGATCCTGTTGGATGTCCTTCCCACCATGCTTTCCGGCAACAGGCTTCTGCCGCCGGCCCAAGTGTGTCCGAGGTCATCGACGGAGATGTATACGACCTCCGCGCCATTGCGGCCAGGGCCGTAGGTTTCGGTTCGCACGCCGTTCACTTCGGACACGCTTACCGGCGTCATTGGGCATTTAAGCGCGTTGGCCCATCTTAAGATCGACTCGCGCACTGGCGGCTTTGGTTTGGCGCGAACTTTGTCGCTGGCGCCGGTTGCGAGTCTTGGCACGCCGCCTTCAATCAAATTCAGTGGATCAGCCTTGCCGGTGATGTACAACATCGAGACTGCCCGCTTCAACGTTACGGGTTCAAGCCAGCACGCGCCCGCGACGGGCGCAATGGCCGCGATGCGATTCGACAGTTGTTCACCAACAAGAAAACTCATGGAAGCGCCGTTGGAAAACCCGGTGACAAAGACCCGCCTCTTATCTACGCTGAAGCGGGTAGCGAGATCATCCAACAGGGCGCTGATGAAACTGACATCATCTATAGCTTTCTGGCCTGGATAGAATCGATCCGAGCCATCGTTCCAAAGTTGCGGGTTCCCTGCGAAACTGCTGCGCCGTGATGGATCGCGTGCCGCAGCATTGGGGAAAACGGTCAGGAATCCCTCCTTGTCGGCCTTTTCCGTCCATCCCGTCTCCCAAATAGCGGCCTTCGCAGTGCCCCCGCCACCATGCAACATGACGACAAGCGGCAACCGGGTTCCGGAATTATAGCTGGGTGGAACATGGACAATGCAGGTTCGCTCTAAACCGTCCACAGTAAAGGTAAGCGCATGACGACCCGGCCCCAGACGCGTGCCGGGCGAGAGGGACTCGCCGGCAAGGCATCCCATGGTAAACAAGCAAAGAGCCAAAGATGCTATCAACACGGACATTCTGTTTTGAATATACTGATGTCCCATTTAGGATTCCCCTCGACTACTTCTTTCTGGAAACGGGTCAAGTCTGCTCTTGACTCATATCAAATCCATTTTCAATTTCTCTGTTTGCATTTCTTGAGTACGGTCGGTGCTGACTTTTTGTCGGTCCTTTCAATCACCATGCTGACAGAACTATAATTTTTAATGCCGAACTCTCGACCGATTTTCCGCGGCTTGCGCCCATCATTCTTTTCGCATGGTAGTCGGCCACATTGCGAGGCTCTTTTTTACCACGGTTTGTGACATGATACCAAGCTTTTGGGAACTGAATTCTTAGTGGTGACCACATGAAGCTACCGCCCAAATATTACGGCTGAATCGATGCGGCCTTGAACTCGTTTCTATCTTTAAACTCGTCTAGTCGTAGAACGCCATCATAAGGGGCAGACCGCGCATTCCTTTAAAAAATGTAGGATGCCACTGCTATTGCAAAACAAAGATTTTTCAAATACCGAACGAAATAGCCTGTCCCTCTTTATGAAGTTGTTGGGCTCCGATTGCGCTTAGAGCGTGAAAAAACAATTTTGCCTTTTCTGTTTTGAACTTAAACTCATTATCCCCTTCCATCCCTCACGAAAGACTGATGATTCAAAAGAAATCGTTAGCTTCTCGTCTGAGGGAGTGCTGATATAAATATTGGCTATTTTTGGATCGTCAGCTGAAATGTTGATCTGGCGTTTCCGGTACGTGTAACATAGGATTCGTTTATTGGTTACTGCAAGCCATCCATAGAACCCCTCTGAGCGGTGACAATACCTTAAAGGTTGCTCGAAACCGGCCTGCATTCGTGTAAGCAGTTTAAATCAAGCACGATATTCGTTAGATAGCGCATCCAGAGCCGTTCTGAGCTCTGCCTTATAGCGATCCACGCCCTTGAACTGGGTTAGCAGCTGGATGATGCGGGCTTTCTCCTTTCCGTCGACGATGGCCTTCACATATTGTTGCTTCTCCGCAACAGAGTGGATATTTTTGTGACCGGGTGGAGAGAGGTCGTGCAAGAGAATATACGCGCAATATACCCAGTGAACATGGGCCATAACGGATTGGAAATGTTTGGCAGCCACCTCCTGGAAGCCCAGAAACATTTTGACTTCTTTGTGGAAAATCTCGATTTTCCAACGAAGCCGATACGCAATGAGGATTTGCCGGGGTTTTGCTTTCAAATCATTGCAGGCAAGGTACTTTCTACGGCCTTTCGGCCTCTTTTTGAATTCGGAGCAAATCAATTGGACCTTTCCCACATAACGGAGATAGGCATTGATTTGTCGTATGCGAAACTCCATTCGCTTTCTCTTCGGATTGCTGGATGAAACCCGAACTGTTTGCCATTTGACCCTGCGATGATTTTTGAAGAACAGCTCAACCTGATGCCATCCTTTGGATAAAGGTGTTTTTTCATGTGTTTTTTCGGATCTTACACTTCGCTTCTTTTTTAGGGCGATGACGTAAGTCCAACCCCTTTTGGTAATGCCTTTTTCGATTCTTTTATCGTCATATCCACTGTCGGCGAGCACGAGAACCTCATGGGGATTATGAGGACCAACATATTGTTCCAATTTGAAATCCTGGATGTACTGCACAACGGCACTATTTTCCGTTTTGTAGGTCAGCCCATGTTTTTTGCAATACCGTTTGCTATAAAATGGTATTGGCGTGAGGGGAATGATCATGTCGTTGATCAGCAAAACGATATTGGTCCACTGGTGTCCAATGACGAATCCCTTGCCATGGTTGAATCGTTTGGCATTATCCGTATGCAAGCTTGATCTGCCTTGAAGGGTGCTATCAATCAAGATGGCGATTCGCCATGGAATGGAACCGTTTTTTAAAAAATCGATCGAAGCGGAAAACTGTCTTGCTTGCTTCCTTGATAGCTGACTCAAATTGCAGCCAGCAACGTCTGAATGATTTTTCAGAAACCTGCTGAACTGAGACTTATGAAAACCGGAAAACTTTGCTGCTTCCTGCAGGGTATGTTTTCGGGTAGAGATCATCAGGAACAGCAAGTACCAAATGCAGATGGTTTTCTGCCGAGTTCCGATTTCCAAACGATTGAGCAATAACTTTCTAAAGCAGGAAAAGCTCATATCCGCCTCCGTCGGCTAAGTAAAAATTCATGCACGGAGGCGATTTTACGTTAAATTAATTGAATGATTTTGTCCACTAAAATCGTAACATTATGAAATCACTATCTTTATTTATTTTATTTTACATGTGCACGGCTTCGGTGCTATGAAAAGTAGCAGACCCTCCTGTGATCCAAATAAAATCGCTGGTTCATAAACAGTGATTCGAGATCGGAGCGCGGATGCGCTGCAGGAGGGTCAATAAAATGTTCCCTATTTTGACGCTCTTAGCAGCCCAACCTTCTATAACCAACCGTCACCACTGCTTTTTTTAAACCTGGAGAGATTTTTCGCGCAACGTTTAAGTAATAGGGGGACCCGTATAAAAGTGAGTAACTTTTCCGTTTTCTGATTTATTTACGGATCTCCCATGATCCTCGTCTTCAATCTACCATTTTCAGCAGATCAAATACCACCCTGGCAAAACCGGTGGGCTTTGAAGGGTCCGTCAATAATTGCATCATTTGGTTATGATGGGCTTCGTTACTATCCATCACAGCGTCATCCACTGCTTTTGGGAAATCCCCCAGCATGGCCTGTTCGGGGGTATTGTTGGCGATCTGCATCATTACCAATTCGTTTTCACTGACTTTATCTCTGATGGTATAGGCATAGTTCACCAAATCTTTGCTGGTGTGTTGATCGGTAATAAACAGCTCATCCAATCGATTGTATGCCTGAAGATGGCTAAAATCCGGCCTTTTACAAGACCGTCAATATTGGCTTAACATGTTCCTCACCAGATCCCGACCCCAAAAACACATTTGCTATTTCCGATATTAAAAACAGCGGACAAACGACCACACAGTCAACATGGCGAGATTGGAAAGAAGATTTATTTGCTTTCATTTTCGAATGCTGTCATTTATTCATTCCCGCGTGTTTTCTGTAGTCTTCTTTAAAGACCGAGACTATTTTTTCTAATCGAGACATTGATTCAATGAAAGAATTGATTTGTGTTTCGATACGATCCAAATCGAAGGTGAAAATGGGGATATAACAGCTCGTTTTAAGTTTAGGATTATCTAGTTCCTCAATAACCAAATTGGTATAATGATCCTTTAAAAACGCGAAGAACTGTTGGTATACTATGCCTTGATGGACTGTGAATCTCCCAAAGCATCTTAGGGCGACCTGTTTATTCCCGATGAAAAATAGCCTGAAATTATTTTTGTTGCTCTGTTGGTAATGTAATGCCATTTCATATGTGTGTCGTGGGTTTTCAAACCGGCCGGTATACAAACTACAATATTTCGGAATTTTCACAAAGCCAATGTATAGGGTGGCTTCATTTGTTTTAAAACAATACAATTCTGGGGAATGGGTTGATCCTGATGCGTCAGCAAAATTGCCTCGCCCTTTCCGTATCCCATTTAAAATAATATGCTTCTCAAGCTGCTCAATAAGCCAGCGAGTTTCTTTTTCCGGAAGCAGTTCATCTATCTTTAATTTCCTGTAATCGCTTTTCAAGATATTGCTTCCATTACCTACCTGACATTTCTTAAGCATGGCCACAGAGCCTACTAATTTTTCTCCGCCATCCTCAAAAAATATTCGATATCTTTCTCCAACTACCTCCAAAATCTTTCCTCTACCCCAACCCGGAGCCTTCTGATTAACCACAATTTCGCCTTCTTTAAAGGACATTTTCGCACTCCTTTCGAAGATAATATGGATCAGTCGGCCGCCTGTTTTGTGACATTTGCACCATCTATAATGCAAAGGGCAACAATTACTTAGCACAAATAACTCGGCACTTGCTGACAAAACGCTTTTTAAATCTGCCGCTTCGGTGCAAGGTTAGAGATCTATATAGTTGGTCCGACCAGTAAGCATGGACTCTTCTTAGCCCATCAATCCAGCATTTCAGAATATTAGAAGTGTCGCGTCCCAAAAGCTCGGCAAGCTCGAAGAAACCTGGTCCGGGTTGCATATCACCAGACTTGTGAACGACAATGACACTCAACATTCCTCGATTGAATGCATCCTCCTCTGCAGAGATTCCGCCGGGTAAACTAAACCCAAGGTGCCAATGTTCCTATTTTGCGTGTTCCATAAAGCGTTTCCTTTAAAGACTCGTCCCAGCCTTCAATATTCTTGGTGAGCCTTGAGGATGAAAGAAACAGATGTTGTTTCCAAATCACTGGAAGTGTATCTCCGCGCGATTTTACGAATTTCGGCATCCATGATCGGACCCGGCGGTCTGCACAGAGCCCGAAAAGCGTGTAAAAGCCGAATGCTTGATCGCGGTCTCTTTCATCCAGGAAGCATGAAAACCAGTGGCGTGCCCACTGATTGCGTCGATAGTGGCTGCAGGCCCAGGTGTGCACTTGGCTAAGCCACCCGGAAGCTGGAGGCCGGGATAGCTGTTCAGCCCAAAAACTCTCCGACTCGGCACTTACATCAGAAAACCCCGCCAACGTTATCGCACGAGCAATGAGCCCGGCATTCGAACTGGAGAGGTCGTGCGAAAGACGATTCAGAAGCCAATTCTCTCGCGCCAGTTTAGATGCTGCTGCGGCGATGCGGATGAGGTCGACATCAGTCTTGGCTCGCTCAATCATCTTCTCTCTCATCTCCCACACCGCAGGGTGTTCTTCCCCCTCAATCGGCAAGATTTCGAAATTGGGGTTGTGTGACATGCCACCGTCGCACCTGTCGATTAGGACGCTCCATAACCGTGCACCTATTTCAGGCCTTTGACGAAGTAATGCCCTGGTCAGCGGAACAAAGGGGAAGTATCCGAGGAAACTCCAGAGCGGGTTCGCTGTTCCTTTTAGAATCGGTTCAAGCCATGAAACAACGTCCTCTCCGTGGCTCTCCAATAGCAGTTCCATTGCATGATTAGCATCCTGTGTGGAAATCCAATGAGACGGCAATACGTGACTAACTCTACCACGTGATGAAGTCATCCAATTCCTGACGTACGTAGGTAGCGAAGGAAATCAGGAAGTCCGGTGATGAGGCCCGCGACAAACGTCCGGCCAACACTTGTGGATCAATTCGGCTACGTAGTCTCGGGACTCTGGTGTTAATAGCGGCCTCGCACAGCAGCAAAGATCCATAAGCTGCTTCTATTTGATCCATGGCGGTTTCGTATGTCCAATCCGAACAGGCGAAGGCCCCAATTAGCTTGGGATTTCTTGACTGCCAGACAGCTTGTAACGCGAGACGACGCACTGTCGATTCGGGATGATCAAAGAGATGACACAGAAAATCGGCGGTATCCGGCAACAACAAACCGTCTTTCAGAACAAGGGTGAGATAAGACAGCCAACGCAGGATATCAGGGACTCTGTCCGAGTGTCTTAAATATTCAAAAACCGTTGCAAGGTCTTTGCTTGTTGGCGGAGTTAAGGCTGCACGAAAATCCCCGCGGAAATAAACCCCTTCGGGCGTGTTGGCGAGCATCGCGATCTGCTCAGAGGCTGGCAGTTGCCAAAGATGAGCCAGCAACAGGCGCTCCGCCGCCACATTGGCTGAATCCAGTCCCAAGTCGCAGAGCAACCCGATTTCGTTATTCCCCAGAATAAACAAATACTCGTGGAGCTTCCACACCAATTGCCGTACTCCTTGCGCTGTCCGCTCAGTAACCGAGGCGAATGTTCTTCGGATCAACCCTCCAAGTGCCTGAGGCGCCCACCTCGCAACAGCAGCTTGTGCACCTTCGAACTCTATGTCTTCCGCGACAGTATCGAACCGACTCCACAACCGTTCAACAGGGAAATTGCTCGGCAGGGAAGCAATCAGCACGGCTTCTTCGTCCGGTAGTACGGAACAGGGATCGAGCGCAGGCTTAGAAAGATCCCTTGCCGCAGCCAGTTTGATTTCCTGGCTTCTCGGCCATTGCAGGGCGGTCTGGTGGTCCCATGTCACTCTATTTGTTTTTGGGTCGACTGTGACCGCATTTGGCCACCTTATAGTCGGCGGCACCGGGACTGACAACAGTAGCGCTTTTGCCATCGCGCTGGGCGTGGCCATTGCCTCAAGCAACCAACACACGGCATTGACAGCCAGAGGATGGTCCAAGGCTATCAGGCGGTCGACCTCAACCATCACGGCCTGCTCGGTTTCATCGGGATCATAAGGATTCCGTCGCAGTACCCAGGCGATTTCGTCAAAATGCCTGGGTCGCCCCATGATCGCGCGGCTAATTGCCCAGTTCACAAATGAAAGGACAAACATTTTTCGCGGGAGCAACGAGACGATGCCGAAAACGCGGTGCACTAACCAGCTCACTCCTTCGTTTTCTACGTTTCTCGGCTCGGGCAGTGAGTCAACTCGTCCCGCGATCTCTCTCCATTGATTCCAACGCTCCATCGTTTGGGAGCAATGCTTCTTTGCCCTTTCTGTTGAGGGATCATATTTACCAAGAAATTGGCCTTTGTCGGGGTCGTGCCAGAACATGCCCAACCAACCGGCTGTCCGTAGGCTCACTACCTCGGCGACAAGAACCCATCGCTCGCATGCATTGGCGATTCCCTTGATAATCGCTTCATCCTCTTGATATCCCGCGGATTGATCCAGCCATAGGTTTTCAGCCAAATCACAGAACAGCCCTGGATTCTCAGGGATCAGACGCCAGAAGTCTTAAAAATCATCGACACCGAAATTTTGCGCGGTGACCCAGGCTTCGAGCAACTGATAACGGACATGCTATGGAGCAGTGCGAATCCAGCAGCACGATTGTCGTTGCGGCCCGCAAGATGGCAACGTCCAGATCGCTACCCCTCGTTCGTTCCATGTAAGCTCCGATATACTCCCGTGCCTCTGCACCCGTTGCTATTCCGCGAACCTCTTCAACCAACAGTAGCGCCAATGCATAGGGCAGCTGATTTTCATCCAGGCGGTACCTGGTAGTTCCTTCAACCCGAGCCAACCAGCGTCCGTCAATAATTTCACTGAGTGCGGTGTAAAGACGGTTCTCAGAATGCACGGTTTCCTGCTCCAGTTTCTGAGACAGCTCATATCGGCTGAACGTCCCTTCCCTGCCAGCGAGCTGTTCATCACGGATCCTGCGGCCGAGACTAGTCACGAATGAGCGGAATTGTTCATCATCCGGGGCGAGAAACGAGCCATGAAGATGTAATCTCTTCTTCCAATCCTCCATCACCAAACGAGTGGGGGTGATCTCCCCGCTGTCTCGCAACTCGAAACTCCGGGAAAGCGCCATTTCACACCATCGAGGCACTCGCATTAAGTCCAGGAGCTTCCGACCGAACTCCGCCTTGTCCCGGCCACGACGATCCAAAAACTCGCTCAGCTCGCTCATAGTAAAGAGCCCGACGGGAATTTCATGGGGCATTGGTTCCAGGTTGCAGAGTTGCTTCAGTTCAGTACGCCAATGATCCGGTCGGCAGGTCACGGCAACCGCATAGAACCCACGGGCATCGGAAGTTAGCAGTGGTTGGAAAAAGCTGGCCCAATCGAGGAAGGTGAAATGCTGGTTCAAGCCGTCCACGACCAGCAGAATTTTGGGCTTTCCCGTGGCTCCCCGCTCCCACATGTCAAGGCGTTTGCTCCAAAAATCCGCCGTGCGGAGGCGGATCCGCTTTGCGAGGAGTTCGGCGATGAGCTGTTTAGGATCTGTCGCCTCACCGACTTCGCGCGCCGGAATAATCAGCGTTAGAGGTAGACCGTTACCGGAATTCTTTCGGGTCAACCACCAATCGAGCACCGCCCAGGTTTTTCCCATCCCTTCTTCCCCGATCAGCACAGCGGGTCGAGCCCGCGTCAAGGCCCACCAATCATCCAGTGATTTTGCTACGGTATGGCGAGATACACGTGTGATGTGAGGATCCAAAAGGTTGGCGTAGGAATGAAGTTTGGCACGAGCTTCGCCAGGATCCTGAAGGGCCTTACGTGTCCATTCGTCAAGCTGAACCCGAGCTGCATTATAGCCGACATCCGGTCTGGTTAGTTTTTCCAGCAGTCGGTCTCGCGCGCTTTCGTAGCCTGGATCGCGTTTTATCCGCTCGATGATGCCCGCAGGCAAAATGCCATTTGAATCATGCGCGCGACCGTTCGCTCGGCTTCAGCACATAGAATGGCCAGGAAGGGAATTTTCCCGGGTCCTTGGGGCCAATCGAGGATCTCCACGGCGATACCTTGAGCCTCGCCTATCTGAACCAGTTCTTTCTTATCCCCCGCCGAGATTTCGCGGCTGGCTGCCAGAAGCCATAAATCAAGAGCAGGGTAGGAGAACGCGGCATCCACTATTTTTATTTTGAGCTGGTCCAGTGGCAATTGCGTTTTTGTTCCATAAAGCTTGCTTTCCAGCCCAACTGTGAATCGGTTCGATGCCTCGTCTTGCAGAACGTCTATACCCCCTTGCGGACCGGATTTGGCCAAGCGGAACGTGTGACCTGTGACTTCGGTCAACGCATCACGCAGAAACCCTTCAAATCCATCGGCACCGGTAGAGTGGAGGCCACGAAGCCATTTAATAAGCTTGTCAAGATCATTAGCCAAAAGTGAGGCACTCTCCGTCAGTTATCATCACGTGTGAACAGGGGATTGCGCAAATAGCCGGGCATCTAAATACTTAAAATATTGTTGATTCAGTTTAATCAAATTGGCCCATGAACACCACGGTTAGCAAATTTGCGTTAAAAGAAATCATTTTCGCAAAATCATTTTTCTTTCATGATTTTTATAATTCTTTCATCCAGGCAAGAACGTAGAAAGGTATTCATCTGTTCTTGAATCCCGGTTTCGTAAAAAGGGAGCATCAATTCATTAAACTCCAATTGTCTCTTAGCTGGGAGATTAATGGCAGGGTATCCATTACTTAACAAAAACCCATTCATAATAAAACGCCCCATCCGCTTATTGACATCATAAAAAAATTGACATCTCGCCATTGTGAGAAAAAAATGGATGGCTTGATCATAAACATCTGATATCCTGGATGCATCATCGACCATTCTTTCAAACAACTCCGGCAACGAATCCGCCGGTGGCGGCATATAGTCTGTTCCCGCAATGGTAACCCCGCCGGATCGGAACTTTCCCCATTCCAAAGCTTCGTCCTCGGCGGCTATGAGATGGAGAGCACAGACTCCTTCAACAGAGATCTCAAACTGATTATTTTCTATTAATTTGAATAAAGTTCGCCATGTATCCGCCTGATTCAGTGCTATTCGCTGGTCCGTTACTTTATGTCCGCCAACTGTAATTCCATCCAATAACGTCTGGATTTCCGGCAGGGTAAAATTAATACCCTCTAAGTTCACTGCATCATAAACAAACTCAACTAATTGACGCTTAGCGAGCATTATTGCCTTGGCTTTATTTGGCTTCATGTTCCATAGAGTATCTTCCATTTTCTATTCACCGAATTAAATGCTGTAGATTCCAAAGAAAAAGATCATTCATGCGATTAAACGGGACAATAAAAACATCCGTTCTTTGTTGACTTTCGTCGCCACCATATATAAAGCCCATGCCTTCTGGAATCTGTTCTGAAAATATTTTTACAAAATGGTTCAGGCCTTTGAAATAGTCTCTGGTTATGGTCGTGCCGGCTTTGACCTCAATAAGGTGTATTTTGCAACTACAACTTTCAAAATGTACCACTCTCGCCACATCCAGGTCAAAGTGTGGAAGGACATTCGAATATTTGTTTCTCACCCTCTTATCCTCTCACTTTCTCATCTTCTTTCTTTCACCTGTCAATCTCGGGAATCACAAGATCCAGGCTGCCCAGGATGGACACCGCATCCTGCAGGAGGTGCCCTTTGGCCAGTTCTCCAAAAAGGCTCAGGTTGCTGAATCCCGGCGAGCGCAGTTTGACGCGATAGGGATGTTTGTCCCCGGTTGAGATCAGGTAGACGCCGATCTTTCCCCGTGCTCCTTCCACGGCGAAATAGACTTCCCCTTTGGGGGCTTCCATTGGGGTTTGGGGGCTTTTTTGACGATGTACTCCCCTTCCGGCATCCGGTTTACGGCCTGTTCGATGATATTGAGGCTTTCGGCCATCTCCGCCATGCGAACCCGGTATCGGCCCATGGCATCGCCGTTTTCATCAACGGGTATCTGATAATCAAACCGATCGTACACCGAATAGGGCTCGGCCCTGCGCACGTCGTAGGCCAGGTTGGAACCCCGCACCACGGGACCCGTTGCGCCATAACTCCTGCACATTTCAAGGGAAAGCACTCCCACTCCTTCGCAGCGTTTTCGGAAAATGATGTTGTTCGTCACCAGATCCCGGTACATGGGAAGCCTTTCTCTCATATAGCTCACAAAGGCAAGGGTGTCTTTCAGGAAGGAATCGGTTACATCCGCGGCTACTCCGCCGGGCCGAAAAAAACTGTAGGTAAGACGCGATCCCGAAATGGGTTGAAGGAGATCCAGGATTTTTTCCCGGTCTTCAAAAGCGTACATGATGGGAGTAAAAGCCCCCAGGTCCAGGATGTAGGCGCCGAACCAGACCAGATGAGACGATATGCGGTTCAGTTCTCCGGTGATAACCCGAATGAATTCCGCCCGCTCCGGAACTTCAATGCCGGCCAGACGTTCCACCGCCCCCACATAGGCCCAGTTCCACCCCAGCGGGTTCAGATAGTCCACCCGGCCCATATTGGGCATATACTGGATGCAGGTCCTTGTTTCGGCCATCTTTTCGTGCATGCGGTGGAGATACCCGATCACGGGCCTGGCCTCCACGATGTATTCTCCGTCCAGTTTCAAAACAATCCGGAGAACACCATGGGTGGAAGGGTGCTGAGGCCCCATATTCAGAACCAGGGTATCCCCCTCACCAATGGTCTCAAACCGATCGGAATCCGGAGGGAGGCGGGCCTCAGATTGCGGGGATTTCATTTCGCTCATATGAATTTCACCATTTTTTGGTTTCAGCCTACTCCAGCAACCTGCCCCGGTATCCATCCCTGCCTTCAATCCCTTTGTATATTTTTAACCGTTCTCCGTCATTGATTCCCGCCTGGAAGGTGTCCATATCCACGGTGGCTCTCCGGTGAAAAGAATTGACAAGACGGGGAAATCGCATACTCTTAAACACTTCAAGGGCGCTGTCCCGGCTGCAAATCAACGCACTCATGGATTTTTCATGGGACAATCCCTCACCGTAACACGCTTTTCTTTCCCGTGCCTCCCGATCCAACTTGTCATGGAGACCCCGAAGCAACCCCAGCCTGTACGATCTCTTATTTCTGGAAACGCCATTGCCATTCGTACGCAGATGGACTTTCCAAAGGATTTCCATCTGATGCATAAGAAAATAGTATACATATTCCGCGATAGCCACGTTTTCACTGGTCCCCAAAAGCTCAATGGTTTTATATTCCTGGCAATCCTTGGCATCAAAAAGATAGGAATAGACGATATCCACAAAGAAATGCTCTTTCAAAATATTGCATATTCGACGCTGGTAGTTCTCGATCCTTTTTCTCTTGTGATTGATAATCGCGTAAACACAACCCGAGGTCTTGTCCTGATCTACCCGATCAATGTTATACTTCTCGATCAGTTCATTGGCCTTCCTCATGGCAAGAAAGGATTCATTTTCATTCTCGGACTGAGCCAGGGACAGGAGTTTTCTGACTTTTTCCAGCATCCTGGACCCCTCTGATCCCATTTCCTGACTTCGGAAATCGGCGATGGGACGTCGCAGGTCTCCCTTCGCCCCCCGAAATTCCAGGGGGACGCCGAGCCTTTCACACGCTGCCTGAAAGTACTCCCCATGGCCGTCGGCACTGTGGAAGAGATCGGTAACCATCTGGTGAGCCATTTCATGTTTCAACACATGCACGACAATATCCCAGGGCTGTTCCCGTATCAAATGGGCCGACATTTTCAGGGTGCGAAAATCGGCATTCCACGTCCCCCACTCCGTTCTGGAATGGGAGATCTCCATGAAAGGCCTGGAAAGTTTAACTTTGTATTTCCAGCAGATGGCTTCATGTTCCTCCTGCAACTGGGACAACCAGGCTCGCTGGAACCGGACTTCATTCTCCAATCTGTTCAATCGACAAATACCCCCTCCCGGCTTATTCTCACGAGCCGAAATTTTTATCATCTAAAAGCACAGAACTATTTTATCGCATCGTAAGGGATAAACCCTTTTGGAGGTTTATCGCCTAAAGCCTGTTTGGGTTTAAAATAGGCCTTGCTTTCATAAATGGTTTTCATGAGCGCCTCGCGATGGCCGGGATGGGCCAGATGGGCAATACCCACCGCGTGTTCCGCCAGATTCAACCCACGAGGGTTGAACGCCCCGTACTCCGTTACGATCACCACGGGATCCGCGGCGATGGCGGTTACGGTAATTCCCTCGGGACTACGCTCCATGATCTTTGAGGACCCATCGGATGTGGTTGATTTCATGGCAATAATAGGAACGCCTTTTTCAGAAAGATAGGCGCCCCGCAGAAAATCGGCCTGGCCGCCGATGCCACTGTATATACTGGTAGCCTTTAATGAATCGGCCCAGATATTGCCGTGAAAGTCCACCCCGATAGCGCTATTGATCGCCACCATTCTCGGAATCTGGGCAATTATGGGAATGTAATTGGTATAGTCCGAGGGGCGGCTTTGGACGGAACTGTTCAGATCCAGCCAGTCGTAACCCTGGGCGGAACTGGAAAGAAAAATCGTGGCAACGGCAAATGTCTCATCCATGAATTCATGATTGACAATGCCCTGATCCACCAGTTTTCGCATGCCGTCCGCAAAGAGCTCCGTGTGAATTCCTAAGTCTTTGATCCCTTTTTCGATAATGGCATCGGTCACGGCCTCGGGGACTTCCCCGAGCCCGTATTGAATGGTGCATCCGTCATTCACATACAACTCGGTAATCATGTGAGCGATTTTCCTGGCTCGCTCATCGGGTTCGTGCACAGGACTGATTGGCAACGGGTAGTCGGTATCGATAAGAAAGTCGATGTCGCGCTCATGCAGTGTCGTACCCAGAATGAAAGGCATCTTTGCGTTTCGTTCCGCAATCACCAAACCACCCTGTGCCTTTGCCGATTCCACCGCGGCCTTGCAGCCTTCCACGCTTGTGCCATAGCTGTAGTTGCCCCCGTTATCCGGTCCGGCAAGGCTCAGAATAACGACAGTGGGCCTCACATTTTCCCGCATCTGACGAGGAATGTCGGAAAGGTGCAGCAACTGGTAACTGGCCCTTCCCGTATTCATGGCTTCCCGTGAATGGGGACCGTTGAAAATCACCCTGTGGGTAATGCGCCGACAGGCTTCATCTGAAAAAACCTCTCCGATATCTCCAAGCAACAGGACACTTAGAAGTTCCACCCCCTGAATGGATCTATCCTTTGCCAGCTGTTGCAGAAGGGCCCGGGGCGTGCCGGCATTGCCCCCGGAATATATGATACTGCCAGGAGGAATATTTCGGGCATTTACGGCGTCTTCGATATTTTTCACTAATTTCATACACACGCTCCCATTGAAATAGGATTTTTCAGGATAAACTATATCCCTTTAGCGGTGGAGAATAAACTGATCGGCATGAAAAATAAAGAAGTTTTCAGGGAAGTTTCATCTAAAGCTTTTGTGAGGAGAGATAGAGAAGGATCAGATTTCGATTGCGATCATTGGCGCCTCATACGAGGTTGCTCCTATACCGGCAACCTGGAACCGGAAACGAAGAGTATCGCAAGAATCATTCCCGACCGAAACTTGGATTGTCTTCACACCAGTTTGTCAGTTTCAGACCATCAATTCTGGTGAAATGCTGCGTGTTGTTGGTGACCAAAGTCAAATTATGGGCCATAGCGCATGAAGCAATGATTAGATCAAAATCGTCCAAGCGTGAACCCGACTTCTCCAGAATCGCCTTCAACATTCCGAAAATATCAGCGGATTCCCCACCTGCCGGGATAACCTCAAACTCATTCTCTAACCTCTTAACCTTCGCCAGATTTCCGGTGACTCTTTCCGATTTATGAGCCCCATAATACAATTCCATGAGAGTGATGATGCTGATCTTCATGGGATCTTCGATATGAAGCAAAAGATTCTTATTTACGGCCTTGTCTCCTTTCAGACTGTAAATGATGGTATCCGTATCAAGAAGGTACATCAGAACGCTTCTCCAATCCTTTCAGAATTCTTTCTGGAGGCCCGCAGATCTTCCACGATCTGGTCGGCCTCCCTTTGATCCTCCCAGGAGCCGGAGAGCTCCAACAGGACCCGTGCGGGCGTTCTTATTTTTTCCACACGACCTTTTCTGGCCAAATGGCCACGTAACATATAAAGCACCTGCTGGCTGACGGACCGGTTTTCTGATGACGCGAGCGCTTTTAGCTCCGAATATATCACATCATCCATCCCTTTGATTTGCAGATTAGCCATGTTCAATCCCCCCATTCCTTTTTCCCTTTTCTTCTCGACCGCAGACGAAGTGAGCAGGATGCCTCTTCATGAAAAGGTAAGCCAGAATCATGAAAATTGTCAAGGAAAATAGACATGAAACAAAGCGGTGATCCCGCATGTTCTGAAACCGGAATCCGGAGTTGCTAAAAAATTGTGTTCCCAAGCAGAGCTTGGGAACGATAAAAAGATTTCTTTTGGAGTTATTCCAAAATCCCCTCTTTAAATGCCCGATAAGAAGGCACCGGCATGGGCATGCAGGCGCCGTTTGCCGGATTGAACATAAAGCGGTACGAGAGCGTCTTGTCAAAGTTCTTCCGCATATGCTCCCAACCTCTTACAAAGTAGGAACATTCGTCGTTAAAGCAGATATACATGAAATCATTATCCCAGGTCTGGCAGAAAGGATTGTCGGGGACTTCCCATTTCCGCAGTCTTTCATCGCAATGGGGACAACAAAGCGTATCCTTTACCACGCTTCTTCTCTTCAAGTTCCTCCTTCGACAGCACCCCACCAGACTGCTCTCCCGGTCGAGGCCTTTGCTCCTTGTTTGGATCAGCCCCCTTCTTTTCCGCATACACCAGATACACAGGATCGCTGAAGGGCGTTGCCCCTGCGTATTTATCGTCTTTCGGTCTCGGTTTTCCCTTGGACGACGAAAGTGAGGGCTTCCCCAAATCTCTCACTCCGGGTGAAAAAATCCTCCACGAGGCCCACCCGTTCTTCCTCACTGGATTCCTTCCAGATCCTCACCGCTTTCAGGGGAAACATTCGATTTGAAAAGATCACCAGAAAGATCCCGCCGGGCTTCAATACCCGGCCCACCTCCTCAAATACGGCGACTGGTTGGGTCATATAGTCCACCGAAACCGTATTGATCACCACATCGAAGGTATCATCCGGAAACGGAAGACGGGGATTCTCGTTGAGATCGTGGATTACGAACTCGGTTAAGTCCCTGTTCTTTTTCAATTCATTTTCGTTAAGACCCAATCCCACCACTCTCTCTGGCTTGATGCTCTGGGGAATGTGGGAATCCCAACCTGCCATCAAATCGAGTATAACAGGACTTTTTTCAATAACCAGGTCGCCGATAATCCGTTCAACCGTACCCAGAGCCACTGAATCCAGGTGGCTCACAAAACGATCCGTCAGGTAAAATTCCCTGTCATCGGATTCATCCAACCTTGAAAAGTTCTGTTCTTCAAGCGTTTCGTTCCGTATGCTTTTTGCTGTTTCCATTCTGTTGCCTCCATTAAAAAGCCGGGTTCACTTTTCGTGATACCCGGCTCATAGCCCCTTTAAGGGCGGGTTCAACTGCTGATTTTATTGTTGTTCGTCTTGGATTAAAAAATAAACATTGGTTCCGGCTTGTCAACAAACGCCGCACCCGAAACCCCGTTTCATTTCAGCAACAATCGAACAACCTCCGGCAGGGACTCTTCCGCCCAGTCATCCAATACTTCATAGGAGGTGGCGTTGATGGGATGAGGGATAACGGCAAATGGGTAATCGGGAAGACCATGGGCCAGAGCCATGGCCTTTCCCGAAGAGATGAACGGTTCCGTGCAGATGACTGCCGTGGGAACTCCCAGTTTTTCCATGACGATTCCGTCGAGCACACTGCCCGAGCTGCAGGAACCTCAGTCTCCGATACCGGCCAGCACCAGGTCCGACTTCTCCGCCAGTTCCCTTGCGGCATTCCTCTGGAACGGCATGGGAGGGAGAAGGCTTCTTAACTTTCATACCTCCTTTGAGTCCATGGAGTTCTTCCAGGCGGTTCGCGATTTTCCTGACAAGGTAATCGGAGTTTTTCTTCCCATTATCGATAAGCCCAAGAACGAGGCCTTTCAGGCTCTCGGGACGGCGCGCCATTTCAAAAGCCGTCTTGATCGGTTCGTTGGTGGGATCCAGCACTGTGATGCTCATGTTTCATTCCTCCTTATTCTATTTAAGGGATTCCAACGGAACCCCGGTAACCGCTCAGGTGCCTCCTGCGCAGGACGGACCTATCGGCTCTGTAACGGCCCTGGACATATGTCGGCTGAACCATCCGGGCATACAGGCCGAAAATCTGCCGGCGACACCTCCGGCCATGATCAGCAGAATTCCGTCCGGCGAAGAAACCGCCCGGACCATGGTTTCCTCATCTTCAGGGACCAGAGGAGTCTCGTTCAGCCCTCCTCTCTTCAGATCCGCCAGCGGCCGACAAGCCTTCTCATAGAGAAACTCGCGCACATCTTTCTTGCTCCAGCCGGCCCGGTTCAGGGTCTCGTAGTGTTCCGGGCAGATGATCACCGCGCATTCCACATCTCCCCCCATATTGAAGCTCCCCAGAGACCGCATCCGGTCGGCGATGGTATTGAGGATGTTTTCCGGTTTCAGCGCGATGTGGTTCTGGACCTGGTTGGGTCCTTCCGCCGCAAAAACGGTGACGGCGCTCATCTCCTTTTTCAGCCCCCGCAGGCACATGGAGTGGTTCCCAACGACTCTCCTGTTCGCCGATGCAAAAGGTATATTTCCCCGGATGCCCCAGGGTCGATCTGTCAAATTCTCTTCCCCCCAGATTATGCAGAACGAGCCTTACGGCCCTTCCAATCGTGGCATTGGCCCGATTGCCGGGCGCCATGAGATTCTGGCCGCTGTTGATTCCCAGCTCTTGGGTAACCGGGCCATTGACCATGATCAGGATTCCCGCTCCCGCCGTACTTGCCGAGACGCCGTGCAGTCCGAATTCAGGCCGGGAGATCCCTCGCACCGCCGCGACAACGACGGGAAAATATTCGGGAAGGCATCCGGCCATAACGGCATTGGCGGCCACTTTTTCCGCGGTAAAAACCCGGTTTCTCTCGGGGATAGCTCCCAGGATTTCATCCGGAGCCAACCCTGCTGTCCCCAGGAATTTCAGCACCTTCCCTTCCGTGGGAGGGATAACGGGCAACCCGTCGGTCCAGCCCTTTTGGAAAAAGGTTTCTATGGCATCTTCAAGGTTTTCGCATTCGATTTTATGAGACAGGAGACCTTCGCTCATGGGACAATCCCTCCCTGCTGATTTTGGAAGGCTGCAACCGGCGGCCGGCGGAAATGCAAAGTAGATAGTTGTTGTTGGATAAATTAAAATAGTGTAGTTGTAGTGTTGCGTCAAGGCTGGAAAACCTGCCGCCATAATTGTCATTTTGAAAACAGCTTCGAGAGGAAACAATGAAAGCATTCATTACACTCCTATCGCTTGCATGGTGTTTTCAGTTCGTCACGGGATGTTCCAAAAGGCTTCCGCAAGACCGGATCGTCGGTCCCGAAACCTATGAAGTGGAGATGGACATCCAGGCAAACGGATTCAACCGGACCTATCAGATCCATATTCCGCCAGGCTACGACTCCAAAGAGCCCTTGCCCCTTGTGGTAGTTATTCATGGGGCCTTCGATACAGGCGTGGGAATGGAAAGGTTTTCAGGGTTCAGCGCCCTGGCTGATCGAGAAAAGTTCCTTGTGCTCTATCCGAACGGTATGGGCCTGTTCGGGTATCTACAGCACTGGAACGCCGGTCACTGTTGTGGGAAAGCGGCAAAAGACAAGGTGGATGACGTGGGATTTCTCACGGCGGCCATTAAAGATGCGTGCAATAAACTCAACGTGGATCAGAGCCGGATCTACATGCTGGGCTTTTCAAACGGCGGCATGATGGCCTACCGGTTTGCGGCGGAAAGGACGAACATGCTGGCAGGCGCGGCTTTCCTTGCGGCCTCCATGGGAGGCAGGGAGTCTAAGGAAGTCCCGGAATGGCACATCCCTGATCCCGAAAAACCCCTCCCGGTCCTGATCATGCATGGTTTGGATGACCAGGATGTTCCTTACGAAGGAGGTGTGAGCAAACGCCGGGGAGGCACCCGAACCTACTGGTCTGTCCCGGATTGTGTGGATTTCTGGGTGAAGATGGATCAATGTTCGTCAGTGGCGGAGGAAAAGCAGAGGTACAAAGGCCGGGTGACCGTCCGATCGTGGGAGCGATGTTCCGATGGGGCGGAGGTCTCTCTCTGGCTCATTAAAAACTGGGGGCATGTCTGGCCGGGGAAATATTTCACCGCTTCCTTAGCCGAGGATGATCCGCTGAAAGACTTTGATGCCGCGGAAATCCTTTGGGAATTTTTCAAGAACCACACCCTGATCCCTGCGCCGATGAAGGCTCACGCCAATTCAAAATAGGCATTTGCTACTCCTTCAAGGAGAAGAAACGATTCTATTTTCACCGAAAACATCTCAGCGTCAGGATCCTGCAGAAAGTCCTTTAAATGGGGATGACCATCCATCAGTTTTTGCAGAATAATTCCTCTTTTTTCAGCATCTTCAACGCCCTGAAATGCACCGGCAACCGTCAGGGCCTTTGCTTTGGATGTCTCCTCGCCTGGATCTTGGGCCCTCGTATCGATGAGCAGACTCACGTTCGGGTTTTTCAGCAGGTTCCGGTATTTGGTAGTGTCCCGATGGGTCGCCATAAAGATTTGGGAACACTCCTCATCCGCCACATACGCCATGAGTGAACAGTGAGGCTTGTTCTCTCGTGTCGTTGCCAGAACGCAGGTATTGTTGGTCCGCACAAGCTCTTTCATTTTATCCAGTGTTTGATTCGCCATCCGAAACATCCTTCCTTGGTTTATAGGTTGCGCTGCAGCATACACCTTTTCGGGTGAAAATAAAATGGGGTAATGAAATGATGGACTGGACCTAAGATGCTCCTCGAGGTCGCGCTTTTTGCCCGGGGAGCAAAAATGACTTGCACGATTTTGCTGGAATGATACAATGCGCGCTTTTCAAAGCCCATTGGCATCTAATTCAAAAGTACCGGCACGAATGGAGTCACGAGGTCTTTTTTGCTGCCGCATCTTGGATGAACCTTCACCGACCGTCGAGAGGTCCTTCTATGCTGGTACAACGGAGCCATTATTACCCATCCATTTTTCCGTACCGGCATGGAAGGGCCGTTGCTGCCATAGGAATCAGATGCGGCAGCAAAAAAGACCTGGTGACGGAATGGCTTTCTGATGCTGTATTTCGTTGCCAGGGAATTTGAATTAGGATACGCCCATTGTGTTTCATTTTTAACAACATGCAAACATCCTTTTGCGTTTGACGATTTCTGAGACAGGAGTAAACGATCATGGTTTCTTTTGCTGAATTTGCGGTGCGGGGCAGTCAGGGATATGCAGGACTGATCCTCATGTGGCTGATTGTTGCGGCAGCCGTAACGATTTTCACCATCACCATTCGAAAGCGGCTTGCCCTCCTTCGGGCGGCCCAACCCGATCCCCGTTTTTCCCATTGGAAGCAACGTTTCAAGGATCTTATTGAGTACGGATTTATCCAGAAACGTCAACCCCGCTATCTGTGGGCGGGGGTCATTCATATCCTCATATTCTGGGGTTTTGTGGTTTTGGGACTTCGATCTCTGGACCTGGTCACCCAGGGCCTTGGCATTCCCATCTTTCGGCCCTTTATGCACAGCTCTCTCGGCACATTTTATAATAGCCTCAAAGATATCTTTGAACTTATCGTGCTCTTTGCCTGCATCTGGGCCATCCTGAGGCGCGCCATTGTCAAACCCGCTCGATATGAGGGCAGTCACCTCTTTGAAGCCTACCTGGTACTGGGTCTCATCGGTTTCCTCATGATCACCGACATGCTTTTCGAGGGCAGCGGGATTCTTCTGGCAGGGGAATCAAAGGGATGGCTTCCCGCTGCGCGGATCGGAATGCTTTTTCTGCCCGCAAACAGCCCGCAGGCCCTCATGGGGATACTCCGAACCAGTTACTGGCTGCATATTCTGGCCTTCTTTCTCTTCCTGAATCTGCTTCCCCTCTCCAAACATTTCCATATTATCACGGGCCTTCCCAATGTGTACTTCCATAACCTGAAAAAAGGAGCCATCAAACCCGCCAGATACGGAGTGGAGGATATTTTCGAACTGGAAAGTCTCGGGGTCGGAAAGCTGGAAGAATTCACATGGAAGAATATCCTCGATTTTTACACCTGCACCGAGTGCGGGCGCTGCACCGACAACTGTCCCGCCAACGCCATTGGCAGACCCTTGTCCCCCAAGCAATTAACCATCAAGCTGAGGGACCACGCATACGAAAAATATCCCGTGTGGCCTTTTCTTTCCCGTTCGCCAAAAGATTCTGATGAAAAACCGATGGTGGGAGGCATCATCGGGCTGGATGAACTGTGGTCCTGCACCACCTGCGGGGCCTGCGAGGAAGAATGCCCTGTTTTCATCGAATATATTAACAAAATGATAGATATGCGCCGGCATGTGCTGGAAACGGGCCAGGGTCCCAAGACCTTCAACCAGATCCTCATGTTTGTGGAAAAAACCGGGAATCCGTTTGGTAAGCCGGCCGCCAAACGTGCCGACTGGGTCAAGGAACTGGAGGTTCCCGGTGTAAAAATTCTTAAGGAAGGAGACAAGACGGATCTGTTGTACTATGTGGACGGCTACGCCTCTTTTGATCCCCGGTCCCAGGAAATCGCGGCATCCATCGCAAAGGGGTTGAATATGGCGGGAATAGACTTCGGCATTCTTGGGCGGATGGAAAAGGATACCGGCCACCAGGTTCGGCGGATGGGCGAAGAAGGGATGTTCCATATGCTGATGGAAGAGAACACCGAGACCCTTTCGAGCATCGATTTCAAATGGATCATCACCACGGACCCCCACGCCTATAATACCCTGAAGAAAGATTATCCCGAAACCTACAAGGTCTACCACTACGCGCAGTTCTTTCTGGCCCTGGTGGAGACGGGTTTTCTGAAGCCGCAAACCGGCGTAGCGGCAAGCGATGTGTACACCTACCACGACCCCTGTTATCTCGGCAGGCACAATGGGGTGTATGAGGAACCTCGAAAGCTGCTCAAATCGATTCCCGGGCTTCACCTGGTGGAAATGGAGCGTTCCAGGGACCGAAGCTTCTGCTGCGGAGGCGGGGATGTCATGCTGTGGCACGAGATTGAACAGGAAGAGATGCGGATGGCTGAAAAAAGAATTCACATGGCCCTCGCGGCGGGAGCAAACGTCATCGTCACCGCCTGTCCGTTCTGCCTCATCCATTTTGAAGACGCCATCAAGACCGGGGGCCTCGAAGACAAAATCAAGGTCATCGATCTCATGGAACTCTTCGTTTCCACCTTAGAACCAAAATCCGCGTAGGAGCCATTTATTCATGAAATTAACCTATATCTATCCTCCTTTATTCACCCCTTACTATCCTATCGCAACCCGCATGATCACGGGAAATCTTCAGCGAAACGAAAAGATTGATCCCACATTCAGCAAAATTCCGGTAAGGGCGTACAAATCGGAAACGTACAAGGCCGATTATGACCGGATCGTTTCCAAAGGGAAAAACATGTTCTCCCCCGCGGCCGGGGTATACATGTCCCAGAAATTCATCAGCAGCAATCTCTATTATGTGATGATGACCCGGGGCTATCTCAATGAGGATATTTTCGAGGACGTCCGCGATGCCTATGTTATGGTCACCTGCATCAACTTCTGCGATCTTATTATCGTAAAAGACCTCCTTGACAACAAGAATCGCGTAATTCTCGGCGGACCGCTTTTAAACATCAAGATGTCGCCCGCGTTCATACGGGAATTTCTCTCCAAAATGGGTGCAAACAGCGATTCTCTGAAGAAAAATCTGATCATCATCACCGGTGATATCGACCTGAATACGGATCTGCATCAGTACATCCAGGCGTGGAAAGACGATGTCATCACAGAAACCGATTACACGACCATCTATGACTGCAAAAAGGATTTTTTGCAGGAGATGTTCGATCACTCCTCGTCCACCATTGTTCACGTGGGGTTCAACAACCGTTGCTGGTATGGCAAATGCAAGTTCTGCACCTACAAGGGTCTGCCTGTCATGGATTTTCTGTCGGGGGCCGAAGAGGACAGAATCGTGGACTATTTCCACACCATCAAACGGGAATTCGGGGCCAAGGAGCTCAGGTTCATTGATTCCTATTTCTCTTTGAAAAATGAAAAGGTACACCATATCCTCGATCAGATCAAACCTTACCAGATCGCCGTTTTCGCGGGCATTCTTCTCATGAAAAGGAAGGATCACATCCAATTCCTGAATCAGTACGTGAATACTCTTTTGTTAGGTCTTGAAACCGCGTCGGATTTCGCCTTGGAGAATATTAACAAGGGATACACATGGAAAGACATCCAGGAGGCCGTCGATCAAATGATCAGGCATCTGGACAGGAAGATCTTTCTCGAAATCTCCACCATTTTGGATCTGCCCTTTCGCGATGAAGAGGATGCGAAAACCAATTATAAAAGGATACTGGACATAAAAGAGCGGCTGGAAGACGCGGGATTCCGGGTCGGCATTCACATGAACATCCTGAGTCTCTTTCCAAACCTCGAACTTCTGAAACAGAAGCCAAGCTATTTCAAGATATCAGACAGAAAAGAAGATATGGAATATTCCACCGGGAAGAACTATTTCATTCACCTCCTCAAACAAGCCGGAATGGATGCTCCACTGCTTCTCCCCCACGGGGAACTCATTGAAGACAGGGAAAACCCGGCAGGCCTCGATTACGGATTCCTGAGTTCGGATCTCCCCGTGATGCGTTATGATGTGCATGGAAATGTCCTCCCCTCCGATTTGAATCTCCTGGACGAAGGGATCATGAAAAGCATCCTGAAGCGCAAAAGTAAGCGTCTGGAATAAATATCGGCAAAACCATGAAAACCCCGCGGCATACCATCTGGGGACCTGCCATGTTTCTTAAACGTCTCTACATTTCCGTTTTTCCCGGGATGAGCAAGAGCGGGAAGGAACCAAAAAGATCCGGCCGGTTTTTCAACGCATTTCTCCTGCACATCCGCCCTCGCGGTGTTCCGGAAAAAACGCTTCAGTTTACCCTGACCTGGGGATTGGGGGGCATGGCGGTCGTCCTTGTCATGCTCCTCTTCGGGACCGGCTTGATGCTTAAATTCATGTACCTCCCTTTTCCCGACAGGGCTTATGAATCGATTCTGTCCCTCCAAAACGGAATTCTCTTTGGACGTCTCATCCGGAACATTCACCACTGGAGCGGCAACTTCCTCCTGGTTGTGGTTTTCCTGCACTTTCTCCGCGTCTTTTTAACCGGGGCCTTTCATCCTCCCCGGCAATTCAACTGGGTGATAGGAATTTGTCTTTTTGCCATTGTGCTGTTATCCAATTTTACCGGATACCTCCTGCCATGGGACCAGCTTTCTTTCTGGGCCGTTACCATCAGCCTCGGGATGTTGGACTACATCCCTTACGGAGGAGAATGGCTGAAGGAATTTATTCAGGGAGGAGGAGAAATGGGTCCGGCCACCCTTTCCAATTTCTATGCCATTCACACGGCGGTGCTTCCCATTTTGCTTCTGGTGCTTATGGGATTTCATTTCTGGCGCATAAGGAAGGCGGGGGGCGTCGTCATTCCCCATAGACCTGATGAAGTCCTGGAAAGACGCGGTAAATTGGTTCCATCCATACCCGACCTTCTTCTTCGTGAACTCACCGCGGCCTTGGTCGTCATTGCCTTTATCCTGGTTTGTTCCACTTTTTTTAATGCGCCGCTGGAGAGCAAGGCCAATCCCGGATTGAGCCCAAACCCTACAAAAGCACCGTGGTATTTTATGGGTTTTCAGGAGTTGCTCTTGCATTTTCACCCGCTTTTCTCCTTGTTTGTGATTCCCATTTGCATGGGATTATGGCTTTTCGCTCTCCCCTATATAGATTATGGGGTGGATACGGGAGGGGTCTGGCTCGCCTCTCATAAAGGACGCAAAATGGCCGTGACGGCCGTCCTCGTTGCCGTAGGCGCCACGGCGAGCGGCATTCTGTTGGATGAATACGTCATCCGGTTTTCCACATGGATTCCTGATATGCCGGCCTATATGGCCAACGGTCTGATCCCGTTTTCCCTAACCTTGATCTTTATCCTGGGATTCACGATTTCCATGAGACGTTTCTATTCCGCAAACCTCAACGAAACGGTTCAAACGGTCGTCATCCTGCTCCTGACGGCCTTTGTCACCCTGACCGCCACAGGCATTTGGTTCAGGGGAACGGGGATGAAGCTGGTATGGCCATGGAGCGCCGGCATTTCTTAGAATGAGAAAACCTCGGGCGAGGTTCTTTATGAACGACAATGAAATGATCGATAAAGACGGAAAGAATCTTGAATCCCCTGCATCCAGACGATCCTTCCTGAACAAGCTGTGGCTGGGTCTCGGTATCCTGGCCTTTGCGGAAACCATCGCCGTCGTGGTATCCTTTTTCCGGCCGGGAAAGGCCCCCGAAAAGGCGATGGGAAAGCAAATGACCATCGAGGCAGGGCCGGTGGAAAAATTTCCACTCGAATCGGTCACTGCATTCGTGAGGGGCAAATTTTATCTGGCCCGGTTGGCCGATGGCGGTTTTCTCGCCCTTTCCCGAAAATGCACCCACCTTGGATGCACGGTTCCCTGGATCTCCGGAGAAGGGAAATTCGAATGTCCCTGCCACTCCTCGGCATTCGACATCCGAGGGGAGGTGATCCGGCCCCCGGCGCCGCGGGCTCTCGATCTTTTTCCCCTTTTCATTGAGAACAATGTAGTCATGGTAGATACGGGAAGGGTCATTAAAAGGGGACGTTTTGATGTTTCTCAGGTTGTCTACCCAAAGGGCCCCCTTTCATCATGATACGCTGGAAAATAACAGGCATCATTGCCACCTTGGTGATCCTTTTCTGCCCGGTGCTCTACCTTCTCAAGGATAGGTCGGCCATTTCAGCGGGAAACGCGGCGGAGGCGGTTTCTCCCGTTGCCTTTGTGGGAAGCGTGAAATGCAAGGATTGCCACAAGCACGAATATGAGAAATGGTCGGGATCCTACCACGATCATGCCATGCACGTGGCCAATGATGAGACGGTCCTGGGCGACTTCAACGATGCACAATTTGAAAGCAATGGGATACGATCCCGGTTTTACCGTAAAGATGGAAAGTTTTTTGTTCATACCCGGGGCCCTGAAGGACGGATGGGAGAGTATGAAATCACCCACACCTTCGGCTGGTATCCGCTGCAGCAATACCTGGTTCCCTTTCCCGGAGGGAGACTCCAATGTCTTCCCATCGCCTGGGACAACCGCGAAAAGAAATGGTATCACCTGACCCCCGATAATCCTCCGGACACAAAAGACTGGCTTTACTGGACCAATGCAGGACAGAACTGGAACGGGATGTGCGCGGAATGCCACTCCACCAATTTGAAAAAGAACTACGACCTGAATACAGACACCTATGCCACCACCTGGTCGGATATCAATGTGGGTTGCGAGGCCTGTCATGGACCCGGATCGGATCACGTAGCCTGGGCGGAGATGCCTGACATGGCGCGCCCCAGGGTGGACAACTGCGACCTGGTGGTCAAGACATCTGAATTGCGCTCCAGAGAACTGGTGGAACTCTGCGCCCCGTGTCATTCCAGACGGGCGGCCCTCGGGGATTATACCCACAGGGAACCGGATCTGCTTGACAGTCTCCTGCCCAGTGTACTTGAAGAAGGGCTTTATTATCCGGATGGCCAGATCCTGGACGAAGTGTATGTTTACGGTTCATTCACCCAGAGCAAAATGTACCATCGGGGTGTACGTTGCAACGACTGCCACGACGTGCACAGTCTGAAACTCTTGAAGGATGGAAACGACCTGTGCCTCCAGTGTCATCGCGCAGGAGAGTACGATACCAAAGAGCATCATTTTCACAAAAAAACCGGGGAAGCGGGAGACCCGATCCGATCCGCCGACGGGAAAGTCGCTTTTGAGGTCGGCACGGGCGCCCAGTGCGTCCAGTGCCACATGCCCGGAAGGACCTACATGGGAATAGACTACCGGCCGGATCACAGTCTCCGAATTCCACGGCCGGATCTGAGCCAAAAGATTGGCGTCCCCAACGCCTGCAACCGCTGTCATTTCGACAAATCCAATACATGGTCCGACGAGACCATCACCCGATGGTACGGGCCGGGCCGGAAGTCCCACTACGGGACCGTCATCGAAGCCGGACGAAGAGGAACCAAAGGAGCGCACCGGGCGTTGCTGGATATTGCGGGAGACGCCCTGTATCCGGTGATCGTGAGGGCCACGGCCCTTACCCTTCTAGCGGACTATCCCGGAGCGGAAACGGACAAGGCTTTTGAACGGGCCATGGCGGATGATGAGGCGTTGATTCGGCAGACCGCAACAAAATCCCTGGCCGTGGGGGATGAGGCCAGAATCGCGGGAATGCTTATCCCCCTTCTTTATGATCCCGTGAAAACGGTGCGTATGGAAGCGGCGCGCAGACTTGCCGGTATACCGACCACAAAGCTCACCAAAGAGGAACAAACGGTCTTTTTGAAGGCCCTGGATGAATTCAAGAAATCGATGGAATATTCCTCTGATTTCGCCTCCGGCCGGTACAACCTGGGGAATCTTTACGTCTCTTTGGGGCAACCCGAAAAAGCCATCGCCAACTACCGCGCGGCCATCGTCATTGACGACCTTTTCTTTCCAGCCAAGGTGAACCTGGCCATGTTGTACAACGAGATGGGAGATAAAGAAAAGGCTGAAGCCCTGCTCCGTGAGGTGGTGACAGCCCATCCGCGGGAATACCAGATCTCCTATTCCCTGGGACTCCTGTTGGCGGAAAAGAAAGAATACCGGGAGGCCGCTCATTATTTGACGGCGGCTGCCCAAGGGATGCCTCATCATGCCAGGGTTCATTATAACCTGGGGCAGCTCTTGGATTACCTTCAAGACGATGCGCAAGCGGAAAAGGCCCTGTTGCGAGCGCTGGAAATTGAGCCGGAAAATACCGACTTTCTGACAGCCGCGGCAAACTATTACGTGAAGCGCGGGCAGATTGAGAAAGCAAGAGACCTCGCGGAAAAGTTCATGGCCCTTTCGCCTGATAATCGCCGGGGTCGAGAACTGCTGCAATTTCTCAACACCCGATCCCTGAAATGAGCCTGAACCGGCCAAGCCCGGACCAGCAAGGCTCGTCCGTTCTGTTTGGGGTTGATCTTCCGCGGTTACTCATTAGATTACCCCGGTAATTTTCCATAACCAATGATTTCTGTTTTTCCCGAGCCAAACAAGGCACAACATAGAAAATGACGCACTCATATTAATTCTGGAAGCAATGGGGATCTATTTTCTGGTCCTCTGGTCCCATTCCCTCCGACATCGATTCGGTCTGGCCCATTTTTACGCATTGATGGGGGGAATCACGGCGATCATGTCGTGGATTACCGATGCCGGGGTAAAAGTGGAGGTTGTGGGAATCACATTTATGGTCGGCTCCACGGTATTCTATACCTCTCTTTTATTGGGTGTTTTCGTCGTCTACGTCTTTGACGGGCCCAGGGCCACAAGGGTGGCCATCTCCACCATCGTGGGGGTCTCCATCATGGTGCCGGTCATTGCGCTGATATTGCACCTCCAGATGCGACTTTCTCATCTCCCGCCCATGGGCTACGTCCCCATGCCGAGTTTCAGGATCAATGCCGCTTCCGTGATCGCCACCCTGCTGGACCTCATCTTTCTAGCCATGGCCTGGGAGTTTCTGGGAAAGCAGGGACTGCGGTTGAATCTGTGGTTTCGGGCGTTCATCACCTTGCTGGGCGTTATGTGGCTGGATGTCGTCCTCTTCGCCACTGGCGCCTTCGCCCCGGGGCCTGAATATGTCAGCATCATCAAGGGAACGCTTTTCAGCCGATTGATCATCTCCACCTTTGCCTGCCCATTCCTGTGGATCTATTTCAAATGGCAGAGCGCAAAGGAGGGAAGCGAGATTGAAAGCCGTCCCGTTCTTGCCATTTTAAAACAGGTAGCCGACATAAAAGAGGAACTCAGCCTGGCGCAAAATGAAATCGAACGCAGGAAAAAGCTGGAAGCGGAAAAGGAAAAACTGATTCAGGAACTCCGTCAGGCCCTTTCGGAGATTAAGACCCTTCAAGGTTTTCTTCCCATTTGCGCCAACTGCAAAAAAGTCCGGGATGATGACGGATACTGGCAGCAGATTGAAAAATATATCCAGGACCGCTCCTATGCCAAATTCAGTCACGGCATCTGTCCCGATTGCGCAAGAAAACTTTATCCTGAATTAAAACTCTAAATGGATACAAAACCATTTTCCGCTCTTTCTTTCTATGTTATATTATTGGCGATTACCATGATAACGTAATACTTCGGGTCTCACAAAAAATTTCTTCGCATCACTTATACTGCACGTTGGCTGCATTACGCAGGGGTTTTGGAGACTTCTTCAAAGCAAAAAACAGGAGGCGGCAACCATGAAAATAGACATAAAAAACATCATATGCACCACCGATTTCTCGGACTTTTCCAACCACGCCATCCCTTTCGGCATTTCTCTCGCGAAGGAATTCGGCGCCAAGCTCTACCTGTGCCATGTTATCGACATTTCATCCACCGCCATGTATGGGGAAGGCTTTGCGGATCCTTTCGAGCAGCAGAAAAGAATCAGCGATTATGCCGATGAACATCTGCATGAGTTGATCGGAGATACTCCCGTCGACTGGGAACCGATCATCTCGGTGGGAAATACGGCCGACGACATCGTACGGGTGGCGAAAGAAAAACAAGCGGATCTTGTAGTCTCGGCGACCCACGGCCGCTCCGGACTGAAACGGGTGATCCTGGGGTCCGTAACGGAACGTCTTATCCGTACGCTCCCCTGCCCTCTTTTCGTCGTCCGCAGCCAGGAGAAAGAACTTGCGACCCCTGTCAGAGGGGAAATCAGGATAAAAAGAATCCTGGTGGGATGTGATTTTTCTCCCGATTCCAGCCTGGCTTTCCAGTACGGGCTCAGTCTGGCGCAGGAATTTCAATCGGAACTGCATCTGGCCCACGTGATTGAGCCTGCCGTTTACAAAGACATGTTGAAACAAACCGCGGAAGAAAATGACGCCTATGAAGAAGACCTGCGTGAGAAACTGACGGAACAACTTACAGGAATGATCCCGGAAGAAGTGTATAACTGGTGCACCCCGAAGACCGTCCTCCTGGCTGGTCAGGCGCACGATGAACTGGTCAAATACGGGTTGGTCCATAAGATGGATCTGATCATTTTAGGGGTCAGGGGACACAGCCTCGTGGAATCTCTGCTGGTGGGATCTACCACGGACAGGGTCATCCGGCAGGCGCCCTGCCCTGTCCTTTCGGTTCGTCCGTTGAGCGGCGCGGAGTAAAAACCTCCGATCAGGGCTTTCTTTGGAAGTCGGTATCGGTATCGCTATCGGTATCGACTTTGCAAATGCCGAATCCTCCTCATCTCCGTCGGCAACGCCTCCCCTCTCCTACAGGGAGATCGGTCATCCCGGGAAAATATAGCGCTCCTCAACCGCCTCGATCTCCCTGGCTTTTCTGGCGCTGTCCCACTTCAAATGTGAAGCAGCCGTATTCGCAATCGCATGCAGCGCCTCCTGCCCCGGATGGCCCAGGGTTCCGATTCCCGTCCTTCGAAAGAGGATGTCCCCCAGGGTCAGGGCCATCTCATTGCGGACGGCAAAAAGCGCCTGTGCCGGAATCTCCCCGTCGTCGTTCAACGGCTCGGCCAGTCGGCTGTCCTTCCGCGCCATATCCAGAACGCGACCGAATCGGGTGCCGTAGTTTCGACCCAGGAATTCGACTGTCTTCGCGTCGAAATCCTTATTTTCCCCGATGATTCTCCGGATAAATCCTTCCATATTTGAGATTTCACATCCCGCTAAGTACGAAGACCCCGTCGTGCATTTCCCCAGCGGATGTTTCAGCTTTTTTCCCACCGTTTTCATGACCTGCTCCGCGAGATTGCGGCTGGTGGTATACTTTCCTCCCTCCACCGTTATCAGACCTTCAAGTCCTTCCGCTGCATGATCATAGATCTCGTATCGCCTGGAAGAATGGTATACATCGGTCGTCTTATCCTCCACAAGAGGCCTGAGTCCACCGTAAGCAAAGAGGACATCTTCCCTCCGAATGGCGTGTTTGTCGCTCAGCAACCGGTTTGCGTCGGCGATGAGGCTGAATATGGCCTCGGCGGAAACCCTGAAATCATCCGGGTCCCCCACATATTCACGGTCCGTCGTACCGATGAGCGTATGGTTTCGCCAGGGGATGAGAAACACATGTTTGTTTTCCGAAGTGATGTGAGAAACGATATGATGATTCACCAGTTTTTCGGTAATGATATGAATCCCCTCTGAACGTCTCACCCGCTTATCCGATTTTTCTTTTTCAAGTTCACCGATCAGGATATCCGCCCAAGGACCGCAACAGTTGACAACCAGTCGTCCGGTCAAGTCAACCGGCCGATCATTTGCCAGATCCGTTACCTGCACACCGGATATCTTCTTGCGACCGGAGAATAGGAACCCCTCAGCTCTGGTATAGTTTGCAACCGCTGCGCCGCACCGTATCGCGGATCGAATGAATGCCAGGGTGAGGCGTTCGGGAGCAATGCTGAGGCAATCATGGTACACAACGCTGTCCCTGACGACCTCTTTCCTGATTGCGGGCTCCAGGGCCATCACTCGGGAAGAAGCAAGGGAATGGTGACACGGCAGTTTCTTGCCGTCATCCCATGTCCACCCTTTGTCGAAGGAGAGGAGGTCATAGAGAAACATTCCAATTCTTATGGACCGGTTTCCGTTGCTGATCAGGACGGGAATGGGATAGACGAAATTCGGAGCGATATTTGAGAGAATCCTCCGTTCCCGCAAAGATTCTCTCACCAGACGAAACTCCCCGTTGGCCAGATATCGGAGACCGCCATGAATCATTTTTGACGTGGCGGCCGACGTGGCCCCGCCAAAATCTCCTTTTTCCACCAAGGCCACGGACAGTCCTCTCGATGCCGCGTCATAGGCCACGGCCGCCCCGGTGATGCCACCGCCCACAACGATGAGATCGAAGGTTTTTTTCGTCGGCGTTTCAATAAAACGTTTCATATAAGTCGCCTAATCCAGCCCCAGCTGTCCTCCGGGATTCATGATATCATTCGGGTCGAAGTGACATTTCAATGCCCGTAAAACCTCCATCTGGACGCTACCAAGGTGCCGCTCAAGCCAGGGAGCAATCATCTTTCCCATTCCGTGATGGTGGCTCATGGAACCTCCGTTTAGGAGTATGGCATCAAGGATGCCCGCCCGGAATCGCCGATATTCTTCCACATTGTCCATCTTCAGGATAAAAATGAAATAGAGGTTGGCGCCCTGGGGATAGATGTGGGAAGCATGGGCCATACAGATGGTTCGAGGACGGCTCTTGATGACCTTTCTCACGGCCTCATGGAGTGTCTGGAATTTATCCCAGCCAATGGAGGTTTCGAGGGTATCGATCAAGATGCCGTAATCTTGCAGGTCGTCCCGCAGATACGGTTCGGAATAACGGGTCTGTTCCCATCGCTTCACGGGAAAACCGCCAAGGGGTAAAGCGCCTTTTCTCAGGCATATACGGAATATCTTCCTATGCACGTTTTTTGCGAATCCCCTTTCCCCTTCCACCGTCCCCATGCACAGACATCTTTTCATCGGTTTGTATTTCAAAAGGGTTGCGGCCCTGTCCAGCAGGGAACCGCTGAGATGGTACAATTTCAACCCCGCATCCGTTTCCTCCGCGTCTGAAATACGGAAGACGGCGGGCTTGCCGAACTCTCCCTGGGAGATTTCCCGAGCGGCATTCACGGCCGCCTCCCAGCATGGAAACATGAAAGAAAACCGGCGACGATTCTTTGGCATATAACGGAAAATTTTCATTGTGACTTCCACCAGGACACCGAATGCCCCCTCGCTTCCTTTCATGATGTCATTCACCTTGGGTCCTGTAGCCGCCGAAGGGTAATCGAGCGTCCTGAAGGTCCCCGCGGGCGTGACGTATTCCTGGCTCAGCACCAGATCACAGGCATCTCCGTAATAGGTGGAAGCCTGCCCGGAACCAAGGGCTGTCACCCAACCGCCCACCGTGGACATCTCAAAGGATTGCGGTAAATGTCCGCCGGTATAATTACGCCGCGTCTTGAATCGCCGTGCGGAGTGGTTCAAGGTTTCTTCGTACACCGGCCCCATGCATCCCGCCTGCACCCTTGCGCTCTGGTTTTGTTCATTTACTTCCAAAACCCTGTTCATATGGGTTGCCATGGCTAAGATAATGCCCCCGCGGACCGGTCTTACACCAAGGGTCACCGATGATCCGCCGCCATAGGCATAGATCGGTATTTTCTGATCGTTGCAGTAGGAGACGATCTCCTGGACCTGCCGTTTGTTTTCAGGATGAATAACCGCCCGGGCCACATACGGGACAATCCCCCTTCGAAGTTCCATGGCCTCTTCCATGGTTTGGCCGTGGCTGTATTTTACCCTGTTGAATGCATCAAGGGAGACATTGTCGCGGCCCACCAGGTGAACAAACCAGTCGACCTGCGTCCGTGAAAGCCCGCCCTCCGCTGAGACGGAAACGGGATCTCGACCTTCGTGCACCTTCTGCCTGAAATCGGAATCGGTCATCCCGAGAGCTTCCTTCAGCATGGGATACCAGGAGTCGCCGGGGTGCTTGAACCTGTCAGGAGCCCCCATCTTGAAGACAGCGCGGTATGAACCCTTTTCTGGCGCCCTCTCGCTCCAATCCGGGATAAATTTCGTTTTTCGTTTCATTGACCATCCAGACCTTTCAGGTGGAGCTTCGATTAGCGGGAAAACAACATGTCAGCCTTTCACAAGCGGGCGTGGAACCAGGGAAAAGTATAAGGCAGAACGGCACAATCAATCAATTGCAATTTTCTTGGTTGAAATATATAATGGAATCTGAACGATTATCCGTCAACGGGAGCATAGAGAGATGGACGATATGAAAAAGGCGGTGGTTCTGTCAAGCGGGGGACTCGATTCCACAACCGCCATGGCCATTGCCCGGTCGGAAGGGTATCGGATCTACAGCCTCAGTTTTGATTACGGCCAGCGCCATAGGGTGGAACTGGCTGCCGCGAAAACCGTCGCCAAAGCATTCCATGCTAAAAAACACCTTGTCATCAACCTGGATCTCAGAAAGATAGGAGGTTCGGCCCTCACGGACCGGATAGACGTGCCGAAAGGCAGGGCGGAGAACGTTATGGATCTGGAAATCCCGGTCACCTACGTCCCCGCCCGAAATACCATTTTCCTCTCCTATGCCGTGGCATGGGCCGAGGTGCTGGAAGCATCGGATATCTTCATCGGCGTCAATGCCGTTGATTACAGCGGCTACCCGGACTGCCGCCCGGAATTTATCGCCTCCTTTGAGAAAATGGCCAATCTCGCAACCAAAGCAGGTGTAGAGGGAAAAACAAAGCTTAAAATCCGAACCCCGCTCCTCCATCTCAGCAAGGCGGAAATCATCAAGAAAGGGATCACTGCTCGGCGTTGATTACAGCATGACCCACAGTTGTTACGATCCTGATTTGAAAGGAAATGCCTGCGGGCAGTGCGACAGCTGCCTTCTCAGGAAGAAAGGGTTTGCCGAAGCGGGGGTAATTGATCCGACAAAATATGTTAAATGACGCGAAGTCTCCCATTGAGACGTTTAGAAACCCATGAGGAAAGTCATGCATATTATTGATTTACGTTCCGATACCGTAACCAGACCGACTCCCGAAATGCGAAAGGCCATGGCCGAGGCCGAAGTGGGCGATGACGTATTCGGCGAAGATCCCACCGTGAATCGTCTGGAGGAAATGGCGGCCAGGAGACTGGGAAAGGCTGCCGGACTGTTCGTCCCAAGCGGAACCATGGCAAATCTCATAGCCGTGCTGGTTCACTGCGGTCGCGGCGATGAAATGATTTTAGGGGATCAGAGCCACACATTCTGCTATGAACAGGGCGGCAGCTCCGCCGTGGCGGCAGTGCACCCCCGCTGCCTGCGAAACCGGGAAGACGGGACCCTGGACTTGGGAGAAATCGAGGCGGCCATCCGGCCTGAAAACATCCACTTCCCGCGAACCCGTCTCATCGTCCTCGAAAACACGCACAACCGCTGTTATGGCGCGGCGCTGGATCTGGATTATTTGAAACAGGTGCGAAATCTCGCGGATCGCTACGGACTGGCTTTTCATATGGATGGCGCCCGCCTGTTCAACGCGGCAATATTTCTGGGTGTTGATGCCGCACAGGTAGCGGCCCCGGCCCACTCCGTATCCATCTGTTTGAGTAAAGGGCTGTCCGCCCCTGTTGGATCCGTCCTTTGCGGCGAAAAAGAATTTGTGCGGAATGCCCGGCGGGCACGAAAATTGTTGGGAGGCGGCATGCGGCAGGCAGGCGTTCTGGCGGCCGCGGGAATCGTGGCGCTCACGGAAATGGTCGACCGCCTGCAGGAAGACCATGAAAACGCCTTCCTTCTTGGAATGGACCTTGCTCAAATAGAAGGCATCCGCACCTACCCTGATCGCGTCACCACCAATATGGTGTACATAGACCTTGAGCTGGAAGGAATGACCGCAATAGATTTCATGGAACGACTGAAAAGCAAAGGGATGCTGGTCCTGCCCACGGGACCGAAACGGGTGCGCGCCGTCACCCATTACCCCCTCACAAAGGAGGACATGCATCATGCAGTCGGAATCGTTCAAAGCATCATGAAAGAGGTAACGATAAAATCAATCATTGGTTCGGGAACGGACCGCAAAGGCCCGCATGTTGCTTGAATCGCCGCGCTCGACCCAGTACCCGTACCCCCCTCTGGCGAAGTAGAAGATCCACCCGCAAGATGAACATGCTGTCCTCTTGAACAAACCCAAGAATCCGGAGGCCTTCTGCGGGGAATTAGAAATCTTGCCTGTCCACACCCACCATCCGGTTGTCTTTAAAAGAGGCGTCATATTTCGCGTACCGAGCCTTTCCCTGTAAAGACTTTTCAGCTCATTCTCCGTAGGCAGTCTCCATCCGCCACCGTCGAGATTGAGGTGTTGCACCCACAAATTTGCCTTGTTCCAGGAAGTATCTTTGTCCGGGCCGGTTTTCCACTCAAGTCCCGACTTCGTGTCTTTTACGATCCCGTTAGGATACGCCACGTAAATCCCATCTCGCTTCATCTCATTCAAAGTGGAAGAGGTTTCCGGGTAGGCCTGACTCGGCTGAATAGAGGCTTCCAATGGTTCCAGTTTGACCTCAATCCACTTATTTTCCAGGGCTTCCAGATCTACCCACGTTTCCTGGGTGATATACCCCGGCTTCGATGCCTCCACATGATAACTGCCCGGAACAAGCTGCATCCCTTGCCTGAACTTCGGAACGATATTGAGAATTCTCACTCTCGCGTCACCCGGTTCGACTTGGACAAATAATTTGGATTTTCCAGGTTCAGGCGGAGTGGATGCCGTTGTCCCTTTTTTCTTAAGGCTTTTAATCTTCCGTTGGGCAATAGGAACAAAAACGCCGTTTGGAAATGTGTTCAGATAGGACTCAAAAAGGGCTGGGTCATCGCTCTCTTGAATAGACTGCCAAAAGATTAATTCCTTATCAATGGTATCCTTCTGAGTCCACGGCGTAGCGGGAGTTTTTTCTTTTCCCCTGACCGCCACAAAAACAAATTCCCCTCCTTGATCCCCGGTATTCGATATGGGACGGCAAAGCGGTGTTTGCTCCGAGTTATTTGCGATAACAGGGGCGATCCTGGTGTAGATGTCCTGGGTACTCAGAAACGGTTTATCGCTTTTTTCCAATTCATGTATAAACTGGTATGCGAATACGCTATGCCCCCCGCTGCCTCGATCGGACACCGGCGTCTTGTTGCCGGACGTTATACCCCAACGGCTTTTTTCGTTGTACAGACTCAGGTAATATTTATCATCAATGACGGGAGGCAGGCTTCGACCTTTTCCGAAAAGAGTGCCCGAATAGCAGGAATCCGAAATCAGCAGAACATGTCGGGCCTTCATGCTGCGCATCGCTTTTTGGACCTGGATATTGTCGAGATAGGTTAAGGGATTTCCGGCCACGGCATCCGCCGGAATCCACCAGCCGTCATCATAGGTTCTATCAAGATCTCCATGCCCTGCAAAATAGATCAATACGCTGTCATCCGGTTCCGTCGATATCGCCAGGCTCCGCAGTTCCTTGTACACGGCTTCTCTGGTAGCTTCCCGGTCCAGAAGAAGCGTAACCTTGAATCCGTATTTTTCCTTAAGAACCTTTGCCATGGCTGTTGCATCATTTACCGGCGTTTCAAGATCCGGAATATCAGGACTCTTATAATCATTAATTCCGATGATCAGCGCTTTATATTCCCCCAGTTTTCCGCTCTCGTGGCTCAGATCATCTATTCTTTTTACCTGGATACCACGCCCTGTAGCGGAACTCTCCGCAGCGAAAGCAAGAGTTAGCGCTATCCACATAACGGAGGCCAAAAAAGCGGACTTTTTCATTTCTTTATCCTCCTTTAACTTTAGAATGTTTTAAGTTTTCGTTCCAAATTATGAACCGTTCAGGAGTCACTTTGAAAGGGCGGGTCCCGAGGGGGACGCCCCTTTATTCCCGGACATTCCCTCAGCCGTTGACAACTTTCTTCATAAAAAGAGAAGCCAGCATCCCCATAAAGGAGATCCCTCCGGCTACCAGGAAAGGAATGGTGAAAGACTGACTCACGTCGGCAAGATATCCGCCCAGGGCAGGACCGATGGCCTGACCGATTCCAAAGAACAAGCGTAATGAATCCCAGCCCCGCGGGGGCCAGCCTGGGGCCCACAAAATCCCCGGCCGCCGCCGCCATAATGGTGGGAATGCTCCAGGCGGTGAGCCCGAACAGGAATGCGGACAGATAGAAGCCGAATTTCACCCTGACCAAAGCGTAGATGATATAGGAGATACCCAGAACCAGGTAGGCCAGAGCCGCCCCCCGGCCGCGGCCGAGACGATCAGATATTCCTCCCCAGATCACACCGCAGAAAACACTCAACCCTCCCACCGTCGCCCACAGCGTTCCCGCCCATGCCTGGGAAAGCCCCATCTCCTTTACGAGATAGGCCGCAAAGAAAACCATATAGATGATATACGAAAGGCCATAGAAGAAATACACGACTCCGAGATACCAGACCGCGGGCATCTTATAGACACTGGTCCAGTTGAGGGAGGAGACTTTGTTCCCCGTGGAAGTCCCCGCCATGGCAGCATCGCCACTCTGTTTCACACCCACGGGCAGCAGACCCTTTTCCTCGGGACGACTGCGGACAAACAGAAACACAACACCCGATATCAGGATCACGGCGCCGCCCAGGATATACCAGGAGATGCGCCACCCTTCGGTTCCGAATGCCTGAAGGATGGGAGGAACCACAAGACCCGAAATGAGTGTGCCCGCCCCTATCCCAGCCGACACGATCCCCGTGGCGAATCCCCTTTTTTCCATGGCAAACCAGGCGGAACCCAGGGCCATGGCCGGCACATAGGATGCGCCATTCCCCAGTCCGGTCATGAGACGCATGGCAAAGGCGAAGCCGAATGTGTCCGCCAGCCCCGTCAGAATCATGGTGACCCCCATGAGAATCAGGGCCAGCGTAATAACGATTCGGGTTCCGAACCGGGCGGCCAAAAAACCCCCGACAATGGCCATCGTCAGGTATCCGATAAAGTTGCCGGTCCCCAACAGTCCCAATTGGGTGTAATCAAAGTGGAGACCGTCCTTCATGGCCGGAAGGATGATGGTATAAGCCATTCGCCCGAATCCGTGGGCCGCTATGGTCGTAAGGAGCCCCATGGAAATAACAACCCACCCGTAATGCAGTTTTCCCTCTTTCATTCCCGTTCCTCCCATGGCAACCGACGGTTATACATTCTGAATAGATCACCCGGACTTCGCGGTAAAGGACAATTCGTAACAGCGGGACATCACGTGCTCAACACCTTCTCCGGGGAAAAAGAGGATTGAAACCGCTCATAATCCGTATAGCCTTCAGGCCCGGGAGTATACCATAGAGACATATCTTCAGCAGGGTTTAAGGGCCAACCGTTTTTATATCGTTCAGGCAAATCAGGATTGGTTATAAACGGACGGCCAAAGGCAATCATATCCGCGCTCCCCTCTGCGATGAGCTTTTCCGCTGTTTCTTTCGTATGACCGCAGTTCCCGATAATCATTCCGCGGAATATAGGCCTGAATTCCGCCAGGGTCATGGGTTCGCCCTTCTCGTGAAAGCCGAAAGCCAGCCCGTCCATGATGTGTAGATAACCGAGTTTCAATTTATTGAGCTCTTGAGCGGTATAAAGATAGATTTCCCTGAAGTCTTCACTCCCCATATCGTTGAAGATTCCGTTTGGCGAGATACGGGCGCCCACCTGCTCGGGCGCCCAGACTTCAAAGACGGCCTCTAACACTTCTTTAAAGAAACGGAACCTGTTTTCCATACTTCCCCCGTATTGATCTTCACGGAGATTTGTCTTTGAATCGAGGAACTGGTTGACCAAATAGCCGTTGGCCCCATGTACTTCCACCCCGGAAAATCCGGCTGCCTTCGCATACCTGGCAGCCTTTCTATAATCATCCACCGTCGTCTTGATTTCATCCACCGACAGGGCGCGTGGAGTTTCGTAGGACTTTTTGCCGAGAGGCGTGTGGATATAATCCCCGTTAAGTCTGACGGCGGAAGCGGAAACAGGGAGTTCACCGTTGTGGAAATCACTGTGCGATGCCCTTCCGCAGTGCCAGAGCTGAAGAAAAATAGGCGTCCCCGTCAGCCTGATTTTGTCGGTAACTTTACGCCAGCCCTCGACCATCCGCTCGTTGAAAATCCCCGGCGAATCAATCCAGCCGATACCCTGTTTTGAAACGACCGTCGCCTCGGTGATCAAGAGTCCGGCCCCTGAACGCTGAAAATAGTATTCGGCCATCAATTCATTGGCGATGCGTTCCCTGCCCGCGCGCCCTCTCGTCATGGGCGCCAGGACGATCCTGTTTTTTAAACGAAATTCTCCAGACGAAAACGATTCAAATAAGCTGCTCATCTTCTCTTCATCTCCATAAAAAGCATTGGTGGCGATGTTCCATGACAAATAACTTTCGTTTTCCAAGTGGCCAAGCTTTACGGCAGCTCGTTTCTTTTCATCCGAACAGGTGCTCAAAGACCGTAAAACAGGCTTGTTTTGATGATAGGAAAGTTCTTGTCGGTTGTCAATCCACGATGTCCGTTTTGATGATGCCTCGCAACGCATTAATTGCACGTGATGAAAGAATCAATGGATGACAAAAAGGATAGAGGAATGGTAAGGTTGTTGTACACGCAAAAGATGTCTTAAATCAGGAGGGAACCCACCCATGCGGATCATAGCGGACAATATTCAGATAACGGATCCGGTTGTTGCAAAGGCTTTAGATGAGATGGACCCGTTTCTCATCCAGGATCTTGCAAAAAGATGCGAGGATGCGGGAGCCGATGTGCTCGATATCAATCCCGGCCCTCTGACGCGGGATGGGGAAAAGAAAATGGCCTTTCTTGTGGAAGCCGTCCAGGAGGTGAGCGACCTTCCCCTCGCTCTGGATACATCCAATCCTTCGGCCATGGCCGCCGGAGTTCGGGCATGCGGAAAGACACCGATCATTAACGGGTTTTCCCTGGAGCCCGCAAAAATCAACAATATCCTTCCCCTTGCCGCAACGTTTCACTGCAACATCACGGGCTTTCTCCTCCATCCAAATGGAATGGTGCCGGCCAATGCCGAAGAACGCCTCACCCTGGCGGTTCAGCTGTTTCAGGCATTGAGCGAGACGGGTATTGAACCCGATAAACTGATTATCGATCCGGTGCTGGCGCCCCTGATGTGGGAGGACGGACCTCGACAGGCCATGGAACTCCTCAGCGTCATTCGGATGCTGCCCGATCTCCTGGGTTGTCCCATAAAGACCGTCGTGGGGCTCTCCAACCTGACAAGCGGCAGAGGCACGAAAGAAAAGAAGCGCCTGCTGGAGGCAGTTTACCTGCCGATGCTTGCCTCGGCGGGGCTCGATATGGTCATGATGAACATGTTTCATCAAAACACGGTCTCCGTGGCCAGGGCATGCGGCATCATCACCCGTCAGGGGACCTTTTCGTGGGAGGAGGTGGCGTAAAGGGGCATTCAGGGTTTACCGGAACCAACCGACGCGTTCCATGCGCTGGCGGCAGGTTGTCTTTCCAGCAAGCACCGCTATTTTTTCACCATCGGAGTTTTCCCGCTGCCGAATTTATTCAAGTATCTCCGCTAACCGGCAACCAACACCAAATCCAATTCTTCTTCTTTCTTTCTCAGCCTTTTTATGAGGATATGAAGCAGATTATAATAGACTTTCTTGCCGATACGATCATCGGCCATAATCTGTTGAAACGCATTTTCCGGAATCTTGAGAACTTCGCCGGACTGGACCCCGATAACCGATGCCGACGCCCTGGTTTTCTCAATGAGAGAATACTCGCCAAAGCAGTCGCCTTCGTTCAATATATTCAGGTTGACCTGTGAAGCTCTGTGTTCTTTCTTGCCTTCGAGCCATTTTGGAAGAAGCACCCTGAGCTGCCCTTTGACCAAGATATAGAGAGCGGATGGTATCTGCCCTATTTCTATCAAAGGTTCTCCTTTCTCGAAACTTTTTCTTTGGCAATAGTGGGCAATTGTCTTCAGATCGGGCTTTTCCAAGCCACCAAACACTTCCACGCTCGACAAGATGTCAATTATTTTGCTCTGGAACATTAGTCGCCTCATCCAATTCAGATCAATTATCAAACTCGGATACTGGGCACAAATCTACAGGGTTCTTTTCTCTCAACTGATTTCAAAATACACACGTTTAAGCAATTCTCCATCCGCTGAGGTTATATCTACCCTCCAGGGACCGATAAAATTTTTGTTTGCAATTGCCTTATAACTCCAGGTCCTCCAGATGGGTGACCTGATATCCAAAACGATATCGCTGACCTTCTTCCCCTCAAAAAAATAGATGTGTCTGATCGAAGAAAGATGGCTATCGCATTTTATCGAATTCCATATGTAAACTCTGTCCGTCGACCACTGAAAGGAATCATCCTTTCCAAAGGGCTTTCTGTCTTTTACATCAGTGCAAACAGTTGCCTCTATAACTTCTATATTTTTTTCATGATGCGAGCTCTCTTTTTTTGGAAACTCTTCGGCTTGCGGATTTGGCGCACTCCCCGATGAGGGGAAATTATGTGCCCTTTCATGGACTCTATTTTCCATATCCTTTTGGAGATCACCTGGTATGCTGGAGGACTTCGAGTAGTCATTTGTTGTCAATGCTGGGATATTGTCTTCTGATTTCATGGTATGGGTCGTTTGCAATCCTTTGCTTTCCGAACCTTGAACATTGGCAAGAACAAGCGATTTGTTTTCATCCTCTGATAACAAGTGATAAGCTACGAAAATCAGCAGGCCCAGGATGGCAGGGCAAAGAAGAAGCCATTTCCCTTTATTTATTAATGAAAGAATTATAGACCGTTGCCTAATTTTGTGTTCCGATATCTCTTGTTGTATGTCCTCGGCTCTATTTCTTTTTCGGCATTGTGAATCAAATCGGTCGAGGGCTTCATGTGCGTTTATTCCAATGGCCGTGGCATAAAGAGAGATATATCCTCTGATATACGGTCCTTCAGGCACTTTCTCGAAATCATTCTTTTCAATGAAATCAAGATACCGTTCTGTAACATTTGTCAAATGAGCAATTTCTTTCAAACTAATATTTTTAGCTTCCCTTTGTTCTTTCAGATAATTCCCGAAGGCTTGCATTCTATAACCTCCACACTCCTTCTTCTCAACAAAATATTTATGCGGAAAATCAGCGATTTCTTTGAAATCAAAAAGTATCATCTTATTTGGAGCCGGTTGGCTCCTCACATTCTTCAAAAATATTCAAATTCAACTATAGCTCGCATAAATTTGCTTCTCATATCGGCAAAAATCTGTCAAGCATTCGTGTAAAAAGCGCCACCCCGCGGGGAGCGATTCAGGAGAAACTCCACACGCTATTCAATGATTGTTCCTTTGCCGGTTATCTCATACTCGAGTTTGACATGGTTTACAAATGCAATTCTCCCCCGGGAATTGGCTTCCAATCCATGAGACGCACACCAGGCGGTAAACGTATCCGGATCGATGTCCGCGCGGATGGCGATGTTGCCGCTCCCCTTGATAATCTCGCATTCCTTTTCGACGAGGGCTTTCCAGTCTTTAAAACCGGCGGGCATATTTTCGGAATCCGTAAAGATCTCAAGCGCCCTGCGGTACGTATCCTCGTCCTTGAACCAGGCAATTCCTATGACATTGATCATTCCGTCCCTTCCTTTCGTTCACTCATTAATGACGATTCCATACACAACGCAACAATTTCCGTTTCTCCCCCGCCACTTCATTTGTTTTCCCATGAAGCCATTTTCTTTCTGGTTTTCTTACGGTCACAGGCGATGGAGCGCAACGACATTGAGAGTCCGGATTGATGCATGGGGTATGATTCCGCCCCATTTCAAAAACGCCGCTGCCGTAAAGGTTTCTCCATGCATTTTAGCGTACTTCCTGTAAAAGTCCAGCCCTGTTTTCCATGGTTCATGCCCGGTCTTACCTTCATCATCCAAAGATTGGCGCCTGCCTCTCCTTCAGGCGACGGCAGGCAGACGCCCATGAAAGGGCATCCGGTTTTTATCGCCCAGCATGCCACCGCCACCTGCTGCAGAAAATGCCTGGAGAAATGGCATAACCTTCCCCGGGGAAGGGCCTTGAGCAGATACGAGATCACCTATGTGGGAACCGTGATCATGGATTGGATCAAGAATGAGATGGAGGGAAGTTGGGACAGAGAAAAAGGAAACAAAAGCGGACAGGGCAGACAACTCTCCCTGTTTGAGAGCGGGACAGGGGGAACCTCCCCGGCTTCTTAACGCAGCCCACAACCCCTTTGTTCTTGGCCACGCCTCCGGTGATCACAATCTCTTTTTCCACCCCCATCCTTCTGGCCAGGGTGTTCAGTCTGCTGGCCGACGGACCTGTGAAGCCCATTTACGATGGAAGAGAGGGGCACTCCTCATTGATGAGGTCAAGGATTTCGGACTCCGCGAAAACGCTGCACATGCTGCTGATCATTGCCGGAGGACTTTTTTCAAAATACAGCAGGACAAGGGACCTCCATGTAGACCTGGTGGCGGTCTTGGTGGGGTTCACCATGCCGGAACCAATGCAGTAGGAGGTCATTCCCACGATCCTCTTTGGTTGGTCTGCCAATTGCGGCTTTCCGGTCCTCAATGAAACGATCATCATGGGGAAAAGCCATGATTTCTGGCGTTTTCTCTGTGGTCCTTTGTCCTGAAAAATAACGCTATTTTACTCATAGTAGCCGAAATCGTTGACGGCTTTTGCCATCATCCACAGGTTGTAAGGTGGTGTCTGCGGCGGCAATTCGCAGCCTGGCGCGAGGATGAAACCTCTTTTGTGCTTTTTCCCCTTCTCAATGGCCACACGGCAGGCTTCATATCATAAATGGAATACCCACATTGCGTGCGTGAAACCCGAAAGCCAGAATAAGGAATGGAACCCGATCAATCGGTTTCCCCATCATCAGGGCCTGGGCCCGTTCTTCAGCGCTCATTCGGTCTTTGTGGAAAAGCGGCATACCCATAAGTCAATTCCCCCATTCTCTAAATGAACAACCAAACTGCATTTATTTCGGGCCGGCGGTCGAAACAATGTCCTACGCCGGCCCGGACCAACATGTCTGTATGAGAAACAATATCAGAGATCCAGGTCGTAATAGCCCCGGCAGACATCGAATCGTGCCAATTGATTGCCACCCTCCCACAGTTGAATGATTTTACAGTCCCGCCAGTATTTTTCCACATCGTAATCCCTGACATATCCGAAAGCCCCCATCAGTTCCATGGCCCTGTTGGTAACCGTTCACCGCCATATCGCAGGCGTACACTTTGGCGGCGCTTGCCCTGGACAGCATGAAATTCGACATGGGGGCGCCATAAGTTTCCGGATGATCGTACATGTGAGCCAGCCGCCAGATAGGACATCTGGCCGTCTGGATGCCGATAGCCATATCCGCCAGCATGCCTGTGGCAATGGAATGCTGCCGTATCGGTTTGTCGGCGACAATTCTTTCTCCGGTGTACTTCAAAACAGTTTCAAACACGCCTTGCGCCTGGCCCACTGGCCATGGCGGCGGTAACAAACGGCCGAGAACGCAATTGTTATGAAACAGGTCGGCGTCCAGCTCCCGGTCCCGCTGCCCGCCATTCCTTGGGAACCCTTACATTTTCCAGATACATGGGGTGGTTCTTGTCCGCCCGCATGCCCGCTTTGTTTTCGTCTTTGCCAAAGGAAACGCCCCGGCATCCTTAGGCACGTAAATCATGGCAATGCCCTCGTTGCCCATGTTCGGGATCGGTGGTGCAGACCACGCAGTAGAGGTCGGCAACTCCGCAATTGGAGGCCCACATCTTCTGCCCGTTAATAACCCATTCGTCGCCATCCAGCACGGCCTTGGTTCGATCTTCCGACCTTCAAGAGAAGGATTCTCGATGTCGCAGCCACCGCCACCGTGGGACCCTCCCGGCTCGGTCATGGAAAAACAGCCCATCCTGAGTTTTTCACCGCAGAAGTCCGGCGCGAAACGATCCAAAACCGCTTTATTATTGGCTGCGAGCGCCGGAATCCAGGCCCAGCCGGTGACGTTGAAGGCGGTGCAAATACCGCTGTCACCGCGTGAAAGCTCTTCATGCAAAACCGCTGCGACCCGACCGCCGAGTCTGCCGCGCCATCTCCGCCAATTCCGCGGGAAAAGGCGGCTTTTTGAAGACCCAGATCCGTCAAGCCCTGAAGGATCTTGTTCACGATCTTGTGTTCCTTGTCATCGTCAATCTGCTGACGGACGGGCATAATTTCCTTGTCGACAAAACCGCGAAGCACATCTTTCAACATGAAATCCTCTTTTGTTAAAAAGACGTCCAGATATTGTTTCGGCATGGATATTCCTCCTAAATTTTAAATAGTTCCCTTCAAAAACCCGACATATAAACAGCGTTTTTTTCCTATTTGCTCCGCATCACCACCCTTCGATCCATTCAGTTCATCAAATATTCCATTTCAGAGCTTTTAACCGGGTTCATTCTCTCTTCACGCCATTTGTACGTTAGCCAAGCCCCTCATAAACCTCGGCGCCCACCAGGACATAGAAATCCGCAACCCACTCCGACATCCATTTCGGAAAGAAATCCTGTTTGAACGCCGGGGTCTCCGTGTCTTTCTTCGATTCCTCCAGATTCGTCACATCCAGGATACCGATATAGCTAAAGGGCGGAGGGGTTTCCGCGGGAGGCTGAGCTTTCCGCCCGTCGCCCTTTATCCCGCCGAACATCTTGACGAGAGTGAACGATTTTGAAGCATTCAGAGATACCAGCAGAGGCCCCTTGAATGTCTTGCACCAACTTTGGTAGTCCTCGTCCGTGACGCCTTCCTTCAGATTGTAAAGAATAATGTGTTTGGGCATTTTCAGTCTCCTTCCAAAAAGAATAATTAAGTGAGGGATTGAATTGAAATATCCTTTGGGTTTTATTGAAAGAAACATGCCAAGAGAGAAGAGGCATACAATATTGTTCCAATCCAATAGGCAGTAATGGCTTTGATGAATCTAAATGGTTTAGCCGGGAATTTGGACAGGATACGGAAAAATCATCATGCCGGGTCTCCTACCGGAACGCGGGCAGGGATAGACGGGCATTTGTCCCCTCTCCCATCTCCGACGTGAACTCCAGCCGCCCTCCATGTTCCTTTACGATACTCTTGCAAACGGAAAGCCCCAGCCCCGTTCCGCCCATTTCCGTTTTTGTCGTAAAAAAGGGATCAAAGATCTGTTCCAGATGTTCCGGCCGGATTCCCGCTCCCTCATCCGCCACCTCCACGATGACTTCGCCATTCTTGTCTTCAAAAGAGGCGCTGACGGAAATCCCCTTCTCCCGGTCGGCAAGAGACTGACAGGCGTTCTGAATGAGATTGACCATCACCTGCTCCAACCGCTGGCGGTTTCCCCTGACGGGCGGCAAGTCCTTTGGACATTGGATCGTAACCGATTTCGCGGATTTTCTGATTTGATGGGACAGCAGCGCCAGGGATGCCTTGATCACCTCGCCCACATCCACCTCTTGATCCATATCCAGAACGTCTTTCCTGGCATAATCCTTCATATTCAGAACGATCTGCCTGATGCGCCTGGAACCGTCTTCAATCCCGTCGAAGAGTTTTGGAATTTCCTCCCGTATTTCCGAATAGGGGATGTTCGCCAGGGTAAAATCACCGTATTGGTCAAAATATTGGTTCAGAATCGGGGAAATATCCGTCCACGCGTTTCGAAGGATCGGCGCATTCATCATGATGAAATTGTTGGGGTTGTTTATCTCATGGGCCACCCCGGACGCCAGTACGCCCAGGGAAGCCATTTTATCCGCCTCCAGAAGCTGCCGGCGTCGGAGTTCGGCTTCTTCCTCGGCCCTTCGCCGATCCGTAATGTCGATCCCGATACAGACGACGTGCACACTTTTTTCTTTCGGATTTCCCATGATGCTGTTGGTCCAGGTTATGAGCCGTTCCTGTCCTTCTCCCGTGATCCAACGATTTTCAAAAGAAGTCCCCGAGACCGTTTCCCGGGAAAGGGGAAACATTTTTCGAATGAAATCAAATTCTTCCTGGTTCGAAAGAAATTCCCAAACCGCTCTGCCGGCCGCTTTCTGAAAGGAATAGCCGGTCAGTTTTTCACAGGCCTTGTTAAAACGGACGATATGACCTTCCAGGTCCAGGACCATGATGAGCGGGCCGGCGTTATTCAGGACGGCCATGGTGAAATTCCGTTCCGCCTTGAGTTTCTCTTCAGTCTGCCGTCTGTTGATTTCAGCGCCAAGGCGATTGGCAACGGCCTGAAGCCCTTCAACCATGAGATTGCTTTCCAGGCGCTCCACATAATCGATGAGGACCACCCCCCCGATGGTATCCCCCTCAACATTCAAGGGCGCGGCAAGTACGGTTTCCGCCCCCGCCTCTTTAAGGGCATATCCCGCAAAATCCTCCATTTTGCTCAATCCGGTCACATTAATGGTCTTTCCTTCCTTTATTACCTTTGCGGTAAAAGATCTGGACGGGGGAAGACGTCTTGCAAGAGGAAGAAATTTCCCTGAAAAATCAACCTCGCCCAGATTAACAACTTCCCTGTTTTCCTCATCGTACAAGGTGATGTAGCCCGCGGGAAACTCAAATCTTGAAGCGATGGTTTTGACCACTTCCTCACACATTTCCGAAAGGGGTTTAGGCGAATGAAAGATCTCCGAGATATCGTTCAGGATGTCGGTCACACCGAATCGATTTCTCACCTCCGATATATCCTGGGACACCAGAAGTCTGCCCGGCATTTTTTCACCACGGAGGAAAACCGGCAGGGATCGCGTAAAGAACAAGCGCCCTACAAACAGGTTGTTTTCGATGATCTCCGCATACTCGGACGAAACGCCCTTTTCAACCGGACACCCTTCACAGGGTTCGGCTTGTCCGCAGCCCACACTAAAAAAATTTTTTCCAACCATCCCTTCCCGATTAAGGCCTGCAAATTCCGCGGCGACACGGTTCGCCCATATGACTTTCAGTTCGTCATCATAATAGACTACCTTTTCCTGCATGGCATCAAGGATCGATTCAAAGACCGTTTCGAACGAGGTCGGCGCCGGATCTTCATTTCTTTGTTGCCCCACGCCCGACGGGATCGCCTCCCCGTTCAATAACACCCCCACGCATGCCTCGCACAAAAAGATGACCGCCTCTTCCCCTATTTCGTCCTCAGCGTTCCCTCCTTCGATGTCTTGAATGATCTCCCGGCATCGGCAGATCTCTTCCCATTGGGCTTTTGTAACAAGTCCCATGGCATGGGCAAGGTCAATCAGGTCTTGGTTCGGATAGTCTTCCATATCCATGGGATGAGTGATCGGAGGAAGGGCGGCTTCCGCGGCCTTTTGTCGGACCGTATCAAACCCGGCGGCAAATATTCTTTCGCGCAGTTCACAAAGGGTCGCATCAAACAGATCCCGGCAGGCGTATGCGGGGGCTATTTGGAAGAGTCTTTTTAGCCGGTTCACCCTGTTCCTGCCCAGGACTGACAGGGGCATGGCCCCCGGAAAGTGCGTGGGGTCAGGGAGGTTCGTCATGTTATACGTTTCCAATCTCATGGTGATGTTCTATTTGCAAGCCGCGGAAATGACCCGAAGGATTACCTGAGTATGACAGCAAAGATCAGGGAGTGCTCGTATCCACCCACTTGATGAAGAGCGATTTCCCACGCTTGGCCATATGCAGTTTATACGGGACCCCTTTTACCTTGATGCCGCCGTTGCCATTGATCCAGTCAACAGCCAGCTGAATACCTTCGTTGGTAAGGTTTTCACCGGCCGCCATCCACCCGGTCAAGGAATTGGCGGCCCCTATCTTGATCGTTTTGTCATCCGCGCCGAAACATGCTGAAACCACAAAAAATATGATAGTAACCGCCAAAATCGTAAAGAGTGAAAGCTTTCTCATTTCCGCATTCTCCTTTGTTTGGAGAGAGCATCGGTCCATCCACAAGACTATTCTGATGGATAAATTTGAGGGGGAGATATCAGCCGTCCGCGACAGGAACGGCTGATGAGTGCAATTGTTTATTCGGGAATAATCCCACCCTCTCTGAGCGACCGCATAATGGATGCGCCAACCACATCCACAACGGATGTGCCTGCATCGATTACCAGGCTTGCACCTGTCATAAAAGATGCGTCATCACTGGCCAGATACACGCAAAGCCCTCCGATTTCTTGGGGCTGACCAAACCGATGAAGCGGCAGTTCCGAGGAAATCTTAGAGAAAAACTGGTCCGGCGTCATGCCGAGCATTTCACCGAATTGCCCAAATTCTTTTTCCGTCATGGATGTTTTAATCCCCCCAGGGCAAACGGCATTGCACCGGATGTTCCGCGAGCCGTAATCCAGGGCGGCCTGCTGCGTGAGCATGATCAAAGCGGCCTTGGAACTGCAATAAGCCGGCATGCCGGGAAGACAGCGCATACCGCCCACGGACGCCACGTTTATAATGGAGCCTTCACCGCGATTGAGCATATGGGGAATTGATGCCTGCATCATAAGAAACGGTCCAGTCAGGTTAACATCAATTATCTGGCGCCAGGTATCCGGCGCCAGGTCACCTACAGGCCCCTGTGCGGTCATTGCGGCATTGTTGACCAGTACATCGAGGCCCCCGCCGAAAGAGACAGCCGCCTCGACCATCTTTTTCACGTCAGCCTCTTTTGACACATCTCCGGCACATGCCGCCACCTTCCCTGAAGGAAGTGATTCCACCACCTTGTCGAGCATTTCCCGGCGACGCCCGGTAATGCAGACAAGCGCGCCCTCTTCCACGAATCGTCTGGCAATGGCGGCGCCGATGCCGGTCCCTCCCCCGGTAATGAGGGCCACTTTCTTTTCCAGTTTCATAGCATCCTCCTTTATTCATATTGCCGGACTTCGAGTCTCCTTCGGAGCGGTTGACCGAAGCGGCAGTCGTCTGAAATCAGTCCTAAATATGGAGATCGGAATTCCGCGGCCTATACCATCTCCGTTCCGAAATAGTACCGTGAAAGCTCAATGAGCCTGAGAATCGGTCCACCCACGACAATCTGGGTGATTTTCAGGTCTCTGAGGAGTTTTTCCATTCTTCCTTCCCGTGAATAACCGTAAGACCCCATCAGCTCCACCGCTCTGCTCACCACACTCCATCCGAGGTCACCCACCGTGTTCTGAACCGCGCTGGCTGCGGCGAGGTTTTTGGCTTCCCACGGAAAACCGTAGATCTCGGGATGGTCCATCCTGTCGGCAACATAGTACAGGTAGGCTTCGGCGGCCATGATATCCCTGGCGATCTGCCCGAGTTCATGGACAATGGCGCCGTGGTCCTTCATCGGTTTGCCGGCTATCTCCCTGCTGCCGACATAGTCCCTGAGTATCTCATAGGCCCGCTTCATGATGCCCATCGGGAAAGCGGCCGACGTAAGGCGGCCGATGGTCACATTTGCAATGACGGACAGCAGTTCCTCCTGCGGGTCGTCATGGGCGCGGTTCTCTTTCGGTACCCTGACATTGTCAAACCATATGTCTCCGTTCGTATCAATGCTGGTGCCCATTTTTCGGTAAGGCTTGCCTGTCGCGAGTCCGGGGGTGCCAAGCGGTACAAAGATCTGAGCCAAGATTCGGGAATTCCTGCCCTTCCACGGTGCACAGAACCCGGAACAGCTTCGCTTCTCTAAAGGCTGAAGGCCAGAGTTTATGTCCGTTAATCACCCACTCGTCGCCCTCCAATCGAGCTCTGGTTCTGATCTGGGATCCTTTCAGGTTAACATCCTCCACCGATCCCCCTGCATGAGGCTCGGTAATGGCACTGCAGATCACATACTCTTCGTCTCCCAACAAAAAGGGCGCGAATTTCTTGAGGAGGAATTCATTTGGCTTTGGAAGCGCCAGGGCTGCAATGGACCAAGGCGTTATAAAGGCCGTTGTTGCGGCGCCGTAGTCTCCCCGGGACAACTCCTCAACCAGGGTCAACATGTCCACGGTTGATGCGCCCCCGGATCCTCCCAATTCCGGTGGCAGAAAGAACTTTTGCAATCCCAAATCGATAAGCAGTTTCTTCCACAAGTCATGAACAAAAGTACGCTCTTTCCGTTCCGGCCAATCCCAGTAGTCATCCAACTCCTGCTCATGGGGAAGAATCTCCTTATCCACAAACTTCCTCATGGATTTCATAAACATTTTCGTTTCATCCGATATGAGGTGCATGGGTTTTAAAAAGTCATCAATCCCTCTTATCTCCGCGCTGCTACCCGTCCCATTCTCAGACATGAAAAATTCTCCTTTCTATTTTGTTTATTGACACATTTGCTATGTGATTTAAAATACATTGCCCTTACAAATTGCAATCATAATAGCCCGCGACATACATCCGTGACGCCCTCCTTTCAGATTGTGGTGAATAATGCGTTCGGGAATTTTCAGTTTCCTTTCAAAATACCGATGTAAAGTATTGAATTGGAATATCCTCGATTTTATTGAAAGAAACATGCCAAAAGAGAAGAAGCACAACAATATTCTTCCAATTCAATGCGTTAGAAGGTTTTCTATGTTTTTTGGCGGGGATGAAACCTTGTCAATGTACGTTGATGGAGGAGGCTGAAAATCAAGCCTGAGGCAAAAGTTGAAGGGGATAATCCCGATGGAATATCATCCATCCGTTCCCGCGGGGGCCATATATGGATGAAGTGCGTGCGAAGCCGATAAAGAAGATCCCCGCGAAAATAGCTCAGCTGCCGCGCCATTTCGGGATCAACCATTTTCCCTTTACAAGACCTGTTCGTGCTGCTAAAAAAGGCATCCGAGTTCATCCTCAATCACAAAGGAGAATCATGGGTTCCATTCAGGAAAAGAATAAAGAAATAGTCAAGACTTTTTACGATCTGATCATTAATAAAAAGGATTATGAAGCCGCAAAGCCATATATCGGAAAACGCTATAAACAACACAACCCCCTGGTAAAAGATTACCCGGAAGGGCTAAGGGAATTTATCGAATTTCTAAAAGAAAATGTCCCGGAAGCGAGAAGTGAAATCAAACGGGTGATTGCCGAAGACGATTATGTGGTGCTGCATGTTCATTCCATCCGGTCCAAGGATCTTGAACGGGCCATCATTGAAATCTTCAGGCTTGAAGACGGTAAGATCGAGGAACATTGGGACGTAATCCAGCAAATCCCTGAAAAATCAGCCAATCCCAACGGGATGTTTTGAAAGGGCCTTATAAGCTTCGATACCGGGTATTTAGAAAGATAGAGAGGGGTTATGGGCAAGATCAAGATTTCTTGATATATCAATAAAACTTGATGGAGTTCCCGTGCGTCCGGAAACCACGGGATCAGTGGTTTGCCTTAACGCCAATACCCGTGAATGAACGGCATTCACCGTTTGCGAACACGGCATATCGCGGATTTGTGTGATAGCCCGACATGTTTCGCCAGGTTTCAGGTTTCAGCGTGCAGCCCTTTCAAGGTGCGTATTGAATTTTGGCAATTTAGGGGTGTATTGATAAGAACGGGTTTTGAGGTTATAGGTTTCAGATTCATTCAGGATTTTGTCATAAGGTATTCTACAAATTTTGATAGATTGAGTTTCTTCGTTCCTGAAACCTGAACACTGACACCTGAAACCCGAAACCTTTCGACAAGCACGATGCAGGGGCTCCGCTACCGGGTCGCCGGCAGGGTTAGACGGACATTTGTCCCATTCCCCATCTCCGACGTGAACACCTGTCGCCCTCCATGTTTTTTATCCATCCGCCAACATCCGGTAGGGGATAATGACCTGCGGCTATTCGATTGAAGAACCGTTCGTAAAAAAAAGTTCCATTTTACGCCGACTTCTCCATCTTGAAAACCTTTGGGGCCGACACGGTCACGATGTCGGCAGTTTTCAGGGCATATTCGGAGAGCTCGTTCCCGATTCCGGGGAGTTCAGGGACGGACATATAGCCATCAACCGGCTGGTAATCATGGACACAGAGTTCCGTGTTGTAGGAGGCCTTGTTGATCACGTGGTGCTCGTGGATGCAGAAGTTGGGAATCACGGCCTCCACTTGCAGGGCCGCAGCCACCGAGAGGGGGCTGGCGCAGACATGTATCTGAACACTCACGTCGTAGGCGTAGGCCATGTCGCAAATTTTTTTACATTCCGTGATCCCCCCGGCGGTGCCCAGGTCGGGCTGGATCAGGGCAAGGGAGCCGTTTTCGAAATAAGGCGCGTAACCCCACCGCGTGTAGATCCTCTCGCCGCTCGCGATGGGGATGTTGATGCTTTCTGCCACGCGTTTTGTCAATTCGGGACTCGGCGTGGTGGGTTCCTCGTATAGAAAAATATTGTACTTTTCCGCCCGCTTTCCGATCTGAATGGCTGACTGAACATCGGTGAAGGAATGGCATTCCATGATGATATCCACGCCGGGTCCGACGGCCTCTCTCACGGCCGCGATGCGCTCCTCCACCAAGTCCAGGTAGTAGGGTTTGAGAAGTCGTGTGGTATCTTCGGAGCTGAAGAACCGACCGTCCCTGTCGTAGGTGAAAAAGTCGATCTTGATGGCATCATACCCTTCGGAAACGGCGTGCTTCGCGGCCGCCGCATAATCTTCGGTCGCAAAAGCCGGGTCGACGCCGTCACCCCAGCGAAACTGCAGCTGGCTGGCATATGACCTGAGCTTCTCCCTCCTTTTTCCCCCCAACAGCTTATAGACCGGGACGTTGAAATACTTCCCCTTGATATCCCAAAGGGCGATATCGATGGCGCTGATGCCGCTGAAGACCACGGGACCGCCATTCTGCCCCCAGAAGGTCCCCTTGTACAGTCGGTCCCAGACAATCTCGTTTTCCAGCGGATCCATGCCGATAATACAGCCGGACAGATCCTTGATCATGCCGAAGGCGGCCGATGCTCCGATACCGTAGGCCATGGCTGCCTCGCCATACCCGTAGAGTCCTTCGTCCGTATTGACGCGGCAGACAATCGGCCGCCAGTTCTTGTCGTTTCTCGGTTTGAGCTCCATCACATCAACGCTTGTTATTTTCATATCAACCTACCTCTCTTAAAAATGACTTTTTAAAATTCATCCAATTCGCCGAAGGTGAGCGCTCGGGTGGGACAGGCCGCCACACAGGCCGGGACGCGGCCAGCCTTGAGCTCTTCTCGGCAAAAATCACACTTGCTCATCCTGCCGTTTTCGGCCCGATACTGGGGAGCACCGCGGGGACAGGCCCGCTCGCAAGACCTGCAGCCCACGCATTTGGTCTGATCGACCGTCACGATTCCGTTTCCATCCTGATTCATGGCGGTGGTGGGACAGACCTCGACGCAAACCGGTTCGGGGCAGTGATTGCAGCTCACGGATATATAATAGGCAAAGATATCCTGCCTGAAGGCGCCGTCGGGCATGGACAGCCATTCGCCGCCGGTGTACTCGACTACACGCCGCCACAGTACGCCTGGCGCCAGGTCGTTTTTGTCCTTGCAGGCCACCGCACAGGTCATACAGCCGGTGCAAATCCGTCTATCAAAGAAAAAGGCCGGCCTTTTCAACGTGCGCTTCATCCCCGAACCTTCTCCACCTCCACCAGGTTGGTATGCTGGGGGTTGCCTTTGGCCAGAGGCGAGGGCCGTTGGCTGGTCAGGGTGTTGATGCAACCGTTTTTGTCCACGCCATTTGCGTGCGGAACGTACCACGCGCCCTGGGACAATGACAGGACACCCGGCATGATTCGCGGGGTGACCTTGGCCCGTACCTCGGTCCGGCCGATGGGGTTGTAGACGCGCACCATGTCGCCATGGGCGATACCCCGGGCCGCTGCATCCAGGGGATTAATCCAGAGTGACTGCAAAACGGCCTCCTGCAGCCAGGGGTTGTTGCCGTAGGAAGAATGGGTCCGCTGCTTGCCGTGGTGCCCCACCAGTTGCAGGGGATATTCCCGCGAGCACGGGTCGGCGGGCATGCCCCAGGTGTCATGATATTCGGGAAGAGCGCTGATCACGTCTCCCTCGGGCAATTTCCAGGACCGGGCCAGGTCCCACAATCGCCGGGAGAAGATCTCTATCTTGCCCGATGGGGTGTTTAGCGGCGATGTATCAGGATCTTCCCTGAATGCCTGAAGCCCGGCCCTGGGCCGCTCCCCGCGTTTCCACTTGAACAGGCCGGTACCAACGGCCTCCTGAAAACGCTCCGGTAGGTCCCCGCGCACCTTGCGGCATTGTTGGTACATATATTCCACCCACTGATCATGGGTGCGTCCCTCGGTGAACGCCTGCGCCACGCCCATGCGGCGGGCAATGCCCGCGCATATGTCATAGAGGGTACGACATTCCCCAAGGGGTTCAATGGCCTGTTCCCGCAAGATCAGAACACCCATCTCAACGGCATAGCCCTGGTAAGCCAGATCGCTTTCTTCAAAGCAGCTGGTCCCCGGCAGAACGATGTCCGCATAGCGCGCGCTGGCGGTCATGACATTATCGATGAGCACGATCATCTCGCACTGACCTTCGTCAGCCAGAATGCCATGGGTGCGTCCGATATCGGAGTGCTGGTTCACCAGGGTGTTGCTGGCGAAGCTCCACAGGAATTTGATGGGTGTTTCGAGCCGTTGCTTTCCTTTAAGACCGTCGCTCACATCCGTAAAATTTTCATGATCGGCGATCGCTTTGGTCCACAGGAAACAGGGGATCGAGGCGGTCACGGGATTTTGGCCCACCGGAATTCGGGGAAATGAAATGCCGTAGGGCGCCTCCCGGCCGCCGCAGTTTCCGCCCGCAATGCCCACATTGCCGGTCAGAATGGGGAGCATGCAGATGGCCCGCGCTGTCTGCTCACCGTTGGCATGGCGCTGCGGTCCCCACCCTTGGGCAATGTAGGCGGGTTTGGCCGTGCCGATCTCTCTGGCCAGCCGCACAATCCGTTCGGCCGGAATGCCGGTGATGGCGGCGGCCCATACCGGGTTCTTGGGCGTCCCGTCCCGACCGCTTCCCATGATGTAGTCTTTGTAGCTGTTGCCCGGCGGGATGCCCTCCGGCATGGTGCTACGATCATAGCCTACGCAGTAGCGATCCAGGAAACCCTGATCCACCAGGTTTTCGGTGATCAGGATGTACGCCAATCCGGAGACAAGGGCGGCGTCCGTCCCGGGGCGTATGGGGATCCACTCGTCTGCGAAGGCTGCCGCCGTATCGGTATGGCGCGGATCGATCACGATAACGCGCACCCGGCTTTTTTGCTTGCTTACCACGAGGTCGCGAATGGCCCCCCCGCCGCTCATTCGCGTCTCGGCCGGATTGTTGCCGAAAAACACCACCAGCTTGCTGTTGACCATATCGGTGAGGGGATTGCCGCAGTCGTGGGTTCCGTAGGTGTAGTGCATTCCGTGGGTGATCTGGGCCGTACTGTAAGAGTTATAGTGGCTGAGCTGTCCGCCCAGCAGATTCATCAAACGGTCGATCTGCTCCCGTCCCGAGACCACGCCGCCCAGATTCCCGGTGCCGTATATGCGAAAAACCGCCTCGTTTCCGTGGATGTCGATAACCTGCCTGAGTTTATCCGATATACGGTCAAGGGCCTCATCCCAGGAGATGCGTTCGAACTTTCCTTCGCCTCTCTTGCCCGTCCTTATGAGAGGATAGAGCAATCGTTCCGGAGAATAGATCCATTTCCGCAGTCCCCGCCCCCTGAGACAGGCCCGGATCTCATGCCTGCCAAAGTCGTCCTCGCCGGTGTTATCCGGCGCCACCCGCACCACCTTGCCGTCTTTGACGTGCAGGCGTAGCGGGCAGCGGCTTCCGCAGTTTACATTGCAGGAAGACCAGACGATTTTTTCATGGGGTTTGCCGTCAGATATCAATGCGTGATTCCTCGCTGTATCCACAGACTTTATTCAGGAAATATTGAAAACAGTCTATTTCAATCCCAGCATCTTTCTGAGTTCTTTAAGAGCTGCCGGGTATGCCTGGTTTCTCGCGTCAGGATCGGCGCCGATGTGGGGGCCTTTCTCAACACAACTGTCGCTATAGGAAAATGGCTTTTTCGTAGCTTCATTGGTCAGGATTCCGGGAGAGGTCTCCTTTACGGAACAATTACGCGCAGTTTGTGCATTTTTTAATACAAGACTGAATGCCTTTTCAGCGGGCCAATCAAAGGCATGTTGGGCATTCGGGTAAACGACTGTTTCCACATCAACGCCAGCGCCCTTGAGCCGTTTCGTGTAGTCTACACAACTTGAAGCCGGGTTATAGTCGTCTTTGCCACCCAAAAACATTCGTATCGGACCACCGGTGGTTTTCGTATCCTCAATATATTCGGTTAGGCAATTAGGATAAAAGGCGATGTATCCGCTGAATCTGACCTTACTTTTATTCCACAATGTGTTGAAGCGATCAACCGCGGCATAAAGTGCGGCCTGCCCACCTCGTGAAAATCCCATAACAACAATATGTTTGGAATCGATCTTGGGATGATTGGCCAAAACCGATAAAGCGCTATAAATATCCACGATGAAATTCAAACGTCCAAGGGTCCCCTGTTTTTCTCCCAGACTTTTTAATGACCGTCCAGTAACGGAATCGATAACAAAGGTTGCTGCACCCATGGCATTAATCTTACGGACCCAAGGGTCTATATTGGCACCTATTCCGCTTGATCCATGCATCAAAATCACTGCGGGAAACGGACCTTTTCCCGGCGGCAGACGCAGTTCTCCCGTCAGGGTAACTTTTTGACCTTCCGCCCCGGTCAAAAATGCTTTATCGGATACAGTCTGAGAAACAAAGGTGTGCAATTCCCAGCGGAAAGGCATATCCGGTGAACTGAGTTTCTGGGCATAAACCGAATTCGTACTCGCTAAGGCAGCCGCGGAAATTAAAAAAGCAAGAAAATATTTCATTGTAACCTCCATTATGGAAATTATAAAAGCGGTTCGATCTCTGATAAGAGAATCCTTTTGCCAACATGGCTGAAAGCGCCGGATTTTGACTTCAAAGGAAGTCATCCAATATCATCGAACGAGAAATAAACTCAGTTCCGGGACATAGGTCATCAGCAAGAGTGAAACGAACAACGCGAGGATAAACGGCAGGGCCACCCTGGCGATCTTTTCGATCGGTATGCCGGTCATGCCCGATGCCACAAAAAGATTTGCCGCCACGGGAGGTGTCACAAACCCCACGGCGAGATTGAGCGTCATAATGATTCCGAAATGAATGGGATCTACCCCAAAAGGTTGCAACGCCGCCAGGAGCATGGGGGCGAGAATGATGATGGCCGTAATACTGTCCAGAAGCATCCCCACCACGAGCAGGAAGCCGTTTACCAACAGAAGTGCGATCAGCTTGTTTCCGGCTGAGATGGCGATGAGCCCGGAAGTGATGTCTTTCGGTATGCCGAGCAACGCAAAAATGGCGCCCAGCGCGATCGCGGGGGCAAAGGTCAGCACGATTCCGCCGTTGAAGGAAACAAACTTGTCAAGGAGTTCAAACAGGCCGCGAAATGACAGCTCCCTGTAAATCACCATGCTCACAAACAGGCCGTAAACCAGAGCCACCACCGCTGCTTCCGTCGGGGTGAAGACCCCGCCGTAAATCCCTCCGAGAATGATGATGGGCATCAGAAGTGCCCAGATTCCCTCCCGGAGCGCTTTTAGAAAAGCTTTCATTTCAAACGGTTTGCCGGTTCCCACGTATCCGGCCTTCTTGCTCATGAAATAGGACACGATCAACAGACACAAAGCGATGATCACCGCGGGGATGATTCCCGCAATAAAGAGATCTCCAATGGATGTGTCGGTTGCGAACCCATAGATGATGAAGGGAATACTCGGGGGCACGACGACTCCGAGCCCTCCCGCGCAGGCGATCAAACCCGTTGCGTAGTCCTTCCTGTAATGATTCTGAACCATGGCGGGAATCATGATGCCGCCGATGGCCGCCACGGTGGCCGGCGCCGACCCCGAAACCGCCCCGAAGAAAAGGCATGCGAGGATGGTCACGGCTCCCAGGCCGCCGGTGGTATTTCCCACCAGTAGATCCGCAATTTTGATGAGCCTTTTCGATAACCCGCCCGTTTCCATTACAAGACCGGCCAATATGAAACAGGGAATTGCGATAATGGGCAGATTATTGAACCCGTTGTACATACCCTGGGCCACGTATTGGACATTGGAGACCCCCAGGAAAACGGCCCCCGTTATCATAGCCATGCAGAACGCTATGCCGACCGGCACCCCGACGAACAACAGTGCCAGCGCGACACCGACGATGATCAACCCTTCCATCTGTTCCCCCTTACAAGACGTAGCGTCACGGCATTTCCCTGTATTCCCGGACCAACTTGACGCTGTCCTGTATCAGGCGGATCACCATGAGGTAAAAGGTCACCCATATGGCGCCATAGACCATGTATTTGGGAATGCCGGAAGCGATGTAGACGGGACGATATTTATACAGATTCTCCGTGATGACGAACATCCCTTTTCCGAGGACCAGCATCACGACGGCGAAGACCACGTTCGATACGAAATCAAGGATTTTCTCCGTTTTCGGCTTTACCATGCTGTGAAGAATCTTGATCCTGAGGTGCTGACGCCTCGTTATGGCGAGGCTGGCGCTTGTATAAACGGACAGGATGAAGCAGATGATCGCCAGCTCTTCCGTCCACGTAAAGGAGTACTCGAATACGTAGCGGGAAAGCACCTGCATAAACAACAACAATACCATCATGACGGTAAAAAAGATCGCCAGGCATCGCTCTATGTTATTGAAAGCCTTGATCACCATGTCCATGTGAGCCTCCGTCACCCCCTTCCGGGGCATGGTTCTCAGCGCCCCGGAAGGGTCTCATCCCTGTCTACTTTTTTTGATCTGTTCTGAATCTTCTCGATCTTTTCCCTTATGGTGTTGAAATAGTCCACGCCAATGGTTTTGGCCATCTTCGGCCACTCGGCTTTGGCGATTTTCTGAAAGGCGAGAATCTGATCGTCGCTCAAATCATTAATCTGGATCTTCTCCTTCATTTCGGACAACCATGCCTTCTCATTGGCCGCCACTTCCTCGATGCCTGCCTCCCGTGCCGCGACGGCCGCCTTGTCGATGGCGGCTCTTATGTCCTCGGGCAGGCTCTTGTAATAGTCGTCGCTCATAATGAAAGAACCCACCGAGTAGAGGTGTCTGGTCAGGCTCAGGTATTTCTGCACCTTATAGAATTTCATTACGTATATCATGAAGATGGGATTTTCCTCCCCATCCACGACACCCTGCTGCAGGGCCGTAAAAAGCTCCGCAAACGACATGGGGGTCGGAGAAGCCCCAAAGGCCTTGAATCCTTCAAGGTGAAGGGGATTGCTCTGGGTTCTGATCTTGAGGCCCTTCAGGTCGGCCGGGACGACAATCGGTCTTTTGGAATTGGTAATTTGCCTGAAGCCGAGATCGGTGAGCATGATCACCCTGATCCCGGTCTCTTTTGCGAACCGGTCCGCCATCATACGGCCCACTTCGCCCCTCAAGACCTCGTAGGCAACAGCTTTGTTGGGGATCAGATAGAATACGTCCATGGGCAGGAAGGCCTTGGAATACTCGGCGAAGCTCGACACGTTCCAATCGGATAGTTCAAACCCGCCCGTCTGGAGGCCACCGATGACCGCATCGGTGCTCCTTGCCAGTGTCCATCCAAAGTAAAATTCGACCTTTACGCGTCCATCGGTCAATTTTTCGAGTTCCTTCTTGAATACCGTTTGGGCCGCGGATCCTACGGCTCCTTCGCTCTTATTTACCGTGTTAAACCGCAGTACAAGCGGGTTTTCTTTTGTTGGAGCGGCGGCCTCCGATGAATAGGCGCCGAGGAAAAGCACCGCAATGACAAGAAGTGCCGAGGTAACGCACAGGTTTCTCTTTTTCATAATTTCTCTCTCCTTTCCTTTTACGATTTGCAATCAAATATCCTCGTTACAACCGCCTGGCACTCAGGCGAAATGGCCACCTCCTTTCTGCGGTCGGGTCTTCCCTCCACTGGCCGGATTATCCGCTAGTCGCCGTCCTTGGTGGAGTCTTCGCCCTGAATTTGCCGGTACATTGCGGCCAAATCCTCGATCAACTTTGTATAGGCTTTGACGCAAGTCTTAGCATCCCTGTTTTTCAGGCCTTCGAGTATCTGCGTATGGGGATCCTCTTCGTCGCTTTTAACCCCATGGGTTTCAAAGAAATCTTTTGCAATGGAATAGAAATGGGGGAAAAGGAGGTCGGCCAGGGTCTGAACTGTTGTCACAAAGATGCTGTTTTTGCTCATCCTGAAGATTTGCATATGGAATTGCATGTCTTCTTTGAAATAGATCTCCAGGTCAAGTTTCTTGAATGCCTTCCTTGAACGGATATACAGTCTCCTCCAAATCCCGCAGCTCTTCATCGGTTGCCCTTTCTACCGCGAGCTTGAGGGCCTCCGTCTCCAGGGCTTTTCTGAACTCCATGATTTCAAGCTGATCTTCCGGTTTCAGAATGAGGGGGATGAACTCGCTAATATAGGCATGGGGGGTGAATTCCTTTACGTAGGTTCCGTCTCCGACTTTTGATTCGAGCAACCCGAGGGTGATCATTCTCTGCAGGGCCATCCTTATGGAGGCCCGGCTGACGCCGAAAAGCGACACCAAACGGTTTTCCGATGGAATTTTGTGTCCGGGTCGCCATACCCCTTTGAGGACGTTCTCCCTCAACTGCTTGTACACCTGGTCGCAGACGCCGTTTTTTGTAATTTTTTGAATCTCGTCCATTTGCGCTCCATGCGACCGCCGGCCGCCATTTGTCTTGCTTGTCAGTTGTTAGTTGTCAATTGTAAGTTGTAAGACAACTTGGCCAAGCATCCACATTTCTCGCTTGCATGTCAAGCATTTTTTTCGTTGAACCTCCAATTTCAACTGTGACTGTGGACAACGTCTCTTGAATGAGGGATGAAACCATCTCTCTTGACATTGAATACAACCTGAATCAGTGGCAAAAAAATTGTGTAGCAGGATTCAACGACTTACCGGCTAAAGCCGATAGATTGTATGGGCGTAACTGATCGATAATACAAAGACACTGGGACCCAATCCAGCAAATCTCTGAAAATCAGCCAATCCCAACGGGATGTTTTAAGGAAAGGGGCCTCAATCAGTTCTGCCTTTTGAGCCTCTGATTCAAGGCCTGGGGTGTGATGCCCAGCGACAATGCAGCCACGCGCTGGTTGTTTCCGGCACGACGCAATGCCTCCCGAATCAGGCCGTCGGTGGCTTCTTTCAGGGTGGGGAGTTGCTCCAGACCGGGGCAACCACGAGGTGCTTGATGTTGCGGGAAGACCGCCGGAAGAACTCTGGGTTATCATGCGGTCTTGGATGGCGTTCCGGAAAGTCTTTGTGGAGAGCATCTTGGATTTATGTCTTCCCACGGCATCAAAAACCATGGCGCGCAGTTCTCTCACATTGCCGGGGAAATGCTGGCTTTGCAGGAGATCGATCAATCCCTGATGGTAGGTGGGTTTTTTCTTCTTGAATTCCTTCGCGGCCTCGTCAAGGAAATGATCCAGCAGGAGCGGGATATCATCCATCCGTTCCCGCAGGGGTGGAATATGGATGCGGTGTGTACGGAGTCTGTAAAAGAGGTCTTCACGAAAGAGTCCTTCCTTCACCAGCCGCGAAAGATCTTTGTGCGTTGCAAAAAGGAATCTCACATCCGCGGGCTTTGCCAGGTCCGAACCCAATGGAAAATATTCCTGTTTATCCAGAATCCGCAAAAGCTTCACCTGCGAATTCAAACTGAGATCGCCGATCTCATCCAGAAACAGGGTGCCTCCACGGGCATGCTCTATCTGACCCGCCCTCACCCGGGCCGCGTGGGTGAAGGCGCCTTTCACGTGACCGAACAGGGTGTCCGAAAACATATTGTCGTCCAGACCCGCGGCGTTAACCGCCACGAATTTCCCTCCTCTCCCGCTCAGTGCATGAAGCGCCTCCGCAATGAGTTCCTTTCCCGATCCGGTTTCTCCCGATATCAGTACGGGATAACCCCCGCCGGCAATCGCTTCACAGTATTGGAAAATAGCCCGCATCTTGCGGTTTCGCGTGATGATTTTCAAAAACTTCTCCGGTTGTTCCAGGGAGTCTGAAAAAAAATACCGGGTCAGCCTGCTATTCTCACGCCGAAGACCGCTCACCTCCATGGCCCTCTGGATGCTGGGAACAAGCCTTTCTTTTTCCACCGGTTTGAGGACGTAATCGAAGGCGCCGTTCTTCATGCATCTGACGGCCGTTTCCACCTCGTTGGTTCCCGTTACCATGATGACGGGGATTTCGGGAAAATGCTCGACCACCCTTGTGAGAATTTCCTCACCGGAAACATCCGGCATCATGAGATCCACGAGCATGAGTTCGATGGCTTCCTTTTCCAGGATTCCGTACACATCCGGGCTCTTGGAACATAAAATCATATGATCGAATCCGCTCGCGCGCAATGTGAGCTCAAAGCTCTTGAGAGCATGTTCTTCATCATCCACGATGAGTATGGGGTACTGCGGATTGTTTCCTGTTTTGATCTTCAAGATATCATCTCCGTTTATGCCTGGATCGCGAGAAGAATCATCATGCCGGGTCTCCTACCGGAACGCCGGCAGGGATAGACGGGCATTTGTCCCCTTTCCCAACTCCGACGTGAACTCCAGCCGTCCTCCATGTTCCTTTACAATACTCTTGCAAACGGAAAGCCCCAGCCCCGTTCCCCCCATTTCCGTTTTTGTCGTAAAAAAGGGATCAAAGATCTGTTCCAGATGTTCCGGCCGGATTCCCGCTCCCTCATCCGCCACGTCTACGATGACCTCGCCATTATTGTCTTCAAAAGAGGCGCTGATGGAAATCCCCTTCTCCCGGTCGGGAAGAGACTGACAGGCGTTCTGAATGAGATTGACCATCACCTGCTCCAACCGCTGGCGGTTTCCCCTGACTGGGCGGCAGGTCTTTTGGACATTGGATCGTAACCGATTTCGCGGATTTTCTGATTTGATGGGACAGCAGTGCCAGAGATGCCTTGATCACCTCGCCCACATCCACCTCTTGATCCATATCCAGGGTGTCTTTCCTGGCATAATCTTTCATATTCAGAATGATCTGCCTGATGCGCCTGGAACCGTCTTCAATCCCGTCAAAGAGTCTTGGGATTTCCTCCCGTATTTCCGAATAGGGGATGTTCGCCAGGGTAAAATCCCCGTAGTGATCATAATACCGGTTCAGAATCGGGAAAATATCCGTCCACGCGTTTCGAAGGATCGGGGCATTCATCATGATGAAATTGTTGGGGTTGTTTATCTCATGGGCCACCCCGGACGCCAGTACGCCCAGGGAAGCCATCTTGTCCGCTTCCAGAAGCTGCCGGCGTCGAAGTTCGGCTTCTTCTTCAGCCCTTCGCCGATCCGTAATGTCGATCCCGATACAGACGACGTGCACACTTTTTTCCTTCTGATTTCCCATGATGCTGTTGGTCCAGGAGATGAGCCGTTCCTGCCCGTCTCCCGTGATCCAACGATTTTCAAAAGAAGTCCCCGACGCCTTTTCCCGGGAAAGCGGGAACATTTTTCGAATGAAATCGATCTCCTTCGCGTTCGAAAGAAATTCCCAAACCGGTCTGCCGGCCGCTTTCTGAAAGGAATAGCCGGTCAGCTTTTCACAGGCCTTGTTAAAACGGACGATATGACCTTCCAGGTCCAGGACCATGATGAGCGGGCCGGCGTTATTCAGGACGGCCATGGTAAAATTCCGTTCCGCCTTCAGCTTCTTTTCGGTCTGCCGCCTGTTGATTTCCGCGCCAAGACGATTGGCAACGGCCTGAAGCCCTTCAACCATGAGATTGCTTTCCAGGCGCTCCACATAATCGATGAGGACCACCCCCCCGATGGTATCTCCCTCAACATTCAAGGGCGCGGCAAGTACGGTTTCCGCCCCCGCCTCTTTGAGGGCATATCCCGCAAACTCCTCCATTTTGCTCAATCCGGTCACATTGATGATCTTTCCTTCCTGCATCACCTTTGCGGTAAAGGATCTGGAGGGGGGAAGACGTTTTGCCAGAGGGAGAAATTTCCCTGAAAAATCAACCTCGCCCAGATTAACAACTTCCCTGTTTTCCTCATCGTACAAGGTGATGTAGCCCGCGGGAAACTCAAATCTTGAAGCGATGGTTTTGACCACTTCCTCACACATTTCCGAAAGGGGTTTAGGCGAATGAAAGATCTCCGAGATATCGTTCAGGATGTCGGTCACACCGAATCGATTTCTCAGGCCCGATATATCCTGGGCCACCAGAAGTCTGCCCGGCATTCTTTCACCACGGCGGAAAACCGGCATGGATCGCGTAAAGAACAAGCGCCCTATAAACAGGTTGTTTTCGATGACCTCGGTGTACTCGGATGAAAGGCCCTTTACTACCGGGCATCCTTCGCAGGGTTCTTCTTGTTCGCAGCCCACACTGAAAAAATTCTTCCCGAACATCTCTTCCCGATTAAGCCCGACACGTTCCGCGGCGGCCCGGTTCGCCCATATGACTTTCAGTTCGTCATCATAATAGACGACCATTTCCTGCATGGCATCAAGGATGGATTCAAAAAAGACCGTTTCCGACGAGGTCGGCGCCGGATCTTCTTTTTCTGTTGCCCCGCGCCGGACGGCATCGCCTCCCCGTTCAATAAGACCCCCACGCATGCCTTGCAGAAGAAAATGACCGTCTCTTCCCCCATTTCATCCTTGCCGTTTCCTTGCCGGATACTTCCAATGATCTCCTCGCATCGGCGGATCCCTTCCCAGTGGGTCTTCCGTGAGAATCCCCACGGCACGGGCAAGGTCAATCAGGTCTTGGCTCGGATAATCTTCCATATCCAGGGGATGAGAGATTTGAGGAAGGGCGGCTTCCACGGCCTTTTTTCGGGCGGTTTCAAACCCGGCGGCAAATATTCTCTCGCGCAGTTCACAAAGAGTTGCGTCAAAGAGATCCAGGCAGGCATGTGCGGGAGCTGTTTCGAAGAGTCTTTTTAGCCGATTCACCCTGCTTCGGCCCAGGAGTGACGAGGGCAATGCATCCAGAAAGGGCATGATCTCCGATGTTTCCTTGAAAGTGCTTTTCAATAACGGGTTCGGCCGCGATTCTTCCATCTTCTATTTCCAATGGTTACATGGTTTGAGGTATCCATTTCACCAAAAGAGAAACGCCACACGCTATTCAATGACTGTTCCGTTGCCGGTCATCTCATACTCAAGCTTGACATGGTTGACGAACGCGATTCTCCCCCGGGAATTGGCTTCCAGTCCGCGGGACGCGCACCAAGCGGTAAACGTATCCGGATCGATGTCTGCGCGAATGGCGATGTTGCCGCTATCTTTAATGATTTCGAGTTCTTTTTCCACAAGGGCCTTCCAGTCTTCAAAACTGGCGGGCATATTTTCGGAATCGGTAAAAATATCAAGCGCCCCGCGGTACGCAGCCTCGTCCTTATACCAGGCAATCCCTACAACATTGATCATTCTGTCCCTTCCTTTCGTTCGCTCATTTCTTGATGTCAGATCACGAATGTCCACAATTCCATCAATGGATGGACACTACCTGAAAATTGAGGAGACGGATTCTTTGACCTCCTCCAGCCAGTGTTCCCTTTGTTTTCTTGTGCTCGTTACAACAATGTTGAACATCCTTCGATGAAATTCATACACCCCGCATAATCCGAAGATACAGTTTTTCCAGATGGTTTCCAGAGGGTCAAGAAAGACTTTGATTTCACGCTCCGTATCAGTGTTCGACGTATTGAAAACGATCGCTTTTTGTGCACGCAACAAGCCGTTTGGAACACCTTCACCACTGTCGTTTTCCAAAAATTCATATGCAATACCGGGACGCATTATTCTGTCCACCCAACCGGTGAGAATGGCAGGAGGCATTCCCCACCAGTTCGGATGTATAATGACGAAACCATCCACTTCCGCGGCTTCCTTGCAGTGCATCTCTATCCCGAATGGGAGAGGGCCGTCTTTCGGTATTTCTTCTTTTGGGAGAAGAGGATCAAATCTTTCCTTATAAAGATCGTGAAAGAAAACATCGTGACCATTCTTCTTCAGGGTCGCAACGGTTGTTTCCGCAATCGCATGATTAAAGCTCGATGGGTCGGGATGGGCAAGTATTACTGAGACTTTCATTGGTTCATACCGTTCCTTGATTATTTTAAACAGGCCGTCTAAGTTCAGGGACTGCAAGACGAAGCCCCTAACGCCGTGGTTGCGCGGTTGCCTCAATATGCGTGTTGTTTCCGTTGTTTTCCCATGAAGCCCTCTTCTTTCCGGCCTTCTCACGGTCACAGGCAATGGAGCGCGGCGACATTGAAACTCCGGGTTGATGCATGTGGCATGATTCCGCCCCTATTTCACAAAGGCCGGTGGCGTAAAGGTTTCTCCGGGCATTTTAGCGTTCTTCCTGTAAAAGTCCAGCCCTGTTTTCAGCGGTTCATACCGCCCGGCCGTTGGGTCGGGTCCCGGGCAGGTGAATGCCCTTGACCTTTACGGACCATGCTGCTAATTCTTTTGTCTGCGATTCGGACCATTATTCCAATCTTGTTCAGTCAAGAGACAGGTTTTTGCAAAGGAAACACCCGGATGGGCAATACGGCCCCCATCATCGATACCCACGCCCACATAGCCGACGCCGATTTTGACGAGGACCGGGAACAGGTCCTTTTAAGAGCGCGGACGGCCGGTGTATCGGCCATCATCGCTGTTTCGGAGACCCTGGAAGACGCACGGAAGAATCTGGCCATGGGGGAAAGGTTTTCCCTGATCCGTCCGGCCGCGGGACTCTATCCGACGCATCTGAAACCGGAGGCGGCGGATTCCATGATCGACTTCATTCGCACCAACCGCACCCGTCTCTGGGGCATTGGAGAAGTGGGCCTGGATTACTGGAAGGTGAAGGAGGAAGGGGACCGGGAACGCCAGCGGCAACTGTTTATCCGGTTTATCGATCTCTCCCTGGAGTTGGACCTTCCGCTGAATGTTCATTCCCGCTCCGCCGGCCGCCACGCCATCGCTTTGTTGTTGGAACGCGGGGCGCGACGGGTGCAACTCCACGCCTTTGACGGCAAGGCATCGGCGGCCCTGCCCGGAATTGAGGCCGGCTACCTCTTTTCCATTCCTCCTTCCGTTGTCCGGTCCCTCCAGAAACAGAAATTGGTCCGGCAGCTCCCGCTCGAAAGCCTCCTGGTGGAGACCGACAGCCCGGTCCTGGGACCGGACCCCGGAAAACGAAATGAGCCCGCCAATATCCGGCAGGCCATCCGGACCATTGCGGAACTGAAATCCGTATCCGAGGAGGAGGTGATCCATACGGTCTTCCTGAATACACGCCGCCTCTACGGAGAGCGTTTATTATGAGGCCCATGGAAGATCTTAAGGCCCGCCTTGGGCGTTCGGCCTTCAGGAGCCGATTTCGATTGGGTCCTCGCGAAAAGGAATACGCAAGAGAACGGGGCCTGAAACAAATTCAAGACCATGCCGTGAACTTTGTCACCCAGAGATTGGCCCCTGCCTCCCCTTCAGGCGACGGCAGGCAGACGCCCATGAAGGGGCATCCGGTTTTTATCGCCCAGCATGCCACCGCCACTTGCTGCAGAAAATGCCTGCAAAAATGGCATGGCCTGCCCCAGGGAAAGGCCTTGAGCCGACAGGAGATCACCTATGTGGTAAGCGTGATTATGGATTGGATTGAAAAGGAGATGAAGGGAAGCCGGGGCCACGAGAAAGAAAACCAAGACGGACAAGGCAGACAACTTTCCCTCTTTGAGAGGGAGACTGGGGAGACATCCCCCGCTTCTTAACGCAGCCCGAATCTTTCCGTCTTGACCACCGGGACCATACTTGAAAACACCATGAGACAAATTATGCCTGACAGGAATGTTCCAATCGCAGGAAGGAGGATACAAATGAGTGTCGATGCCATCATGATCAAACCCGAAGATAACGTGGCAACCGCGTTGCGCGACCTGAAAATGGAAGAAACAGCGTTTATCAACGTGGATGAGGACCAAAAGCAAATAAAGATAATCGAGGATATCCCGTATGGTCACAAGTTTGCCGTCACGGATATTAACAAGGGAGACAACATCCTGAAATATGGGGAGATCATCGGAAGAGCCACACAATTCATTCGACAGGGAACCCATGCACACATACAGAATATTGAAAGCCTTCGAGGAAGAGGGGACTTGAACTAAGGAGGAGTTAAATTGGAATTCATGGGGTACAAAAGGAAAAACGGAATCGTCGGGACCCGGAATTATGTAGGCATTCTATCGACCGTGGTTTGCGCCAATGAAGTTGCCGACGCCATCTCCCGCCAGGTCCAGGGAACGGTGGCCTTCCTTCACCGGCAGGGTTGCTGTCAGACTTCCATAGATATTGAACGCGTTAACGGGACCCTCTCCCGTCTCGGCCGGAATCCAAACTTGTACGGCGTTGTATTGATCAGCCTGGGCTGTGAAAGCACGGATGTTTCCGCCGTAGCCCAAGAGATCGCCTCTTCCGGAAAAGAAGTGGAAGTCGTTGTGATTCAAGAGGTGGGCGGCGCCGCCCACTCTACCGCCCGGGGCGTGCTGGCCGCTCAAAAACTGGTCTCGGCCGCCTCAAATCTGAAACGCGAACCCTGTCCCGCAAGCAGCATCGTATTGGGATTGAAATGCGGCAGTTCCGATACCACATCGGGCCTGGCGCCCAATCCGGCGTTGGGGATTGCCTCGGACATGCTCATTGAAGCGGGCGCCACCTCTGTTCTGGGCGAAGTAACCGAATTTATCGGGGCCGAGCATCTGTTGGCGAAACACGCGAAAGATCCCCGGGTGGGGCAGCAGATCCTCGATCTTGTGAAGCGGATGGAGGATCGGGCAAAGGCGGTGGGGGTGGACATTCGCGGCGGTCAACCCACCGGCGGCAACATCAAAGGGGGACTGACGACCATCGAGGAAAAATCCCTCGGCGCCATTGCCAAAGCGGGGAATGCGCCCATACAGGCTGTTTATGAATATGGAGAAATTCCCCAAACAAAAGGGCTTGTCGTGATGGATTCACCGGGCCGTGAACCGGAAATTCTCACGGGCCTTGCATCCGCCGGCTGCAACGTAATTGCGTTCACCACCGGCCGGGGGGCGCCCCAGGGATTCCCTTTCGTCCCCGTGATCAAAATCACCGGAAACAGCCGCACCTGGGAACACCTTCAGGATCATATGGATCTGGATGTCAGTGCGGTCATGAGAGGCGACGAGACGCTGCCCGAGGCCGGAAAGCGAATCTTTCAAGAGATTCTGGAGGTTGCTTCGGGAAAAATGACCAAGGCCGAGATCTCGGGTTATACAAAGGCAATGGATATTTATACGGTCGGTCCGGTGATCTGATAATCGTGATCAATACAAATGTAACAAAAAGTGTTGTTTTCTGTCGTCCTGTTGGTTATTCTCAACCCGGTGGGACTCCATCCCCGTATCGGGTCCCGGAGTACGAAGTACCGGACAATGGCCGTTCTAAAAGCTTGCTTATCAGAGTGATCTACAATAATCGGAGGTTCAAACCTATGCGCTATCCCACTTTGTCTCTGTTTTTTCTGCTCTCCCTCCTTCTCTTTTCAGGATGTGCCGGCGCCAGGAACATCGTTCAACTGTCCGAAAAAGACAAGGACCGGGACGTGGTCCTGCAGGTGGGGGATTCGCTTGAAATCGTCCTTGAGGGTAATCCAACCACCGGATACATGTGGGACTTGGGCCCCTGGGATAGAAGGGTTCTGGAACAGGTCGGCGAGTATGCCTATAAGCCGGCGTCCGATGCAATGGGTTCCGGCGGCCGTTATACTTTTTCTTTCAAGGCGATCGGTTATGGACAAACGGATCTCAAGTGGTCTTATGCGAGATCTTTCGAAAAAGACGCGCCCCCCGTAAAATCCTTTGTGGTTCATGCGGCTGTTTCAAATTAGCCCCTCTCATGACCGTGCCCCATCCTTACCCGGAGGATAGTTGACCTCTTGCCGTAGCGCTTATTCACCTTGAAAATTCGATTGACTTCACTGAATTTTCAAGGTGAAAAACCCCATGCTGCGAAGAAGACAAGAAATGGATGCCCTTAACGGCCTTCTTTCACGATACCCCGTCGTAGGTAGCATCGGGTGGCGTCAGGTGGGAAAGACCACGCTTGCGCGGGCCATTGCCGAGAATTTTCCGAAGCCCGTCGTCTACTACGATCTTGAAAATCCGGAAGACCATTCACGACTTTCAGATCCCATGTTGGCGCTCAAAGAACGGACCGGATTGGTGGTGATAGATGAGATCCAGCGCATCCCCGATCTTTTTCCCGTACTCAGGGTGCTCGCGGACCGTGGGAAAACGCCCTGCCGGTTTCTCATCCTTGGAAGCGCTTCCCCGGCCATGCTCAAACAGGGATCGGAGTCGCTGGCGGGAAGGGTCTTTTATCATCGGCTGGATGTCATCCACGCCGGGGAGGAAACCTTTCCCCTGGGCCCGAAGGTGCGCACTGTTCCTCTCGAACGGATATTGCGGGATCTGGAACCCCTTTCATAGAAATAATTGTCTTCTTTTTCAACCTGATATATCTCGCATACGCGGTCTTCAATCGTAGTAAGATCAGAACGTTGCCGCTTCATAGATCTCTTCCTGGCAAACAATCGACTTAAAGCGATTCTGAAATGGTGTGAAAAACAGGAGGAAACGGCCGGTTTTTCAATCCGCCTTTAAGGGCTCCACGCCATAGCGCTTTAGATACCCCTTTACCCGAAGCTTACGGGCCGTGTTCCTTGAACTCATGTAGCGGATTTTACCAAAGATGGGGCGTTCCGGCCCCCAGGCCCTGTCATATCGCCCCAGTATCCAGAAGATGCCCGAGTAGGAATTGGGGTCCCTGCCGTCCAGGGCATATTTATTGTTCATTTCCATCATGATTTCCAAGCGCGTTTCTTGGTGTGGGACTCCACTGGAGGATCTTCTTTCCCCAAAGCATGCGAAGATAGTTGTGAATGCGTCCCTCCCGAACCAGTTGCCTCTGGGCGGCGTTCCACAGATCGTCGTGGGTGGACGCGGATTCCAGTTCTTTTGGTGTGTAAAGGACGGGTCTTGCGTCCGCCTCATGTTGCGACAGGGTATCCAGCGCCCAGGTGGGAAGAGACTCATATTGATCATAGTCCCGCGTTTTGCCGCACATATTGAATCCCAGTTCCCGCCAGGTAATGAGCTGATCCAGAAAGGCCTCCGCGTCCTCGCCCATGCCCCACCATCCCTGACGTCTGCCGTCCGCACCGGGAGCCATGCGATCAAAGAACCATCCTTCTCTTTTAACCACTTCATGAAAGATCCGATGCGCCGATATATGGCCGAAATGAAGATAAGGGGAAAGGCCGCTGGTCACTTCCGTCTCCGGATCATTTCTTTTCCGCGTGTAGACGGAAAGCCCATTTTTCAGAAAATCCTGAAGTCTGCGTTCGCCTCTTACCGCGCCCCCCTCTCCCTCCACCACGCCTACCCGGTGATCGATGGGGAGTTTGGCCGGCAACTCTTTCATTTTCTTGCCGCTCTTCAATACCGCGGGGGGCCATTTTCTCAGGGTATCTTGGGGAGCTGCTTGAAGCGCGGGCAACCGGAGCCCCTTTAAAGGGTATGCCCCTGGGGTGATCCGTGAGATACTCGGGAAGGTTTTTTTGAAGAAACCGCCTGAACGCATAGGCCGTTTTGAAGACCTGATCGGCTCCGCGCAAGGGCAGCAACCCGTTTGAGTCCACCAGTTCCAGAAATACCCCGAGTCTTGTGGATGCGGCGGAAATCATACGAGGGAGAAAAAAAGCAGGGAAATCGTCCGTTACCACCACACAGGCCTCTTTGGCCAGCGTTTCCAAAAGGCCCTTGCCCCTGCCGGGGGCATCTTCCAGATAGGGGTAGTACAAGATGCCCTGTCCCTTGAGCAGACGCGCGTTATCCGCCATCCCCTGAAGGACGAAGGCATGAAGCCGATCGCTGGCCCAGGGATATTCGCAACGAAGCGCCTCCAGCACCACAAGCGGTTTTTGAGTTCTTGTGCCCATTCGATGGCCCTGTCCAGGCTGTAATTCCAGTGGGCACGACGATTGGCTATCATCCAATACAGGACAAAACCGCCCCCGGGATTCACCCGGGACCGGTTGCCTGCCCGAATTCGAAGCTTGGGTACCGTAAAAACCATTTACTGACCCTCATGGCCTATTTCATTGAAGCGAGGAAGGCGGTTTCCTTCGCATTTGACCATTGCAAGAACCCTCCTCAGAGAACGTATACTGACATCTTACATTGACGTTTCGAAACATTTACCCTTCTTGCAAGTCATTAAACCAGACGGATCGCGTGAGATGCAATCTTCAGGGGATAAGGAAGCGATGCCAAAGGGTTCCGGAATAATGAGGTTCTTGATGGTCTTCACCCTGTCGATCATGGCCGGTTGTGCCTGTCCCCCTTCGGTTAAAGACGCGCATCAGACGGTTCCATCCGTTGATCTGAAACGATACATGGGCCGATGGTACGCCATCGCCTCCCTGCCGGCATGGTTCCAGAAGGACTGCTATTGCGTTACCGCGGAATATTCCATGCAAAAAGACCACGTAGCCGTCACAAACAGCTGCAGAAAGGGTTCCCCGGAAGGGCCACTAAAGGTCAGTAACGCCAAGGCCTTTGTGGTGCCCGACACCGGCGATTCCCAGCTCAAGGTCCAGTTTTTCTGGCCCTTCAAGGGGGATTACTGGATTATCGCCCTGGACGACAACTATCGCTACGCCATGGTCGGACACCCTTGCCGGAAATATCTCTGGATATTGAGCCGAACACCCGCCATGGAGGAAGCGACCTATGCCGCGCTGGTGGAAACGGCCAGGGCAAAAGGATACGATGTGGACAAACTTGAGCGTATCCCTCAGGAATGCAAGGAGAACTGATTATTGTCCGCAATCCGGAATTCGTCCGGATGCATTCCGCTTGTTCGACTTGCCGCGAGATGACGACAACCTCTACCTTGGCCGGATCGGAGGGGTAGGCCGCCCACGAATTGATATAAATCTCCAAAAAAAGATTCCCTTGCACATTTAGCTCACGAGTTCTTCTGAGTATCCGGAAATTTTCCGCGGCATTAAGGCTTGGGCGGCGTCCAAAAAGGACGCGTCTTGGCAATTTCCGCCAGCACGGAAAGTGTCTCGGCAAAATATTCGAGAGCGTGTGAAGCGTAGTCCAAGTCTAACCGCTTTTTCATGAATTTTCCAGAGAACACGTTGACTACATCTTGAAGCGGAAGGATGCCTTGTTCCGCCGTAGAATCATATCGCGCCCAGTTTCGAATGTGCTCTTCCGACCGAAAGAGATTCATCGTGCTTCAGGCATATGGAAGTCGCTGCATCCATTTTGAGAGTGGAACAGTAACGTAACCCATAATCCCCTGAGGATTGGTTTTTGATACAACCCCATCGCGCATTTCCACGTGGACAGATGAACCACAATCGAGGCACGGTGCGTCGATCTTAACCACCTTACCTGGAAAAAGCCAGCAAATTCCTCGTTCCCACCCGCCTGCCATAGCCTGTTATCTTGACTCCTGGCAACCTCTTTTCGTTTTCATATCCCGTTCGAAGGCAGAAAAAATCGGGTAAAGGCCTTGGCGGGCAGGTGCTCCTGCGTGGGAACGAGGAGTAAATCGCCCGGTCGGAATCGGGGGGAGATCGGATTGGGTTCTGAAACCCGATCCCGCGGACTCGCGGGACTAAAACCCCCATTCCGCCAAGATGAAGGCTTTTTCTACATGAAGATCATTCATTCACGGGTATTGGTTTTAAACTCGTCTCTCTTAGTCACCTCCGGCACAGCCGAGGACTTATTCATTTGGCTCTTCTGATCGTATGGGTTCGTTTCAGCCGTGCCCACATTAGATCAATGATCAACGTTGGCCCCTTGGACATATCGAACCTTTCATCGCCGCTTACGGTTCTACATGATTCCATCAGTTCTTCGTTACCCGTAACAAATCCATATTCTTCCCTGATGCGCGTAACATAGGTACTATACAGAACGGGCAACTCCGATCTATTCATATTGCCGATTGCGACTCTGTCTTTCAGGGGAAGCTCAGAGATAAGCCTGTCAACAGCTTCATCAACTGTTTTCGGCGGATTGCCCATTGGGATGGTCTTATAGAATCGGTCTCCCATAATGATTTGTGTGACGACCGTAAATACTAAATAAAACAAATTGTTATTTGCGGTCGTTCCTTATGTTGCACTGCTCAAGGTAGGTCAATAAGGCTTCTGCAATTCCACGTTTCAGAAAATCACCTACTCAATTGAAGGATTATATACTTGGACGCTCTCTTGTTCATTTGCGTCGTTCCGCGCAACGATCGCAACAGCGGCCTCGGTCTCACTGAGGTTTACGGGTTGATGGGGAACGCCGGCAGGGATAAATATGAAATCACCCGTCTCATTGATGACCGATTTTGCTAAATGATCGCCATACAGAGTCTTTACTCTGCCCTTCAGGAGATAAACCGCGGTTTCATACCCTTTGTGGAAATGAGCCTCGGCTTTTGCACTTGGCGGTATGACAACCATGTTCATGGATATAGCGGTTGAGCCTGCGGAAGCTTCAGAAATACCAACGTAATTTGGAAGTTTCTGCTTGGTATCCGTAGTAACTTCCGGCCTCACGGTAAAGATTTCATCTTTCATATATTCCCTCCACGAGATTAGATATGTGCCCAACGTACCTTTCACCGGCGGCAATGGAGCGTAGCGGAATTGCCGCCCGAGTGAAAGGGCATGGTTCGCCGATATAATTGAGCCCTCTGTCCTCTTATGCCGCTTTTGAGGTCCTACGTGGAGCGGGCGCACCCAGCAAAAGACCTTGTGTGGTGAGGTCTTCATCTATGTCTGGCCAATGTATTCCGTACCCCGCTCCAGCAATTTTCCAGTTCTTGCACTGTTCCGGTGTCGCATGCAGCAAACGCGGGTACCAAGCCAGGGGAACCGTTATAGTCCTTCCGTCAAAAAGATCCACGCTGATAGCATCGTCAGTAAAGCGTACATCCCTGACCCGTTCTCCAGCTTTAGGTTCCGAAGTATTCATTCCATGCCTCCAATAATTCTGTTTGGTTTTCGGTTGTGAGGGCCTCCAATTTCCTCAACTCTCTTGCTGGAAATCCAAGATTATATGCCAAAGCCACCGGCTGGAGCCAGAACTTGGCTGAAAAGGCGTCCCGGTCGATATGGACATGCGGCGGTTCGTGCAGATCATGGCTGACAAAATAAAACCTATAGGGTCCTGACCTCAAGACTGCTGGGGACATTTTCGTTTCCCTTCTATATCAATTTCACGGCGAACGTAAGTTTGAGGGGCCGGGCGTGATTCCCAAGGCATGATTTAACTGCCACGGAAGAGATACAGAAAAGGCTGTTCAAAAGCGCCCCGGATTGCCCGGTCCCACTCCAAACTATGGTTGGTCAAGATATTCCGTCTGAAGGCCGGATTTAACGGCTGAATCGAATTGTCTTTTGTCGGATGTTACGAATAGATCCGCTCCCCACTCCAATGCACAAGCAACGTGCAAAGCGTCCATAGCGCGCAATGCTGAATTCTCAAGAAGATTAACGGAACGTGAAATGACCGATGGAGTTAGCTGGAGCACGGTTGCATCCCTAACATCATTCAATAAAAATTTCTTGGCCTTTCGATAATCTTCTCCGGACAGCACACCTTCACGCAATCGTCGGTTCAATGCAGAAATGATTTCAGGAACCAAGATCACGCAGATAGCTAATTCTGAAGCCTGCTGAAGAAATTCATCAAGCTCTTCGCTGCACGGTTCCTGGATATATCTTTTTGCAAACGATGAAGAATCAACAAGCAGTCTCACTAGCTTGCCTCACGTTCGTCTAAAATTGCGGAAGATAGATCACTGCCTTTGATTCGTAAGCGGTTCACTGATTTTTTCCATGATGGTTTCTGCAAAGTTTCATCTGAAAAAGGCACCACTTCCGCAACGGGTTTTCCTCGACGCAAGAGAATAAGTGTCTCTCCATGTTCCACTTCAGTAATAAAGCCTGAAGCTTTTTTCCGAAAATCAGTAAATGATATTGTCTTCATTGGATTGCCTCCTTATGTGTACAGTTGAGCGTACATAAATTCGGGCAAATTGTCAAGAGCGTTTCAAATTGGCCAACATGAAAATCACCGGTCTATCCGGTGCATTTTCTGGTTGGAATTAAGAATCATGTCCCCGGAATTCCCTTAAAAGCATTCCCATCATGCCATTTAAAGCAGAGTCGCCACTGTTTGTTGATCCTGATTGTATACTGTTCCTTCCCTTTACCACCGAGAGAGTGAAATGAATTTCCTGGATTCACCGCACCAAATCATTAAGGATGTCCCCATGAGCCCAATGGATAAAACAGGCGCTCAGGAATCCAGAATTTCGGATATCAGTTCGCGGCGCTCACGTTCCGATATGTACGGTTTGGTTCTGGCATCGAAAAGTCTGGCTTCACGGTCCTTTTTCCGCTGCGCCGCCTTTTGGGCCTTGGCGATGAGATCGTCCGGATCGCAGGGTTTTTCCAGGTAATCCATGGCGCCCTGTTTTACCGCCTCCACAGCGGTCTCAACCGTGGCATGCCCGGTGAGCATGATCACTTCGATCAGTGGATGCCGCTTTTTGATCTCTTTTACGGTCTGAATGCCATCCATTCCGGGCATCCGTACATCAAGAACCACAACATCGATGATCCCCTCTTTTTCCAAGCGATCCAGGGCCGCTTTCCCTGAAAACGCGCATTCCACTTCGTAGCCCCGCTGCCGCAGGCGCTCCGCCATGACTTCAATAAAAGCCTGCTCATCATCGACCAGCAGAAAGGATACCGGCTTCATCGAATTAATTGCCTTTCATCCGCGATGACTTCTCCACCGTCGTTGACAACTGTCACGTGACTGTTTATCAACGACCAATGGCGAATTTGTTTTCATTTCGTTGAAGGTGATGCCTATGATGTTGAAATAACGGATTACCATTGAGGGTTAGAAAGATGACCATACCAAACACGCTAAAAAGGGAAATACGCCCAACACATCCTGGTGAGATGCTCAAAGAGGATTTCATGCCTGATTTCCATCTGAATGCCACAACCATGGCTGAGGCCTTAAAAGTGTCACGCCAAACCATCAACGAAATTTTAAGAGAACGGCGTGCCGTAACTCCTACCATGGCCCTGAGATTATCGCGTCTATTCGGCAACTCCCCCGAATTCTGGTTGAACGCGCAACATGCATGGGATCTGTGGGATTCCGAACAGCGGTTTCACGAAGAGCTATCTCAAATCCAACCCCTGAATGCGGCGTAGCATGAGTTCAGGCTTTTAATTATCTTAATTTCTGGCGTATTTCTTGGACCGACCCCGGTTCAGCAGTTCAGTCAGTTCAGTTCAACAGTTCCAGACTTTTGGGGTTTGCCTGTCGCCCAGGCATGTGTAAATTCTACCATCGAATCAGCAGGCGTTCGTACATCAAGGGTTACGGTTTTCATGGTTCCCCTTAATTTTCATTCCCCCACTGAAGCAAAAAGGTTATCTGTTTTTTGATGTTAAATCACCTTCAATATAACGATGTATAATACCGGAAATGAGCGTTTGGTAAGGCACCCCCATTTGCAGTGCTTTTTTTTGAATTCCTTTATAATCGTGATCATACAAACGGATTGTGACACGCTTATCTTTTTTAAATGTGCTTTCAGCGGCAGCTTTTATAGCTTCAATTTCTTTTGCGGAAGGCTTTGATAATTTGATTTCACCTGAGCCATAAGCTTCTAATATTTCTTTTTCTTCCTTATCATATTCCATTAGATTCCCGCCTTTTCCTTTAAGTAGTCTTTTGTGGCTTTTCTGCTTGGGATGATCGTTTTTAGAAAAATATACGTTTCTTCAATGATATGGGGAACAATGTGAATGTAGTCATCAACAATGACGAAATATAACTTTTGTCGAGGGTATTTTTCTTGATTCGGGTGGTCTGAAGTTCCCCAAATATCACCCTGCCCCAAGTGGAAGATTATTGCTCGGACGCTATGTTGCGGTTCTTTAGTAACTACGTTCAATTGTTTGGATTGCCCTTTATTGCGATGAATCATAATGTACTTCCCATAAGGGCATGTCAATGGCCGAAAATTTATTTCTTTTAGCCGTGCTAACGACCTTCAAGCATCCGTGACACGAATAGGGTTCGAGGTGAATATATCCGCACCAATTCCCGCAAAAAGAGCCCTATTAAATTACTTAAAGAGCGTCCCGCTGCCCCACACTCCGGTAGATCCAAAGACCATTTAACTGGGGAATCACAGGCATAATCCCGAATGTAATGGCTATTCACTCTGGGTATGGTGGTTTTCTCTTAGGAGTTCATTTTCGCACCGAAAAATTGTTATGGTTAACGGGGCGAAGCGCCGACCCATCAAAAAACTCAGCGGCGCATTTTTTGCGTCCGCTGAAGTGGCACATTTTGCCGATATAAGGGACCCTCTTTCCTCTTATGCCGCTTTTGAAGTCCTACGTGGAGCGGGCGCACCCAGTAAAAGACCTTGTGTGGTGAGGTCTTCATCCATGTCCGGCCAATGTATTCCGTACCCCGCTCCGGCAATCTCCCAGTTCTTGCGCTGTTCCAGTGTCGCATGCAGCAAACGCGGGTACCAAGCCAGGGGAACCGTTATGGTCCTTCCGTCAAAAAGATCCACGCTGATAGCATCGTCAGTAAAGCGTACATCCCTGACCCGTTCTCCAGCTTTAGGTTCCGAAGTATTCATTCCATGCCTCCAATAATTCTGTTTGGTTTTCGGTTGTGAGGGCCTCCAATTTCCTCAACTCTCTTGCTGGAAATCCAAGATTATATGCCAAAGCCACTGGCTTGAGCCAGAACTTGGCTGAAAAGGCGTCCCGGTCGATATGGACATGCGGCGGTTCGTGCAGATCATGGCTGACAAAATAAAACCTATAGGGTCCTGACCTCAAGACTGCTGGGGACATTTTCATTTCCCTTCTATATCAACTTCACGGCGAACATCCAGTTCTGCCGTCTTTATGGGCAGAAACTGAGTGGTTGGACGATCCAGTTAAAGAAAAAACAAGTTATTCGTTGCATCGAAAAGTGAAATGTGACACCAATAATAAAGGTGAGTCAAGAGCAGATTTGACCCCTTTCCATACGCTGCCGCAGACGCTCTGCCATGACTTCGATAAAAGCCTGTTCATCATCAACCAGCAGAAAGGATACCGGCTTCAACGCAATGATTTCCTTCCCTCCGGGACAATCTCTCCGGTTGTTTGGGCATCGGTCTGCGGCAAACCTTAGGAGAAACTCCTTCTTGTGGCATGGGTCGAGCACCATCTAATAAGAATAAGCGAATCCACGCAATCCGGAATGGAATGTCTGTTAGTTCCATTCATTACCATACAGGACCTATGCCTTTCAGCCGCCTTTAACCAATCATTTATGGAAGTTACCCAGAAGGACAACATTAAATCTTGCACGGCAACAACGCGTTCAAGCATCGCACCGTTATCGGATTCTTCCCGTTCCTCGGCTTCGGCAAAAAGCTTGGTCATTAGCTGGACAAGTCGATTTTTATGGTCGTAAAAAAACGGCTTGGCACGACTGACATAGGCCAGGTAAATTTCGGTTGCGGCTAAGGCTAGATCTGGGTCACGCTGCGAAGTGGCATTGAGCCATTCGTCAAATCCGACAAGGTGGGGTTGTTTGTTTTCTTTATCTTTTTCGAACACGCTAAAGCAAGGCTGAATCAATCTCTATCGGGATAGAAATTGGCGGGTTATTATCCCGGAAAATGTTGCCGACATGTCGAGCAACTGCCGCTGCATGAGGGCTGTCTGCTTTCAGCCCAACCCCAATAGCAACAAGACATTGTTCGCGATGCCGCCTGATATTTCCAGTGTGAGTCCAAACGCTCGCTGCCCCTTTCCACGCTTCAGTAATATCGAGAGTATTCAATTCACCAAGCAAATCGGCAAAGTCGATATGCCCGGTCAGGGCAGACAGGGCTAAAATACGTTCCCAGGTTTCCATGTCTCCCTTGCTACCCTCCCGACGGATACGCTCAAGCGAGGGCGCAACATTTTCGAAATGATCATGATAGGCGTAATACAGGCAAGGTTCGGCAGTCTGCCAAAGCCCCACAGCGTCCTTCATGGCAAGGTGAAATAATTCCCAGCCCAACTCGGGATTCTTGCTTTGCAGGTATGGCAAACGTCTCAGAATCAGGGCGCGGATTGCAGGGTATTCGTTGCTGGCAAATCTACGAAGCGTGGGTGGCAACAAATAGGGTAGCGCAATGCCGCGCTCTTGCAAGTTAGTGACCAAAATCATCAAGGCTTCGGCAACATTTCCGCTCATCATATTAATACCAATGTTGAGCAAACCAACCGAATCGCCTTGAATAGTGCTTTCCTCCCTATAATCTGCATAGCGTAATGCCAAGAACACAAGCCGTGCAGCATTTTTTGTATCCTGAACGACATGCGCAGAAGCTTCCAGAGCCTTTGCTGCAGAACGATTGACCTGCCAGTGGGCAGGATGTCTTTCCAACTCGACAATGATTTGATTCGCCAATGCAGAGGCATTGGGCTCTTCGATGGGTGTCCAATTTTCTTTGGTTTGCAGCTTGCCATAGCGATACGCGAGATAGTTGGCGATGCCGCCCATGATGTCGTCCCTAAAACCCGCCGATATATTGGGCCAATGCGATACGATATTCCCAAGAATCGCGATGGGTGGCGAGATGAAGCCTCGCGCAGTTGTAAACTGACTTCTCGTTCCCTCCGACCAAAAAGTCATCGAAATCTCGATTATTTCCGAAGTAGTGCGATAGCAAACGAATTACGGTCATGCGGCATTCAGAAATACCTCGAATGAAAACGGGGCCGCGACCGTGCCGCTTCGCATGCCGATTGACGGCTGACGAGTCAATATCCCATATATATTTTCGTAATCATCCAGTATCGCTTGGGCTTCCGCTGACCGCAGGTGGCATGGGATGGCGGAGACATATTCGGCTCGCGTTTTCAATATCCAAAAACGTCTTCTTCAATTCTTGCCCGTTCCTCCACACGGTTTGTATTGTTGCCATTGCTGCGTCTTGTGTATGGCTATCCAGATAAATAAAGGCAGTCCCTATCAATGCACCTAATTCGTAAGAGAGATTAAATTCAAGCAAGTTTCGGTCAGACAACAGACGTCCTATTAAATCTATATTGGGCTGCGGTGAATTTGTGAAAGCGAGGACTGCAAAGTAACACAATGCACCTTCGTGGTTAAAGCAAAGCCGTTCTCGGTTTTTCTGCCACCAGTCGGAGTGCTTTTGCGCGTGATGGAGAATGCCGGCCTCAACCGCATCAAACAGAATTCTTTCGCCATCTATGTGCCGAAAATCGACCTCGGAGTGGACGTCATCGTATGAGGTATTGCTTAGGTATCCATGACGATAGCCTATTCTGGTCTCGCCGTAGCGAGATGATTCAATTTTGCTCCATCGCTCGATTGTTTCCAGCGCTAAGTCAAGTAGGACAATAGATCGCACCATCCTTTGCGCCAGGAAATTATCGTTCTTATCTCCAAATTCATGGGGTTGACAATGCAGTTTGCTGTCAAAACGGAATTTAATCACGTCGTCTTCGCTGATGTCGTCAGAGATATAACGCCATAAGAATTTGTCGTCAACAACGCCTGCCTCTATACAACGCGCTACAACACCCCCCAAGAAACCGTGTTCTTGCCTCGGCATGCTGAGCAGTCGCTCCAACAAGGGCGCAACCAGCAATAAATTTTCAGTTTTGAATTTGGAAAGAGAAAAACATAGTTGCTCCGCGATTCTATTGCTGTCCAGCCAATCCAGCGATAACGCTTCCGTCCAGAATGCCAATACGCCCTCAGCATCTTCATTTATCCACTCCTCCAATCGATGCACATGCACCATCAGCCCATCGGCATCGCGCATATCCTTCAATGCTGGCACCAAATGATATAGCCAGAAGTGATGCCATTCAACCAACGAAGCTTGGATGTAAATCACCTGAAATACCTCACGATGCTGGTGCCGCAAATCTCTTATCAGCGGCCAGTCATCATCCTGGGGCATCTGCTGGGCAAACGATTCGGCAACCAGTCGGCGGATGTGGAAGGCAGCGTTGCCTGTCAATACTGCTCGCAGCTGTTTCCTGAATTCTTGTCGCTCTCCCGTCGCTAACTGGCCATAAAGCTTCGGATACTTGGCCGCACGAAGGGTACGGGCGACAAACCTTGGATAAACTCGTTAAGCGAGATACCCTGGCGCAGAGCGCCGCTTATCACCAGCACATCCAGTAGAGTTTGATGGCCAAACGTCAATTTCCCATCATGGGTATCTTGCAGTACATTGAGACTATGTAGCCGACGCAGGATGTCGGCGAAGCGCTGAAGCGCTGATGTGGAATAGACAGGCTGGCCAGACTTCAGCATTTCCTCGGCGGTGGCTTCAATCGCTTGCATCGCTACGTTCCCGAATGCCGGGTCTGTCCGCACGATTTTATCGAGATAGCGTTGTGCCAGCGCTTGGCCGGTCACCACGTTGAAACTGCCTTCACGCCGGGCCAGTTCGACAAACAGGGCCAGTTCGCGAGGATTCTGGATTAGTTCACGGGTGACATTATCAATGGCGGTCGAATCGATTCCGAGCTTGTCGAGCAACGGCGCAATTTCGGCTTCCCAGTCCAGCGGCAGGCACTGTAATTGGGCGTCCCATTTTCGTGCGGCAATGCTTCGGTCGTATTTGCGGTCGAAATCGCGACAGGCTGTGATTACGGTGACATTGGGAATCAGTAGCAGCTGGTCTATTTGTGCCAGGAAGTACGTCAATACACTGTGCTCACGGGCGATGGAGAGGACATCCAGCGAGTCGATGATCACGACCACATGCACATCTTCCGCCAAACGGGCAACCTGTTCTACCCATTGATCAGGTAAGCCCTGTGCCTGACGCTCCTGCGCCGTCGCCAAGTCAGCGAATTCGCGCGACTGAATGAAGAGTGGCACCAGGTCCCTTTGTGTTTGCGTGCGCCGCTCAAGTTCTTCCTGCAAGATCAGCATTACACAGGTCTTGCCGGAACCCGGAAGTCCCGTGAGCAGGATGGCACGTTTCCTGGCATCGATGGCAGCTAGGAGTTCGTTCACAACCGGGCTCGAAATGCGCTGGCCGGCAATATCCCGATGCCACGACCTGCCGATGGCCGAAGGTGTTGGCAAATAATGTACGCACCTGTGAG